>CAIVPZ010000176.1 GCA_903907955.1 uncultured Acetobacteraceae bacterium | reverse complement strand
TGCCCTCGCGTGCACGCATGAAGCTCTGCGCCAGCACGTCCAGCCCGGCCTGATGCTCCGGCCCGGCGCCGGGCACGGCCATCCGGCCCACCTGCCCGGCAGCCCGCGAGGCATCGCGCATCCCCTCCTCGCCAAGCCGCCGCTCGGCCGCCGCCATGAACCGGTCCAGCTCGCCGGCCACGCGCGGATCGGCCCGGCCAGCGGTCCACGCGCCCGCGACCGCCTCCTCCTGGCGCCGCTCTTTGGCGTCATAGCGTTCATCGTCGCGCTGTTCGCGGGTCGCACGGAGCGCGGCCCCCACATCTTCGAGCACGGCCAGCGAGGCCCTGGACAGGCCGGGCACCTCGACCGCATCCCGAATCCGCTGCTGGTCCACCTCCGCCGTGTGGAAACTCACGGCCGCGTCCCGCGCCACCGCCTCGCGTTTCAGGCTGGCAGGGATCGCCGGCGCGACACGCCTCGCCTGCTGCCGCTCATCCCGAACGGTCCGGCTCGCCAGCCATCCCTCACGCCCACGCAGGGCACCCAGCACCTCCGGCCCTCCAGCCTCCAGTTTCCGGGCCGCTTCCCGCAGATCGTTCCCCGATGTCTTGATGAGCGCGTCCAGCGCGTCGGCCGCGGTCTCGGGGCCGAGGTAGATGGTCCGCATAGCCCATTTCCGGCCATCGGCTTCGCGCAGCACCGCCGGGTCTTGGTTGGCGACGCGGGCCAGATCCTCGGGTGACGTGCCGCGCCCCAGGCTGTCCCGCCCCTGCCCGGTCGGATCACGCCACGCTGGCAACAACGCCGCCGGCGCCCATTCGTCCTCCGATGAACTGCGAACGGCGACATGGCGCGGCGCGTCCGCCGCCGAGGCCGCCGCCGCCTTTTCATCCGCGGCGTTCCTCTGCCGTGCCGCCAGCGCCTCGCGCACCTTCGCCTGTAACCTGTCCTCGCCCGGCGCTTCCCGTGGCGCCTTCGAGAGGGCCTTCCAGTAGGCCTCAGCGGAATCCGACGGGCGCTGCGCCGGCTCCGTGCGCGTGGCCGGTGCCAGGGCCGCCTCCGGCCTTTCATCCGCGGCATTCGACCGCTGCCGCGCGGCAAGCGCATCGCGCACCTTCGCCTGCAACCTGTCCTCGCCCCGCGCGTCCCGCGGCGCCTTCGCGAGGGCCTTCCAGTAGGCCGCGGCAGAATCCGCCGGGCGCTGCGCCGGCTCGGCGCGCGCATCCGGTGCCGGGGTCGCCTCCGGCTTGTCACCCGCGGCATTCGACCGCTGCCGTGCAGCCAGCGCCTCGCGCACCACCGCGCGCAACCTGTCCACATCCGGCGCTTCCTGCCGCTTGGTGCGTTCCGCGTTCCGAGAGGCCGCGGCAGCCTCGGCCTGGCGCTCCGCCCGCAGCTTCGACGCCTCCTCCGGCGTGGCCCAGGCAACGGAAGCCGCGCGCACTTCGCCCCGCGCCATCTGCCGGGCAAGCTGCGGGGCGTCGCGCGCCGTCTCGCGCGCGACAAACACCTGTGCGCTCTCCCGCTGCCGGGTCAGTGCGACATAGCTCGCCGCCGCCCGCCAGTGCTCGGTGTGGTACAGATAGGTCCGGTCCAGGGTCTTCCCCTGCCCCTTGTAGATCGTCCCCGCATAGCCGTGCCGGAACCCCTCGAACTCGTCGGCGGACCAGGTCACCTCCCGCCCTGCCCCGCCGGCCGCGTCGAGCCGCGCGGTGATCTGTCCGCTACCGGCATTGATGCTGGTGATCGTGCCGGCGTTGCCGTTGTAGATGGGACGCCGCTTGTCGGTGTCGGTGAACTGCACC
>CAIVPZ010000175.1 GCA_903907955.1 uncultured Acetobacteraceae bacterium | reverse complement strand
GGCAAAACCCCGGGCGAACACAGAACGGAAGCGGGTCAATCCGGGTTCGACGGCCAAAAAATGGCGGATTTCTGCGGCGGCCGTTCCGCAGGCGGACGCATGCTGCACCTGCTTACCCGGGGTTTTGCCCCGGTTACCGGTATAGTCGATGTCGATGATGCCATTCGCCTCGATGACCAGCAGCTTCACCGGCGGGCACTGAGCTGCGACAGCCAATTTCATTTCGGTGCAGATGTGCTCGACGTTGGTGAAGTTGACCGGCGCCGCAGGGGCAAAAACCAGCACTCCGACCTCATGCTCGCCCTGTCCGCTGCCATTTGGCGGCCACCACACGGTGCTTCCCGGCACACGGGCCAATTCGACGCAATGGGGGCGAGCAACAACGTAGAGGCTGTGCACAAAAGACAGCATGATGGCAAGCAGCATGCCGCTCTCGATCGGCAGGGCCACAACGAGCCCGGCGCTTGCAGCCACCAGCAGGATCTCGCGCCCGCCGCGGCGATAGATCCGGATCATCTCGTCAACACGGAAGATGCGTGTCGCGATGTACACCAGAATGGCGGCAAGCGCTGCTTGTGGCACATAGGCCATCAGCGCCGCGGCGAAAACCGCGAGCGCAATCATCACGGCGACAGCCGTGAGCGAGGCGATCTGGGAGCGCCCGCCCGATTCCTGGACAATCGCGGTGCTGGGCGGGCTCGAATCGACAGCGAAGGCGCCCAACATCCCAGCCAGGATGCTGCCCGCGCCGACCCCCGCGAAATCGCGGCCAACGTCGTCAGGCGTGCCTTCGTCGGACGGAAACGTGCCCGCCACCGCCGATGTCTGCATGATACAGACCATGGCGACCACCAACGCCAGCTGCATCATCCGGCCCATCTCGCCAACCCCGGGCAGAGCCGGCAGGGCGAGGTGCGGCAACGGCACCGGGAGGGCGCCAAGCAGGCTGACGCCACGGCCGCCAAGGTCGAACAGGGCCACGGCGAGGCCCGCCCCAACAAGACCGATCAAGGCGCCGGGAACCCGGGTGCTGAACCGTGCCGTGCCAACGGTCACAATCAGGACGCCAGCACCCAACGCAAGCGTGGACGGATTCGTCTCCCCGACCCGGCTGACGACAAGGGCAAGGCGCACAAGCAGATGCCCCTGCTCTTCGGAAAGGCCCAGCAGCGTCGGCAGTTCGCCCACGATGATGTGGACCGAGATCCCTGCGAGGAAACCCGTCGTGACCGGGATCGACAGCAATGTGGCGAGCCACCCGGCCCGCAGCAGGCCGGCGGCAACCAGGACGATGCCGACCAGAACCGCAAGCAGCGAGGCCAGCTCGGTATAGTTCGCCGGACCGGCAGCGGCGATCGACGCCAACCCGCCAGCGAAGATCGGCGCGATGGTCGAGTCAGCCGCGACCGACATGAACCGGTTGGCGCCGAAGGCAGCGAATGCGATCGAGCCGGCGGCAAAAGCATAAAGCCCTGTCTCGGGCGGCATCCCTGCCAGCCGGGCGGTCGCGAACTGGCCGGGAATGGCGATCGCTGCCAGCAGCAAACCAGCAACCAAATCACGCGGCAACCATTCAATCCGATAGTCCCGCAGCGACGTGAAAAGCCAGCCGGGCATGACGGCGGCGCTAATTCGCCGCTTTGGCGTCTTTCTCCTCGCGCCCGGCCGCATGGTATTTGCGTCGGATCTCGGCCAGATCCACGGTCGGCTTCGGATAGGACATCTGCAGCCCCTCCATCGTGTCTGCGACAATCTGCGACACCGCGAGGTTCGCGCCGTTCCCGATCAGCAGGTCCTCAAACTGACGGATGCGGTGGTAGCGCGCCAGCCAGGTCGGTTGATCGATCAGCTTGTGGACCCGGGTGACCAGCACATCCTCGTCATGCGACCGGTTGAAGACGGCGATCCCGCCCTTGCCTGGCACATGGGGATGCACCCGCCAGAGAAAATCATGGGCGAATTCTTCGGCCCTCGGCGTCTTGAAGCCAAACGCAGAGGCGCCTTGCGGGTTCGGCATACTGAGAACCTGATTGCCCGTGCCGCCCTTAGCCTGCAGCATCAAGTGCCTGCAGCACCGCCAGCACGGAATGCCTCTGGTCACCGTAGGGAAGCGACTGCATTTTAGCAAACTATCTTCTGGCGGTAGTGGTCGGTGCCGGCGGCGAGGTCGATATCGGCAACCTCCGCCCCGCCAGCGCGTCGGGCACCGCGCCGCCGACCACCCGGGCACCCGGCAGGGCAGCCAGCACGGCGCGCAGGCCGGGGGGGGCGGGCGTCAAGGGAAGGACGGCCGGATGGCGAGCGTCACGACCGCCAAACGCATTGCGCTCGATCGCAGGGGGGCACATCCACCCGGCCAGGATCAGGTTCCGCCGCTCAGGGCGGCAAGGCGCGCATGGCTCGCGCCACCATCGCGCATGATGATGATGCTTTCCGGTTCGGAGACGAACCAGGCGAAGGAATCCCAGGCAAGCTGGGCAACCGTCTTCTTGAAGCCCGCCGACTCGCGGTCCTGGTACGCGGTCAGGAACGCGATCTGCGCGCGCTTGAAGCCCGCAGCGTCGGTAATTGCGAGGATCGCCTCGCGGCGGCGCGGCGTGATTGCCCCATCGGTCGCAACCACCTCGACAAACACGATCAACGGCTCAGCCGGGCCGAGGTCGGCAAGAATGAGGTCAGGAAGGTTCTTGTCGGCCTCAATCTTGAGGCCGATCGCAGTCGCAATGCGGTCGTCGCGTATGACGATCCTGTTGCCGCTTTCACTGAGCCACAACACCACCGGCTTTTCGAGGTAGCGCCTGGCGAATATCTGAATGACGGCCTGTGAGATGATCGAACTCCGGCCTGGGGCAAGCTGGCGCGTTTCGCCGTTGGGGAAAGTAACGAGAACACCCGCAGCACTCCCGGCGGCTCCGGCAAGCATGATTGAAACACGAGCAAGTGCGCTCTTGCTGAGGTGGTTCGTCAGGAAATGGGCAACTGCCTTTTCGAATGCGTCGCCCTGCAGCAGCGGATCGAAAAGGCGCGCGAAGTCGGCTTTGAGCGCGTAGCGCGGCAGGCCGGATGTTGTCGGCAAGTCCTCGCGCCGGACAACCGCACCGATCGCAACCAAACCATCGCGCAACGTCTCGTCGCGGATCGGCTCGCGCGTGTTATCGGCATACCAGGTCTTTCCTGGTATATTGGCATTCTTCTTAAGAATATTTTCGGCATAGGCGACTCTGTCGGTGGCGGCGGACTTAAGTGACTGCTCATCTGTCATGCGGTAGACGTGAACCGGGCCGAGATACCGGTCCAAACCTTCAACGGCACCGATATAAATAGCAGTAAATACCGCACTCGCGGCAAGTTCGCGCACGCAATAAGTGCGGTTGGGGGTGCCGTCGGGGAAAATGAACGGCAATCGTTCAGCGACGAGTTGCCGCGGAGCATAGGGAGGAAGCGCGTTCATCACGCGTCCCCGTCGTAAAGGCGCGCGGCAGCCGCCTCGATGCGCAACCGCGTTGCACGGCTCCGAACAAGACGATGCAAATCGTCCAATTCCTCTGGTGCTGGAAGCGGCAAGGACTCCAATTCATAAGCCGAAACGGCCACGCTGCCGCTTACACAACGGAAGGCGCGGTCGGCAGCCGCGCTGTTCAGAAATGCCGCCAAAACATCCGGCGGAACGGGCGATGCCTCGGCAATCGGGCGAAGCATGTTGAGATGATTCTCGACAACCACGGCGCCGTATTTATTGAGAAATTCATCCGGCAACGATGCGGCAATTAACCGGCGCGGCTGCTCCTTCGCTGTCGTCCGCTGCAAAAGAACGCATGGATAATTTACAATCAACCATTCATCGCCGCGACGAATTTCAAAATACAGCGCATGATTTTTCTTGTCCGCTCGAAACAAAAACCGTCCATCTGAAGTAACTGCTTCTGCCCAAATCAAAGGATGCCGGTTCCGGCCCGGCGTGTGTGCCAGTTGGTTCTTGAAACGATTCCAGACCAGAGGACCGGTGCTGACATGGTAGCCCCAATCCGCAAGCCTGTGCGTCATTCGGACCAGACGTGCCACGAGTGGAGTCTGCAATGGATTGCGCGGCAACACCCATGGTTGCGAAGGGTCTGCCGGCAGGGCGATTGTTCCGTTGGTTGTGGTCGTGATACCCGCGCCGACGCCGGGCGTAATCTCATGCACCATGACGGGTGCGGCCACGGCACCACGCCGATAAGTCGCAAGTAATGTTTCCTGCAGCACGTCCTCAAAGACACCCTTGCGCGCAGCAACAAAATCAATTGTCGTCGGCGGCGCATCGCTCCCAAGCAATGCACGCAGATTCTTGAAATACTCACCCGCAAGAAAGCTTGTCGGTGTGACATAAGCGATGACGCCACCGGGCTTCGCGTGGCGGAGAGCCATATCGGTAAAAAGCCCATAGAGGTTTGCGTGACCAAAAAGACTTCGTTTGAAAAGGGCGCGGGTTGTGGGGGGCAATGTCACACGCCCGTAGGGCGGGTTGCCAATGACCAGGTCAAAGCGTTCGCGTGACGGGCTGCGGCGAAGGCTGTCGCACACGCTGACGAGCACCGGCAGGCGGCGGTTGGCGGCGCGCGATACCGCAAGCATTGCGGCATCAAGGGCCACTTGAGAAAGCCACGCTCCGAAGGGGTCTAATTCATAACCCCGCAGTCGTGTGGCGATATTCCGAATCAAGATGCGGGGACTGCAGTCAGGCAGCGATTTGATGATCCGTTGGGCAACCGGGGCAAGGAAGGCCCCGCCGCCGCAAGCGGGGTCGAGGATGCGTGCGGTCGTCCAATCAACGCCGGCTTCGGTTGCCTGAGTGATCAGACGCGCAGTTAGAGCAGGGGGGGTATAATAGATGCCGTGCGTGCTGCGATACGCGGCCGGCAGCATCCCGGTGTAGGCAAGTCCGATTTGATAGGCCGCAATTTCCGGGTCGAGCCGGGACGCCGCCAGGCCAATGCTATCGGCAAGGGCTTGCGCCGATGCCGGCAACTCCGCCAGGTGAAAAGGAAACATCGGCTCGCGCAGCGGCTGCGCCTTGGCGTCGGCATCGGTGAGGGCTTGCCACCAGGCGACGATGAGACGATGGCCGAAGCTGTGCGCGAGGGTAAGGCGTCCGATCTCGGCGGTAGCTGCGGCAAGCGCCCGGCTCATTATCCGGCCGATCTCCAGCGTTTCCGCAGGGGCGGTTGGGATCGGTTGCGGCCCGCACGCTTCTGTCTTCGGCTGGAACATGATGCTTCGGTCTTCTTCCGGTTAGCGCCCGACTCTGACCGGCGACGGGAACATAGGAAGAACTATATGCCCCGCAGCGGAAGCGGTCGAGCCTGTTGCGATTCCTTTTCTATTGATTGAAACCAACACACCGCGCTCTGCCCGATGCCCCGCTCCCCTGAACGAATGGGTTCCATGGGCCTCCCGGCCCCTGGCGGGTCCAGCGCCCTGGCCTTGCCTACTTCGCATGCCCCGGCACGATCACCCCCCCGCGAACCTCCGCCGGCACGTAGCGGCTGCCGGCCGGCAGGCTGTTCTGCATGCCGTACCACACCACCACCGCCGCCAGCACGGCGAGCAGCAAAGCGGTTGCCCACAGCAGGCCGGGGGTGGCGCGGGTGCCCAGCAGGCGCCACACCACATAGAGAACGAAGGGCAGCAGAAAAAAACCGATCTCGGCGAAACGCAGCATCATTCCCCGCGCAGGACGGTGGCCAGATGCACCAGGATAGCGGCTGTTGCGCCCCAGATGTCATGCTCCGGATGCGGCCAGACCCAGAACTCCCGCCAGCGGCCGCGGTATTCCGCCCGTCGCCGGCGCGGCGCCTCGGGGTCGAGCAGCACCGCCAGCGGCAGCAGGAACACCGCTTCCACTTCGTCGGGCGAGGGGCGCAGGTCCAGCCCGTCCATGCCCACCCCCACCGGCAGCAGGCCGAGCACCGGGGTGATGCTGTAGCCGGTGCCGGTGATGTAGTCGCCGAGCCGGCCCAGCACCTCCACCCGGGCGGGGTCGAGGCCGATTTCCTCCTGCGCCTCGCGCAGCGCCGCCGCTTCGGGGCTGGCGTCGGCGGCGTCGATGCGGCCGCCGGGGAAGCTCACCTGGCCGGCATGGCTGCTGAGATGGGCGTTGCGCTTGGTCAGCAGCACGCCGGGCGCCGGGCCGAGCACGAACGGCACCAGCACGGCGGCCGGCACCAGCGGCCCCTCGGCCAGCCCGCGCGCGTCGTCCGACCCTGCCGCGGCGGCGATGGCGGGCGGCACCGGCGAGTCCTGCGCGGGCCGCAGCGGATCAGGTGTTTGGGCGGCGATCCGCGCGGTCAGCCGGGTCCGCAATGCCTGGGCGTCAAGGGGCAGCTATCAGTCCTCGCATGGTGGCAGGTCGCCGAGCGAATAGAAGCAGCGCTGGCTCCATACGCCCAGCACGCGGCGGCCGTGCAGTTCCCCCGGCTCGGCCAGGGCGACCAGTTCGTAATACACGGCGCGGGAGATGCGCGCTTCGATATTCAGCCGCCCGGCGCCGCGGCGCACCAGCAGATAGGGCGTCGGCTCGCAGGTCAGCAGGTCGTGGGCGATGCGGATCGGGTGCTCCGGCCCGGCGGTGACCAGTTCGTCCACGTTGGTGCGGAAGGTCAGCACCTGGTCGCGCCCGCAGCCGCGCCAGTCCAGCTCGACCGCCAGGAAGGGCGCGTCCTCCACCGCGATGCGGCCGCGCTCGGCCGGGGTTTCCAGCCAGAAATCGCCGTCCTCGTCGCGGCGCAGCACCGAGGCGAACAGGCACACCATCTCCTTCCGGGCGATCGGGCTGCCGCGGTAGAGCCAGGTGCCGTCGCGGCGGATCACGAAGGGCAGGGCGCCGCACTCGGCCGGCTGGCGGGGCGCGGCAGGCTGCGGCGGGCCGTTCGGCAACAGCGAACCGTGCGCGGGCGGACCGGGGGGAGGGATTGGTCCGCGGCGCCGGTGCCCTGTGATGGCGGTGTCTCCTGCAAAGCTGTGCGTGGCGTCGTTCACAGATGCCTCTCCGCCCGTTCCTGGTCCAACCGTTCCCCGATATAGGGAGGCGCCCCCCATCCCTGAAAGTGGCACACTGCGCGCGAACACCGATCTAGGATGGATCCGCCAGACCAGGATCGCCCCATGCCGCATGCCCCCGCCCCCGCCGGCCTGTCCGGATCGATCGCCAATGACCCCGCCGGCCTGCACTTTGCCGGCGGCGGGGGCGACCTGCTTGCCGAGGTGGAGGCGTTCGGGGCCCGTATCGCCGCGGTGCGGGCACAGGTCGGGCGCGCCATCTACGGCCAGCCGGAGGTGGTGGATCAGACCCTGATCAGCCTGCTCTCCGGCGGCCATGTGCTGCTCGTCGGCGTGCCCGGGCTGGGCAAGAGCCGGTTGGTGGAGACGCTGGCCACCGTGCTGGGCATGGGCTCCAAGCGGGTGCAGTTCACCCCCGACCTGATGCCGGCCGACATCCTGGGCAGCGAGGTGCTGGACGAGGACGCCACCGGCCGGCGCAGCTTCCGCTTCGTGCCCGGCCCGGTGTTCTGCCAGTTGCTGATGGCCGACGAGATCAACCGCGCCAGCCCGCGCACCCAGTCGGCGCTGCTGCAGGCGATGCAGGAGCGGCGGGTCGCGGTGGGCGGCGTCGAGCACCGGCTGCCCGCCCCGTTCCACGTGCTGGCGACGCAGAACCCGATCGAGCAGGAAGGCACCTACCCGCTGCCGGAAGCCCAGCTCGACCGCTTCCTGCTCGAGGTGCAGGTCGGCTATCCGGCGCTGGCGGACGAACGGGCGATGCTGGTGGCCACCACCGGGGCCGCCGAGACGCCGCCGGCGCAGGCGCTGACGCCGGCGGAACTGATCGCCGCCCAGGCGCTGATCCGCCGGGTGCCGGTGGGCGAAAGCGTGGTGGATGCCATCCTGCGCCTGGTGCGCGGCGGCCGGCCGGAGAGCACCGGCGACGAGGCGGTGCGCCGCCACGTCGCCTGGGGTCCCGGCCCGCGCGCGGCGCAGGCGCTGATGCTGGCCGCGCGCGCCCGCGCCCTGCTCGATGGCCGGCTGGCGCCGAGCGTGGAGGACGTGGCCGCGCTGGCGCCGCCGGTGCTGCGCCACCGCATGGCGCTCAATTTTTCCGCCCGCGCCGACGGGGTGGTGCTGGGCGACGTGATCGCGCGGATGGTCGAGCGGATCGGATGAGCGGCGCCGCCCCGCTTCTTGCCGCGCGCCGTGCCGAGGCGCTGGGCGACCGGCTGCCGCCGCTGCTGGTGGCGGCGGAGCGGGTGGCGGCGACGGTGGCGCAGGGCGTGCACGGGCGGCGCCGGGTCGGCCAGGGCGACAGTTTCTGGCAGTTCCGCCCCTTCATGGCCGGCGACCCGGCCAGCCGCATCGACTGGCGGCAATCCGCCCGGTCCGACCGCGCGCCGCACACCAGGTATTTCGTCCGCGAGACCGAATGGGAAGCGGCGCAGACCGTGATGTTGTGGCGCGACGGTGCGCCGTCCATGCAATGGCAGTCGCGCCACGCCGCCACCTCCAAGCTGGAGCGGGCCGGGCTGCTGACGCTGGCGCTGGCCAGCCTGCTGCTGCGCGGCGGCGAGCGGGTGCGCCTGCTGGCCCCGGCGACGCGCACCGCCACCGGGCGCGGCGGGCTGGAGCGGCTGGCCGGGGAACTCGGTCGCTTGCCGGCGGGCGAGGGGCTGCCGCCCGACGTCACGCTGCCGCGCCATGCCCGCGTGGTGCTGATCGGCGACTTGCTCGGCCCGCTCGCGGACATCCAGGCGGCGGTCGGGCGGCTGGCCGCGGTGCCGGTGACCGGGCATGTGCTGCAGGTGCTCGACCCTGCCGAGGTGCTGCTGCCGTATAGCGGGCGGGTGCGGTTCGAGGGGCTGCGGCACGGGCTGGAGGGGGGGCTGCACACGCTGATCCCCCGCGTCGAGGACGTGCGCGCGGCCTACGCGCAACGGCTGGCCGGGCAGCAGGCCGGGCTGGCCGCCATCTGCGCCGCCGCCGGGTTCGGCTTTTCCACCCACCGCACCGACCATCCGCCGGAGGCGGCGCTGCTGGCGCTCTACACGGCGCTGGCGCCGCAGGCCGGGCGGCGCGGCGCGGGCGGGCGATGAGCTTCGCCGTGCCGACCTTCGCGGAACCCTGGGTTCTGCTGGCGCTTGCCGCGCTGCCGCTGCTGTGGTGGCTGCTGCGGGTCACCCCGCCGGCGCCGCGGCGCGAAATCTTCCCCGCCCTGCGCCTGCTGCTGGGGCTGACGGCAACCGCGGAGACGCCGGCGCGCACCCCCTGGTGGCTGCTGCTGCTGCGCATGCTCGCGGCCGGGCTGGTGATCGTCGGCCTGGCGCGGCCGGTGCTGGAGGCCGGCGGCAGCCTGCCCGGCGGCGGCGGCCCGCTGCTGCTGGTGGTGGATGACGGCTGGGCGGCGGCGGTGGACTGGCCGCGCCGCATGACCGCCGCCGAGGCCGCGCTCGACCGCGCCGCACGCGCCGGCCGGCTGGTCGGCCTGCTCGCCACCGCGCCCAGCGAAACCGACGCCGCCCCCGCCGCCACCCCCGCCATGCCGGTGCCGGAAGCGCGCACCCGGCTGGCGGCGCTGCGGCCCAAGCCGTGGCCGTCCGACCGCGCCGCCGCCGCCGCCGCGCTGCGCGACTGGGCGGGCAGGGGCGCCGTGCTCTACCTCGCCGATGGCACCACCGGCGGCGCCGGCTGGGACGGCTTCGCCACGGCGCTGGCCGCGGTCGGGCCAATGGAGGTGCTGCGCGACCCGATTGCGCCCGCCCGTCTGCTGCTGCTGCCGCGGGCCGGCGCCGACCGGCTGGTGGCGCGCATCGCCCAGGTGCCGCGCAACCAGCCCGCCGAGGCCGCGGTGCTGGCGCAGACCGGCGACGGCCGCACCCTGGCGCGCGCCGTGGCCAGTTTCGCCCCGCAGGCGGCCGAGGCCGAGGCGCCGATCGCGCTGCCGCCGGAGTTGCGCAACCGGCTCGGCCGGCTGGTGCTGGAGGGGCAGTCCTCGGCCGGTGCCGTGCTGCTGCTGGACGAGCGCTGGCGCCGCCGCCCGGTCGGATTGCTGGCCGGTGACGCCGCCGCCGCGGCGACCCCGCTGACCGGCCCGTTGTATTATCTGCGGCGGGCACTGGAGGCGACCGCCGAGGTCCGCCAGGGCGAGCTGGCGCAGTTGCTGTCGCGCCAGCTTGCCGTGCTGATCCTGGCCGATGCCAGCCTCGCCGCCGGGCCGGACAGCGAGGCGCTGGCGGCCTGGGTGGAGAAGGGCGGGCTGCTGGTGCGCTTTGCCGGCCCGCGTCTGGCCGAGCACCCGGATGGCCTGCTGCCGGTCAAGCTGCTGGCCGGCGACCGCCAGCTTGGCGGGGCGATGTCGTGGAGCCAGCCGGCCGGGCTGGCCGCCTTCGCCGCGAATTCGCCGTTCGCCGGGCTGGCGGTGCCCGATGAGGTCAAGGTGACCCGCCAGGTGCTGGCCGAGCCGGGGGCGCAGCTGAGCGGGGCGACCTGGGCACGGCTGGCCGACGGCACGCCGCTGGTCACCCAGGCGCCGCGCGGGGCCGGCCGGATCGTGCTGTTTCACGTCACCGCCAACGCCGACTGGTCGGACCTGCCGCTCTCCGGCCTGTTCGTCGATATGCTGCGCCGGCTGGTGGCGGTCTCGGCGGGGGTGGCCGCGGCCGATGAGGCGGCCGGGGGGGATGCCAATGGCCCGCCGCTCGCCCCGGCCGAGACGCTGGACGGGTTCGGCCAGCTCGCCGCGCCGCCGCCCGTCGCCAGCGCGCTCACCGCCCGTGAACTGGCCGGGGCGGCGGTTTCGCCGCGCCATCCGCCCGGGCTGTACGGGCCGGAGACCGGGCGGCGGGCGCTCAACCTGTCCAATCGGATGGCCGCACCCGAGGCGGCGCCGCCCATCCCGGGGGCGCATGAGGGGCCGCTCGGCGGCGCCGCGCCGGAGCGGGCGCTGGCGCCCTGGCTGATCGCCGCGGCGCTGGCGCTGCTGGCGATCGACCTGCTGGCGTCGCTGCGCCTGCGCGGCCTGCTGCGGGCGGCTGCCGTGCTGGCCCTGCTGGTGCTGGCGCCGCACCAAGGTGCCCAGGCAGCCGCGCCGGAGCCCAACCCGGCGCTGTCCACCCGGCTGGCCTATATCGTCACCGGCGATGCCGAGGTCGATCAGTTGTCGCAGAGCGGGCTGGCCGGGCTGTCGAACTACGTCAACCGGCGCACCGCCGCCAATCTCGGGGCGCCGGCCGCGGTGGTGCCGGGGCAGGACGATCTGTCCTTCTACCCCTTGCTGTACTGGCCGGTCACTGCCGATGCGACCACCCCGGCGGGCGCCACGCTGGCGGCGTTGAACGCCTACATGGCCAATGGCGGCATCATCCTGATCGATACCGGCGGCGGCAGTGGCCAGGGGTTCAACCCCGGCGCGGCGGCCGCGCTGGCGCAGGTTGGCCGCGGGCTGGCGGTGCCGCCGCTGGCGCCGCTGACCACCGCGCATGTGCTGGCGCGCGCCTTTTACCTGCTGCAGGACTTCCCCGGCCGGTTCACCGGCGACACGGTGTGGGTGCAGCGCGACCAGGACCGCAGCAACGACAGCGTCAGCCCGGTGATCATCGGCAGCCATGACTGGGCGGCGGCCTGGGCGAGCGACGAGGCCGGCCAGCCGGCGGCCGTGCTCATCCCGGGCGGTGCGCGGCAGCGCATGCTGGCCTACCGGTTCGGGGTCAACCTGGTGATGTATGCGCTGACCGGCAACTACAAGGGCGATCAGGTGCACGTGCCGGCGCTGCTCGAAAGGCTCGGACAATGACGCCGCCGGCGCGGCCGCGACCGCTGATGGCGGCCTGACCGATGCGCATGGAACAGGCGGTGGCGGCGCTGCGGTTCGATCCGGCCATCCCGGAATGGCTGTTCGCGGCGCTTGCCGTGCTGTGCGCCGTCGCGCTCGGTCTGGCGCTGTGGCGGCGGGCACGCGGCGCGGTGTGGCGGCTGTTTGCCTTTGCCGCCGTGCTGCTCTGGCTCGCCGGCCCGCGGCTGGTGGAGGAAACCCGCCAGACCCTGCCCGATATCGGCCTGCTGGTGGTCGACCAGACCGCCAGCATGGGCGTGGGCGCGCGAACGCGGCTGGCGCAGGAAGCCCGCGCCCGCATCGAGGAACA
Organism: uncultured Acetobacteraceae bacterium; assembly: GCA_903907955.1. Lineage (GTDB taxonomy): Bacteria > Pseudomonadota > Alphaproteobacteria > Acetobacterales > Acetobacteraceae > Rhodovastum. Next base: position 47,385 of record CAIVPZ010000175.1, on the reverse strand, counting down.
GGCCGCCCGCCTGCCCGACCTGGAACTGCGCACCGTCACCGTGCCGGAAGCGGGGTCGGAGGGCACCCGTCTGGTGGCCGCCATTGACCGGGCGCTGGCCGATATTCCGCGCGCCCGGCTGGCCGGGGTGGTGGCGATCACCGACGGGCAGGTGCACGACATCCCCGCCGGCAACCCGCTGGACGGCACGCCGCTGCACGTGCTGATCCCGGCCGGCGGCGAGCAGACCGACCGGCGCATCCGCATCGTCGAGGCGCCCGGCTATGGCATCGTCGGCCGGTCGGTGACCCTCCGCCTGGCGGTGGAGGATCTCGGCGTGCCGCGCGCCGGCGGCGCCGCCCGCCTGACCATCCGCCGCGACGGCGAGCCGCCGCGGGTCGAGAGCGTGCCGCTGGGGGTGGAGCACGGCGTCGAGGTGCCGATCACCCGCGCCGGTCCCACCGTGGTGGAACTGACCGCCGATCCGCTGCCGGGCGAGGTGTCCGCCCTCAACAACCTTGCGGTGGTGGCGATCAACGGCGTGCGCGACCGGCTGCGGGTGCTGCTGGTGTCGGGCGAGCCGCATGCCGGCGAGCGCACCTGGCGGCGGCTGCTGAAGGCCGACCCGGCGGTGGATCTGGTGCACTTCACCATCCTGCGCCCGCCGGAAAAGGACGACCTGACGCCGCTCAACGAGCTGGCGCTGATCGCCTTCCCGGTGCGCGAGCTGTTTCAGGTGAAGATCCGCGAATTCGACCTGATCATCCTGGACCGGTTCCAGAACCGCGGCATCCTGCCGCCGCTGTATCTGCGCAACATCGCCGACTACGTGCGCGGCGGCGGCGCGCTGCTGCTCAGCGTCGGGCCGGAGTTCAGCGGCCCGGGCAGCCTGGCGATGAGCCCGCTGGGCAGCGTGCTGCCGGCGCGGCCGGCTTCGGCCGATGCGGTGGTGGAAGGCGCGTTCCGCCCGCTGGTGACGCCGCTCGGCACCCGCCATCCGGTCACCGCCGGGCTGGCCGGCTGGCGGGCGCCGGGTTCGGGCGAGCCGGCTTCGGGCGTGCCAGGCTGGGGGCCGTGGTACCGGCGCATCGCGCCGGGGGTGCAGCACGGCGATGCGCTGCTCAGCGGGCCGCAGGGCGAGCCGCTGCTGCTGCTCGATCATGTCGAGGAGGGGCGGGTGGCGCTGCTGCTGTCCGACCAGATCTGGCTGTGGTCGCGCGGCCATATGGGCGGCGGCCCGCAGGCCGAATTGCTGCGCCGGGTGGCGCACTGGCTGATGCGGGAACCCGAACTGGAGGAGATCGCCCTGACCGCGCGCGCCGAGCACGGCCGGCTGGCGGTGGAACGCCGCAGCACCGATGCGGTGCCGGCGGGCGAGGTCACGGTGGTCGATCCCGAAGGCAGCCGGCAGATTCTGGCGCTGGCCGCCACCCGGCCCGGCCGTGCGGTCGGGCAGGTGGCGGCGACGCTGCCCGGGGTATGGCAGGTCGGCGATGGCGAGCGCACCGCCTATGCCGCGGTGGGGGCGGCCAACCCGGCCGAGATCGCCGATCTGCGCGCCACCGCCACCCTGCTGGCGCCGCTGGCGCGGGCGAGCGGCGGCAGCGTCCATTGGCTCGACCCGGCCGGCGCGCCGGAGCTGCGGCGGAGCGAGCCGGGCGGCGAGGCGGCGGGCGCTTCCTGGATCGGGCTGCAACGCCGCCGCGACCATCTGGTGACCGGCATCACCGCGATCCCGCTGCTGCCGCCCTGGCTGGCGCTGTCGCTGATCCTGGGACTCGCGGTGCTGGCGTGGCGGCGCGAGGGAGCGTAGGATGATTACATCTGACCGGAGTATGTGTCTTCCAAAGCGCAAGCGAACATAACCGCAGCCCATCGACCGGCCCAGGTTCGCCCTGGCTGCAGGCGCTGGTGCTCGCCGGGTTCATCGGGATTTGCTTCATCGCGGGCGGCATCGCCGGCGCGGTGACCGATCCGAACATCAGCGCGTGGTATGACGGACTGCGCCACGCGCCGGGGACGCCGCCGAACTGGGTGTTCCCGGTGGTGTGGTCGTGCCAGTACGTGCTGATCGGCATCGCCGCCTGGCTGGTGTGGAAACAGCCGGCCGACCGGCGGGCGCTGCGCCCGTGGTTCGCCAATCTGGTGTTCAATTTCCTGTGGTCGCCGGCCTTCTTCGGCCTGCACAGCCCGGGCTGGGGGCTGGTGGCGATCGTGCCGCTGCTGCTCACCATCGTTTGGACCATCTGGGCGTTCGCACGGGTGCGTCCGCTCGCTGCCTGGCTGATGGTGCCGTACCTGGTCTGGGGCAGCTACGCGACCTATCTCAATGTCGGGTTCTTTTATCTGAATCCGTCCTGAGTCAGGATAGGGCCATGAAACACACGCTTCCCTCCTTCGGCATGGCGCTGACCGGCGCCGTGTCGGTTGCAGCCATGCTGCTCATCGCCCCCGGTGTCCACGCGCAGCTGGCGCCCGGGCAGAACAGCAGCGGCATGTTGACCGGCCCGGTGGTGGGGACCGCGCAGCCTGCGGCCGGCCGGGGCGCGCAGCCGCCCGCCCTGCCCGGCGCCCGCGCCACCGACAACGACCCGGCCCCGGCGGACCGCCCGGCCAGCGATATGCGCCCGAACGAGGCGCTGTTCGATTCGGTCAACCGCGGCGACATCGTGTCGGCCCGCGACGCCATCGGCCGCGGCGCCGACCTGAACGCGCGCAACGTGCTCGGCCTGACCGCGCTGGACCTGTCGGTCGATCTCGGCCGCAACGACATCACCTTCCTGCTGCTGTCGCTGCGCGGTGCCGTGCCCAGCGGTCCGCCGTCGGGCGAGGCGGCGGCCAGGCCGGCAGCGCCGGTGCGGGCCGCATCCCGGCCGCATCCCGCCGCCCGTCCGGCGCCTGAGGTTGCCGCAGCAGCCCGGCCGGCCCCGCCGCCGCCATCGCGGCAATATGCGGACACGCCCGGCACGCCGGTGCCGCAGGCCGGGTTCCTCGGGTTCGGCGGCGCGTCCCGCTAAGGAATGGGGTCAAGGGGGCCACCGCCCCGTCGCGCCGCAGGCGCGCTGCGCGCTGGGCGGGTCCAGGGCAGCGCCCTGGCCTTCCTTCAAAGCCTGGGTCCCGACCGCGCCTCCAGCGAGTTCAGCACCGCCTCCACCGCCATCCCCGGCAGGCGGCTGAGCAGGCCGCGCCGGCGCGGGCGAAATACCTGCGCCTTGCCCCGCTCGCCGCCGATCTCGCGCACCACCGCGTCGAGGTCGCCGAAGCGGTCGATCAGGCCAAGCACCAGCGCGCGGTCGCCCAGCATGAAGCTGCCGTCGAAAACCTCGGCCTCCGCGCCCTTCAGCCGGGCGCCGCGCCGGGTGCGCACCCAGTCCTTGAAGCGGGTATGCAGGTCGGCCATCAGTGCCCGCACGAACACCAAATCGTCCTTGCGTTCCGGGCTGAACGGGTCGAGCCGCGCCTTGTTGGCGCCGGCGGTGTAGAGCCGGCGCTGCACGCCCAGCCGGTCGAGCGCCCGGTCGAAGCCGAACCCGCCGCCGACCACGCCGATCGAGCCGACCACGCTCATCGGATGCGCCACGATGTCGTCGCCGGCGCAGGCCAGCCAGTAGCCGCCCGAGGCGCCGGTTTCGGCAATCACCGCGATCACCCTGGCGTGGTTCTCATCGGCACGGCGGCGGATGCGGGCGGCGATCAGGTCGGACTGCACCGGCGAGCCACCCGGGCTGTCGATGTCCAGCACCACGGTGCCGCGTTTGCCGGCCGCGTCGAAGGCGGCGTCGATCAGCCTGCCATAAGCCTCGATGTTGAGCGGACCCAGCCGGGCGGCCAGCGCGCCGTGCAGCCGCAGCACCGGCACCCGCCGGCGACGCCAGAACAGCAGTTTCATACAATCCTACCTTGCATCTCACACCACGTCCGCCGGCCGCAGCCGGCAGGATTCCGCGACGTCCAGCGTTTCCACCTGCAACGTGGCATGGCCGATGTGGAACCGCGCGCGCAAACCGTGGCTGGCGACGCGGATCAATTCCTGGTCATCGACATGCGCGGTGCGCACCAGATGCGCGGTCAGCGCCGCCTCGGTGGTGGACAGGCCCCAGATGTGCAGGTCGTGCACCTCGATCACCCCGGGCAGGTCGCACAGCCAGGCTTCCACCTCCGCCTCGGCGATGCGCGACGGCACGCCGTCCAGGGCGAGGTTCGCCGAATCGCGCAGCACCCCCCAGGTGGAGACGGTGATCAGGGCGGCGATCGCCAGGCTGGCGGCCGGGTCGATCCACAGCCGGCCGGTCAGCAGGATGGCGATGGCGGCCAGCACCACCCCGGCGGAGATCGCCGCATCGCCCGCCATGTGCAGGAAAATGGAGCGGATGTTGAGATCCTCGTGGCCGCGCGCGAACAGCACGGCGGTGAGGCCGTTGACGACGATCCCGGCGCCGGCGATCCAGATGACGGTGGTCCCGGCCACCGGGGCCGGCGCGAAGAGGCGCTGCACCGCCTCCACGGCGATGGCGCCGACGCTGATCAGCAGCACCACCGCATTCGCCAGCGCGGCCAGGATGCTGCTGCGCCCCCAGCCATAGGTGCGCCGCGCCGTGGGCAGGCGGCGCCCGAGCACGAAGGCGACCCAGGCCAGCAGCAGCCCCAGCACGTCGCCGGCGTTGTGGGCGGCGTCGGCCAGCAGCGCCATGGAGTTGGCGGCAAAGCCGCCGGCCACCTGCGCCGCGACCAGGGCGATATTCAGCGCGGCGCCGACGGCAAAGGCGGTGCCGAAGCGCGCGGGCGCGTGGTCGTGGTGGTGGTCTTGATGATGGTGGTCGTGCGGCATTTGCTATCCTAGCGCGGCAGCGGCCACGCCGCCCAGCACCACCACCAGCCAGGGCGGCAGGCGCCAGAATGCCAGGGCGAGAAACGCCGCCAGGGCGAGGGCGAAATCGCCCGGCCCGGTGATCGCCGAGGTCCAGACCGGGGTGTACAGCGCCGCCAGCAGCAGGCCCACCACCGTGGCGTTCACCCCGCGCAGCGCCGCCTGCACCGCGGCGCGCCGGCGCAGTGCGTCCCAGAACGGCAGCACGCCGACCAGCAGCAGGAACGAGGGCAGGTAGATCGCCAGCAGGCACAGCAGCGCGCCGGCCGGCCCCGACGGCGCCGGCTGCATCGCCGCGCCGAGATAGGCGGCGAAGGCGAACAGCGGACCGGGCAGGGCCTGTGCCGCGCCGTAGCCGGCCAGGAACGCGTCCGGCGCGATCCACCCCGGCGGCACCACCGCCTGTTGCAGCAGCGGCAGCACCACATGGCCGCCGCCGAACACCAGCGACCCGGCGCGGTAGAAGCGGTCGAGCAGCGCCAGCGCATGGTCGCCGGTGGCGGCCGCCAGCAGCGGCAGGCCGGCCAGCAGACCGAAGAACAGCAGCAGCGCCGCCATCGCCACGCGCCGCCGCACGCCGAAATGCGGCGCGCTGCCCGGCACGATTTCCGCCGCCGGCAGCGCCAGCCAGCCGATCGCCCCGCCCGCCGCAATGGCGCCCACCTGCCCGGCCGCCGAAGGCACCGCCAGCGCCAGGATCGCGGCACCCACCGCCATGCTGGCGCGCAGCCGGTCCGGGCACAGGCTGCGCCCCATGCTCCACACCGCCTGCGCCACCACCGCGACGGCCACGATCTTCAGCCCGTGCAGCCAGGGCGCCTGCGCCGGGTCGCCCAGCCGCGCCGCGCCAACGGCGAAACCGGCCATCAGCAGCGCCGAGGGCAGGGTGAAGCCAAGCCAGGCGGCGAGCCCGCCGGGCAGCCCGGCGCGCAGCATGCCGATGGCAACCGCGGTCTGGCTGCTCGCCGGGCCGGGCAGGAACTGGCACAGCGCGACGATGTCGGCGAAGGTGGCCTCGTCCAGCCAGCGGCGGCGCTGGATCAGCTCGGCGCGGAAGAAGCCGAGATGGGCGACCGGCCCGCCGAAGCTGGTGCAGCCCAGCCGCAGAAACGCCAACAGCACCGCCAGCACCGGTCGCACGGCTTCACTCCGGATGGTTGCGCTCCAGCAGCCAGGCGGTTCCCACCGCAACCGCCCCGGTGGCAGCGCCGATCACGCAGCCCAGCCAGGTGATGGTGATCATGAATGCCCAGGCGGACGGCACCACGGCGGTGCCGGTGGCGATCGCCGCGGTGATCGGCATGCCGGCGGCCAGCGCGCCGGCGGCGGCACCGGAGGTGCAGCCTATGATGACCGTTCCGGGACTGATAAAGTAATCCGGCCTGGCAACCGGTTCAGCGGCGAATGCGGCATCACCAAATGAGGACGACAACAGCAATGATGCCGCCAGCACTGCGACGCTCAGCCGGCGGGGCATGGTGCGTGTCCTCATGGCTCCGGCGGGCCGGCAGGGGTGCCCGGCGCGCGGTCCGGGTGGGTCTTTGCGTTGCCATTCTGAGTGCCATGCCGGCAGGGCGTGGACAAGCCCAGATGTTTGATCTCACCCTGATCCTGCTGCTGACGGGGCCGGTCAGCGAGGCGGTGCAGGAAACCGTGCTGCTGATCCGCCGGGGCGACCATTTCATCACCCTCGACTCGCTGGCGGTCGCCTGCGCGGGCGGCGGCTCGGCGGGCGCCATGGTGGCCTATCTGCCCATGCTGGGGGTGACGCCGACCGGCATCGCGGTCGCGCCGGCGTTCGGCTACGTGGTGGGCGCGACCGCGCTTGGCTGCAGCATGGCGATGCTGGCGGGCCTGGTGGGCATGGCGACCCAGCGGGTGCTGAACCTGCTGTAGGAAGCCCGCCGCGGGACGCTCAGATCTCGACGATACGCCCGATCTCCACCACGTCGTCGCGCGGCAGGCTGAAGAAGCCGGCCGCGGTGGCCGCGTTGCGGTCCATGAAGGCGTAGAGCGCCTCCTGCCAGCGTGGCATCGCCGGCCCGACCGGGCGGTGCACCACGGTTTCGTGGCCGACGTAATAGGTGACGTCGTCGAGCGGCAGGGTGCAGCCGCGCCGCCTGCCCTCGGCGAGCAGGCGGGGGATGTCGGGCTTCTCCATGAACCCGTAGCGGGCGATCATCCGCCAGAAATCCGGCGCGATCCGCTCCAGTTCCACCCGCCGCTGCGGATCGACATAGGGGATGGACTCGGTCAGGCAGGTCACCGCGATCAGGTTGCGGTGCAGGGCGCGGTTGTGCTTGACGTGCCAGAGCATCACCGGCGGGGCGTCGCGCGTCGTGCGGGTCAGGAACACCGCGGTGCCGGGCACCCGCTGGATGCCCTTCGCGGCGATGTCGGCGAGGAACTGCGGCATCGGCACGGTACGTTCGTGCAGCGTCGCCACCACCGCGACGGTGCCGCGATGCCAGATCGCCATCAGGCCCCAGACGATCACCGCCAGCAGCAGGGGCACCCAGCCGCCCTCGGCGATCTTCATGCCGTTGGACAGCGCGAAGGCGGCGTCGATCACGCCGAAGCAGCCGGCAACCCCGGCCGCGAGCGGCAGGCTCCAGCGCCACACCTCGCGCATGGCGATGAACAGCAGCGCCGTCGTCATCAGCATCGTCAAAGACACCGCAATGCCATAGGCGGCGGCGAGGTTGTCGGACCTGCCGAAGCCGATCGCCAGCCCGACGGTGACGATCATCAGCAGCCAGTTGACGGTGCCGACATAGATCTGGCCGTAGCCTTCGCTGGAGGTCTGGGTGACCCGCAGGCGCGGGCACCAGCCGAGCTGGATCGCCTGCCGGGTCATCGAGAAGGCGCCGCTGATGATCGCCTGGCTGGCGATCACCGTGGCGAGGGTCGCCAGGATGATCAGCGGCGGCAGCAGCGGCGCCGGGCAGAGGCTGTAGAAGATGTTGTCGCCGGCCGGCGAGCCGTCGAGCAGCAGCCCGGTCTGGCCGGCATAGTTCAGCACCAGCGTCGGCAGCACCAGGCCGAACCAGGCCAGCCGGATCGGCCGGGCGCCGACATGCCCCATATCGGCATACAGCGCCTCGGCGCCGGTGACGCACAGGAACACGCCGCCGAGCACCATGAACCCGCCGGCGCCGCCATTCGCCAGCGCCCAGACGGCGTGGCGCGGATCGAGGCCGGCGAGCACGGCAGGGTGCTGGATGACGCCCCAGGCGCCGAGCAGCCCGATCACGACGAACCACAGCGTCATCACCGGGCCGAACAGCCGGCCGATCCACGCCGTTCCCAGCGGCTGGATGGCGAACAGCGCCAGCAGCACCGCGACTGCCGTGGGCAGCACGAAGGGGGTGATCGAGGGGGCGGCGATGCCGAAGCCCTCGACGGCGGAGAGCACGGAAATCGCCGGGGTGATGGCGCCGTCGCCATAGATCAGCGCGGCGCCGAACAGGCCGACGGCGACGATCAGCGGCCGGCTCGCCCGCTTGACGCCGAGCAGTGACATCAAAGCCAGGATGCCGCCCTCGCCGTCATTGTCCACCCGCATCACGAAGGTGACGTATTTGATGCAGGTGACGACGATCAGCGTCCACACCAGCAGCGAAAACAGACCCAGCGCCAGCTCCGGGCCGGGTGCGCCACCGGCAAGTTCGACCACCGTCTTGAGCGTGTAGAGCGGGCTGGTGCCGATATCGCCGAACACCACGCCGATCGCGGTCAACGCCAGGGCGGACAGGCCGGGGGTCGGCTGAGCGGCCGTCGCTTCGGCGGGCGGGTGGCCCGCGCCGGCATCAGCGCCGACGGTGTTCGATTGCATCATGCCCCACGGGATTGCCGGGCGGCACCCTGCCTGCCCGGCGCGGCGGCGCGCAAGCGAAAGTGTGGCGGCAGCGCCCGTCGCACATTGCAACGCATGCTGCGGGCACGCCGCTTGCGTTGTCCCGGCCAGCTCCAATTTTCAGGGAAACTTGCGAATGTCCCGCATCGTTGTCACCGGCGGCGCCGGCTTCATCGGATCGCACCTCGTCGATGCGTTGCTCGCCGCGGGCCACGCGGTGCTCGTGGTCGACGATCTTTCCACCGGGCACCGTGCCAATCTCGACCGCCGCGCCCGGCTGACCGTCGCCGACGTGGCCGATCCGGCGGTCATGCGCGCGGCCCTGGCGAATGCCGATGCCTGCTTTCACCTCGCCGCCATCGCCTCGGTTGCGCGGGGGAACACCGATTGGGTCGGCACCAACCGCACCAATCTGGCCGGCACCATCAGCGTGCTCGACGCCGCCCGTGCCGCCGGCGGCATCCCGGTGGTGTATGCCTCGTCCGCCGCCATCTACGGCCGGCAGGCGGCGCCGCGCCTGCATGAGGGCCTCGCCCCGGCGCCCATGTCGGCCTATGGCGCCGACAAGCTGGGATCCGAACTGCATGCCGCGGTGGGTTTCGGCGTGCACGGCGTGCCGACCTGCGGGTTCCGCTTTTTCAACGTATACGGTCCGCGCCAGGACCCGCGCTCGCCGTACAGCGGGGTGATTTCCATCTTTGCCGACCGCATCGCCGGCAACGCGCCGATCACCATCGACGGCGACGGCGGCCAGACCCGCGACTTCATCTATGTCGGCGACATCGTGCGCCACCTGCTGGCGGGGCTCGCCCATATCCAGGCCCGCCCCGGCGCCGTCGTGTTCAACGCCTGCACCGGCCGGGCGACCACCATCCGCGAGCTTGCCGAAACCATCGGCGTCGTCGCCGGCCGGGCGCCGCGGCTTGGCTTCGGCCCGCCCCGGCCGGGCGATATCCGCCACTCCCTGGGTGACCCCGCTGCCGCCGGCGCGGCGCTCGGCACCGCTGCCAGGACCATGCTGGCCGACGGGCTGGCGGCGACGGTGGGGTTTCCGGCGCAGCTGGCGGCGTGAGTCGTGAAGGCGGACTGAGCGGCTTTCAGCCGCTATCCCTGCCCCCGGGGGCGACGTGTTTGCGTCCCCCGATTGCTCTATACTTCGCTCCCTGGCGCGCATGGCGGCATCAAGCGGAGGACGTGACGACCCCCCTGACCGGGCTTACCGACGCACTGGAAAGGCTCGGCGCGCTGGTGGAGGGACCTGTCGCTCCGGTGTACCTGCCGCCGGCCGCTTCGGTCGGCCGGGTGCTCGCCACGGACCTGACCGCCGGCACCGACCTGCCGCCCGTTGCGGTCGCCGCCCGTGACGGTGTTGCGGTGCGGGCGGCCGGGCTTGACGGGGCCGGCCCCTACGCGCCGGTGATGCTGGCGCGGCCGGCGCGACTGGCCCAGGGCGCGCCGCTGCCGCCCGGCACGGATGCCGTGGTCGCTGCCCGCGATTTGTTCTGGTGCGGCGAGCTGGCGGCGTTGTCGGCGCCGGTGGCGCCGGGCGAGGGCGTGCGCGCGGCTGGCCGCGATATCGCCGCCGGGACCTGCTGGCGGCGGCACGGTGCGCGGCTGTCGGCGTGGGATCTGCCGCTGCTCGCGGTGCGGGAGGTATCGGTGCGCGTCCCCCGCGTTGCCGTGGTGCCGACCGGTGTCGTCCCCGGGCTGGATACCCTTTCCCCCTGCCTGGCGGCGCTGCTTGCGGCTGACGGGGCGGCGGTGCAGGTGTTCTCCGCCGTTGCCGGGCGAGGGCGGATCGCGGCGGCGCTGGCCGGGGCGGCGGCGCAGGCCGATCTGGTCATCGCCACCGGGGGGACGGGCGATGGCACCGACGACCACACAGCCGCCGCCCTGGGCGATGCCGGCCTGCTGGCGGTGCACGGCATCGGTCTGCGTCCCGGCACCACCGCTGGTTTCGGTGCGGTTGCCGGCGTGCCCGTCATCCTGTTGCCGGGCCGCCCGGCCGATGCGCTGGGCACCTGGCTGGTGCTCGGCGCGCCGGTTCTGCGGCGCCTGAGCGGGGCGCCGCCGCCGCCGTGCCGCCGGATGCGGCTCGCGCGCAAGCTGGTTTCCACCCCCGGGGTTGCCGAACTGGCGCTGCTGCAGGCGGCGGAGGGTGGCATGATCCCGCTCGGCGTCGGCGACCTGCCGCTGGCGGCCTTCGCGCGGGCGCAGCTATGCTTTGTCGTTCCGGCCGGCAGCGAGGGATACGATTCGGGCACCGTCCTCGACGGCCGTGATCTCTGACCGCGGCATCCATCCCTGGACCCCCATGACCGAACCACCCACCGCCACCCTGCTCGACCGCATCCGCCGCGCCGCCCGCCAGGAGCAGTTCCTGGACGTGGTGTCGCCCGAGGCGGCGGAGCGGCGCTTCCATGCGGCGATCGATCTCGGCACGCTGCCGCCGGAGACGGTGGGGCTGGCAGCCGCGCCCGGCCGGGTGGTGGCGCAGACGGTCGCCGCCGCGCATGACGCGCCGCCGTTCGACCGCGCGCTGGTGGACGGGTTCGCGCTGCAGGCCGCCGACACGCTGGGGGCCGATGAACAGACCCCGCGCCGTCTGCGGCTGAATGCCGAGGTGCTCACCTGCGGCGCCGTTGCCACGATCGCGGTGGCGCCCGGCACCGCGACCGCGATCGCCACCGGCGCGCCGCTGCCGCGCGGTTGCGATGCCGTTATGATGATTGAATATACCGATCTGGCAGCGGACGAGTCCGGCCTGCCGGTGGTGGCGGTGCGGCGCGCCATCCCGCCCGGGCAGTTCGTCGGCTTCGCCGGCAGTGACATCGCGCGTGGCGAGACGCTGCTGCGCGCCGGTGCGGTGATCGGCGCGCGCGAGATCGGCATGCTGGCCGCCTGCGGCCTGGCCAGTGTGGCGGTGGTGCGCCGGCCGCGGGTCGCGGTGCTGTCCACCGGCGATGAGCTGGTGCCGCCCGGCACGGTGAACCTGCCCGTTGGCGCGATTCCCGACAGCAACGGCGCCATCCTCGCCGCCGCGGTGGCCGAGCACGGGGGGGAGCCGCTGCCGCTCGGCATCATCCGCGACGACGAGGCGGCGCTGGAAGCGGCGGTGCGCCGGGCGCTTGATCTGGCCGATATCGTGGTTTTGAGCGGCGGCACCTCGAAGGGGGCAGGGGACGTGGCGCACCGCATCCTGGCGCGGCTCGGCCCGCCCGGCATCCTGGTGCACGGGGTGGCGCTGAAGCCGGGCAAGCCGCTGTGCCTCGCCGCGGTCGGCGGCAAGCCGGTGGTGCTGCTGCCCGGCTTCCCCACCTCGGCGGTGTTCACCTTTCACGCCTTCGTGGTGCCGGTGATCCGGGCGCTCGCCGGGCTGGCGAAGCTGGCCGAGGCGGCGGTGCCGGCGCGGCTCGCGGTGCGGACGCCGAGTGATCTGGGGCGGACCGAATACGTCATGGTGTCGCTGGCCGAGGCGCCCGAGGGCGGCCTGGCCGCCTGGCCGATCGGCAAGGGATCGGGGGCGGTGACCGCGTTCGGGCAGGCGGACGGGTTCTTTACCGTGGCGGCGTTGTCACCGGGGATGGAGGCCGGTGCTGCGGTTTCGGTGCGGCTGATCGGCGCCGCGACGCCGCAATTGCCCGATCTGGTTGTCATCGGCAGCCATTGCGTCGGGCTTGATGCGGTGCTCGGCCTGCTGGCGGCGCGCGGCGTGCGGGCGCGGGTGCTGGCGGTGGGCAGCCTGGGCGGGTTCAATGCGGCGCGGCGCGATGCCTGCGACCTGGCGCCGGCGCATCTGCTGGACCCCGTGACGGGACAGTACAATGCGCCGTTCCTGGTGCCGGGGCTGCAACTCGTGCCGGGGTGGCGGCGGCGGCAGGGGATCGTGTTCCGCAATGGCGATCCCCGCTTTGCCGCGGGCGACGCCGCCGCCTGCGTGCGCGACGCCGCGGCGGACCCGGGCTGCATCATGGTGAACCGCAATTTTGGCGCCGGCACGCGCATCCTGATTGACGGCATGCTCGGCGGCGTGCGTCCGGCCGGCTACGCGAACCAGCCGCGTTCGCACAATGCCGTCGCCGCCGCGGTGGCGCAGGGGCGGGCGGACTGGGGCATGGCAATCGAGACGGTCGCGCTTGCCTATGGCCTGGGGTTCATCCCGGTGGCCGACGAGCAGTATGACTTTTTCGTCCCGGAGCGGCGGCTGGCGCGTGCGCCGGTGCAGGCGTTCCTGGCGGTGCTGCAGGGCGCGGCGGGGCAGGCGGCGCTGCGCGCGGCCGGGTTCGGTGTGGCCTGAGGGTTTGAAAAGGAAGGCCCGAAGGAAGCGATCATGCGTCACGCTTGCCGGCCGGATCCCGGGCCGCCGCGGCGGATTTCCCGGCCCGGCGCCACAGGCCGGCAACGCGCCGGCTCAGGTCGTCGACAACGGTGTAGACCGCCGGCACGACAACCAGGCTGAGCACCGTCGAGGTGATCAGCCCGCCGATCACCACCAGCGCCATCGGCGAGCGGAACTCCGCGTCGGCGCCGATCCCGAGGGCGAGTTGTGCCATGCCCGCGGTCATCGCCACGGTGGTCATCACGATCGGCCGTGCCCGCTTGCGGGCCGCCGTCATCAGCGCCGCCAGACGGGACAGGCCCGCCCGCTCCGCCTCGATCGCATATTCCACCAGCAGGATGCTGTTCTTGGCGACGATGCCCATCAGCATCAGCACGCCGATGACCGCCGATACGCCCAGCGCCTTCTGCGCCAGCAGCAGCGCCATCAGCGCGCCGCCGAGCGACAGCGGCAGCGCGGACATGATGGTGAGCGGTTGCCCGAAGCCGTCGAACAGCAGCACCAGCACGAGATAGATCAGCAGCACGCCGGCACCCAGCGCGAGGATGAAGCCGCCGAACAGCTCGGTCATCACCTCCTTGTCCCCGGTCTCCAGCTCGCGCACCCCCGCCGGGAGGTTCTGCATGACCGGCAGCGCGGCAATCAGCTTGTTCGCCTCGCCCAGCGGCATGCCGTTCAGTTCGGCCTCCACCGTGGCCTTGCGCACCCGGTCGAGCCGGTCGATCTGCGCCGGGCCGGCGCCATACCGGATTTCGGCCACCGCGCTGAGCGGCACCGCCACATCGTTGCGCCCGGCGACGCGCAGCGCCCGCAGCGCCTCCACCTGGCCGCGGACATCCTCGTCCAGCATGACCCGGATGGGAATCTGCCGGTCGGGCAGGTTGAAGCGGGCGAGCGCCTGGTCGATGTCGCCGATGGTGGCGATGCGGGCGGTGGCCCCGATCGCCGCGGCTGAGACGCCGAGTTCGGCGGCCCGCGTGTAAAGGGGCACGATCTGCAGCTCCGGCTGCTCCAGGCTGGCGACCGAGCGCGCGCCGGCCAGCCCCGGGACGCCCCGCATCTGGCTCTCCAGCTCCCGGGCCGCGGCCGCGAGCCGCGCGGCATCATCGCCGACCAGGGTGATGGCGGCCTTCGCCCCGCTCATGCCGTCGGCGCCGAAACGTACGCGTGCGCCGGGGAGGCTCTCCAGCGCCGGGCGCACCGCCGCCTCGAAGCGTTGCTGGCTGAGACTGCGCTGCCCGCGCGGCACCAGCGTCACCATCAGGTTGGCGTTGCGCGGATCGCCCGGCATGGTGGTGCTGCCCATGCCGGGGCCGCCCACCATGCTTGCCGTGCCGAGCGAGGCGAACACCGATGCGACCTCCGGCCGGGCCAGCAGGATGTCGGTGGCGCGCCGCACGACGGCGTCGGTCTCGGCGAGGGTGGCCCCCGGGGCCAGCTCGATGGCCAGCGCCGAACGGCCGCGATCGGTGGCCGGGATGAAATCCGACGGGATCAGCGGCACCAGGGCGAGTGACAGCACGAAGAATCCGCCAGCGCCGCCCAGGGTGATCCAGCGATGCCGCAGCGACCAGCCGAGCAGCGCGAGGTAGCGACGCCCGATCGCGCCGTCGCCGATCTCGTCCGGCCGGGCAGCCGTCCCGGGCCGGAGGAAATACGCCCCCAGCAGGGGCGTCAGCAGCCGCGCCACCAGCAACGAGAAGGTCACCGCGGCGGCGACGGTCAGGCCGAACTGGCGGAAGAACTGGCCGGGTATGCCGGGCATGAAGGTCACCGGCACGAACACCGCCAGGATCGCGCCGGTGGTCGCCATCACCGCCAGCCCGATTTCGGCCGATGCGTCCATCGCCGCGAGCCAGGCGCCGCGCTCCGGGCGGGCGCGCAGGTGGCGGACGATGTTCTCGATCTCCACGATGGCGTCGTCCACCAGCACGCCGATGACCAGCGTCAGCCCCAGCAGGGTGATGTTGCTGAGCGCGTAGCCGAGCAGGTGCAGCACCAGGAAGGTCGGAATGAGCGACAGCGGCATGCCGATGCAGGCGATCGCGGTCGGTCGCCAGTCCCGCAGGAACAGGAAGATCACCAGCACGGCCAGCGCCGCGCCGGTCAGCAGCGCCTCGGCGGCGGCATTGAAACCCGCCTGGACGAAGGCGACGGTGGACGTCACCTTGCGGATCTCGAGGCCGGGGTGCCCGGCCTCCAGCCGCGCCACGTGCCCGGCCACTGCCATGGCGACCTTCACCTCGGAGGAGCCGCGCGTGCGCAGCACCTCGAAGCCGACCACGGGTACCCCGTTCAGCCGCGCCGCGGTGCGGATTTCCGCGGTGGCGTCGCTCACCTCGGCCAGTTCGCCGAGCCGCGCCGTGCGCCCGCCCGGCAGGATGACCGGCCGCGCCGCCAGCGCCTCCACCGAGGGCGCCGAGGCCAGCGTGCGGATGCTCTGTTCGTTCGTCCCCAGCGTGCCGCGCCCGCCCGGCAGGTCGAGATTGGCGTCGCGCAGCTGCGCATTGACCTGGCCGGCGGTGATGCCCAGCGCGAGCAGCCGGTCGGGCTTCAGCGCCACCCGGATTTCGCGCTCGACGCCGCCGACCCGGTTGATCATCGCCACGCCCGGGATGGCGAGCAGCGACCTGGCCACCGTATCGGCGACGAACCAGGAGAGCTGCTCGGTGCTCATGCCCGGCGCGGCGACCGTGTAGGTCAGGATGGCGCCGCCGGTGACCTCGATGCGGCTGATGATGGGGTCGCGGATGGTGCCGGGCAGGTCGGCGCGGATCTGCGCCACCTTGTCGCGCACGTCGTTGGTGGCGCGGTCGGGGTCCTTGCCGAGGGTGAACTCCACCATGGTCAGCGACATGCCCTGCTGCACGGTGGAGGTGATGTGCTTGACATCCCCCAGCCCCGCCACCGCGTCCTCGACCCGCCGCGTCACCTGGGTTTCCAGCTCGACCGGCGCGGCGCCGGGCTGCTGGATGACCACCATGACGGCCGGCAGGTCGATATCGGGGGTGGTGTTGATGCGCAGCTTCGGGAACGCGAGCAGCCCGCCGAGCGTCAGCAGCAGGAACAGCACCGTGATCGGGATCGGGTTGCGGATCGCCCAGGCCGAGACGTTGCGATAGCCGGGGTCGTCGGGGCGGGGGGCCATGCCGACGCCGGTCAGCGCGCGGCAGCGACGCGGACGCGCTCGCCATCGGAGAGGAAGCCCGCCCCCGCGGTCACCACACGGTCGCCGGGCGCCAGGCCATCGGTCACCTCGACGGCGCCCAGGAAGCGGTCGCCGGTGCGGATCGGCCGCAGCACGACCCGCTCGGCGCCCGCGGGAAGCACGAACACCACCGGTGCGGTGTCGCGGAACAGCACGGCCTGCTGCGGCACGGTCAACGCCAGCCGCGGCTGCGGCTGGATCTCCGCCTGGGCGAACATGCCGGGCCGCAGGCCGGAGCCGGCGGGCAGCGCGACATGCACGATGCCGAGCCGGTTGTCGCCGCCAACGGTCGGCGCGATCGCGCGCACCTCGGCGGCGATCGCCCGCTCGCCGTGCCGCACCTGGACGCGCTGGCCGGGCCGGACGGTGGCAAGATCGAGTTCGGGCACGCGCGCATCCAGTTCCAGCCGGCCGTCGCGGATGATGCGCGCGACCTCCTGCGCGGGCTGCGCGACCGCGCCGGGCAGGATCGCGCGGCGGGAAACGATGCCGTCGGCGGGCGCCAGCACGCGGGTCTGGGCGAGCCGGGCGGCGGTTTCGTCACGGCGGGCGCGGGCGGCGAGCAGGCGCGCCTCGGCCTGGCGGGCCGCGGACTGACGCTGCTCCAGGGTCTGGCGGGCGATGTCGTTGCCGCGCGCCAGTTCCGTCGCCCGCCGCAATTCCAGACGGGCGATGTCGAGCGCCGCCTCCGCCTCGGCCAGGGCGGCCTCCGCCTGGGCCAGCTGGGCGGCGGGGACCGTGTCATCGAGCCGCGCCATGATCTGGCCGGCGGTGACCCGGTCGCCTTCCTCGAAGGCCACTTCGACCACGCGCAGGCCACCGGTCTCGAAGTCGACGACCAGTTCCTGCCAGGCCACGACCGAGCCGTCGCCGATGATGGTGCGGGTGAGCGCCTGCTCCGCGACCGGCACCACGACGACGGTCTGCGCCGCCGTGGAAGGGGGGCGCGGCGCCAGTTCAGCATTGGGTCGGGAAACGCCGCCAGACACCAGCACGATGGCTGCCGTCACGAAGGCGATGGCCGCCACGATGCCGGCGATCTTCAGGCCATGGCGGCCTGCCGGCCCCCCCCTGGGCGGCGCCAGGTCGATCGGGTGGCGCAGATTGTGGTCAGGCATGGCGCCCTCGCCGGTCCGGCCAGCGAATTTCCGGCCTGCGAATGGCCGGCTTAGGAATGGAGCAGGTGGGCATCAGTGACCGACATATCCCCCTCCGCTTGCCGGGCCATTGGGGCGCAACGCGGTTCGAGGTAGTCACCAGTTCCAGAACGTGTCAACGACTTTGGTACTGGCCCGGCAGGCCGCATGCGGGAACGCACCTGATCTGTTCCGTTGGAGAATGATGCATGACTGGTTGGACAACCGCGGACATCCCGTCGCAAAGCGGGCGGCTTGCCGTCGTCACCGGCGCAACCGGGGGCATCGGGTTCGAGACGGCATGCGCGCTGGCGGCGGCTGGTGCCGAGGTCGTGCTGGCGGGCCGCAACGACAGCAAGGGCGCTGACGCCCTGGCCCGCCTCCGCGCCGCCCATCCCGGGGCAGCGGCGCGGTTCGCGCGGCTCGACCTGGCCTCGCTCACCTCGGTCGCCGCCTTTGCGGAGACGCTGCGCGCCGCGGGGCGGGGCATCGACCTGCTCGTCAACAATGCCGGGGTCATGGCGCCGCCGGCGCGGCAACTGACGGCCGACGGCTTCGAACTGCAGTTCGCCACCAACTATCTCGGCCATTTTGCCCTGACGGCGCGGCTGCTGCCGCTGCTGCGGCGGGTTGCCGGCGCGCGCGTGGTCACCCTCAGCAGCATGGCCGCGCATGTGGGGTTGATCGATCTCGCCAACCTGCAGTCGGAACGCGCCTACCGCCCGTTCCACGCCTACAGCATGACCAAGCTGGCAATGCTGATGCTGGCGTTGGAATTCCAGCGCCGCAGCGTGGCGGCGGGCTGGGGGGTCGATGGCATGGCGGCTCATCCGGGTTGGGCCCGCACCGACATCATCAGCAACGGACCCGCCTCGTCCGGCTTGCGCGCGGCGCTCTGGCGGATCGCGAAGCGGTTCCTGCTTCCGCTCAGCCCGCCGGCCGGCCCGGCCGCATTGCCGGTCCTGTTCGCCGCGACCTCGCCGGATGCGCGCGGCGGCGGGTATTACGGGCCGACGCGGCTGTTCGAAATCATGGGGCCACCAGGGGCGGCCAAGATGCCTGCCCGGGCGTTGGATGCCGCCGTCGCCGCCCGCCTCTGGGAGACATCGGAACGGCTGGCCGGGGTGCGGTTCGCCTAGGGAATGCCCCGGAAGCCCTTGATACGGAAGGGATTCCGGGGCGTCGCTGGACATCACGCAAGCACCGGAAGTGGTTTAGAACGGAATCTCGTCGTCCAGGTCGCCGCCGCCTTTCGGCGCATCCCAGGACGGGCCACCGCGGCCGGCCGCCGGCGGGGCCGCCGCCGGACGGGCCGGGGCTCGCTCGCTCTTCTGGTAGCCACCACCGCCACCTTCGCCGCCATAGCCGCCTTCGCCGCCGCTGCTGCGGCTGTCGAGCAGCGTCAGTTCGCCGCGGAAGCGGCCGATGATCACCTCGGTGGTGTATTTGTCCTGGCCGGACTGGTCGGTCCACTTGCGCGTCTGCAGTGCGCCCTCGACATAGACCTTGCTGCCCTTGCGCACGTATTTTTCGATCACGTCGCCGATGCGGTCGTTGAAGCACACGACACGGTGCCACTCGGTGCGTTCCTTGCGCTCGCCGCTGGCCTTGTCGTTCCAGGTGTCGCTGGTGGCCAGGGTGAAATTCACGATCTTGGTGCCGTCCTGGGTGCTCCGCACCTCCGGGTCCTTGCCGACGTTGCCGATCAGAATAACCTTGTTCACGCTGCCAGCCATGCCACACCCTGCCCTGTCTATGTCGCGATTCGCCCACACTATGCCGCACCCGCGGCCCCGAGCGCAAAAGCCCCGCAGCCTTCCCAATCGTCCCCGCAAGGCCCATATAATCAGAACAGTTCAGGAACACAATCCGCCCAAGCCCCGCCCGAATGGGGTCAAGGGGTCCACCGACCCCTTGCGGGTCCAGGGCGGCGCCCTGACCTTGCTTGCTTTCCTTCGCCAAGGAGAACCTCTGCCCGATGGCCGCCTCCATCCACGTGCGCGGCGCGCGCGAGCACAACCTGAAGAACGTGGATGTCGAAATCCCGCGCGACAGCCTCACCGTCATCACCGGCCTGTCCGGCTCCGGCAAGTCCAGCCTGGCCTTCGACACCATCTACGCCGAGGGCCAGCGCCGCTACGTCGAGTCGCTGTCCGCCTATGCCCGCCAGTTCCTGGAGCTGATGGGCAAGCCGGACGTCGATTCCATCGAGGGCCTGTCGCCCGCCATTTCCATCGAGCAGAAAACCACCAGCCGCAACCCGCGCTCCACCGTCGGCACGGTGACCGAAATCCACGACTACATGCGCCTGCTGTGGGCGCGCGTCGGCGTGCCCTACTCGCCGGCCACCGGGCTGCCGATCGAGGCGCAGACGGTCAGCCAGATGGTGGACCGGGTGATGGCCATGCCGCCCGGCACCCGCCTGCTGCTGCTGGCGCCGGTGGTGCGCGACCGCAAAGGTGAGTACCGCAAGGAACTCGCCGAGTTGCAGCGCCGCGGCTTCACCCGGGTGAAGGTGGACGGCACCCTGCACGAAATCGGCGAGGTTCCGGCGCTGAACCGCAAGACCAAGCATGAAATCGAGGCGGTGGTGGACCGCATCGTGGTCCGCGAGGGCGTCGGGCCGCGCCTGGCCGACAGTTTCGAAACCGCCCTCGCGCTAGCCGACGGCGTGGTCTACGGCGAGGACGCCACCAGCGGCGAGCGCACCGTGTTCTCCAGCCGGTTCGCCTGCCCGGTGAGCGGGTTTGCCATCGAGGAAATCGAGCCGCGGCTGTTTTCGTTCAATTCGCCGCACGGCGCCTGCCCGGCCTGCGACGGGCTGGGGGTGGAGAGCTTCTTCGACCCGCATCTGGTGGTGCCGGACGAACGGGTCCCCCTGGGCGAGGGGGCTGTCGCCCCCTGGGCGAGCGCGCAAAGCCCCTACTACGACCAGACGCTGCAAAGCCTGGCCAGGCATTTCCGCGTCACCACCCGCACGCCCTGGAGCGACCTGCCGGAGCGCGTGCGCGAGGCGGTGCTGTTCGGCACCGGCGACCAGCCGGTGCTGATGACCTACAAGGACGGCGTGCGCGAATACACGGTGACCAAGCCCTTCGAGGGCGTCATCCGCAACCTCCAGCGCCGCTACCAGGAGACCGACAGCGCCTGGGTGCGCGAGGAAATGAGCCGCTACCAGGCGGAAAAACCCTGCGCGGTCTGCCATGGCGCGCGGCTGAAGCCGGAATCGCTGGCGGTGAAGGTGGCCGGCAGCACCATCGCCGAGGCCAGCGAGCTTTCCATCCGGCGGGCGCATGAATGGTTCGCCGGCGTGCTGCCGACGCTGACGCCGCAGCGGGCCGAGATCGCGCGGCGCATCCTGCGCGAAATCCTCGACCGGCTGACCTTCCTGGTCGATGTCGGGCTGGACTACCTGACGCTCGCCCGCGGCTCCGCCACGCTGTCGGGCGGCGAAAGCCAGCGCATCCGGTTGGCCTCGCAGATCGGCTCCGGGCTGACCGGGGTGCTGTATGTGCTGGACGAGCCGTCGATCGGGCTGCACCAGCGCGACAACGAACGGCTGCTGGGCACGCTGCGCCGCCTGAAGGCGCTGGGCAACACCGTGCTGGTGGTGGAGCACGACGAGGACGCCATCCGCAGCGCCGACCACGTGATCGACATGGGGCCGGCGGCGGGGGTGAACGGCGGCTACGTGGTGGCCAAGGGTACGCCGGACGAGGTGGCGGCCAACCCGGCCTCGCTCACCGGCGATTATCTGTCGGGGCGGCGACGCATCGAAGTGCCGGCGATGCGCCGGCCGGTGCAGCGCGACCGCATCGTCCGGGTGGTGGGCGCGCGCGGCAACAACCTGAAGGATATCACCGCGGGTTTTCCGCTCGGCACGTTCACCTGCGTCACCGGCGTGTCCGGCGGCGGCAAATCCACTCTGGTGGTGGACACGCTGTACAAGGCCACCAGCCGCCGGCTGATGGGCAGCGGCGAGGTGCCGGCGCCGTATGCCCGCATCGAGGGCCTGGACCTGCTGGACAAGATCATCGACATCGACCAGTCGCCGATCGGCCGCACCCCGCGCAGCAACCCGGCCACCTACACCGATCTGTTCGCGCCGATCCGCGACTGGTTTGCCGAACTGCCGGAGTCCCGGGCGCGCGGCTACAAATCCGGTCGCTTCTCGTTCAACGTCAAGGGCGGGCGCTGCGAGGCCTGCCAGGGCGACGGCGTGCTGAAGATCGAAATGCACTTCCTGCCCGATGTCTTCGTCACCTGCGACACCTGCAAGGGCAGGCGCTACAACCGCGAAACCCTGGAGATAAAATTCCGCGACAAATCAATCGCCGAAGTGCTCGCTTTGACGGTGGACGAGGCGGTGCCGTATTTTTCCGCGGTTTCGCGCATCCATGACCGGCTGAAGATATTGCAGCAGGTCGGGCTGGGCTACATCGCCCTCGGCCAGCAGGCGACCACCCTCTCCGGCGGCGAGGCGCAACGGATAAAACTGTCCAAGGAACTGGCCCGCCGCGCCACCGGCCGCACCCTCTACATCCTCGACGAACCGACCACCGGGCTGCATTTCGAGGACGTGCGCAAACTGCTGGAAGTGCTGCACGCGCTGGTTGATGCCGGCAACACGGTGGTGGTGATCGAGCACAATCTGGAAGTGATCAAAACCGCCGATTTCATTCTCGATCTCGGCCCCGAAGGCGGCGACGGCGGCGGGCGGATCGTGGCGGAAGGCACGCCGGAGCAGATCGCCGCCAATGCCGAGAGCCATACCGGGCGGTTCCTGGCGCCTTTGCTGCCGGCGGTGAAGGCGGGGCGGGTGCGGAAGCGGGCTTAGCAAGCAAGTCAAGGCCAGGGCGCTGCCCTTGACCCCATTCGTTTACGCTATCGGTGGCTTGCCAAAATAGCCGGGCAGGGCGGATGAGCGAAACCTCATCCGCCTGTGCGTCCCTCCCAGCGGAGGGGCGCTTCGGCTTTCCGTGTGCCGCCGGATGGAACAGCCGGGTGTAAAGAATCCCGACATTCGGCGCACGGCGGCGGTCAGGCGCGACGGCGGCGGATCAGGCCGAGACCGGCGAAACCGGTGAGGAGCAGGGCGAGCGAAGCGGGTTCCGGCACGTCGTCCGGAGCGTCTTCCAGGAAGGAGTTGAGGAAACCCGTGATGTCGGACGTGCCAGTGGTGATGATATCCACCACGTGAAGAGTAACGAATTCCCCGCCAAGGTCAACGAGGCCGGAGGAGTTGGACGTAGTGATGTCCTTTGATAAACCTGTGCTGGTGATATGTGTCGTGATTGATGCCACCCCAATGGACTTTTGAAGGCCGGCGGAGGCTGCGATGAGCTCAACATCAGCCGGCAGGACTGTAATGTCGTAGGAAATCTCATAGGTGCTGTTAGCGGTGAAATCCGCCAGGAGCGTGAATGTGTGAAGGTCCTGGCCTGGGTAGATATTGGAGCGGGTAGTTACAATCGTATTGAAGTTTGACAAAGTAGAAATGCCACCGGTGCCACCAAGATCCAGGAAGTTGGACCACGACTTGTCCTGTTGTTGAAACGGATTAGGCGTCGGAAAACCATTGGGGAAGTTGGCAGTGATAGTACCGGCTTTCGCTTGCCCAGCCGCCAGGGCGGCGAACACGATGCCGGCAATCAGTTTCAAACGGGTCATTTCCCTAACTCCATATTGCCCGGGGAGGGCCGCCGGCGATTGTGGTTCGTGATGCCTGAATTAAGCAATTCGCGGGCCAACGTGGGATTCCATGGCAATTCCGTCTGTTAGGCGATCCCTGGCGGAGGCCGGCCACCAGAGTGTAAAGATTTCCGACGGCTGGCGGTGCAGCAACCGGACCTGCTGAAAGCCTGTATCACCGGGACCCTGCCCGTGAAAGTCGCAATCCTGCCGGGGCGTTGCCCTGCCTTCAGCGCAGCGCCCGCGGTATCCGGAACGGCAGCATCGCCTGCACCACGCGAGAGCTGAACCGGTCCAGGCACAGGCTTTCGTGCATGGCGGTCGCCGTTTCGCCCAGCAGGCGCGTTTCCAGCACCGAGCGCGCGTAGAACGGCGTGTCTTCCAGCGTCTCGATCACGCGCGCGCCGTGCTGCGGGTCCACCCGCGTGCCCCGTTTCACCCGCCAGCCCGTGGTCGGCAACGGCACGTGCGGCGGCGGCTCGAACCGCTCCACCCCGCCCGCCGGATCGAACCGCAGGCCGAGCAACGGGCCGGGGCCGTCGCGGCCGGTCACGTCATACAGCACGGCGGCGCCGTGCTTCAGCGCCGTGCGCGACCAGTCCCAGCGCCGGAATGCCGCCTCCAGCGGTTCGTCGCCCCGGTTGGAATCGAGGTAGCCGCCGCCCGACCAGCGCAGCGACGGCCGTTCCATCGCCACCTCCACCCGCGCGCACGGGGCGAGCGGTTCCCAGTGGTGACGGCCGGCGGGATCGAGCGGGTACGACTGCCCGAGCATTGCCGTCGGGTAAACCCGCACGGTGCCGCGGATGCGCCTGGGCAGCGGCACCGTTATTTCGTCGATATGGATGGTCAGGCAGGTGCCGTCCCAGTCGAGTCCGCTCGGCCCGATCTGCAGCCACGACTCGCCGCGCTTCAGCGCGTTGCGGCCGCGTTCGGTCATGCTCCAGCGATAGCCGGCCTTGCCGTACAGCGCGACGTTCAGGGAGGAATGGTTCAGCGGATCGCCGCCGCCGCGCCGCCGCGCCGCGGCGTAGTAGGGCGAGAAGACGCTGCCGATCAGCGCGATCAGGGTGATCCCGTGCTGCCCGTCATCGCTGAGCGCATCGACATACCACCAGCTATAGCCGCCGGCGGCGATCGGCGCGTCGAAGCGCGGTCCGCGTGCCGGCTGCCCGCCGTCAGAGACAGCCCCGGCATCCGGCTGCGCGACGCCGACCGCTGGGCCGACGCGTTCGGCTGCACCGCCCGCCCAAAAAGGGCGTCCGCCGTGCGGGGCAACCTCCGCTCGCAGGCCGCCGGGGTCGCGCGCTACCGGCGCAGCGTCGGGCCGCACCGGTTCAGGCGGCCAAAATCCGGCTATTCGCATGACGCCATCTCCGGGGTTGTGAAGGGTCGCGCAGCGCCGGCGGCCGGCGCATGCAGCGGGGAGTCAGCGAAGCGGTTACCGGCGCCGCATCATTACCAATAGTACGGCTTGGCCACCATGAGATACAGGCCGACCAGCAGCGGTACCGTCGAGAGAAGACCCCAGATCAGCCAGGTGCGGCTGTCTTTCTTGTACGCTTCCGGCACGTCACCGATGATCGCGAAATCCTGCGCCCACCGCGCCTGCCGGATCTGGATCGGGATGAGAATGCCCACCCAGACGGCGCCCGCCATGGCCATCATGACCTGCCCGAGCGCCAGCCAGGGGGTTGCGAACAGCGACAAGTGACCCGCATAGGCAGCGCCATAGCCGCCGACAACCATCAGGAAGCCGCCGGAAAGGGTAAAGGAAAAGTCGGTAACTGTTACCAGCCACTGTGCAAAAGAAATGATTTGCGTTTTACCCGTACGATCGGCAAACACCTTCCAACAGGCGGTGACAGTTACATTCCCTGCCATCAACACAAGTCCCAGAATATGCAGGGATTTGAAAAACTCATACATGGTTGACGTTCACTACGTGGGTTGGAGGACAGAAGGACACCGATGCGTCAGGGGACTGACCAAGCTATTATTTGCCAGGAAACGACCGCGATGACTAGCGTTTGATCGGACGAAGTGGGCGCATGGCAGACATGCCCAAGAAGGGGACGGCCATCGGAACGCGCCGATTGCCGCGTGGTCAAGCGCCTGTGTTGGTTCATTTAAATGTTGGGCGTCGCGAATTTTGTAGGAGTTTTTTGGACAGCGCGAAATGACTGTCCGGCACTTTCCGGATACCAATGCCGCCGTGGCGTCTGCCGGCGCCGTTGTGCTAAATCCTGGCGTGGAAAAATCCGCTTGTGCCGACGCTGGGCGCTGGCATTCGCTTCGGCGATGGCGGAGCGGAATTGAGCGTGCGGATCGGCTGGACATCAGGAGGCTTGTATTGAAAGTCGTTGTTTTCGGCGCGACCGGCAAGGCCGGGCGCGCGGTGGCTCTGACCCTGCTGGCCGCGGGACATCAGGTGACCGTCTTCGCGCGCGACCCGGCGAAGGCCCCGGCGCAGAATGGGATTTCCGTGATCGCAGGCGATGCCCTGAACGCCGCCGAGGTGGCGCGCGCTGTGGCCGGTCAGGACGCAGTGGTGGTCAGCCTGGGCAATTCCCAGAACCCCGTTATCCTGTGGCTGGGCGCCAAACGAACCACACCGCCCAACATCTGCGAGGTCGGCACGGCCAACGTGATCGCCGCCATGACGGCAGCCTCGGTCACGCGGCTGGTCTGCATTTCCTCCTACGGCGTCGGCGACACGCGCGACCGGCCGTCGCGGGCGCACAAACTGATCTTCCGCCTGCTGCGACTGGGCGAGCAGATGGCCGACAAGGAGCAGCAGGAGAAGCTGGTCAAGGCGTCCGGCCTGGACTGGACGCTGGTGCAGCCGGTCGGCCTGACCGATGGTGCGGCCACCGGGCGCTGGCTGGCCAGTCCGACGGGCGAACGGCGCAAACGGACGATCAGCCGCGTGGATCTCGCCGCTTTCATCGTCGAAACCCTGTCCGGTGGCCGCCACCTGCGGGAGACGGTCGTGTTGTCAGGGCTGACGATCTGAAATAGTTCGGTTGCGAAAAATCATACCAGTCAGCCACAAGATTCACCCGCCGCATCCCGTCATGCCCCGGGCATGACGGGAAGGGGCAAACCTTCCTGGGACTGGTATCAGCGGCTTCCGGTGTGGCCGCGCCGCCGCCTCACTTCTTCTCCACCCGCCCGACCACCACGATGGTGAGGGTGGAAAGCAGGAACACGATGTGCACGCCGGCCATCAGCGGCAGCCGCTCAGCCGGCATGTCCAGCATGAAGCCGCGCAGCAGGTTGATCGCCGAGATCAGCACGATCGCCAGCGACACCTTCAGCTTCACGTTGCCCGCATCCATCCGGCCCAGCCATTCCGGCCCGTCCGCCTCGTCGGTCTTGAAGCGCTGGACAAAACTCTCGTAGCTCGACACCGCCACCATCACCAGCAGGTTGGCCACCAGCACCAGATCGAGCACCGACAGCACCGACAGCACCAGCTCCCCCTCGCGGATGGTCAGGATGTCGGTGGCCACGTGCACCAGCTCGCGCCCGACCAGCGCGTAGATCGCCAGCACGGAAACCAGCAGCGCCATATACAGCGGCACCAGCAGCCAGCGCGCCGACAGCAGCAGCGCCTCGATGTGACGTTCCATGCCGCACCCCATCCGTTCCGTCCCCGTCCTACGCCGCCGCGCCGGGCGGGCGCAACGCGGTTTTCCCGCTGTCCGGGCCGCCGGATAACCGCTGTGGTATCATCATACCACACACATAACCCCTTGACCCGGCAAGGCCCAAACGGCATAAGCCGCGCCCTGTTCCCCTTAGGATGCGACCCATGAAGACCACCCTCTCGCTGAAGCCCGCGGAGGTGAAGAAGGACTGGTTGCTGATCGACGCAGAAGGCCTGGTCCTGGGCCGCCTCGCCGTCGTCATCGCCACCCGTCTGCGCGGCAAGCACAAGCCGCAATTCACCCCGCATGTCGATTGCGGCGACAATGTCGTCGTCATCAATGCCGCCAAGGTCAAGGTGACCGGCAACAAGCTCGATCAGGCGATCCTGTACTGGCACACCGGCTATGCCGGCGGCATCAAGGGACGCAGCATCCGCGCGCGGCTCGAAAGCGCCCATCCCGAGCGGGTGCTGGAAAAGGCGGTCGAGCGCATGATCACCCGTGGCCCGCTGCAGCGCCGGCAGATGAAGCACCTGCACGTCTATGCCGACGCCGCCCACCCGCATGACGGACAGGCGCCGAAGCTGCTCGACGTCGGCGCCCTCAACCCCAAGAACAGGAGGGTCTGAGACGATGTCCGGCACCCCGCAGTCCCGTACGCTCTCCGACCTGAAGGACCTCGCCGTCGCCGCCGTGGTGCCGGATGCGGTGGCCAAGCGCGAGCCCAAGCGCGACGCCCTCGGCCGCTCCTACGCCACCGGCCGGCGCAAGAACGCGGTGGCCCGCGTGTGGATCAAGCCAGGCAAGGGCGAGATCCAGGTGAACGGCAAGCGCGTCGGCGCGTATTTCGCCCGGCCGGTGCTGCGCATGCTGATCACCCAGCCGTTCCTGGTCGCCGACCGCTACAACCAGTTCGACGTGTATTCCACCGTGGTCGGCGGCGGCCTGTCCGGCCAGGCCGGCGCGCTACGGCATGGCATTTCGCGCGCGCTGACCAATTACGAGCCGGAACTGCGGCCGATCCTCAAGCTCGCCGGCTTCCTCACCCGCGACAGCCGCGTGGTCGAGCGCAAGAAGTACGGCCGCGCCAAGGCCCGCCGGAGCTTCCAGTTCAGCAAGCGCTGAGCCGGGTTTTTCGTCTGCGCATGGCAGGAGGGGGCGGACCCGGCGGGTCCGCCCCCTTGCTTTTTGTGGCTCCCGGCGTACGACGACACCGCGCGCAGGGAGATCACGCATGGGAACCAGGGCCAGGGTGTTCATCGACGGCGAGGCCGGCACCACCGGGCTTGGCATCCGCGAGCGCCTGCTGGCGCTGCCGCAGGTGGAACTGCACAGCCTGCCCGACGACCGCCGCAAGGACCCCGATTCCCGGCGCGCCATCATGCGCGAGGTCGATCTGGTGGTGCTCTGCCTGCCCGACGAGGCCGCCCGCGAATCGGTGGCGCTCGCCGACAGCCTGGGCGACGGCGCGCCGAAACTGCTGGATGCCAGCACCGCGCACCGGGTCGCGCCGGGCTGGGTGTACGGCTTTCCCGAGCTGGAAAGCGGCCAGGCCGGGCGCATCGCCGCGGCGTCGCGGGTCACCAACCCGGGCTGCTATCCCACCGGCGCGATCGCGCTGATCCGTCCGCTGGTCGATGCCGGCCTGCTGCCGGCCGACTACCCGGTGACCATCAATGCCGTCTCCGGCTATTCCGGCGGCGGCAAGCCGATGATCGCCGCGCACGCGGCCAGCGGCGGCCCGGCGTTTGAACTCTATTCCCTCGCGCTGGAACACAAGCATGTCCCGGAGATGCAACTGTACGGTGGTTTGACCCGCCGGCCGGTCTTTTCGCCCGCGGTCGGGCATTTTCGCCAGGGCATGCTGGTTTCGGTGCCGCTGCATCTGGACATCCTGCCGGGCAGCCCGTCCGGCGCCGATCTGCACGGCGCGCTGGCGCGCCGCTACGGTGGCGAGCGCCTGGTGCACGTGCTGCCGCCCGGCGCCGACGGCAAGCTGGAGCCTGAGGGGCTGAACGACACCGATGTCCTGGAACTGCGCGTGTTCGCCAACGACGCAAGCCGCCAGGCGGTGCTGGTGGCCCGGCTGGACAATCTCGGCAAGGGGGCGTCCGGCGCCGCGGTGCAGAATATCGGCCTCATGCTCGGCCTGCCGGCCGGCATCGCGCGGGAGGCCGCGCATGCATGACCTGTCCTCCGGCCCGCTTTACGTGTTCGAAGGGGTGGCGCCGGTGGTGGCCGCCGATGCCTTCATCGCGCCCACGGCGGCGGTGATCGGCGACGTGCATATCGGCGCGCTGTCCGGCATCTGGTTTCACTGCGTGGTGCGCGGCGACACCAACCACATCCGCATCGGCGCACGCACGAACATCCAGGACGGCACCATCATCCACATCAACACCGGCAATTTTCCCACCCTCATCGGCGACGACGTGAGCGTCGGCCACGCCGCCATCATCCATGCCTGCACGTTGCACGACCGCGCCTTCGTCGGCATGGGCGCGACGGTGCTGGACGGCGCGGTGATCGAGGAAGGCGGCATGCTGGCGGCGGGCGGACTGCTGACGCCGAACAAGCGGATCGGCCGCAACGAGCTGTGGCAAGGCTCGCCGGCCCGGCTCGTCCGGGTGATGGACGCGGCGGAGCGGGCGAAATTTGATCTGACCGCAGTACATTATGCAGAACTGGCGCAGCGGTTTCGCGCCGGGCTGAAGTAACCCATGACTTAAGGAATGGGGTCAAGGGGGCCACTGCCCCCTTGCGGGTCCAGCGCCCTGGCCTTGCCTTACCCCAGCAGCACCTTCACGTAAGCCCCAGGCGCATCCTCGATAACCGCCAGCTTGCCGTCCCCAGGCTCGCGCGCCTTCACCTGCCGCTTGTCGAGTGCGGTGATCCAGCGCTGCCAGTCCGGCCACCACGATCCGGGATGTTCGGTGGCGCCCTTGAACCAGTCTTCCGGCTCGGCGGGCAGTTCGGTGTTGAGCCAGTGGCTGTATTTGCCGCCTTCCGGCGGGTTCACCACCCCGGCGATATGGCCGGAGGCGGCGAGGACGAAGCGGTTTTCCCCGGCCAGCAGGTGGGTGCCGTAATAGGTGCTGCGCCAGGGCGCGATGTGGTCCTCGCGCGTCGAGATGAAGTAGGCCGGCACCTTCACATTGCGCAGGTCGATCGGCGTGCCGGCCAGGGTGATGCCGCCGGGGTCCTTCAGCCGGTTTTCCTGGTACATGTTGCGCAGGTAGAAGCTGTGCATCCGCGCCGGCATGCGGGTGGAATCGCTGTTCCAGTAGAGCAGGTCGAACGGGAACGGATCGTTGCCCAGCAGATAGTTGTTCACCACGAACGACCAGATCAGGTCGTTGGCGCGCAGCATGTTGAAGGTGGTCGCCATCTCGCTGCCTTCGAGATAGCCGCGCTTGTTCATCTTCTCCTCGAGCATCTTGAGCTGCTCTTCGTCGATGAACACGCCGAGTTCGCCGCACTCGCGGAAATCCATCATGGTGACGAAATAGGTCGCGCTTTTGATGCGGTCGTCGTTGTGCACCGCCATCCAGGCCAGCGTCGCCGCCAGCAGGGTGCCGCCCAGGCAGTAGCCGATGGTGTTCACCGCGGATTCGCCGGTGGCCGCCTCGATCGCCGAGAGGGCATCGAGCACGCCCTCCTTCATGTAGTCCTCGAACCCCTTTTCGGCGAGGCGCTCGTCGGGGTTGACCCAGGAGATCATGAACACGGTGTGCCCCTGGGCAACCGCCCAACGCACAAAACTGTTCCGCGGACGCAGATCGAGAATGTAGAACTTGTTGATCCAGGGCGGAATGATCAGCAACGGCCGCTTCAGCACCTTGTCCGTGGCAGGGGTGTACTGGATCAGCTGCATGAGGTCGTTCTGGTAGACCACCTTGCCCGGCGACACGGCGATGTTCTCGCCGATCTTGAACGCGTCGGTATCGGTCATCCTGATGCGCAGGTCGCCCTTGCCGCGCTCCAGGTCCGCCAGCAGGTTGTTCAGGCCGCGCAGCAGGTTCTCGCCGCCGGTCTCCGCGGTCTTGCGCAGCACTTCGGGGTTGGTCAGCAGGAAGTTGCTGGGGCTCATGGCATCGACGAACTGGCGCGAATAGAAATCCACCTTCTGCGCCGTCTGCGCGTCCATGCCGTCGGCCTGCTTCACCACGTCCTGCACGTAGCGCGCCGACAGCAGGTAGGTCTGGCGGACGAAGTCGAATATCTCGTTTTCTTTCCAGGCGTCGTCCTTGAAGCGGCGGTCCTTGGGGTCGCCCTCGATCACCGGATGGCTCTCGATGCCCATCATCCGCCGCGCCGCGTTCTGCCAGAGCGACATGTAGTCGTTCCAGAAGCCGAGCTGCGCCTGCATCAGCTTGCCCGGGTTGGCCATCAGCCGCGTGGTCATCTCCATGAAGGCGCCGCCGATGTTCAGCGGGTCCGGGCTTTTGGGGCCGGCCTCGGCCTGCCGTTTCAGCCACTCGCCGACGATCCGCTGCGAGCGCTCGGCGATATCCGCCATTGAGCGCCCGATTTCGGTTGGATCGGGCAGCTTCAACGCGCCGGCATCCGGTTTGGTCGGCTCAGGCATAGAGGGCATCCTTCCCGTGGGTCCGGCTGCGCGCTAAACCTGATCCGCGGCGAGGCGGCGGCAGGCTGGAGCGATCCGAACTTATGTCAAATGGACGTGTTCAACGACTTAGTAGAGGGCGCCCGGCAACCGTTCAAGGCGCGAGCGTTCAGGAACGACCGCCTCCAACCTTGCATGCCGGTATGCGCCCGATCAAGTCGGCCATCCTGGCCGCGGGCGGGGCGGCTGCCATGGTGCTGCTGGCGGGCTGTTCCCCGACGGAGGGCTCGGTGAACCCGGTCGACTGGTGGCATGCGCTGGAAGGCGGCCGGATTGCCGAGCAGCGGCCGCCGCCGCCGAACGCCGACGCCCCCTATCCCAATCTTTCGTCGGTGCCGGCGCGTCCGGTGCCCACCGATGCCGCCACGCGCGGGCGGATCGCCACCGGTCTGCTGGCCGACCGGGCCGACGCCGCGTATGCCGGCGCCGCCATGCCGGAGCTGTCCGTGCCCCGCACCCCTTCGCCGGCACCCGCCGCCGCGTCGCCGGACGACAGCCCCAGCGCCTCGCTGGCGGCGGCGAGCACCCCGCCCGCCGGGGCGCCGCGCCGGGCGAGCCGGGTCGAGTCGCCGCCCCTGGTGCCGCTGACGGCCGCCGCGCCGGCGGGGGAGGACGCCGGCCAGAATGGCGCCGCGATGGATGTCGCCGCGGCGTCGATGCCCGCCGCCCCGCCGCGGGCGCCGCACATCCAGGGCGTGGACGTGCCGGCCACCACCGTGCCGACGCCGCCGCCGGTGGCTCCACCCACCCCGCCGCCGGTGCCCAAGGCGACGGTCACCGCCACTTCGGTGCTGGTGCCGTTCCAGCCCGGCAACGCCGAGATCACCCCGGAGACGCAGGACGCCCTGCGCACCCTGGCGCTGCACCGCGGCGCCGCCCCGATGGATGCGATCGGCTACGGCGACGCGCCCGGCGGCGATCCGGCCGCCCAGTCGGCTGCCCTGCCGCTGGCGCTGGCACGGGCGCGCGCCATCGTCGCGGTGCTGACGATCTCCGGCGTGCCGGCCGCGCTGGTGCGATTCCAGGCCGAGGCGGAAGGGCGTGGCGGCGTCGCCCGCATCGCCAATTGATTTCGTCCTTGCCCCGACCCGTCCGGGAGGGGCATTGCCCATGCCACCGACACTGCTTTTTTTGCTAGAACCCCGAGGTTCCGGACCGCTGCCATGCACGACGAGTTCCACCGCATCCGCCGCCTGCCGCCGTATGTGTTCGCCGAGGTCAACAAAGCCAAGGCGACGGCGCGCGCCGCCGGCGACGACATCGTCGATCTCGGCATGGGCAACCCCGACAGCCCGACGCCGCCGCACATCGTCGCCAAGCTGGTCGAGACGGTGCAGGACCCGCGCAGCCACCGCTACTCCGTCAGCAAGGGCATTCCTGGTCTGCGCCGGGCGCTTGCCGGCTACTATGCCCGCCGGTTCGACGTCGGCCTCGACCCCGAAACCGAGGTGGTCGCGACCCTGGGCTCCAAGGAAGGGCTGGCCAACCTGGCCGCCGCCATCACCAGCCCGGGCGACACCATCCTGGTGCCCAACCCGTCCTATCCGATCCACCAGTTCGGCTTCATCATAGCCGGCGCGGCGGTGCGCAGCATCCCGGCCTCGCCGGACGAGGAGATGCTGCGCGCGCTTGATCGCGCGGTGCGGCACTCGGTGCCGAAGCCGACCGCGCTGATCGTCAATTTCCCCTCCAATCCAACCGCCTACCTGGCCGATCTCGATTTCTACCGCGAGATCGTGGCGTTCTGCCGCGAGCACGAGATCTGGATCATGTCCGACCTCGCCTATGCGGAGATCTATTTCGGTGAGAACGTGCCGCCCTCGATCCTGCAGGTGCCGGGGGCGAAGGATATCGCCGTCGAATTCACCAGCCTGTCGAAGACCTATTCCATGCCGGGCTGGCGGATGGGGTTTGCCGCCGGCAATCCGCGGCTGATCAACGCGCTGACCCGCATGAAGTCGTATCTGGACTACGGCGCCTTCACGCCCATCCAGGTGGCCGCCGCGGCGGCGCTGAGCGGGCCGCAGGACTGCGTGCAGGAGCTGCGCGACCTGTACCGCGAGCGCCGCGACGTGCTGATCCGCGGCCTGCATGCCGCCGGCTGGGATGTGCCGTGCCCGGACGGCTCGATGTTCGCCTGGGCGCCGATCCCCGAGCGCTACGCGCCGATGGGCAGCGTCGAGTTCGCCAAGCTGCTGCTGGCGCGCGCCAAGGTGGCGGTGGCGCCGGGCATCGGCTTCGGCGAGCACGGCGACGGCCATGTGCGCATCGCCCTGGTCGAGAACACCCACCGGCTGCGCCAGGCGATGCGCAACATCCGCGGCTTCCTGCAATCCGACACCAACGGCCCCTGGGGCACCGCGCCCGATTCCGCACCCGGCGGAACGCATTGATGACGCGACCGCTGTCGGTTGCGGTCGCCGGCCTGGGAACGGTCGGCGGCGGCCTGCTCCGGCTGCTGCGCGACAATGCCGACGTGGTCACTGCCCGCGCCGGCCGGCCGATCGCCGTCACCGCCGTCTCGGCGCGCGATCGTTCACGCGACCGCGGCGTGCCGCTGACCGGGCTGCGCTGGTACGACGACCCGGTGGCGCTGGCCGCCGACGAGGCGGATGTGGTGGTGGAACTGATCGGCGGCTCGGAAGGGCCGGGCCGGGCGCTGGTGCAGGCGGCGCTGGCCGCCGGCAAGCCGGTGGTCACCGCCAACAAGGCGCTGCTGGCGGTGCATGGCGCCGAACTGGCCGCCGCCGCCGAGCGCGCCGGTGTGCCGCTGGCCTTCGAGGCGGCGGTGGCCGGCGGCATTCCGGTCATCAAGGCGCTGCGCGAGGGTCTGGCCGGCAACCGCATCACCCGCGTCGCCGGCATCCTCAACGGCACCTGCAACTACATCCTCACCGTCATGCGCGAGCGCGGACGCGAGTTCGCCGAGGTGCTGGCGGAGGCGCAGAAGCTCGGCTACGCGGAATCCGACCCCGCGTTCGACATCGACGGCATCGACGCCGCCCACAAGCTGGCCATTCTCGCGGCGCTGGCGTTCGGCCGGCCGGTGGCCTTCGATGCCGTGCATGTCGAGGGCATCCGCCACGTCTCCGCCCTCGACATCGGCTTCGCGACCGAACTCGGCTACCGCATCAAGCTGCTCGGCATCGCCCGCCGCACCGAGGCGGGCATCGAGGCGCGGGTGCATCCCTGCATGGTGCCGCAGGCGGCGCCGATCGCCCGGGTGGACGGGGTGTTCAACGCCGTGGTGGCGGAGGGCGACTTCGTCGGCCGCGTCATGCTGGAAGGCCGCGGCGCCGGCGCCGGACCGACCGCCTCGGCGGTGGTGGCCGACCTGATCGACATCGCCCGCGGCCGTTCCACCCCGGTCTGGGGCGCCGCCTCGGGCGCGCTGACCGATGCCCCCTCGGTGCCGATCGCGGCGCATGTCGGCGCCTACTACCTGCGCCTGATGGTGGTGGACCGGCCCGGCGTGATCGCCGATGTCACCGCCGAACTGCGCGACCAGGGCATTTCGCTGGAGAGCATGCTGCAGCGCGGCCGCAGCCCCGGCGAGGTGGTGCCGGTGGTGCTGGTGACCCACGAAACCCGCGAGGCGGCAATGCGGGCGGCGCTGGCCCGTATCGGCGCGCTCGACGCGGTGCTTGAAGACCCCGCCGTAATCCGGATCGAACCGGCCTGAATAAACGCCAAGGAGGACTAACGTCATGTCGATGGAACAACAGGGTGCCCGCGAGCTGCTGAGCGACCGCAACCTGGCGCTGGAGCTGGTCCGGGTCACCGAGGCGGCCGCCCTGGCCGCCAGCCGCTGGATGGGGCTGGGCAACAAGAACGAGGCCGACGGCGCGGCGGTGACCGCCATGCGCCGCGCCTTCGACACGGTGGAGATCAGCGGCACCGTGGTGATCGGCGAGGGCGAGATGGACGAGGCGCCGATGCTCTATATCGGCGAGAAGGTCGGCAGCGGCGGCCCGGCGATGGATATCGCCGTGGACCCGCTGGAGGGCACCAACCTGTGCGCCAAGGGCGGCCCGAACGCGCTGGCGGTGATCGCGCTGGCCGAGCACGGCAAGTTCCTGCACGCGCCCGACATCTACATGGACAAGATCGCGGTGGGCGGCGGGCTGCCGCCAGGGGTGGTGGACCTCGACGCCTCGATCGAGGACAACCTGCGCAACCTGGCACGCGCCAAGAACTGCGACATCAGCGACCTGGTGGCCTGTCTGCTCGACCGCGAGCGGCATGAGGAAAAGATCGCCCGCATCCGCGCCCTCGGCGCCCGCATCATGCTGATCAGCGACGGCGACGTGGCCGGGGTGATGGCGACCACCCAGCCGGAGAGCGGGGTGGACATCTTCTTCGGCATCGGCGGCGCGCCGGAGGGCGTGCTGGCCGCGGCGGCACTGCGCTGCGTCGGCGGGCAGATGCAGGGCCGGCTGGTGTTCGAGAACGAGGAGCAGATCGCCCGGTCGCGCGACATGGGCATCGCCGATCCGCACCGCAAGTTCGAGCTGCTGGAACTGGCCGCCGGCGACGTGCTGTTCGCCGCCACCGGGGTGACCAGCGGCGCCATGCTGCGCGGCGTGCGCCGCTTCGGCCACGGCGCGGTAACCCATTCGGTGGTGATGCGCAGCAAGTCCGGCACGGTCCGCTATGTCGAGGCGCACCACAGCTACGCCACCAAGCCCGCGGCGCAGCACTACTGAGGGACCACGGGTGATCATCCGGTGTTGAGTCTGGCGGAGCCAGCGGCGGCGCCGGTGCTCGGCGTTGCCTGCAGCCTGACCAACCGGCGCTGGATCTGGCGGCAGGGCGAGGACCGCCTGGGCCTGGGCATCGCCCAGCGCCTGGGCGTGCCGGAGGTCGTCGGCCGCCTGCTGGCGGCGCGCGGGGTGGGGCTGGAGGCGGCGGCCGACTTCCTCGACCCCACGTTGCGCGCCCTGTTGCCCGACCCTTCGGTGCTGCGCGACATGGACCGCGCCGCCGCCCGCCTGGCCGATGCGGTCCGCCGCGGCGAGACGGTGGCGGTGTTCGGCGACTACGATGTGGACGGCGCCTGCAGCGGCGCGCTGATCACCGGCTTCCTGCGCGGCCTGGGCTGCACCGTCATGCCGCATGTGCCGGACCGGATGACCGAGGGCTACGGCCCCAACGTGCCGATGCTGCAGGAACTGGCGGCGCGCGGCGCCACGCTGCTGATCTGCGTCGATTGCGGCACCGCCGCCGGCGACGTGCTGGCCTGCCTGCACGGCCTCGCCGACGTGGTGGTGCTGGACCACCACAAGGCGGAAGGTCCGCCGCCCGCCGTGCTGGCCACCGTCAACCCGAACCGGCTGGATTGCGGCTCCGGCCTCGGCACGCTGTGCGCCGCCGCCATCGCTTTCCTGACCGCCGTCGGCACGGTGCGCGAACTGCGCCGCGCCGGCTTCTTCGCCGCCCGCCGCGAGCCTGACCTGCTGGCCCTGCTCGACATCGTGGCGCTGGCGACGGTGTGCGACGTGATGCCGCTGACCGGGCTGAACCGCGCCTTCGTCACCCAGGGGCTGCGGGTGATGGCGCGGCGCGAGCGGCCGGGGATCGCCGCCCTGCTGGAGGTGGCGCAGGCGACCGAGCGGCCGACCGCCACCACGCTCGGCTATGCGCTCGGCCCGCGCATCAATGCCGGCGGCCGTATCGGCGAGGCCGGTCTGGGCCTGCGCCTGCTGCTGTGCGACGACCTGGTGGAGGCACGCGCCATGGCCGCCACGCTGGATGCGGTGAACCGCCAGCGCCAGGTGGTCGAGGCGTCGATGCTGGAGGCGGCCATGCAGGCGGCCGAGGCGCAGGTCGCCGCCGGCCGCGCCGCCCTGCTGGTATCCGGGGTGGACTGGCATCCCGGCGTGGTCGGCATCATCGCCGGCCGCATCAAGGAAAGGTTCAACCGCCCGGCCTGCGTCGCCGCGCTGGCCGACGGCATCGCCAAGGGCAGTGGCCGCTCGGTCGCCGGGATCGATCTGGGGGCCGCGGTGATTGCCGCGCGGCAGTCAGGGATGCTGCTCACCGGCGGCGGGCACGCCATGGCGGCCGGGTTCTCGCTGGCCGAGTCCGGGCTGCCGACGTTTCACGCCTTCCTCGATGAACGCCTCGCCGCGGCATCGGACCTGCCTTCGGCGGCCGATCTGGCGGTGGAGGGGACGGTGGCGGTGCCCGGCTGCACCACCGAGCTGGCGCAGCAACTGGGCCGGCTGGCGCCGTTTGGCAACGGCAACGAGGAGCCGGTGTTCATCCTCCCGCGGGTGCGGGTGGTGCGCGCCGACCGGGTCGGCCGCGAGGGCGCCACCATCCGCGTCTTCGTGGAAGGCGAGGGGGGAGGGGGGCGGCTGAAGGCGATCAGGTTCCGCGCCGGCGAGGGCGCGCTGGCGGCGGCGCTGCTGCGCCGCGACGGCATGCCGCTGCACCTGGCCGGGCATCTGCGCGCCGAGGAGTGGAACGGGACGACAAGCGCCGGGTTCATCATTACCGACGCGGCGCCGGTTGGGTGAAGCGGGGTCGGTTCGCCACCTGATCCCTGGCGCGGCGGGCTTATTCCACGCTGTTGGATCGTGCCATTCATCAACACGTACCCGATGTGCGATTTTTCTTGACGCGCCGGGTTCGCGTGGTTTAGACCTCCGTCGTCCCGCAAGGACGATGGGAGAAACAGCGTGCAATCAGCCTTCGCCACAACCAGCCACCGATGTGCCCCCGCTTGGCCCGTGTGCTGTTGTCGCGCCGGAGCCTGATTGCCCCTCACCTGACCCTTTCCTGACGAGACAGAAGGCATCGGCGGCATTGCGCCGCGGTGAATTTTCCCATGCTCCAGTCCCATGTGATCGATATCGACGGCGTGTTTGTGGGCGCCGCGGTGCGTCTGCACGACGGCTATCGCTTCGTTGCCACCGATTTGCGGCTTGAGGACATTGACGGCAGCCATTGGCCGTCGCTGGATGATGTGCGCCGGGTGGCGCGCGGCCGTTTCCTGGCCCGCCGCTATCCCGTCCAGGCGATGGCCGCCCAGGCGGCGCTTTACTGAGATCGCTCCCGGGGCGTTGCCCCGAGCCCAATGATTCCTTGAGGAATGGGGTCCAGGGGGCCACCGACCCCTGGCGGGTCCAGGGCAGCGCCCTGGCCTTTCTTTCTGTCCATGCGCGCCCTCAAGCCGCCTGGGCTGCCGGCAGCAAGGCGTGCACCAGTTGCCGTGTCGCTTCGTCCAGGGCGAACTGCAGGCGTGTGACGTCCGCTTCCACCGCCACCACGCGACAGGGGACATTCATCCCGCCCGGGGCGATCAGGGTGGCGTGCTCGCCGCAGCCTGCCGGCAGGACGGCGCCGAACCTGCACCCGCCCAGCGAGATGTCGCGCAGCCGCCCGCTGACCGTGCCGCCGCCGACCACAACCCGCACCTCCAGCGTGGAGGGAAGCCGTTCGTATTCGCGGCGCTCGCCGTCATTGTGGATTGCGGCCAGGAACGCCTCGATCTCCCGGCGCAGCGCCTCCGCTTCGCCGGTTACCTTCCGCGCCGCCTGCATCACCTCGCGCGCCCCGCCATCCGAGGCGGTGGCGCCCGCGTTCAACTGTGCCGTGACCCCGTGCGCGTCGCGCATGCCCCGGCTTGCCGCGGCGACGTTGCGGGCGATCGCCTGGGTTGCCGCTTCCTGCGTGGCCACCACGTCGCCCACCGAGCCGGCCGCCGCCGCGACATCGCCGATCACGCTGGCGATCTCGGCGGTCATGCGCGCCGCCTCCCGTGCCGCCTCCTGCAGGGCGCCGATCTGGCCGGCGATCTCGCCGGTCGCGCGGGTGGTGGCGGCGGCCAGGGATTTCACTTCGCCGGCCACCACCGCGAAGCCGCGCCCCGCCTCGCCGGCTCGGGCGGCCTCGATGGTGGCGTTCAGCGCCAGCAGGTTGGTCTGCCCGGCGATGGAGGCGATCAGCTGCACCACCGACTCGATGCGCTCGGCCGCGCCGTTCAACGCGTCCATGGCACCGCGCACCCGCGCTGTCCCGTCCGCCGCCTGGCGGGCGGTGGCGCTGGCCAGTTCGATCCGTTCGACTGCCGCGACGCCGCCGGCCGCCAGTTGCTGTGCCGCCCCGGCGAGGTGTTCCACATTCGCGGTCGCCTGGCCGACCGTGCCGGACACCGACAGGACCTGCGCCGAGGCCTGCTGCGCCAGCTCCGCCAGCCGCCCGGCGGTGCCTTCCACTCCGCCGGCCGCCTGTGCCACCGAGGCCAGCACGCCGCTGACCACGCGGTTGAAGTCGTCGGCCAGTTGTTCCATCGCCTGGGCCTGGCGGGCCCGCTGTTCCGCCTCGCCGGTCTGCCGGCGCTCCAGCTTCTGACGGGTGCGCACGTTGTCGCGAAAGGCCGCCACGCCGCGTGCCATGTCGCCGATCTCATCGCGGCGCGACAGGGCTGCGATCGGCACATCCACCTCATCCTGGGCGAGCGCTGCCATGCTGTGCCGCAGGGCCTGCAGGGGCCGCGACACGTCGCGCATCAGCAGCGCGCCGGCCAGCGCCCCCAGCAGCCCGAGCAGGCCCACCGACCCCAGGATCCACAGCCGCGCCGCGTCCGAGCGGGCGGCGAGCGCGGCCGCGATGGTGTTCGCCTGCTGCTCCTCGAAGCGGATCGCCGTCTCCAGCGCCGCGCGCAACGCACGCATGTCGTCCTTCTGGCGGTTGTTGAACAGGTCCACCGCCGCGTCCGTCGCGCCGCGCTCGAGCAGCGTGCGCCATTCGCGGGCGGTGTTGCGGAACCGCTCCAGCGTCGTCCGCAGTTCCGCAGCGAGGCGCCGCTCCTCGCCCGGGCTGACAACCGGCTCCAGCCGTGCCCAGGCGCGGTCCAGTTCGGCGTCCAGGCCGGGGATGAAGCGCATCCGCTCATCGCGCAGCGCGCCCGTGCTGAGCAGTACGGCCGCCTGGTAGAATCGAATCTTCTCGGCCGACCAGGCCATGGCGGACAGCGCCTCGGTGGAGACGATGGCGCTCGCGCGCAATTCCTCCATGCTGGCCCGCACCGCCTCCAGCCGCACCCCGGCGAAACCGCCGACGGCGAGCGTGCCGAGGCAGATCAGGCCGAAGGCGGCCGCGATCTTGCGGCGGATGCTGATGGTGTCGGTCCAGGCCACGGGCAACCTCCGGTTCCGCTTCGAACTGGCGGGAAAATGCCGGGGTTTCCTTTCGGTTCGGTCAACGGCTCCGCCGCCGCTACAGCCATGTCACATCGGCGATGCGCGGGGCACCGCTGGCGATCATGGCGAGGCGGTCGAAGCCCAGCGCGATTCCCGCCGATGGCGGCATGCCATGGGCGAGCGCGGCCAGGAACGCCTCGTCCAGCTTCCAGCCGGCCTCGCCATACAGCGCCGTCCGGCGCGCCCGGTCGGCGATGAAGCGCGCCCGCTGCTCGGCGGCATCGGTCAGTTCCACGAACGCGTTGGCCAGTTCCATGCCGCAGACGAACAGCTCGAACCGCTCGGCGACGCGCGGGTCGGCCGGGTCGCGGCGGGCCAGCGCCGCCTGGGCGGCCGGCCAGTGGGTGAGGAAGGTGGGACAGGCGCGGCCGATGCGCGGCTCGATCCGCGCCAGCAGCAGACGGAAGAACAGATCCTCCCAGCCCTCGCCGGGACGCAGCGTGACGCCCGCCTGGGCCGCCAGCGCCGGCGCGTCGTCCGCCGTCGCCAGCAGGTCGGCGCCGACATGGTGGCGGAACGCCGCGGCCATGGTCAGGCGCTCGCACCCGCGCAGATCGGTGCGCACCCCCCGGCATTCCACCACCGGCGGCAGCACCGCGCGCAGCAGATCGTGGGTTTCCGCGATCAGCCCGTCCAGCGTGGCGCCGGGGCGGTACCATTCCAGCATGGTGAACTCGGGCGCATGCAGGTCGCTGGCCTCGCCGTTGCGCCACACCCGGGCGAGCTGGAAAATCGGTCCGGCGCCGCCCACCAGCAGCTTCTTCATGGCGAATTCCGGGCTGGTGTGCAGCCACAGCTTTTCGCGCCCCCCATCCGGGGCGAGTCGCTCGGTGGCGAAGGCGGACAGGTGCACCTCCTCGCCCGGCGTGGTCACCGCGTAGGGGGTTTCCACCTCCAGATAGCCGCGGGCGTCGAAAAAGGCGCGCACGGCGGCGGCCAGCCTGGCCCTGCGGCGCAGGAAGGGCAGGCGCGCGGCGAGGCTTTCAGGGTGCCAGGACGGTTGCGGCATATGGGGGCGCACATTACAGCCAACGCCATGCTGGACGGCAGCCCCCCTGCGCGCACATTGCGCACCGCCGACGCCCTCGCCGCCGCCGGCCTGGTGGCTGACCGCGACGCCGCGGCGGCGGTGGAGGCGCGCTATGCGGTGGCGATCACCCCGGCGATGCAGGCGCTGATCGCGCATCCGGACGACCCGATCGGGCGGCAGTTCATCCCCCACCCGGCCGAACTGGTCACCGCGCCGCACGAACGCGCCGACCCGATCGGCGACGACGCGCTGTCGCCGGTCAAGGGAATCGTCCACCGCTACCCGGACCGGGCGCTGCTGAAGCCGCTGCTGGTGTGTCCGGTGTATTGCCGCTTCTGCTTCCGCCGCGCCCATGTCGGCCCGGACGGCGGCGTGCTCACCGCGGCGGAACTGGACACCGCGCTGGACTGGCTGCGCGCCCATCCGGCGATCCGCGAGGTGATCCTGTCCGGCGGCGATCCTTTTGTCCTGGCACCGCGCCGGCTGGGCGCCCTGCTGGGGGCATTGTCCGCCATTCCGCATGTCGAGCTGCTGCGCATCCACACCCGCGTGCCCGTCGCCGACCCTGGGCGCGTGACAGAATCGCTGGCGGCGGCGCTGGATGTTGAAAAACCGCTCTGGCTGGTGGTGCACGCCAACCACGCCAGCGAATTCACCCCGGCGGCGCGGGCGGCGCTGCGGCGGGTGCAGGCGCGCGGCGTGCCGGTGCTTGGCCAGTCGGTGCTGCTGCGCGGCGTCAACGACAGCGCCGCGGCGCTGGAGGCGCTGTTCCGGGCCATGCTGGCCGCCCGCGTGAAACCCTACTACCTGCACCAGCTCGATCCCGCCCCGGGCACCGCGCGCTTTGCCGTGCCGATCGCCGAGGGGCGCCGGTTGCTGGCGGCGCTGCGCGGGCGGGTGAGCGGGCTGGCCCTTCCGACCTATGTGCTCGACATCCCGGGCGGGCACGGCAAGGTGCCGGTCGGGCCGGTTTATACCGATTGCGAAACGGTGCGCGATCCGTGGGGCGGGCGGCACCCGGTTGCCGGAGGGGAGGGGGCGGAATGACCACCATCGACCGGGATGTGGCGGCGCATTACCGGCACGGCAGCCTGGAACAGGCGCTCGTCGCCGCGTTGGCGGCGATGGGAAAGGACCCCGACCGCCTGGTTCCCGCCGACCTCATGGGCGCTGACGAGTTCCATATCGGCGGCGCCCAGGCAACGAAGGACCTCGCGGCGCAGTTGGCCCTGACCCCGGCGATGCATCTGCTTGACCTCGGCAGCGGCCTCGGCGCCCCGGCCCGCACGCTGGCCACGCTGCATGGCTGCCGGGTGACGGGGATCGACCTCTCGGATGAATACGTCGCCGTCGCCACCAGTCTGACGCGGCGGATGGGGCTGGCCGATCGCGTCGCCTTCCGCTGCGGCAGTGCCATGGCGCTGCCCTTCGATGCCGCGGCGTTCGACGGGGTGACGCTGCTGCATGTCGGCATGAACATCGCCGACAAGCGGGCGCTGTGCGCCGGCGTGCACCGGGTGCTGCGCCCCGGCGGGTTTTTCGCGATCTATGACGTGATGCGCACCGGCCCC
The DNA here is from genome assembly GCA_903907955.1 of uncultured Acetobacteraceae bacterium. GTDB lineage: Bacteria > Pseudomonadota > Alphaproteobacteria > Acetobacterales > Acetobacteraceae > Rhodovastum. The sequence continues at coordinate 4,219 of CAIVPZ010000175.1, read as the reverse complement.
GGCGCGCTGGATTTTCCCGTGCCATGGTCGAGTGGTGCCGAAACGAGTTTCCTCGAGCCGCCGGAGACCTACCGTGCCGCGCTGACCGCAGCGGGGTTTTCCATCATTGCCGAACGCAGCCGCGCCGCCTTCGCCCGCGAGGTCTTCGCCGCCCAGCGCGCCCGCCAGGCCGTGTCAGGCCCGCCGCCGCTCGGGGTGCAGATCGTCATGGGTCCGCAAGCGGCGCAGAAGGTCGCCAACCTGATCGGCCTGCTCGACCGCGGCGTGATCGCGCCGATGGAGATGATCGCACGAAGCTGAGCACGGCGCCGTCCTGCCGATGCCTATTTGGGAAGATCGGTAACCTTCAGGTCGGAAAACAGGAAAGGAAACGACGCGCGCTGGCCGGCGCTGGCGCTGAGGCCAATTTCGCTCCCGCCCTCCGGTGGCTGGCCTTTGATCGTAACGAACGGCTTGTCGTTGATATAGGTCGCCGCACTGCTGCCATTCAGAGTGACACGGATCGTGTTGGTTGCGCCCGGCGTCGTTTTCAATGCATCGGTCTTTCGCCAGGAGGCCACCATCAACACTTTGCCGTTCTGCCACCGGATGATCGAGGCCGTTCCGGCGGGGCTGATTCCGAACTTATAGAGGTTGTTGATGTCGGTGGCCCAGAATGCGATCCCGCCGCTGGCGTCCTCGGCCCCGGCTTCCGTTGGAAAGGTTATTGTCACACAAATATCGGCATCTCCGAAGAAAGACCCGGTGTAGAGGTTGGTCCAATTGCCCAATGGGGTGATCTTGGCGTCGGGAGAAATCGCCAATTTTCCGCCGCTGATGGCGTATCGGTCCGGCGCGGCCTCAATGTTCCAGGCCGGGTCCACGTCTCGAAAATCGTCCGCGAACTGGACTTTGCCCCCTTTGCAGGCATAGGCTGGACTTGCCAGCACCGAAACCGCCATTGCGATCGCCAGCAGCAACTTCGTCATGATACGTCCCCCCGGCCGGGTCCCCCATTCGGATTCATTGGCAGGCAGATTACCCATCGGCGCAGTGTCGGTGAATCAAGAACGGGTGACCCGTATAACCGGTTATGGGTTCGTTGACGGATGCAACAAACCCAATAGCCCGCGTGCTGCCAACCGACAGCCTGTTCATGTAGCTCGATTCACCCGACGCTGCGGACGCATCTGGCCGGCGTTGCTCTAACCCGGTGGGTTGGTGATCTTGAAGCTGGGGATCACGAAATCCACGCCCGCTTCCGCTTCCACCGGCTTGTCGACCTGAATGAAGAAGCCGAAGCGCTGATCGGTCGCCGGTGCCTGCGCGCGCTGGTCGCGCACTTTGGTCCCATTGATATAGGTCGTGACCAGGTTGCCGTTGAACGTCACGCGGATCGTGTTGGCCGATCCGGGTGCCCCCTTCACCGCGGGACTGTCGACGGAGAAAACGGTCAGCCATTTGCCCTCGTTCTTCCGCCACATCGTTACTTTCCCGCTGGCGGAAAACAGCACCATGGTGAAATTCTGATAATCCGTCGCCCAGAACATGACCCCGAAAGCCGGGTTCAGGTCCGGTGCATTTGGCATCACCGTTTCCATGCAGATATCGCCGTTGCGCACCAGGAACGCCGAATTCAGTTCGGGCAGCCCCGCCTGGCCCTTCACCAGCCTGACCACCAGCGCCGGTGCGGCGAACTTCATATGCGTATCCGGCTCCCATCCGCCGCTGTCGTCGGCGAAATTGTCGGCCAGGATGACATTGGACCCGTTGCACGCGGCGGCGCCGCCAGACCACGCCAGCGCCCCACAAAGCGCGAGGGCAGGAAGGAGCGATTTTCGCATCTGACATTCCCCTGATCGGCGGCAACCTCACCGCCACAGGCGGAATGCTAACCGTTGATCGGGGACTGTTGTGATCACGATAAGTTTCGCTGCGGCGCCAGCCCGCGCCGCCGCTCAACCGAACGGATCGAACCCAACCCCCGGCGGGTCGAGAAGCAGCGGGCCGTCGCCCAGGATGCTGGTCATGATCGCGCCGGCCTCGTCGCGCCGGTGGTGGATCACCACCCGCACCGCCATGCCGTCGATCTGCACCCGGCACGGCACGCGCGCTGCCTCGACCGCCGCGGCCAGGTGCCGGGCGATCAGGAACCTGGCGTCGTTGTGGGCGGTCCGCTCCGGCGCCATGGCGATCACCTCGCCATCGGCCAGCTCGCAGCGCTCCCCCTCCGGCCGCGCCATCGCCCAGGCGCGGAACGCCTCCGCCGTCATCCGCCCCGGCGCCGTTTCGCGCATCGCCCAGCTCCGTCACAACCATAACACATCCCAGCCGGCACATCCCGCCCGGCTTGCCGCGGCCCCCGCGGCGGGCTAGAAGCCGCCGCTCCCCTACAGTTTCCCGAGAGACCCCGCCCCATGAAGCAGCAGGCGAACATGATCCGCGCCGGCCAGGTGATCGAACACGAAGGTCGCCGCTGGACCGTGCTCAAGCAGCAGATCATCACCCCCGGCAAGGGCGGTGCCTTCATTCAGGTGGAGATGCGCTGCCTCAAATCTGGCAACAAGACCAATGAGCGCTGGCGCACCGCCGATACCGTCGAACGGCTGATGACCGACAACAAGGAGTACACCTACTCCTACACCGACGGCCCGAACATTGTGCTGATGGACCCCGAGACCTTCGAGTCCACCCATGTCCCGGCCGACCTGCTGGGCGATGCCGCCCCGTTCCTGCAGGACAACATGACCATCACCGTCGATCTGGTCGAAGGCGAGCCGGTCGCGCTGCACCTGCCGCAGAGCGCCGTGGTCGAAGTGGTCGAGGCCGACCCGGTGGTGAAGGGCCAGACCGCTTCCTCGTCGTACAAGCCGGCCAGGCTGTCCAACGGCGTGAAGACGATGGTGCCGCCCTTCGTCGAGGCCGGCGAGAAGATTGTCGTGCGGATCGAGGATGCCAGCTACATGGAGCGGTTCAAGGGCTGATCCGGCCCGCTGGAACCCCCCGCCATGTCGCTGCGCCTGTCCGCCCACATGACCATCATGCAGAACGCCGCCCAGCGCGCCTCCAAGCGCCTGCTGCGCGACTTCAACGAGGTCGAGCAGCTTCAGGTCAGCGTGAAGGGACCGGGCGACTTCGTCAGTCAGGCCGACATTCGCGCCGAGCAGACCCTGCGCGACGACCTCAACAAGGCCCGCCCCGGCTATTCGTTCCTGCTGGAGGAATCCGGCGCCTCCGGCAGCGACAACTGGACCTGGCGCTGGGTGGTGGACCCGCTCGACGGCACCAGCAATTTTCTGCATGGCATCCCGCACTGGGCGATTTCCATCGCGCTGGAGCACCGCCTGCCCGACGGCAGCAGCGAGCTGGCAGCCGGTCTGGTGTATTCGCCGACGGTCGATGAGATGTTCTGGGCGGAGAAGGGCGCCGGCGCCTACCTCAATTCGCGCCGCCTGCGCGTCTCCGGCCGGCGCGACCTCAGGGAGGCCATCTTCGCCACCGGCATCCCGTTCGCCGCCGTGGCGGCGCGCCACCGTCTGGCCTTCGCCCGCACGCTCGGCGTGCTGATGCCGCAGGTCGCCGGCATCCGCCGGTTCGGGGCGGCGTCGCTGGACCTCGCCTGGACCGCGGCCGGCCGCTACGACGGGTTCTGGGAGTTCGGCCTGAAGCCCTGGGATATCGCCGCCGGGCTGCTGATCGTGCGCGAGGCGGGCGGTTACGCCACCGACCCGCAGGGCGGCGACCCGCGCGACAGCGGCGACGTGGTGGCCGCCAACCCGCATCTGCACGTTGTTCTGCGCGAGGCCGCCGCGAACGGTCTCGCCGCCGGGGAGGCACGGGCATCCTGAGCCCGGCCTTCGTTGAGAATTATCCGCCCTTCGGCTAGGGTAGTGCTGCCCATGCGAACATTTTCCTTCGTCCTCGCCCTGGCCTGTGCCGGCACGGCTGCGCTTGCGCCGTTGCCGGCGTACCCCCAGGCCAGCGTTGATGCGCGTGCCCTCGAGCCGTTGCAGACGCCGCCGCCAAACGCCGCGCCAGCCGCGCCGGAGCCGGCCAGGCCTGCCAACCGGCCGCACGCGCGCCCGTCCCACCCGGCCTCCGCACACCCGGTGCACCCGGCGCCTGCACATCCGGCCGCCCCCCCCGCCGCGACTCCGCCGGCCGGCGGCCCCGCCGCGGCAACCCCGCCGGGGCCGAATGCCGCCGCCCATCCGGCGGCGCCGGCAACCAGGCCGCCGGT
>CAIVPZ010000174.1 GCA_903907955.1 uncultured Acetobacteraceae bacterium | reverse complement strand
GGCTTCGGCGCCGCGGCCACAGGCGGAGGCGGTGGGGCGGCCGGCGCAGGCGCGGGGGGCGCCTTGGCAACCGGCGGCGCGGGCGCGTGGACCGGGGCCTTGGCGGCCGCCGCTGCCCCGGCCGGCTGCTTCGGCGCCACGATCTCCCGCAGCGACTGGAACGCCGCGATGGCAAGGTACAACGGCCAGCCGAAGACAATCAGGTGCTTGCGCTGGCCGACATCCAGGCGGTCCTCAGGACCGGAAAACCAGGCGGCGGCCCAAACGCCGAGCGCGCCGGCCAGCAGGTAGGCAGCGAACCCGGCCACGCGCTGCTGCTGCGCTATCCAGGGCAGTACGAACAGCACCGCACCGAGAAAAACCCCGATCTGCAACAGCGGGGTCGCGGACCTGACGTTGGATCCCATCTCTCTCTCCTGGCGGACCGCATGGCGGACCGCGAACGTGATGCAGCCGGGGCAGACCCACCCCTGCCCGCCGGCGCGCGAATCACGGCGGCGGGCACAAGCCTAAGCGGCGCTGCGGGGAAATTACCCGCCGGATGCCAGCGCCAGGGGCATCCGACTCGCCGAAACCATGACCAGACGACCGCAGCGCGCGGTGCCGGACATTGTCCCGGTCAGCCTCATCCAGGTCCCCGCCCCGCCTGACCCCGCGCCATGCGGCCCCTGCTCCGCGGACAGCCCGGATCGGTGGACGACTCGGCGAATCGATAACAACCCTACTGCCAGCCGTAACAACCGCCAAGAGAATGTTTCATCGGTCACGACACCCCCTGATCGCCTTATCCGGCCGCCGCGGCGCCCTGCTGCAACGGCACCCGGGTAAACAGCGTGGTGCCGCGGCCCGGGCTGGTTTCCACCTCCAGCGTGCCGCCCACCAGCGCCAGCCGCTCGCGCATGCCGAGCAGGCCCAGCCGGCCAGACAGCGGACCGCCCGCCATGCCGACTTCCCCCATGCCTGCCTCCCCCATGCTGGGCTCCGCGATGAAGCCGCGGCCGTCATCCTCGACGATCAGCCGCGCCTCCTGCTCGGTGGCCTCCAGGATGATGCCGACGCGCCCTGCCTCGGCGTGCCGCGCCACGTTGGTCACCGCTTCCTGCAGCACGCGGTAGAGCGTGGTTTCCACCGCGGCCGGCAGCCGGCGTCCCTCCAGCCTCAGATGCACGTCGAATGTCAGCTGCGACCGCTCGCTCCAGGTGTCGAGCAGGTGGCGGATGGCGGTGGAAAGGCCGAGATCGTCGAGCGCGGTCGGGCGGATTTCCCAGGCCAGCCGGTTGATCTCCCGCCCCAGCCCGTCGGCGATCCGCTTCAGCCCGGCCACCTGCCCGCCCGCCTCCGGCGCGGCGCGGCCCAGCCCGTCCAGGCCGAGCTGAAGCAGGGTGAGCGACTGGCCCAGGCTGTCGTGCAACTCGCGGGCGATGCGCTGCCGCTCGGCCTCCTGCTCGGCCACGGTGCGCCGCAGCACCTGCGACAGCTCGGCCTCGGCCTGGGCGCGCCGCCCGCTCTCCACCTTCAGGTCGGCCGCCACCGCCTGCCACTGCGCCGCCCGGCGGTCCAGTTCGGCGAGCGCGCGTGCGTTGCGCTCGGCATAGCGCATGGTGCGGCCGAGCAGCACATGGTCGAACTCGCCCTTCACCAGATAGTCGTTGGCGCCAGCTTCGGTGGCCGCCAGATCCACCGCCTCGCTGCCGTGCCCGGTGAGCATGATGATGGGCCGCAGCAGGCCGCGCCGGCGGGCGGCCCGGATGAGGTCCAGCCCGCTGTCCGGGCCAAGCCGGAAATCGACGAAATAGAGGTCGTGCCGGTCGGCCGTCATCGCCTGCTCGGCGGCGTCGAAGCGGGACACCCAGTCCAGCACCCGCGGCGGCCCCGGCACCCGTTGCAGCATGTGTTCCAGCCAGATGCTGTCCACCCGCGCGTCGTCGATCAGCAGCAGGCGGGTCAGCGTGATCAAGGCCGCGCCACCTCGGTCGCGGGGAGCGACGCCGTCTCCAGCCAGAACTTCCACAGCGACGACACTTTGGCGACATAGTCGGGAATGCTGGCCGGCTTGATCAGGTAGGCGTTGATGCCGATCGAGTAGGCCTCGTTGATGTGCTTGGGGCTTTCCGACGTGGACAGCGCGATCATCGGCAGGTGGCGCAGGGTTTCATCGGCGCGCACCATGCGCAGCACTTTCCTGCCGTCCAGCCGCGGCATGTTGAGATCCAGCAGGACCAGCCGCGGCGTCGGCGCCCGTCCGGGCTCGGCGAACGGGCCGCGGCGGTAGAGGTAGTCGAGCATCTGCTCGCCGTCGCTCACGAAGCGCAGGTCGGCGGCGATGCCGGCGCGCGAGAACACCTCGGTAAGGATGAACTTGTCGTGGTTGTGGTCCTCGGCAACCAGGATGCAGGGCGGCTGGGTGTCGCGCTCCATGGGTCAGCTCTCCAGGCCGCGCAGCGGCAGGGTGAACACGAACACCGCGCCCTCGCCGGTTTGGCCGGTGGCGTGGATGGTGCCGCCGTGGCGCTGCACGATCTTGCGGCAGATCGCCAGACCTATGCCGGTGCCCTCGTATTCGTCCGGCCCGTGCAGGCGCTGGAACGGCTCGAAAATCTGCTCGCGGTACTTGTCATCGAAGCCGATGCCGTTGTCGGCGATCGCAATGCGCACATGCGCACGCGGCTCGGCGCCGCCGCGCTCCGCTTCGCCGGCCGCACCGGGCCGGGCCGGCACATCGACGGCGTGCACCGCGATCACCGGGGGGCGGTCGGGGTGGCGGTATTTCAGGGCGTTCGACACCAGGTTCTGCAGCAACTGGCGAATCTGGCTGCGGTCGCACCGCACCTCCGGCAGGTGCTGCGAGGTGACCGACGCGCCGGTTTCCTGGATCAGCGGCCTGAGGTCGGCCAGCACCTCCGCCAGCACGGCATCGAGGTCGGCGGGGCTGAGCGGGCGCGCCTGCCGGCCGATGCGGGAATACTCGGCCAGGTCGTTGATCAGCGCCCGCAGCCGCCGCGACGACGCCTCGATTCCCTCCACCATCGTGCCGAGCCGCCCCCCCTCGCTCCCCGGGGCATCCGGCGGCAGCAATTCCTTCAGCAGGCCGGCGAAGGCCTCGATATGGCGCAGCGGTTCCTTGAGGTCGTGCGAGGCGACATAGGCGAAGGATTCCAGCTCGTCGTTGCTGCGCGCAAGCTGCCGGTTCACCCGCTCCAGCTCGTAGGCCTTGCCGAGGATCACATCGACCACCAGGTCGCGCAGCTCGATCGCCGCCACCACCTCGTGGTTCTGCCAGGGGCGGGACCGGCCGCGCACCGCCTCGCACCAGGCATCGAACGAGGCGCGGGTCTGCAGCCGCCCGCCATGCGGGCCGATGCGCACCGGCTTGTGCGGGTCGCCGCCCCAGGTAACGGTCTGCGCCACCTCCGGGCGGAACCACAGCATGTGACTTTGCGACGACCGGCCGAGCGGCACCGCCAGCAGGCCGGCGGCGATGCCGGCATATTCGGCCGCCGGCGCATGCTCGGCCGGGAGCCGGTCGGTCGCGTGCGCGTCACGCACGCCCGATTGCGCCAGAAACTTGACCAGCTCGAAGATCTGCGCCTCACCTGGCGTGCTGCCAAAGGCGGTGATGCCGTCGGCGCCGCACAGAGCGAGGCCGCTGGCGCCCATCAGCGCCAGCAACTCGCCGCCGCTGCGGGCCAGCCCGGCCTGCAGATCGGCCGCGCCGCCGAGTTCATACAGCAACCGGTGCTGCACCGTGCGCACCCGCACGCTGTGGCGGATCACCTCGGCTTCCTCCAGCACGCCGATCTGCCAGGTCAGCACCTGGGCGATCAGTTCGCAGGCCTGGCGCCGCTCGAAGGAGACGAAGCGCGGCAGCGTGTTGTGGCAGGAGATCAGGCCCCACAGCCGGCCATCGCGCACGATGGAAACCGACATGGCGCCGTAGACCGCCATGTTGACCATGTATTCGAGGTGGATCGGCGAAACGCTGCGCAGCACCGCGCCGGACAGGTCGATCGGACCGCCGGTCAGCGGGTTGCGGTCGGGCCGCAGTGGCGAGGGCGTGTAGCCGATGTCGGGGATGATGCGCACGGTATTGCGGGTGTACAGCGCGCGCGACTGCGCCGGGATGTCGGAGGCCGGGAAATGGAAGTCGAGCAGCGACGGAATGGTCCCGGCGCGGTCCTCGGCGATGACCTGGCCGCACCAGTCCGCGCCGAAACGATAGATTTTCACCCGGTCGAAGCCGGTGATGTGGCGCACCTCGCGGGCCGCGATCTCGCAGGCGTCCTGCAGCCCGGCGGCGGCCTGAAGCCGCCGGATGGCGCCGCGCATGGTGCGGAAGAACACGCCGGACGCGCCGTCCGCCTCGGCGCGCGGCTCCAGTTCCAGCATGGCGAGGCCATCGTGCCGGTGCAGGATGCCGTCGAAAGCGCGCCCCCCGGCCGGGCCGGCGAGCTCGATGCGGATCGGGTTGAGCAGAGCAAGGTCGTCGCTCGCCAGCGCCGCTTGCAGCCGGCGCAGGCTGTCCGGCGTCAGCCAGTTGCGCAGCGGCATGAGCAGCGCCGCTTCCGGTGACAGACCGGTATGGGCGGTGATGCTGGCACTGACCGAGACCGGGCGCAGAACCGGCTCCAGCAGCGCCAGCAGCACGCCGTGCGGCTGGATGCTGCCGGGAATATGAATGGGTTCGCGGTCGCAGGTGGTGAGGTCGATCGGCTCCCGCTCCGCCTCGCCGGCGTGCGACGTGTCCGTCATGCTGCGCCCTCCCCCTCCCCGAAGCTGCGGGCCGGGCGCGGCTCGGCAATCGGCGCCAGCGGCAGCGAGAACCAGAACGTGGAGCCGATGCCGGGCGCGGTATCCACCCCCACCTTGCCGCCATGGCGCTGGATGATCTTGCGGCAGATCGCCAGCCCGATGCCGCTGCCCTCGAACTCATCCGGCCCGTGCAGGCGCTGGAACGGTTCGAACACCTGCTCGCTGTATTTCGGGTCGAAGCCGATGCCGTTGTCGCTCACGCACACCCGCACCTGCGCCACCGCGCCGGGATCGCCGCGGCGGTCCTCCGGCTCCTCCGGCTCGGCGAAGATGCGGATGCGGCAGGGCCGGCCGGGATGGCGGTACTTGAGCGCGTTCGCCAGCAGGTTCTGCAGCACCTGGCGCATCTGGTTGCGGTCGCACTGCACCGTGGGCAGCGCCGCGCAGGTCAGCTCGGCCGCCGCCTCCTCGATGCGCTGGCGCAGGTCGAGCTTCGCCTCCTGCACGATCTCCTCCAGCCTGGCCGGTTCCAGCGGCTGCGCCTGCCGGCCAAGGCGGGAGAATTCGGCGAGGTCGTTGATCAGGTTGCGCAGCCGGCGCGAGGACGCCTCGATGCCGCTGATCATCGAGCCCAACCGCTCGTCGCCCATGGTGCGGATCGAATCCGCCAGCAGCCCGGCGAACGCCTCGATATGGCGCAGCGGCTCCTTCAGGTCGTGCGAGGCGACGTAGGCGAAGGATTCCAGTTCCTCGTTGCTGCGCGCAAGCTGGGTGTTCACCCGCTCCAGCTCCTCCGCCTTGCGCAGGATGACATCGATCACCAGGTCGCGCATCTCCATGGCCGCGGCGATTTCGTGGCTTTCCCAGGGGCGGGCGCGGCCGCGGGTTTCCTCGGTCCAGGCGGCGAAGGATTCGCGCGGCAGCAGCCGCGTGCCGTGCGGGCCGATGGTGACCGGCTTGTTGGGGTTGCCGCCCCAGCGCACCGTCTGCGCCACTTCCGGGCGGAACCACAGCATGCAGCGGCGCGGCGGCGAGCGCGACAGCGGCACCGCCAGCACGCCGCTGGCAAGCGCCGCGAACGGCGCCATTTCGGGGAACAGCAGGCCCAGCCGGTCGGTCTGGAACAGCTCGGCGCCGCCTTCCCGGTCGATCCGGTCCACCAGGCGCTCGATCGCCTCGGCCGGCGGGGTGCGGCCGATGGCGGTGACGGCGTCGCGGCCATACAGGCACAGGCCGGAGGCGCCCATCAGCTCCAGCAGCGCCTCGCTGTTGCGGATCAGGCCGACGCGGTGGTCGCGCAACTGCTCGATGTCGCCGAGCAGGCGGCGCTGGATCGCCTTGCCCTTCAGCCCGTGCCGGGTGACCGAGGCCTCCTCCATCACGCCGATCTGCCAGGCCAGCACCTGCGCCACCATTTCGCAGGCCTGGCGGGCGTCGTGGCTGACATGGCGCGGCGCGAGGTTGTGGCAGGCGATCAGGCCCCACAGGCGGTCGCCGCGCAGGATGGACACCGACATGGTGCCGAGCACGCCCATGTTGGCCATGTATTCCAGGTGGATCGGCGAGACGCTGCGCAGCACGGCGTAGCTGAGGTCGATCACCCGGCCGGTCGCCGGGTTGCGGTCCGGCACCAGCGGCGCCGGACGATAGTGGATGTCGGGGATGATGCGGATCGGATTCTGCACATACAGCGCACGCGCCTGCGCCGGGATGTCGGAGGGCGGAAAATGCAGGCCGAAAAACGAGTCGATCGTGTCGTTGCGGCTCTCGGCCACCACCTCGCCGCTGGCATCGGCGGCGAAGCGGTAGACCATCACCCGGTCGAAGCCGGTGATCTGGCGCACTTCGCTGGCCGCGGCGGCGCATGCCTCGGCCAGGGTGGCCGCCGCCTGCAGGCGCTTGATGGCGCCGCGGGTGCGGCGGAAGAAGGCATGCGAGTCGGCCGACTCGTCGGTGCGCGGCTCCAGCTCCAGGAAGCTCACGCCGTCATGGCGGTGCAGGATGCCGTCATAGGCGGTGTCGCTGCCGGCGGGCAGGCACAGCGGCACCGGCGGGCCGGCGGTCAGCTCGGCCTGGCCAAGGGCAGCGAGCAGCCGCGCCCGGCTCCGATCGTCGAACAGGCCCCCGACCGGGCGGCCGAGCAGGTCGCCCGGCGGGTGGCCGGCAAGCTCCGCCACATTGGCGCTGACGCTGATCAGGGCGGGATTGCCCGCGTTGAACGCGAACAGCATGCCATGCGGCTGGATGGCGCCGGGGATATGGATGGGTTCGCGGTCGCAGCTGGTGAGGTCCACCGCAACGGCTCCATCGCGCGTTCCGTCGCCTGGTTCAGCCTGCATGGTCGTCTCCCGGGCAGGCCCGGCGCGCGGTGTCGCCGGTCCATGCCGGCGAGCGATAGCGTTGCCGGGATGGCAACGCAATGCGTGTCCTGGCGGGGCGTTCTCCGCCCCCCAACCCGGGCTTTGCCCTGTCCGGTCCGGCGGATCGGCGCGAACGGGGATCGCCATGCCAGCCGTCTCAAGCTGCCCCCCTCCGGACGGATCGCGCCATCCCTGATCGGACATTACGTTGCCTTTGCGACAAATGCGACATGATCGGGCGCAGGCGGTCAGCCGCACCGTGGATGCGGATGCACCGCGGGGCGGCTTCCCCCCGCATGCCGCAGCCCGTTCATAGCTGACGCATGCCCCTGGGCATTGCCGGCCCGGCGCGCCATTCTGCCGCCGGGCCGACCCTCAGGACGGGCCAGCCGACAGCACCGCCGATCCGCCAGGGAGGTTGCCATGCGCTACAACCAGTTTGGCCGCACCGGCCTGTTCGTCTCCGAGATATGCCTGGGCACGATGACCTTCGGCGGCATTGGCGAGGTGTGGAGCCGGATCGGCGCATTGCAGCAGGACGAGGTGGACGGCATCGTCCGCGCCGCCCTGGATGCCGGGGTGAACTTCATCGACACCGCGGATGCCTACAGCTTCGGGCTTTCGGAGCAGTTGCTCGGGCAGGCGCTGCGCAATCTCGGCATCCGCCGCAGCCTCGTGGTGATCGCCACCAAGCTGTTCCTGCCGATGGGTCCCGGCCCGAACCAGCGGGGCGCGTCACGGGCGCATATCATGGACAGCGTGCACGAGAGCCTCGCGCGGCTGCAGACCGACCACATCGACCTCTACCAGATCCACGGCACCGATCCCGTCACCCCGATCGAGGAGACGCTGCGCGCGCTCGACGACCTGGTGCGTCAGGGCAAGGTGCGCTACGTCGGCGTGTCCAACTGGCAGGCTTGGCGGATCATGAAGGCGCTCGGCATTTCCGAGCGCGCCGGCCTCGCCCGCTTCGACAGTCTGCAGGCCTACTACACCATCGCCGGCCGCGACATCGAACGCGAGATCGTTCCGCTGCTGACCGAGGAACGGTTGGCGCTGATGGTGTGGAGCCCGCTTGCCGGCGGCCTGCTGTCGGGCAAGTTCGGCCCCGGCACGAGCGGGCCGGAAGGCGCGCGGCGGGCCAGTTTCGACTTCCCGCCGGTGGATCGGACCCGCGCCTGGGCCTGCGTCGCCGCCATGCGCGGGGTTGCCGCGGCGCATGGCGTCTCGGTCGCCCGGGTGGCGCTGGCCTGGCTGCTGGGCAAACCGCACGTGACCAGCGTCATCATCGGTGCCAAGACGCAGGAACAACTGGCCGACAACATCGCCGCAACGTCGCTCGCGCTGTCGGCCGAGGAATGCGCGGCCCTCGATAAGGTGAGCGCCCTGCCGGCGGAATATCCAGGGTGGATGGTGGAACGCCAGAGCGCGAACCGCCGGCCGGCGCCGTTCAGCCCGGCATGCTGAATTCACCCGGCCACCGACGCCCGGAGACCTGAACGATGCGCAGTGCGCTTGCCGCCCTGATGCTTTGTTGCCTGCCTTGCGGCCCTGGCCCGGCCAACGCCGCGAGCTTCGACTGCGCCTCGGCCGCCAGCCGGATCGAGCACATGATCTGCGCCGACGCCGCGCTTTCCATGGCGGACAGCGCGCTGGGCACCGTCTTCACCGGGGCGCTGGCGGCGAGCCCGCACCCGCAGGCACTGCGCGCGGACCAGCGCCAGTGGATCGCCTCCAAGCGGGACAAGGCGGCGACACCGAACGAGTTGATGAGCGCCTGCCAGACCCGGACGGCGGACCTGCGCAGGCAGGTCGCGGACTGGCAGGCCATCCGGCAGAGCGTGGGCGCAACGCCACCCGGCACCTGCCTGAAGCTGATGGACGGCGAGAACGCGGTCTGCGCGGTCACCGAGGCGGGGGTGCTCACCGGCGCGCCGGGCGGGGCGCTGCGCTACCGGATGCAAACCTGGCGGGACGGCGACAACACGACGGGCACCGGGATCATCGTGCTGGCCGGCGACGGCACCGACCCGCAGCCGGTCACCTGGTCCGCCGACGTCGACACCAACTATGACGCACCGAAAATTCTGCCGACCCCGCACGGGACGTTCCTGGATCTGCCCGGCTATGTCTCGGGCACCGGCAACGTCTCGGCCGAGACCCTGTTCGTGTTCCGTGATGGCGGATGGCATGAGGTGGACATCACGGCGTGGCTCGACCAGCTCGGCGCCCGCCTGCCCAAGGCCATCGGCGCCTGGAAGGGCATCTATCCGGACTGGCGGGCGATGACCGCGCACACCCCGCTGTGGCGGGACGGCGACGGCAATTGCTGCCCGCACGCCGGCAGCGCGACCGTCACGCTGCGGCTGGACCGCGACCGGATCGTGCTGGTGTCGCTGCGGGTATCCTCCCAGCCGCTGCCTGACGAGTGAGTCGGCCCGTCCAGGCACGGTGCCCCGACAATACACGCAGCAGCCATGCAGGCGGCCCCGCCGCAGCGGGCCGATCTCCCGCTTTTCCCCAGTTATTCCCCGCTTTATACGACGCCGCTGGCAAGGCTGGCCATGGCACGCCGGGGACGGAGCGCAACGCCCGACCGTCAGCGCCATTGCCCGCCGCAAGGCCGGACGGGAAGGCACCAATGCAACACGCACGGAAGTTCTATATCGACGGCGACTGGGTCGAGCCCGCCACGCCGGCACTGCTCGACGTCATCGATCCGTCAACCGGGGAGTCCTTTGCGCAGATCGCGCTCGGCGCGCCCGCCGACATCGACCGGGCCGTCGCCGCGGCGCGGGCCGCCTTCCCGGCCTGGTCGCTCAGCACCCACGCCGAGCGGCTGCACCTGCTGCGCCGCATCCTCGACATCTACACCGCACGCATCGACGAGGTGGGCGCCACGATGTCCCGTGAGATGGGGGCGCCGCTGAAGTTCGCCCGCGACTCGCAGGCCGGCACCGGCGTCGCCCATCTGTCGCAGATGATCGAGGTGCTGGAGACCTACAGCTTTGCGTGGATGCAGGGCACGACGCTGATCGCCCGCGAGCCGATCGGTGTTTGCGGGCTGATCACGCCGTGGAACTGGCCAATCAACCAGATCGTCTGCAAGGTGGCGCCGGCGATCGCCGCCGGCTGCACGATGGTGCTCAAGCCGAGCGAGGTGGCGCCGCTGAATGCGGTGCTGTTCGCCGAGATCATGCACGCGGCCGGCACCCCCAAGGGCGTGTTCAACATGGTGCAGGGCGAGGGCGCGACCGTCGGCGAGGCAATGTCCGCCCACCCGGACATCGACTTCATGTCCTTCACCGGCTCGACCCGCGCCGGCATCCTGGTTGCCCGCGCGGCAGCGACCACGGTGAAACGGGTGGCCCAGGAACTCGGCGGCAAGTCGGCCAACATCCTGCTGCCCGATGCCGATCTGCAGCGGTCGGTCAGCCGCGGCGTCGCCGCCGTGTTCGGCAACAGCGGCCAGTCCTGCAATGCCCCCACCCGCATGTTCGTGCCCGCCGACCGGCACGACGCGGCGAAGGAAATCGCCCGGATCGCGGCCGGGCGCTTCATCGTCGGCGATCCGCGCGATGAACGCACCAATCTCGGCCCGGTGGTCAGCGCGGTGCAGTTCAACCGCATCCAGCGCCTGATCCAGGCCGGCATCGATGAAGGCGCCGAGCTGGTGATCGGCGGCCCCGGCCGGCCGGAGGGGCTCGATCGCGGCTACTACGTGCGCCCCACCGTGTTCGCCGGCGTGCGCAACGACATGACCATCGCCCGCGAGGAGATTTTCGGCCCGGTGCTCTCCATCCTGCCCTACGCCAGCGAGGAGGAAGCGATCCGGCTGGCCAATGACAGCATCTACGGCCTGGCCGCCTACGTGCAATCCGCCGACCTGGCGCATGCCCGCCGGGTCGCTGCCCGGCTGCGGGCCGGCAACGTGCACGTCAACCATCCGCCCTGGAACACCGCCGCACCGTTCGGCGGCTACAAGCAATCCGGCAACGGCCGCGAACACGGCAGATGGGGCCTGGAGGAATTCCTCGAGACCAAGGCGATCACCGGCTACGAAACCGCATAGGCCCTGCCTGGCAACGATCGCCGAAGCGGCGGCGACGCCGCCGTCAGAGCTTGAAAAACAATCGAACTTGAAAAAGAACGCCCGCTGACATCATTGAGTTTTCCGTCATCCTTCGGCGGCTTGCGGGCATTCTTTTTCAAACTCTCAGGCAACCCGGCCGATGATGACCGTGTCCGAAGGGAAGGACAGCGTTGCGCGCTGTCCAACCTTGGCGCGCGTTGCGCCGGAACCTTCGATCAGCGCGATCCCGGTCAGCCCCGACCCGAGATCGACCGCGACCTCGGCGGTATCGCCGTCGCGAACCACATGCGCGATCGTGCCGGTAAGCCGGTTCTGGTCGCCGCCGATCTTGCCCCCGCCGCCGACGCACAGATCGACCGAGGACGCCTTCACCAGCGCGACCACCTCCAGCCCCGGTTTCAACCCCAGGGCGAGCACGCTCTCATGCGTGATCGCCACCGTGATGAAGCGCCGGCCCGCGAGTTCCAGCAGCACCTCCTCGCGCAGCGTCCCCCTGGGATGGGACGCGACGCGCGCGGCGAACTGGTTGCGGGCGCTGGTGCGCACGGCGACGCGGTCGAGCAGGCGGATGTCGTCGCCGAACGCCTCACCGAACCGGCTGAGCAGCCGTTCATGTTCGACCCGCAACGTCAGCAAAGCTACGCAAAGCCGTCGCCCGCGCGGGGTCAGCCGGATGCCGGTGCTCCCTGCGGACCCGGTCCATTCCGCCAGCGCCTCGCCGGCCAGATTGTTCAGCTCATGCACCGCGCGCCGGGCGGCGTTCTGGCTGGCGGCTTCGACCGCCATGAAATCCGGGGCGGAAATCGCCCGAAACAACCAGGCGAGGCGCTCGTGGCACACCAGGGCCGCCGTCCTGCCGGACCAGGCGGCCGCGTCCTGCAACGCCGGCCCGGGGCTGCTGTTATCGCTTCCGTCCCACATCGCAATCGCTCCTCGGCAGGTGCCTCA
This sequence comes from uncultured Acetobacteraceae bacterium, assembly GCA_903907955.1. Taxonomy (GTDB): domain Bacteria; phylum Pseudomonadota; class Alphaproteobacteria; order Acetobacterales; family Acetobacteraceae; genus Rhodovastum. Next base: position 4,222 of record CAIVPZ010000174.1, on the reverse strand, counting down.
ATCCCGACGGTCGTGTCAGCCCGGACAACGCGACAGCCGCCGTAAGATGAAGCAAGTTCCGGGCCACAACGTCATGCCCGGCCGGCGGCGGAACGCTCCGGATGGCCCGGAAAGTCAGCCGGCCGCCGCGCGCGGCACGCGGCGCGGCTGGCCGGCGCCGTCCAGCGCGACATAGGTGAAATCCGCGGAGGTCACCTTGATGAGGTCGCCGATGCGCTGACGCAGCACCCATGCCTCGATACGTAGCGTCAGCGAGCTCCGCCCGAGGCGCACCAGATCGGTGTAGCAGCACACCACATCGCCCACCTTCACGGGAAGGTGGAAGGACATGTCGGTCACCGCGACCGTGGCGACCCGCCCGCCGGCGCGCTGCGTCGCGCTGATGCCGCCGGCGACGTCCATCAGCGACATCAGCCAGCCGCCGAAGATGTCGCCGGCCGGATTGGTGTCGGCCGGCATGGCCAGCATCCGCACCGACAATTCGCCTTTCGGCGACTCGTTCTCGGCGTCCGGCGCCGGTCTCCTGTCTGCCATCATCAGCCTCTCGGTTTGGTGGGGGCGAGACTACCCGATATCCGGACGGACCGCCGCGAACAACCCGGCCAGCTCCTCCGCCGCCTGCCGCGCGGTCTGGATCATCGCCTTCTCATCCCGGCAGATCGCATGCGTCCCGGCCGGCAGGCGCGCGTCATGGCTGCGGTCCATCAGCAGATGCAAATGGCGGCGGCGGCCAGCAGGGCGAGCAGGGTTTCCGGCATCGCCGGCAGCGTGGTAGGATCGCCCATGCTTACCCAGCGAATCGTCCGACAGCCCGATCTGTTCGCCTCCGAGCGCGACCAGCTCGACCTCTTCGACTCCGCCCCCGCGGCCGAGCCGGCCCGCCCTGGCACCGGCCCGGACATCGGCGCGGAGCGGCAGCCTGCGTACGAGGCCATCGGCGAAGCCTGACGCGGCCTTCCCTTATCCCAGGCGGCAGACAGATTGACCGGCCAGCGCCCCGTCTCCCCCGCCCGCGCCGAGGAAGATGCCGCGGAAGCCTCGTTGCGGCCGCAAACCCTGGCGGAATTCGTCGGTCAGCGGGCCTCACGCGAGAACCTCGCGATTTTCATCCAGGCGGCGCGCGCCCGCGGCGAGGCGCTCGACCATGTGCTGCTGCACGGCCCGCCCGGCCTCGGCAAGACCACGCTGGCGCAGATCGTCGCGCGCGAACTTGGCGTCGGCTTCCGTGCCACCTCCGGCCCGGTCATCCAGCGCGCCGGCGACCTCGCCGCCATCCTCACCAACCTGCAGCCGCGCGACGTGCTGTTCATCGATGAGATCCACCGGCTGCAGCCCGCCATCGAGGAAGTGCTGTATCCGGCGATGGAGGATTTCCAGCTCGATCTGATCATCGGCGAGGGGCCGGCGGCGCGCAGCGTGCGCATTGATCTGTGCGCGTTCACCCTGGTCGGCGCCACCACCCGCGCCGGCCTGCTGGCCACCCCGCTGCGCGACCGCTTCGGCATCCCGCTGCGGCTGATTTTCTACACCCCGGCCGAGCTGGAGCTGATCGTCGCCCGCGGCGCCCAGAAACTCGGCTTCGGCCTGACCGCCGAGGGCGCCGCCGAGATCGCCCGGCGCAGCCGCGGCACCCCGCGCATCGCCGGGCGGCTGCTGCGCCGGGTGCGCGACTTCGCCCATGTCGCGGGCGATGACCCGGTCGACCGCGCCACCGCCGACGCCGCCTTGCAGCGGCTGGAGGTGGACCGGCTCGGGCTGGACGCCATGGACCGCCGCTACCTGCGCCGCATGGCCGAGCACCACGCCGGCGGCCCGGTGGGGGTGGAAACCCTGGCCGCGGCGCTGGCCGAGGCGCGCGATACGCTGGAGGAGGTGGTCGAGCCGTTCCTCATCCAGGAAGGGCTGGTGCTGCGGACCAGCCGCGGCCGCATGCTGGGCGAGCGCGGCTGGCGCCATCTCGGCCTGGTGCCGCCGGCCGGGCCGCAGGCCATGCTCGACCTTTCGGTGCCCGACCTGCTGCGGGAGGATGAATGAGCGGTCAGCCGTCGGACAACGAAGCGGCAGCCGGGCACCAATATGCCCTGCGGGTCTATTACGAGGACACCGATGCCGGCGGTGTTGTCTATCACGCCAATTATCTGCGCTTCGCCGAACGGGCGCGCACCGAGGCATTGCGCGCCGCCGGCGTCGCGCACGCCGAGATGACATCGCAGCATGGACTAATGTTCATGGTGCGACGGATGAAAGTGGACTATCTCGCGTCGGCGCGGCTTGATGATTCACTGTGCGTGGTCACGCGGCCGCTGGCGCTGCGCGGCGCCTCGGTCGAGCTTCGCCAATCCATCTTCCGGAGCGGTGAGGAACGACCTCTCGTGGTGCTGGAGGTCTTGCTCGCCTGCGTGCGGGTGGCCGACCAGCGGCCCGGGCGGGTGCCGGAACGATGGCGCGCCGCCCTGATCTCGCTTTCGTAAGGCCGCGAATCGGCCAGAATGCGCTTGCTTATGGATGCCCTGGTTCATCCGGATGGCGCGGTTTGAGGGGAACACGAAGTGCACGAGGCGGTTGACACGGCGAACATCGCGGCTGCGGCGGGTGACCTGACGATCTGGGGCCTGTTCGTGCAGGCCGACATCGTCGTGAAGCTGGTGATGGTCCTGCTGGTGTTCGCCAGCGTCTGGGTCTGGGCCATCGTGTTCGAGAAGGTCACCAGCATCCGGCGCGCCAACAAGGCCGCCGATGCCTTCGAGGATCGCTTCTGGTCCGGCGGCAGCCTCGACGACCTGTTCGAGGAGGAAGGCACCAAGCCGGCGCATCCGATGGCCTCGGTGTTCGGCGCGGCGATGAGCGAATGGCGCCGCAGCCAGCGCGTGGCCGGCGCCGACATGAGCCGCAGCGGCGTGCGCGACCGCGTCGAACGCGCCATGAACGTCACGGTGCAGCGCGAAATGGACCGGATGGAGCGCTGGATGGTGTTCCTCGCCTCGGTCGGCTCGACCGCCCCCTTCGTCGGCCTGTTCGGCACCGTCTGGGGCATCATGCACAGCTTCGCGGCGATCGCCGAGATGCACAACACCAACCTCGCCGTGGTCGCGCCGGGCATCGCCGAGGCGCTGTTCGCCACCGCCATCGGCCTGGTGGCGGCGATCCCGGCGGTGCTGGCCTACAACACCATTTCCAGCGACCTGGCCCGCTTCGCCTCCCGGCTGGAAGGGTTCGGCACCGAATTCGGCGCGATCCTGTCGCGCCAGAGCGAGGAGCGCGTCTGAACCATGGGCGCCTCGCTGCAAGGCCCGGGTCGCGGGCGCGGACGCTACCGGCCGCTGTCGGAAATCAACGTCACGCCGATGGTGGACGTGATGCTGGTGCTGCTGATCATCTTCATGGTGACGGCGCCGCTGATGAGCAGTTCGGTCAATGTCGACCTGCCGAAGGTGAACGCCACCCCGATCAACCAGGACAGCGAGCCGCTGCAGGTGTCGGTGAACGCGCAGGGGCAGGTGTATCTGATGGACGAGGCGGTGGAACTGCCCACCCTGGTGGACAAGCTGCAGGCGATCGCCAAGGACCAGAAGGACCGCCGCATCTTCGTGCGCGGCGACCGCACCAACAGCTATGGCCGGATCATGGAGGTGATGGGAACCATCATCCAGGGCGGCTTCACCAAGGTGTCGCTGCTGACCGAGCAGCCGGGCGGCAAGCCGGCCGCCGGCCCCGTCCCGGTGCCGGCAACCTCCGGCTCCGCCGTGTCTCCCCCCGCGCTCGCGCCCGCGCCGACCTCCTCGGCCGCGCCGCGCCGCCAGGGCCGCGGCTGACCGCGGCCGCAGTGCGGGTGCAGAAATGCCCGGATCGCCATGAGCCCCGACCTCAAACGCGGCGCCATCGTCTCGGCGGTGCTGCACGTCGTCCTGCTGGTGCTGGTGCTGATCGGCATCGAGCTGCCGCGGACGCCGGACGAGCCGCCGCCGATGGAAGTCGAACTGGCGATGGACCAGGCCACGCCCGGACCGCCGCAGGCGGCGCCGCGCGCGTCGACGCCCAGCCCGGTGCCGGCCCCGTCGCGCCAGCCGGCGCCGCAGGTCACCCCGGTGCCGCCCTCGCCCGAGCCGCCGAAGCCGCTGCCGGTGCCGCCGCCCCCGCCGCCGCCACCTCCCCCGCCGCCACCGCCGCCCACGCCGGACCGGCCGCCGCCCACGCCCAGGCCGCCGGCCCCGCCGCCGCCGTC
>CAIVPZ010000173.1 GCA_903907955.1 uncultured Acetobacteraceae bacterium | reverse complement strand
TAAACGGCTTCGGCACTTCGGGCCTTTTCCGAACATGCTGTTGTTCCCTGCCTCTTTCGAGGTTTCAGCCATTGCTGGCCAAGGTTAGTTCGGTGGATACAGGTCATAACCAGCTTACCTGACTACTGTTGTAGCACTTCCTTACTCACGCCTTCACGGCGCACCGTTGATCCCGCGATAACGCTGGCCGGTCGTCGCGTTGCACGGCATTGCCGGACCGCCTGCCTTGTCGGGGTCCCACGGCCTGCGCCATGGCGGCGTGCCGGCTTCCAGCGCGGCGATGACGCGGTCAGTGACTTCCTGGTAGTGGTCGCGCGGCACATGGCCGGTCTTGCCGCCGCGGTTCACGTGTCTGGTCATGGTGCTGGTGGTGCTCATCGGGATGTCCTTCCCTTCATGGGTTTCTGGAACACCCCTCCCGCCCCGCATCCCGGCTGACCGGGGCAAGGGCGCGCAACTTGCGCGAGGCCGCAGGCCGGCCCCTTGCGGCGGGCAGACGGTGATGCGGTAGCGCTTCTCATTCCATTTTCGTTTTCCGGTCTCCTCTTTGATTCCTGCTTCATGTTGCCGATCGTGGCTGCGCTGCGCCCGGGCCTGATCCGGCGTTACGGGACGGGCGCGAGCGCACGGATGGCGTCGTTCCAGTCGTTCAACCTGTCGGGTGGGAGGAGCCTGTCGAACGGCACCCCGGCCTCGGTCGCCAGACCGGCGAGGCGGGCAGCGTGGCGCCGACCGGCGGTGTCGGCATCGGTCGCGGCGATCAGCATGCCGGCCGGGTCGGCCGCCAGGCCGTGCAAGAGCCGCTGCAACGCGGCGACGGTCGCCGGCCCCATGCCGCCTGCGGTGGCGGCATACAGGGTGTCGCGGCGTTGGCGCTCGATCGCCGCCAGGCTGAGGGCGTCGATCGCCGCCTCGCACACCGCAATGCGGGTCGGGCGGCCCTGGCCGGCGGGCAGGCGGAACAGCGTCTTGCCGCCGCCGGCCGAGAAGCCGCGCCAGGCAGGGCCGCGCATCTCGATGCCGGTCAGAATGCCCGCGTCGTCCCGGTGCGCGAACCAGGCACTGCCGTGCGGACCTTCCCGGAGGACATCGGCCATGCCCGCGGCGACAAGAATGCGCTCCGGCAATCCGCGCTGCCCGGTCAGGTAGCGCCAGACCGGCGAGCCGGCTGACAGCGGCGGACGCCTCGTCCACCGCACGGCGATGGGGATGGGCAATGCCCGTGTCCGCCGCGCGCGGATGGCCTCGGGAAACGCGGGGGCAATTCCCACGAAGCCGCGCAGCACGAGGCACGCCGCACCGAAGGAAAGCCCGGGGTCGAGGTGCCGGACGAGGGTGAAGATGTCGCCCTTGCGTTCACTTTGCGGGTCCCACCAGCCGCGGCCATCATGGTTGACGATCAGGATTTCGCCAGCGCCGCGGCGGTATTTGAGGCTACGGCGGGTGCTCCCGGCATGGTCGAGCCGCCACACCGGCGGCAGCCGCTCCAGCAGCGCGGCGCAGCTCACGCCGGCCTTCAGCCATTCAATCTCGGTGTCCTGCACGGTTCGGCCATCCTCTCCGGATCGGCCGGGCAGGGCGGGTGCGGCGCCATGCCGTACTCTGTCGATCTACTCGGCCTGTCTTCCCGCCGACCGCGAAGCCGGCGCGGGACAAGGGCGTGCGCAGCACGGGAGCGCGCAGCGCGACGCACCCTGGTGGCGCGCCCGGCGCAAGCGGTAGCACTGTCAACTGTCGGCAGAATTCGCTTTTCTGCCCGAGGAATCTTCGTCCGTAGGCGGCGGAACGGCGTCTTGTGACCTGGGGTGAAGCCAAGACTTCAACCCGAAAGACGCGCCAGCAAAGACACGAAGGGGCGGGCCTCTCAGCCATCCCCTCATTTTTTGTGAGGCAATCTCAATGCGTTATCCGGACTCCCGTGGATTGACTGCCATGCTTCCGCCGGGTCTCGCGCTCGATCCGCCCTCGTTTCCCTGCGGCTTCCGCATGGGCGACAGCAATGGATGAGTCGCTGGTCGCCTCTCCGAAGTGTTTATGCCGAATGTCCGAGTTGAAAATGAGGGGATGGCTGAGGGCGGGCCTTCTTGTCGGATGAAAACCGGTCAATCCTGGAACGAGAGAAACCTCGTCTGGTCAGACTCCAGCGGGGTGTCTACTATGCCTATCTTTGCTGCCTGGCGCTGCTCACGATAGCGGCCCAAGCATCGCCCGCGAAAGGATGACGATGAGCGAGAACGCCGAACAGGGTCAGCTGCTTGAGCTGACGGCCCGGATCGTGGCTGCGCATGTGGGACACAACGAGGTCGCGCCGGCAGCGCTGCCT
>CAIVPZ010000172.1 GCA_903907955.1 uncultured Acetobacteraceae bacterium | reverse complement strand
CGGGTTCGACGGCCAAAAAATGGCGGATTTCTGCGGCGGCCGTTCCGCAGGCGGACGCATGCTGCACCTGCTTACCCGGGGTTTTGCCCCGGTTACGGCAGGACGGGCAACGCGGTATGGGTTTTTCGGTGGGTTTGCGTCCCTACGGCACGGGGATGGCCGCAAGGTGACCATCTGGCAGGCGCAAGCGTCTACAACCGACTGAAAACACGCTGATCTCCACCACCCCGGAATCCAGTATGAGCCAAACTTTATTACCCGCCTCGGCGGTCAATCAGCAGCAATCCGCCTTATGCTACTTTTCTGTTCCTCTCAGCCGTACAGGCCTACGAGGCCGGTCCAGGTAGTCCGGCCGCACCTGAACCGGCTCCCTCTGGGAAATCGGGCAGATGCGAAGGAGCAGCATCGTCCGACAGGCCAGCCGGCCCCTCCCCCCGCAACGCCTCCCACAACTCCCCTGGCCCAAGCAGCACCGTCAGCAACCGCGCGCGCACTGTCTCGGAATTCAACGCCTGCTTGCTCATGCTCTCGTGCGCAGCCATGGCGTCCATGATCGACTTTAGCAACTCATCCTGGAGATTCGGCGAGTTGCCAAACTGCTCCTTCGGGTTGGCCGCCGCCTGCGCCCTCAGCACCGGCGCTTCCAGCATCTTGGCCTTGAGGGTTTCCACGAACGACACCGCATCGCCTTCGGTCAGATCGCCCTCGAACAAATCGTTGAGCGCCGCGATGATCTCCGCCAGCCGGAGCTTGTGCTTGTCCTGCACCTGGCCGGACCCCGTCCCGGTCACCGGCTGCAACGCCGGCGTGTCGCCGGCGCCGCTCAGGTTCAGCTTCTGCTGGCCAAGGTCGCGCATGCGGTGGTGGGTCAGCTTCAACGCCGACAGGTCAATGCCGTCCCGCTCGCGCCCGTAGTCCAAAAGCGGCAGAAGCATCTTCGCGAACAGATACAGCTTCTCGAAATCCGTGTTCCCGTAGTCGAACATCTGGCCTAGAAACTCATACACGCGCACATAGCTGCCCAGGTCGCGCTTAAACAGCAGCAGCGTTTCCATCTCGTCTTTGGCGGCCTGCTGCGCCCTGGACCCGTCCGGTTCGCCGCGGAATGCTTGCTGAGCCTGCTTGTAGCGCGTCAGCAGCCGGCTGCTGACCGGGCCGATAGCGGCGTCCAGATCGCCTTGCGTCGCCTTGCGGTTGATCGCCACCTTGGCGACCCGCTCCACCTCGAAGCGGTCGTAGAACCCCAGCGCGTCCAGCTTGTTGCGCAGGTCGAGCACCACATTGGGGTCGCTGACATCCGCCAGCGCCGCCGTCGTATGGTATTGCCGGAACGCTTCCAGCACCTTGTCCGGGTCGTTGACGAAATCCACCACATAAGTGGTGTCCTTGCCCGGATACGCCCGGTTCAGCCGTGACAGCGTCTGCACCGCCTGGATGCCGCCCAGCTTGCGGTCCACATACATGGCGCACAGCAACGGCTGGTCGAACCCTGTCTGGAACTTGTTGGCCACCAGCAGGATGCTGAATTCCGCCGTGCCGAACGCCTCGCGGATATCGCGCCCACGCAGGCCGGGGTTCATGTTGGTCTCGGTGAAATCATCCGGCCCGCTTTCGGGATCGGCCACCTCGCCGGAGAACGCCACCAGCAGCCCGATCGCATAGCCCCGCTGCGCGATATAGGCCGACATCGCGCGCATCCAGCGCACCGCTTCCTTGCGGCTGGCCGTCACCACCATGGCCTTGGCGGTGCCGCCCAGCAGGTGCGCCACGTTCTGGCGGAAATGTTCCACCACGATTTCAACCCGCGCGGCGATGTTGTGCGGATGCAGCCGCACCCAGCCCATGATGCCCTTCTTCGCCGTGCTGGCATCCACTTCCTTGTCGTCGATCTCCCGGCCCGCATGGGTGAGGCGAAAAGCCAGCTTGTAGGCGGTGTAGTTCTTCAGCACGTCGAGGATGAACCCTTCCTCGATCGCCTGGCGCATGGAATAGACGTGGAACGCGACGGGCAGATTGTCCTTCGCCGCCGGCCGCGTCGGGTCCGGGCGACGGCCGAACAGTTCCAGCGTCTTCGCCTTGGGCGTGGCGGTGAACGCCACATAGCTGATGCCGGCGTCCTGGTCGGCGCGGTTGGCCATCTTCGCCGCCAGCAAATCCTCGATGCCGACTTCGCCGCCGTCCTCCAGCGCCGCCTGTTCTTCGGCGGTCAGCACCGATTTCAATTCCGCCGCGGCGCGGCCGGTCTGCGAGGAATGCGCTTCGTCTGCGATCACCGCGAACCGCTTGCCTTTGCTGGCCGACAGGTCGCGCACCGCCTGGATGGCAAACGGAAAGGTCTGGATGGTGCACACTACGATCTTCTTGCCCGCCGCCAGCGCCTCGGCCAGTTCAGCGCTTTTCGTCGCCCCGTCGCCGGTGATTACCGCCACCACGCCGGGCGTGCGCTCGAACCCTTCGATCGCCTCGCGCAACTGCTTGTCCAGCACTGTGCGGTCGGAGACCACCACCACTGTATCGAACAGCTTGCGGTGGTCGGCATCGTGCAGGTCGGCGAGGAAATGCGCGGCCCAGGCGATCGAGTTGGTTTTGCCCGAGCCGGCCGAGTGCTCGATCAGGTAGCGTTGCCCCGGTCCGTCCGCCAGCACCTGCGCCACCAGTTTCCGCGTCGCGTCCAACTGGTGGTAGCGCGGAAAAATCCAGCCCTTCAGCCGCTTCTTGTCGTCTTTCACCGGTACCAGGTAGCGGCCGAGGATTTCCAGCCAGCCATCCCGCTGCCAGATGTTTTCCCACAGATAGGCGGTCGGCGCGCCGTTCGGGTTGGGCGGGTTGCCGGCGCCGAAATCATGCCCGCGGTTGAACGGCAGGAACTTGCTGTCGGCGCCGGCGAGCAGCGTGCACATATGCGCCTCGCTGTTGCTGACGGCGAAGTGCACCAGCGCGCCGCCGGGAAACGCCAGCAGCGGTTCCGGCGCGGTGTGGCCGGGGGATTTCGGCAGGCGGTCGCAGCGGTATTGGTCGATCGCGTCCTGCACCCGCTGGGTATAGTCCGATTTCAGTTCCGCCGTGGCGACGGGAATGCCGTTGAGAAACAGCACGAGATCAAGGCAGTTCTCGCTGTGCAGCGAATAGCGCACCTGCCGCATCACCCGCAGCCGGTTGGCGGCAGTGCGCGCCTGCAAGGTCTCGTTCATCGCCAGCGCCGGGCGGAACTGCGCCACGGCCACCCGCTGCTTCAGCCCGACCACATCCAGGCCGGTGCGCAGCACCTCCAGGGTGCCTTGCCGGTCGAGCGCCGCGCGCAGGCGGTCGGCCAGCACGCTGCCGGCGGCGTTGCCGTGCGTTTGTTCCAGGTTTTTCCACGCTTCGGGCTGGGTTTCCTGCACCCAGGCAGTCAGGTCTTCGGGGAACAGGGCGCGGGCGCGGTCGTAGCGTGCGGCGGCGTTGGCTTCATACCGCCAGCCATGGGCGGCGAGATGGGCGCAGATGTCGTTTTCAAGCGCGATTTCGTGATGCAGGCTCATGCCGCTTGCCGCGCGTCGGGGACCACGCCGCGCACGTCTATCTTTCCGGTGACGGCGGCGGAGATCAGGGCGGCTCTGCGTTCTTTCAGGATGGCAATCGCGCGTTTAGCTTCATTGTTCAAGTCCTCGAGCCTGACAAGCGCCTCGTCAATCCAGTCGCAGATAGCGGTTTGCTCTCCTAACGGCGGCGCACCGATCTTGAGCGATCCGAAACCTTCCATACGCAATGCCCTGGTGCCGTGTCCAGCTTCGTCGATGAATTCGGCGATCGCCTCGCGGTATGCCACGAGCGTATATGCCAAGAACCGTGAGGCCAAGTTTGGCGAAGGGATCACCGCCTTCATGTCTTGATTGATGGTGAGTTGGCGTCCACTCAACGCCACAGGGAATGAGTGTGCGAGGATCATCCCGCGAACAACGATCAGCACGGCCTCAGGGGCGATCATCGTAAGGCTGCTGGCTAAGACAGCCTCTTCTGTTATGCCATCGGCTTCACCGGTCACGATCCACTTCTTCATATCCTTCGGGGACACCCACGGGATATTGCCCTGCCAGAACTCTTCCCGTTCCTTGCTGGGTGTTCCGCCGCTGACAAAGTGCACCAGATCCTTAAGGCGCCTTACACCCCACGCTTCTGGTATGTCCCCCAACCACTCCACCCCGGAGTCCTTCATCGGGGCGTTGGGGTCCAAGCCCTTGGTGACCGCGTGGGAGATGACGGCCTGCCGCTTCTCCTTCAGCAGCGCCATCAACCGCTCCTGCTCGGCCACCAGCGCGTCAATCTTGCCGGTCTCGCAGTCGAGGAAGGCTACGATTGCCGATTGTTCGCCACGCGGAGGAAGCGGCACCGGCAGGTTCAGAATAGTACCCTGGCCAATGTTGACCATCGACTGGCTTGCACCACTTGCCTCCAGCTCGATCTGCCCGCGGGCAGCGTCAGCGCCGAGATAGATGGCAAAAAGCTTTGCCATGCAAAGCGATTCATCGAACCGCAGCCGAAAGAGCTTATCACACAGCATCAGATTCGGGTGGTCGTCAGCGACGTATGCCGCGCTGCCGACAAGTTCCCGCGTATTCGCGCGGGAAACCAGAACGTCGCCTGCGGTGATCCCAAGGCTCGGCACTGGTGTCAGACCAGCAGGCAGTGCCTTGTTCTCGGTGGGATCAAAAGACCCTCCGTTGACGCAGCCAACTTTCAGTACGCCCCACTCGTCAACGGATGTTGCCGGGAACCCATCACATTGCGGACTCCATCCTTGTTCAATACTCCGGAACAGATGTTTGCCCCGCTTCACCTGCCAACCCTGCGGTATCGCTCCGAGCCACTCAACCCCGCTGTCCTTGTAAGCCGGATAGGCTGGAACACTCACGCCGCCAGCCCTCCGCTCATAGTCAGAACGGAACGGGAGACCCGGCGTACCCCCTCGGATCGAACTATCAAGTAGGACTTAATAGTTGCCCCCGGAATGAGCTCGCCCTCCTCATAGATCGACCGCAGATGCAGGTTGATGTTTTGCACGCTGCTCTGGAACAGTTCCGCCATCTGAACCTGGCTCAGCCAGAGCGTTCCCTCCTCGAACCGGCACTGCACGCGCGTGCGGCCGTCCTCGGTCTGGTAGAAGATCAGACTTGAGGACGGGGGGATATCGGGGCCGCTCACGCCGCCAGCCCCCCGATCATGGCCAGAATCCGGTCGGTCACCTGCTTCAACTCGGCATCGATCACCGCCAGCGGCCTGGGCGGCTCGAACACGTAGAAATGCCGGTTGAACGGAATTTCGTAGCCGGTCCTGGTCTTTTCCTCGTCGATCCAGGCATCCGGCGCATGCGGCAGCACCTCGCGCGCGAAATGCGCCGCCACATCCTCGGTCAACGGCACGTTCTCGGTATCCCGCAGCGCGGCGTCGGGCTGCTTCCTGCCCTTCGCCTTGCCCTTCGTGCCGAGCACAACCTTCCCCTTGGTGTCGCGCAACGGGCGTTCCACCGTGATGCTGCGATAGCCGAACTCCTCGTTGCGGAAAATGCGCGACAGCGGCGCCAGTTTCACCTGCCCGCCTTCCGGCGCGCGTGGCGGCGTTTCGCCCGCGCGCACCACCTCCGTGCGCGATTTCCCGTCCGCCGTGGTGATGGTGGCCAGCCGCGCCTCCACGCCGTCGCCGAACAGGCGGGTGACGCGGGCAATATCGTCCTCGGCCATCTCGCGGCGCTTGGACCCGAGCGCCTTGCGCATCTTCTGCCAAAGCGCAGAAGCGTCGATCAGTTGCACGCGGCCCTTGCGCGAAGCCGGCTTGCGGTTGCACAGGACCCACACATAGGTCGAGATGCCGGTGTTGAAGAACATGTCCGGCGGCAGGGCGATGATCGCCTCCACCAGATCGTTCTCCAGCACGTAGCGGCGGATTTCGCTTTCGCCGGAGCCGGCGCCGCCGGTGAACAGCGGCGACCCGTTGAGCACGATGCCGATGCGGCTGCCGCCATCCTTCGCCGGTCGCATCTTCGATATCAGGTGCAGCAGGAACAGCAGCGAGCCATCGGAAATGCGCGGCAGGCCGGGGCCGAACCGCCCGGCATGGCCCATCTGCTCGGCCTCCCGCCGGACCTCCTTTTCCACCTTCTTCCATTCCACCCCGAACGGCGGATTGGACAGCATGTAGTCGAATTTGCGGGTGGCGTGCCCGTCGTCGGACAGCGTGTTGCCGGGCACGATGTTGCGGACATCCTGGCCCTTGATGAGCATGTCCGCCTTGCAGATGGCATAGCTTTCGTCGTTCAGTTCCTGCCCGAACATGGTCAGCGAGGCGGCCGGGTTGTGCTCGCGCAAATGTTCCCCGGCCACCGACAGCATGCCGCCGGTGCCGGCGGTCGGGTCGTAAATGGTGCGCACCACCGGCTTGCCGGGGGTCAGGATGTCGCTGTCCTCGATGAACAGCAGGTTGACCATCAGCCGGATCACGTCGCGCGGGGTGAAGTGCTCGCCGGCCGTCTCGTTGGAGATTTCGGCGAATTTCCGGATCAGTTCCTCAAACGCCAGGCCCATGTCGTGGTTGGTGACCGCGTCCGGGCTGAGGTTAAAGGCGGAGAACTTCTCGGCCACCTGATACAGCAGCCCCGATTTGTGCAGCCGGTCGGCCTGCTCGGCGAACCGGAACCGCTCGAACACGTCCCGCACCGCCGGCGAGAACCCCTGCACATAGGCGGCGAGGTTGGTGGCCAGGTGGTCCTGGTCGCCCATCAGCTTCTTCAGGTCGAGTCGCGAAGTGTTGGCGAACGGCACCCCGGTCAGCCGCAGCAGGAACGGCTCCGGGTTGATGCCCTTGGCCTCCTTGGCGGCTTTCTCGGCCAGCACCGCGGCCTTGGTCGGCGCCAGCACGCAGTCCAGCCGGCGCAGCACGGTGAAGGGCAGGATGACCTTGCCGTATTCGGACGGCTTGTAGTCGCCGCGCAACAGGTCGGCGACGGACCAGATCAGGGAGGAAAGGGAGGCATGGCTCATCGGGCTGGGTTCGCTTCTGTGGCCGCGGTCGGGGCGATTGCGGGGCAGCCCGGATGGTCAGCCGCCGGGGTCATGGTCGTTCGGAAGGCGGTTTTCCGCAAGCGCCGCCGCGGAGCACGATGGACGGGCGGCGGCGGCGCCTTGGGCCGAACACACCGGCCTGGGCTTCGGGCATGCCTGCGCGGATAAGGTGCCGGCCCGGATCGCCTTGGCGCCCGGCTTAGCTCGCTGCGGTCGAGCACCCCTTCTGCACGCTGAGATCGTGCAAGTCCTGGAGGCGCTTCAATCCGGACGCTTCGGCCGCGTCGCCTTCCATCACGTTGCCAATTCCGAAATCGCCGAGGAACCCGAGGACGTGAGCCGCATTGGTATCCGCCCGCTGTTGGCGAACCGTGTCAAGGAACTGCTGCGCCTTGGCTGTCTCGATCTGTATATCGTGGCAGGTCATGATTTGCCGCTCACTTGCGGATACAGCGTCTCGCGTCCGTATCTTTGCGTAGCGCAGCCCGCCAAGGATACGGCGCAGATAATTCCGAGAAGTATTTTGTTCCGTCGCATGCCGCCCTCGCTTTCTGCGCATCGTCGCGCTTCCGCAGGACTAGAAGGCAACTCGTTGCACAACCAGCTATTTATTTTCATTTTATACAAATTTACTATGAGGGTCGGTAACGGGTTTAACCGCGGCAGCCGGGAGGGGGGAGGGGCCGCACCGGACCCGCCGCCGCCCCACCCTGTCGGGACGACACCGCGTCCCCCCTTGTCCCCGCGCGTCCCGTCCCGCTGCGTCCCCTGTCATCACGTCCCCGCTTCCGTCCCGTCCCATGTCCCCGTCGTCCCGTTGCTCAATCGCGCGAGGGCGAGGCCCGAGGGGAGGGCGAGGCCCGAGGGGAGGGCGAGGCAACGAGCGCAGCAACCGCGCCGCCAGTTGGGGACGCTGCCGCACCGGCCAGGGCAGCGCGGAGGACAGGAATGGCAGCGCGCAAGCCATCCGTTGCCCCTGGGTGGCGACGGCGGCCGGCGCGGTCCGTGGCCAGCCAGGGCTGCGGGTAGCCCCCGCCATTCATGAAGCCCCGGAGGCAGGCTTCGGCCACGCAGATCAACTGTGGGGCGACGGCCGTGTGCCGGTGGGTCAGGACATGGGCATCACCGAGGAATCCAGAATACCGCCGGCCACCGAGGAAGCACGCCAAGGCGAACGCCCGCCCGTGGCTAAAACTGAGCGACCGGGCGAAAGCGTCGGGACGTGGGGACGACCCTGTTGCCCGTTTCCGATTTCTCCGCGTCTCAGCGACGGCAGCACGGGAGAGGGTGCGGATCGCGCAGACTGATGCGGGGGGCTGTCTGCCCTGATGATCTGCGCCAGTCAGTCGCGCGGCCGGCGGCGGGTCGCTTGCCCAACTCCATCAACCGAAGTTGCGGCGCGCGGAGGGGAGGAAAGGGGAGGTGCGGCGGCACCCCGAGGCAGCCGCATTCCGCGCTGATACCGTGCTGGAATGGATCATGACTGCCAGGGGCGGCCGCGGAAAATCAACAAAAAGCCAAGCAATTTCAAGGAAATGCCCGCCGGGGGACTTGAACCCCCACGCCTGAAAGGCTGCGGATTTTAAGTCCGCTGCGTCTACCGTTCCGCCAGGCGGGCGCCGTCGCGCATTTTATTCGTTCGCCAGCCGTTTGGCGATGTCCAGCGCGCGGCGCAGCAGAGTTTCGCTTGCTTCCGGGGTGCGGAAGGCGCTGTGCGCCGACAGGGTGACGTTGGGCAGCGTGGTCAGCACGTGGCCTGGCGGCAGCGGTTCCGCGGCGAACACGTCCAGCGCGGCGTGGCGGAGGGCGCCGGAGCGCAGCGCCGCCACCATGGCGTCCTCGTCCACCAGCGCGCCGCGCGCGGTGTTCACCAGGATGGCGCCCGGCCGCAGTTGCGCGATGCGCCCGGCGGAGAGGATGCAGCGGGTTTCCTCGGTCAGCAGCAGGTGCAGGCTCAGCACGTCGCTTTCCGCCAGCAGCGTGGCCAGATCGACGAACGCCACCCCGGGCGCGGAACGGAGCGTGCGATTCCAGGCCAGCACCCGCATGCCGAAGCCGCCGGCGATGCGCGCGACCTCGGCGGCGATGCCGCCATAGCCGAGCAGTCCGATCGTCTTGCCGGTGAGCTGCATCCCCTCGGTGTGCGGCCAGCTTCCGGCGCGGATGGCGCGGTCCATGCCGGCCAGCCCGCGGGCGGCGGCCCACATCAGGGCGATGGCGTGTTCGGCGACGGCGGTGTCGCCGTAGCCGCGGATGGTGTGCACGGTGATGCCGAGCGCGGCCAGTTCCTCGGGGTGCATGTAGCTGCGCGCGCCGGTGCCCAGGAACACCACATGGCGCAGCCCGGCGCAGCGCTGCATTTGCGGTGTCGGCATGAAGGTGCGGTCGTTCAGCACGACCTGGTAGCCCGCGAGCAGCCCCGGCAGTTCGTCGGGAGAAACCTGTGCCGCAATGTTCAGGTCCACCGGTGGATCGTCAGGCTGGACCACCTTTTGAAACACCGCTGCCAGTTCCTTGGTCGCATCGATGAAGATGCCCAGCACACCGTTCTCCTAAAAGAATGGGTTCCAAGGGCCTCCCGGCCCTTGGTGGGTCCAGGGCAGAGCCCTGGCCTTGCTTGACTTGCTACCGGGACCCGGCCACATCCGACGATCATGAACCTCCATCTTGTTCTTGTCGCCGCCCTGCTCGCCGCCGGCCCGGCCGCCGCGCAGAAGCCGCCGCCGCTGGACGCCCCGGAGGAGCCGTCGGGCAAGCCGCCGCCGCTGCCGGGGCGCCCGGCGTTCCGGCCGCCATCGTTCGGCGCCCCCCCACCGGTCCGCGCGGTGCCGGGCGTTCCTCCGCCGGCCGGTGGCGGGCGCGGCGCCGCCAGCGGCACCGGCTTCCTGGTCGCGGAGGGGCGGGTGCTCACCAACAACCATGTGGTCGAGGGCTGTGCGCGCATGACTGCGCGCAGCGCCACCGGCACGATTGCGCCGGCGCGTGTCGATGCCACGGACCCGCGGCGCGATCTTGCCCTGCTGACGGTCCCGGCCGGGTTCGGCCCGGCCCTGCCATTCCGCGATTCGCCGCCGGTGCTGCGCGGCGAGACGGTGGTGACCTACGGCTTCCCGCTGTCCGGCGTGCTGTCGTCCGGGCCGACGCTGACCACCGGCGACGTCAGCGCCATGGCGGGGCTGCGCGACAACCCGCTGCATTTCCAGATCAGTGCGCCGGTGCAGCCCGGCAATTCCGGCGGGCCGCTGCTGGACGCGCAGGGCCACGTGATCGGCGTGGTGGTGGCCAAGCTGAACGCCGCCCGCATTGCGCAAATGACCGGCGGCGACATTCCGCAGAACGTCAATTTCGCCATCAAGGGCACCGAGGCGCTGGCTTTCCTGACGGCCAACGGCGTGCAGCCCCGGCTGGAGCCCAGCACCGGCGCCGAGCATCGGCCGGCCGAGATCGGCCAGGTGGCCAATCCCTCGACGCTGTTCCTGAGCTGCTACCGCTAAGAGTTTGTGAATGAATGCCCGCAGCGCTTCGATCTTGCTGGAAACGCTCAATGATATCAGCGGGCGTGCATGCGCAGGTTCGATTGCTGCAAAAACTCTGAGCCGGTCCGGTCAGCAGGAGGGCTCGGGCAGGCGGTCGGCCAGCAGGACGTTGCCGCCATAGCTGAGCACCTGGTCGGCCTCGGCCGGGTGGCTGGTGCCGGCCAGGATATCGGGGCGCAACGCGCCGATCAGGTCGGAGCCGTCGCGGTCGCTGACCACCACCACAAGGTCCACGCAGTCCAGGCTGGCGATGCGCGCGGCGCGCACCGCTTCGGGCTGCACCGGCCGGTCCGGGCCTTTGCGGCGATGCACCGAGGCGTCGTCATAGAGCCCGACCACCAGCCGGTCGCTGGCGGCGCGGGCCTGCTCCAGCAGATGGACGTGGCCGGACTGCAGCGGGTCGAAGCAGCCATGCACCAGCCCTGCCTTCCAGCCGCGGCGGCGCCAGCGTTCGGCCCGCTCGGCCACCTGCTCGGGCGGCACGATCTTGCTCAGCGCCCCGACGCGCGGCGACTGCGCGGCCAGCAGATCGTCGGGCCGCACCACCGCGGTGCCGATCCGCCCCAGCACGATGCCGGCGGCCAGCGTCGCCAGTTGCGTTGCCACCGGCAGGCTGAGGCCGGCCGCCATGCAGGCCGCCGCCGCCGCCACCGCGCTGTCGCTGGCGCCGCAAAGGTCCATGACGTCCGGTGTGTCCACCGGGAAATGCACCGACCCGCCGTCATGCACCAGCGTAATGCCGGCCTCGGGGCTGGTGACCATCACCGCGCCGATCTCGTGCAGGCGGCGCACCTGCTCGGCGGCGGCGACGAAGCCCTCGTCGCTGTCGGGCTGGATGGTGCAGGCGCGGGCGAGGTCGCGCCGGGTGGTCAGCAGCACGTCGGCGCCGGCGTAGCGCTCGTAGTCGCGGCCGCGCAGGTCGGCGACGATGCGCCGTCCCATCTGCCGGGCGGCGCCGATCAGCCGGGCCGGGATGTCGCCGGCCAGCACGCCCTTGCGGTAGTCGGACAGCACCGTGACCGTGGTGGCCGCCATGGCGTCGCGGGCGATCCGCACCAGCCGGTCGGCCAGCTTGGGATGGACCGCGGCGGTCTCCTCGCGGTCGGCGCGCAGCATCGGGTGGCCGTGATGGCCGCCCTGGGCGATGAAACGGGTTTTCTCGGTGGTGCGCCGCTGCCCCTGCACCAGCAGCCAGGGTTCCACCCCGGGCTGTCCGCCGATCAGCCCGGTCAGCTCCGAGCCGGCGGCGTCGTCGCCCACAACCGACACGAACGCCACCGCGCTGCCCAGCGCGACCAGATTGCGCATGACGTTGCCCGCCCCGCCCGGCACCGCGATCTCGCGCCGCACCTTCAGGATCGGGACCGGCGCTTCCAGGCTGATCCGTTCGACGTCGCCATAGACATACCGGTCCAGCATCGCGTCGCCGACCACCAGCACGCTGGTGCGCGACAGGCGGCGAACCGCATCAGCGATGTCGGTCCCGGTGCGGGACGTGTCGGCCCGCACCGCGGGCGCGTCTCTGGCATCCATGCAGATGCCGTAGCGCTGACCGGGGGGCGCTTGCAAGCCGAACCGTCGATGCAACTGTAACAAACCTGTCGTTAACAACCGGGCGCCGGCTCAGCTTTGCAGGAAGCCCAGCCGGTCGCCTTCCAGCACGGCGCAGGTCAGCCGGCCGCCCATGCAGGCCCCGGTGTCGATGCCGATCCGGTTGCCGCGCACCACCGGATCGTGACTGGGGGTATGGCCGTGCACCACCACGGCGGGCAGTTCCCCCTCGAACGAGAGGAACGGCTCCCGAATCCAGAGCATGTCGAGTCGCGATTGTTGCGCCAGCGGCGTGAGCGGACGCAGCCCGGCATGCACGAACACATAGCCGCCGGCGGCATGCATCAGCCGCAGGCCGCGCAGCAATGCCAGGTGGCGGGGCGGCACGGCGGCAACCCAGTCGCGGGCGCGCCCGCGCAGCGGCACGTCCCAGCTTTCCAGCGACGTGTCGCCCCCGTTGGCGAGCCAGTGCGGCACCGCGTCGGGGTCGGCCAGCGCGGTCAGCATCATGTCCTCGTGGTTGCCCATCAGGTTCACCACCAGCGGGCGCGGGCCATCGCCTTCCTGCGGGAACGGCTGCAGCAGCAGTTCGACCACCCCGGCGCTGTCCGGTCCGCGGTCGACGTAGTCGCCGAGATGCACAACCTGGGCGTCGGCCACCGGCCGGGCGGCGAGGTCGCGGGCGATTTCGCCGTGCAGGACGCGCAGGCGGTCGGCACAGCCGTGCACGTCGCCGATCGCGTACACGCGCATTCCTTCCGGCAGCGAGGCCGGCGCTAACGTGGGGGTAATCATGACATCGCAATGTAGGGCGGGTAGCGACACCTTTCGAGGCAGGCTGGTGTACTCGCGGGCTTTCTCAGGCCTGCGGAAGGAGCGGGCGCATATGCTGCAACACCGCGCCGGGCAGGCCGGGCCGGTCGGGACTCGCGGCGGCGGTGAGGAGGACGGGCTGCATGAGGCCGTTCGCCGGGCCGCCCGCTCGCCGCAGGGGCGCATGGCGCTGGTGCTGCACCTCTCGCGGCTGCCGTCGCCCGGCCCGCGCTCGCACCACCGGCGCGTCGCCCGCGCCATCATGGAAGACACCGCCCGACGTCACGAGGGCCAGTTGTTCGTGCTCGGCAACGGCGACCTGGTGTTGCTCTGCCGGGCGGTCGAGCCTGGCCAGCCGCTGGCGGCGCGCCCGCCGCACGGTCCGCCGCCGCCCGATCCCGCCACCCTGCCGGATACCCTGGCCCGGTTGCTGCGGGTCGACCTGCCTGATCCGGGCCGAGTCACCACGGTCTGGCGGCTGGAGAACGCGCTTGCCGCGCTCGCCGCCTACGCCGCCGAGCGGCTGGCCGAGGGCGGCCGGACGGTGATTCCGCCGGTGTCGGCCGGTCCGGGGGTGGCGGCGCAGACCGGCGTGGTGGATGCCCTCGCGGCGATTGCCGAGGGGCCGGTGATCGGCGACCTGATGCGGCGCCAGACCGGCGTGCTGGTGGCCGCGGGCCATCCCGGCGGCCCCGCCAAAGCGCTGCTGCGGCCGCTCTACCGCGAGGTGACCTTCTCGATCGCCGCGCTGGAGGCGCGCATCGCCGCCGGTGGGCAGGCGGCCGCCGACCCGTTCCTGTTCCGCCACCTCGCCGGCCGGCTGGACCGGCGCATGCTGGCGCGGCTGGCCGATGCCGCCGGCACCGGCGGCGTGCTGGACATCGCCCCCGGCGGGCGCGGCGCGGCGCCGCTGCACATCAACCTGACCGTACCCAGCATCCTTTCCGATGCCTTTGCCCGCTTCGCCGGGCTGTGCCGCAGCCTCGGGGCGCCGCTTGGCGTCGAGGTGACGCTGGTCGAGGCATGCGACGACGCCGTCGCGTTCGGCCGCGCCCGCCAGGTGCTGGCCGAGGCCGGCCTCACTCTGGTGCTCGACGGCGTGTCTTATCTGGCGCTCATGCTGGCGCGCCTTTGTGCGTTGCGTCCCGACCTGGTGAAGCTCGACTGGTCGCCCCGGCTGGGCGAGCTGGCGGCCGACGAGCACCAGCTCGTGGCCGCCGCGCTGGAACGGATCGGCGTACACCGCGTGGTGCTGCACCGGGCCGAGACCGAGGCGGCGCTGCGCTGGGGCATGGCGCAGGGCGTCCGCCGCTTTCAGGGCCGCTATATGGACGCCATACTGGCGGCGGCGCGCATGCGGGACTGTTCGCACGCCGCCGGTTGCACGCTGCGCCAGTGCGGCGAGCGGTCGGCGGCCACCGGCCCGGCCGGCCGGGCCGGCTGCGGGGCCGTCGGCCTGCTGGATGATCCTGCGGTGCCGGTTGACTTTGCCTCGCTCGCCGCGGCGCCGGTCGCCGCCCCGTCGCTGGGACGCGCGGCGCGATGAGCCCGCTCGCCCTGCGCCGTCCCGACAGCGAGGACGACAAGCTGCGCGCCGCGGCCGAAAGCCTGTGCGCACTGGTGCGCGAATGCGCGGAATCCGGCATCGCCCGCCGGGCGCTGCTGCTGCGGCTGTCGCACGTGCCGGAGGAGCTGGCGCACCCGCATCATCTTCGGCTGGCGCGTTCGGCGCTTGATCCGCTGTCCCTGGCCGACCGGGCGCGGGTGTTCTGCCTGCCCAACCGCGACGTCGCCATCGTCTGGCGCGGCGAGGCGGCGGCGGCACTGCGCGCCAGCCTGGAAGCGGTGCTGCACCTGTTCGCCGACGAGCAGGAGCGCGTGCCGGACCCGGCCAGTCTCGCCCTTTCGTTCCGCCTGCCCGAGCAGGCCGAGGCCCTGCTGGAGGCGGTGCAGGCGTCACTGCTGCTGCAAACGGACGATGCCCTGGGCAGCGCCGGCGCATCGGGCCGGTCGGCGCCGACCGAGCCGCTCGACCCGTCGGCGCTGGCCGGGCTGGAGAACGCCCTGGTGCAGGCCGATGTCGCGCGGTTCGTGCGCCGCCGCCAGATCTGCGAGCGCCTGCCGGAGCGGGGCTTCCGGCTGCGCTGGGAAAAGCGCGCGCTGTCGGTGGTCGAAATCGCCGCGGTGCTGCTGCCCGACCGGGCGGTGCGGGCCGATCCCTGGCTGTTCCGCCGGCTGACGCGCACGCTCGACCGCCGCATGCTGGCGCTGCTGGGGGCACCGCAGGAACTGCGCAATGCCGGGCCGTTCGGCCTGAACCTGAATGTCGCCTCGATTCTCTCGCCCGAGTTCCTGCGCTTCGACGCCGCCCTGCCGGCGGGGCTGCGCGGCCAGGTGGTGATCGACCTGATGCCGGCCGACATCATGGCCGACCCGGCCGCCTTCCTGTTTGCCCGCGACTTCGCCCGCGACCGCGGCTACCGGCTGCTGCTGCGCGGGGTCACCGCCGGCCTGGTGGCGGTGTTCCCACTGCGCCATATCGGGCTCGATCTGCTGTCGCTGCGCTTCTCGCCCGAGCTTGCCGGTCTCGATGTCGACCGCGCCCTGCCGGACGCCGCCAGCACCGTGTTGACCCGGGCCGATTCGGTGGCGGCGCTTGCCTGGGGGCAGGCAAGGGGGATTCTGCTCTACCAGGGGCGGGCTGCTGCTCCCTCCGCGGCGCGTGCCCAGCTCGCCGGTTGAGCGCCCGGCGCCATTCACCATCTTGCGCTTGGCGATCCCGCCGCCCGGCTCTAATCCCGGCGCATGGACGCAATCATGGCGACGGGGCTGACCAAGCGCTACGGCATGACGCTGGCGGTCGATGACATCGACTTCGCCGTGCCGCCCGGCCAGACCGTCGGGTTGCTGGGCGGCAACGGCGCCGGCAAGACCACCACCATCGCCATGCTGCTCGGCCTGCTGATCCCCACCGCCGGCAACATCCGCATCCTCGGCCACGACATGGCGCGCGACCGTTTTGCCGCGCTGGCGCGGATGAATTTTTCCTCGCCCTACGTGGCGCTGCCGCAGCGGCTCAGCGTGGCCGAGAACCTGCGCGTCTATGCCCACCTGTATGACGTGCCCCATACCGGGCGGCGGATCGCCGAACTGGCCGCCGAGCTGGACCTGACCGACCTGCTGGATCGCCCGGCCGGCCAGCTCTCGGCCGGGCAGAAGACGCGGGTGGCGCTGGCCAAGTCGCTGATCAACCGGCCGGCGGTGCTGCTGCTCGACGAGCCCACCGCCAGCCTCGACCCGGATACCGGCGACTGGGTGCGCAGCTGGCTGGAACGCTACCGGGCCGAGAGCGGCTGCACCATCCTGCTGGCCTCGCACAACATGGCCGAGGTGGAGCGGCTGTGCAGCCACGTGCTGGTGATGAAGCGCGGCCGCATCGTCGATCGCGGCAGCCCGGCGGAGCTGCTGGCGCGCTACGGGCGCGACGATCTGGAGGAGGTTTTCCTCGACATCGCCCGCGACCGGGTGCGGGAGACGGTGACATGATCCGCCCGATGATCCGCCAGTCGGCGCGGCGCATCTGGGGGCTGCTGTACCGCCACCTGGTGCTCTACCGGCGGTCCTGGCCGCGGCTGCTGGAACTGGCCTACTGGCCGACGCTGACCATCCTGATCTGGGGCTTTACCGCCAGCTTCTTCGCCAGCCGGGTGGGCAGCACCGCGGCGGTGCTGTCCGGCATGCTGCTCGGCGGCGTGCTGCTGTGGGAGATCACGCTGCGCAGCCAGATGGGGGTGGCGATCTCGTTCCTCGAGGAGGTCTGGTCGCGCAACCTGGGCCATGTGTTCGTGAGCCCCCTGCGGCCCTGGGAGCTGCTGGCGGCGCTGGTCGCGATATCGGTGGTGCGCATGCTGATCGGCGTGCTGCCGGCGGTGCTGCTGGCCTGGGTACTGTATACCTACAACCTGTTCGCACTCGGGCCGGTGCTGATCCTGTTCGCGCTCAACCTGATGGCGATGGGCTGGTGGGTGTCGCTCGGCGTGGTCAGCCTGATCCTGCGCCACGGTGCCGGGGCGGAGGCGCTGGCCTGGTCGGTGCTGTTCGCGCTGACGCCGTTCTCGGCGGTGTACTACCCGGTCTCCGTGCTGCCGGCGGCGGTGCGCCCGCTGGCGCTGGCGCTGCCGGCGGCACATGTGTTCGAGGGGCTGCGCGCGCTGCTCGAGCACGGCACCATCGCCTGGGGGCACATGGCCTGGGCGTGCGGGCTGAATGCGGCATGGCTGGGCGCCGCCGCCCTGCTGTTCATGGCCCAGTTCCGCGCCGCGCGCGAGCGGGGCGCGCTGCTGACGATGGGGGAATGACGGTGACGGAAACCCGCATCTGGCTGGTCCGCCACGCCGTGGTGGAGGAAAACGCGCGCGCCACCCTGTACGGCCTGAACGACGTGACGCTGTGTCCGCACAGCCTGGCGGCGCAGGCGCCGGTTTACCGTGCGCTGGCGCAGCGCCTGCCGCACCCGGCGCATTGGGTGGTGACGCCGCTGTCGCGCACGCTGCGCACCGCCGAGGCGATCTTCCGCGCCGGTTATGCGTCCGTTCCGCTGGGGGTGGAACCCGGCCTGATCGAGCAGGACCTGGGCGCATGGCAGGGGCTGGCGCATGCGGCGTTGCCGCCCCGGCTGACCCGGCCGGCGCACGCCTTCTGGCCGCTCGCCGCCGAGGAGCGTCCACCGGGCGGCGAGAGCATGGCCGATGTGGTGGGGCGGGTCGGCGCGGCGCTGGAGCGGCTGGCCCGTGCGCAGGCCGGCGGCGACGTGGTGGCGGTGAGCCATGGCGGTGCCATCCGGGCGGCGGTGGCGCACGCGCTGCACATCACGGCCGACAACGCGCTGCACCTGGCTGTTGAGAATCTGTCGCTCACCCGGCTGGAACGCCATCCGGCGGGCTGGCGGGTGGTGAGCGTGAACGAGTGGATATTTCCCGACGGAATTGGCTAGACTGGTGGCCGGTTTTGGGGATTCCGCTCGATGCTGCACCACGCGACGCCGGCACGGCGCACGTTCCGGTTGTTCCTGATCAAGCCGTCGCACTACGACGATGACGGCTACGTGATCCAATGGCTGCGCTCGGCCATTCCCTCCAATACGCTGGCGGCCCTGTACGGCCTGGCTGCCGATTGCCGCGACCGGCGGGTGCTGGGCGAGGATGTCGATATCGACATCGCCACCTTCGATGAAACCAACACCCGCATCCGCCCCGAGCGGATCGCCCGCGCCATCACGCAGGGCGGCGGGCTGGGCATGGTGGGCATCGTCGGCGTGCAGTCCAACCAGTTTCCGCGCGCGATGGACATCGCCCGGCGCATGCGGGCGGCCGGGGTGCAGGTGTGCATCGGCGGCTTCCATGTGTCGGGCTGCCTCGCCATGCTGCCGGAACTGCCGGACGAACTGAAGCAGGCGCAGGCGCTCGGCGTGGCACTGTTTGCCGGCGAGGCCGAGGGGGGGCGACTCGACCAGGTGCTGCAGGATGCCGCCGCCGGCACGCTGCGCCCGCTGTACAACTACATCGGCGACCTGCCGGCGCTGGAAGGATCACCGCCGCCGATGCTGCCGGCCGAGCATGTCCGCCGCACCGGCGGGCGGCTGACCAGCTTCGATGCCGGGCGCGGCTGCCCGTTCCAGTGCAGCTTTTGCACCATCATCAACGTGCAGGGCCGCAAATCGCGCTACCGCACCGCCGACGACATCGAGGCGATCATCCGCTGCAACCTCGCCCAGGGCGTCGATCACTTCTTCATCACCGACGACAACCTGGCGCGCAACAAGAACTGGGAGGCGATCCTCGACCGGCTGATCGCCATGCGCGAGAGCGAGGGGCTGTTCTTCCGCTTCGTCATCCAGGTCGATACGCTGTGCCACCGCGTTCCCAACTTCATCGAGAAGGCGGCGCGTGCCGGGGTGACGCGGGTGTTTCTCGGGCTGGAGAACATCAACCCGGAAAGCCTGCAGGGGGCGAACAAGAAGCAGAACCGCATCGCCGAATACCGGGAGATGCTGCTGGCCTGGAAGGCGCAGCGCTGCTTCACCTATGCCGGCTACATCCTCGGCTTCCCGAACGACACGCCGGAGACCATCGTCCGCGACATCGGCATCATCCAGCGCGAGTTGCCGCTCGACCTGCTGGAGTTCTTCTGCCTGACGCCGTTGCCGGGGTCGGAGGACCACAAGCGCCTGCATGCGGCGGGGGCCTGGATGGACCCCGACATCAACAAGTACGACCTGGAACACGTGGTGACCGGCCATCCGCGCATGAGCCGCGCGGAATGGGAGCGGGCCTACCGGCTCGCCTGGGAAACCTATTACACGCCCGAACACATGACCACGGTGATGCGCCGGGCGGTGGCCACCGGCATCAGCCCCGGCAAGATGATGTTCCTGCTGATGTGGTTCTGGGGCTGCGTGACCATCGAGAAGCTGCACCCGCTGGAGGGCGGCTATCTGCGCCGGAAGGTGCGCACCGAGCGGCGGCCCGGCCTGCCGGTCGAGCCGGCGCTGCTGTTCTGGCCGAAATACCTGGGCGGCCTGGTGGTCAAGCACGCGCGGATCGCCCGCATGGTCTGGCGCATGGCGAAGGTGCGGCGCGCCATCAAGCGCGACCCGCAGGCGCGCGCCTACACGGATACGGCGCTGACCGCGGTGAGCGCTGCCGATGTGGATGACCTGGAGATGTTCCAGGTGACCGAGGCGGCGCGCGGGGCGGCGGCGAAGGTGCGCCGGGTTGCGGCGCGGGCTTAGCAACCAGGGCGCGGCCCCCTGGCCTTGTGTCCCTTGATTGACCTGCGCCGCGGCGCCGGCCAATAGCAGCGCATGTTGCCGTCTTCCGCCTGGATTATCACCGAAGACTTCGCCGGCCTGCGCACCCAGGCGCTCGGCCTCGCCGAGGCGGCCGGGCTGTCGCCGGAAACGCGCGTGCTGCGTCCGCGTGGCCTGTGGGGGCGCGTGCCGGCGGCGTACTGGCCGCGTCCGCTGGCGGCGATCGAGCCGGCGGCGCTGGCGCCGCCGTGGCCGGAACTGGCGATCGGCTGCGGCGGCAAGTCGGCGGCCGTGCTGGCGGCGCTGACCAGGCGCATGCGGGTGGTGATCGTGCAGCATCCGCGCATGGCGCCGCGGCGTTTTGATCTGGTGGTGGCGGCGCGGCATGATGAACTGACCGGCCCGAACGTCCTGGTCGCGCGCACCGCGCTGCACCGGGTTACCCCGGCGCGGCTGGCGGCGGCGGCGGCGGCGTGGCAGGCGCGGCTGGCGGCACTGCCGCGGCCGCTGGTGGCGGTGCTGGTCGGCGGCAGCAACGGGCGGTTCAAACTGGACGCGGCGGTGGGCGCAACCCTCGCCGGCCAGCTGGCGGAGATGATGCGCCGGGACCGGGTGGGGGTGGCGCTGACCCCGTCGCGGCGCACCGACCCGGCGGTGCGGGCGATGCTGCATGAACAGTTGGACCCGCTCGGCGCCTGGGTGTGGGACATGGCGGGCGACAACCCGTATTTCGGGCTGCTGGCGCTGGCCGATGCCATCGTGGTGACCGGCGACTCGGTGTCGATGGTGTCCGAGGCGGTGGCGACCGCCGCGCCGGTGCTGCTGGCAGCATTGCCCGGCCGGTCGCGGCGGATCGGCCTGTTCACCCGCGGCCTGACCGATGACGGGCGCGTCCGCCCCTTCGCCGGGCGGTTCGAGCACTGGCCGGTCGAGCCGCTGGACGACACCGGGGTGGTGGCGGCGGAGATGTGCCGCCGCTTCGGCTATTAGCAGGTAGCAGGCGGCCTGACCCGACCGGGTAAGATTCAGTAGATCGCCGGCACGTAGTGGTACGGATAATCCGGCTCCCGGTACCCGTCGGGTTTCTGGCGCTTGGGCAGTTTGATTTCTTGCCGTGGCAGATCCTCGTAGGGGATGTGCTTCAACAGGTGCGAAATCACGTTCAGCCGGGCGCGCTTCTTGTCGTCGGACGGCACGACCCACCAGGGTGCCCAGGCGGTGTCGGAGGCGGCGAACATTTCGTTGCGCGCGCGCGAGTAGTCGAACCAGCGGCCGAATGACTTCAGGTCCATCGGTGACAGCTTCCAAAGCTTGCGGCCATCGTCGATGCGCGCCTGCAGCCGTTTTGTCTGCTCCTCCTCGCTGACTTCGAGCCAGTATTTGATCAGGATTATCCCGGAGGCGACGATGGAATGTTCCATGCCTGGCAGGACCTTGAGGAAATCGCGCGCATGCTCGTCCGAGCAGAACCCCATCACGCGCTCGACGCCGGCGCGGTTGTACCAGGAGCGGTCGAAGATGACGATCTCGCCGGCCGCCGGCAAATGCGGCAGGTAGCGCTGGATGTACATCTGCGACTTTTCGCGTTCGGTCGGCGCGGGCAGGGCGACGACACGGAATATCCGCGGGCTGACCCGTTCGGTGATCGCCTTGATGGTGCCGCCCTTGCCGGCGCCATCGCGGCCCTCGAAGATGATGACGACCTTCAGACCCTTCTCGATCACCCAGCGCTGCACCTTCACCAGTTCGACGTGCAGCTTCTTCAGCTCGCGCAGGTATTCCTTGCCGCCGAGCTTTGCCGGGGTCTCGGAAGCCGGTGGTGCGGTGGCGGGCAGGGGGGGCGCGGCGGGTGCCTCCGGCGGCTCGGATGCGCGCTTGTGGGCCTTTTTGTTCATGATTGGCGGCTCCGTATGGTCCGACAATGATCCTGCGCCGCGCCGCCGGCGGCCGTCAATTGCGGGCGGGCGGGGTGCGGCGGCGCCCTCTTCCGCAGGCTGCGGCCGGCACCCATACTTCCTGGCAAACCAAACGATGAAAAGCTGAACATGAAACCCCTGGTCACTGTTGAGCGGCATGGTGACGTCGCCGTCATCATCATCGACAACCCGCCGGTGAACGCGCTGTCCATCCCGCTGCGCCGCGCGTTGCTGGCCGCGGTGCAGGCGGTGGCGGCGGATCACGGGGTGCATGCCGCGGTGATCGCCTGCGCCGGCCGCACCTTCGTCGCCGGCGCCGATATCCGCGAGTTCGATCTGCCGCCACCGGAGGTGACCACCGGCACCGTGAACGCCGCCATCGAGGCTGCCGGCAAACCGTTCGTGGCGGCGCTGCACGGCACCGCGCTGGGCGGCGGTTTCGAGCTGGCGCTGGCCTGCCATGCGCGGATCATGGCGCCGGACGCGCGGGTGGGCCTGCCCGAGAGCCGGATCGGGCTGATCCCCGGTGCCGGCGGCACCCAGCGGGCGCCCCGGCTGGCCGGGGCGATCGCGGCGCTGGACCTGGTGACCAGCGGCCGTCACGTGCCGGCCGACGAGGCGCTGAAGCTGGGGCTGGTGGACGAGATCGCCACCGACCTGCGCCGGGTGGCGATGGAACGGGCGCGCGAACTGGCGGCGCGCGGCACGCCGCCGCGGGCGCGCGACCGGGCGGTGCCGGATATTGCCGCCGCGGAGGCGCGGGCCGCCTTCGACGCCGCGGTGGCGGCGGCGACCCGGCGGGCCCGCGGCGCCCTCGCGCCGGTGGCCGCGGCGGCGGCGGTGGGCTGGGCGATCGACCTGCCGTTTGATGAAGGGCTGGAGCGTGAGCGCCTCGCCTCGCTGGCGTTGCGCAGCGGGCCGCAATGCCGGGCGTTGCGCTACCTGTTCCACGCCGAGCGGGTGGCCGCCCGCATGCCGCCGGGCGAAGGCCATGACGCGCGGCCCTGGCCGGTGCGGGCCTGCGGTGTGGTGGGGGGCGGCACCATGGGCGCGGGCATCGCCCTGGCGCTGGCCGATGCCGGGCTGGAGGTGACGCTGGTGGAGGCCTCGGCCGAGGCTGCACGGGCGGCGGAGAGCCGCATCTGCCTGGTCTACGAGCGCCAGGTGAAGAGCGGGCGGCTGACCGAGGAGGTGCTGGAGACCCGGATGGGCCGCATCCGTTTCACCACCGACCTCGGCGCGCTGGCCGATGTGGCGCTGGTGATCGAGGCGGTGGTGGAGCAACTGGACGTCAAGCTGGACGTGTTCCGGCGGCTGTCCGCCATCGTGCGGCGCGACTGCGTGCTGGCCAGCAACACCTCCTATCTCGACATCAACCTGCTGGCCGACGTGGTGGACGCGCCCGAGCGGGTGCTGGGGCTGCATTTCTTCAGCCCGGCGCATGTGATGAAGCTGCTGGAGATCGTGCGCGGCGGGCGCACCGTGCCGGAGGCGCTGGCGACCGCGCTGGCGCTGGCGCGGCGCATCGGCAAGCTGGCGGTGATCGCCGGCGTCGGCGAGGGCTTCATCGGCAACCGGATTTTTTCCCGCTGGCGACAGCAATGCGATTTCCTGCTGGAGGACGGCGCCTATCCGCAGGAGATCGATGCGGCGCTGGAGGCGCACGGCTTCGCCATGGGGCCATATGCGGTGGCCGACCTGGCCGGGCTCGACATCGGCTGGGCGACCCGCAAGCGGCTGGCGCCGAAACGCGACAAGCGCGCCCGCGACGTGCCGATCGCCGACTGGATCTGCGAGTTGGGCCGGTTCGGCCAGAAGACCGGCGCCGGATATTACCGCCACACCAACGGGCGGCGGGAGGTGGACCCGGTGGTGACGGCGCTGGTCGAGCGCGCCTCGGCCGCGCGCGGCATCGTGCGGCGGGCGGTGCCGGCCGCGGAGCTGATCGAACGGGTGCACGCCGCCATGGTGAACGAGGCCGCGAAAATCCTTGGCGAGGGCATTGCCCAGCGCCCGTCCGACATCGACGTGGTGCTGGTGCATGGCTACGGCTACCCGGCATGGCGGGGCGGGCCGATGCACGAGGCCGACGGCGTGGGCGTGGCGGCGATGCTGCGGCGAATCGAGGCCATCCACGCCGGCAACGGCGTGGGCTGGGAGCCGGCGCCGCTGCTGCGGGAAATGGTGAATGCCGGGCGCAGTTTTGCTGACCTGAATGGCTGACGGCGCCGGTATCGGCGAACCGCCCCTTGACAGAATGCCCGCCGCATTCTTTCTACGCGCCTCCGCACCCGGATCGCGGAGGCGGCGCCACGGCGCGCCACCGCTTCCCGGGAACCGGTAGGGGTGTAGCTCAATTGGCTAGAGCGCCGGTCTCCAAAACCGGAGGTTGGGGGTTCGAGACCCTCCACCCCTGCCACCCCAGCCACGTTTGAAAGGCATTCCAGGAGTATGAGCGGCTTGGCGATCAATCCGGTGAGGTTCTTCCGCGAGGTGCGCAGCGAGGTGAGCAAGGTCACCTGGCCGTCCCGCAAGGAGACGCTGGTGACGACCGGCCTGGTGTTCGCCATGGCGGCGCTCGCCGCGCTGTTCTTTTTCTTGGCCGATCAGTTCATCGGTATTTTCGTGCGGCTGTTGTTCGGCGTGGCCGGTTGAAAGGGTCACCCTGATGGCCAAGCGCTGGTACGTGGTGCACGTCTACTCCGGCTTCGAGAAGAAGATCGCCCAGCAGATCAAGGAGCAGGCTGCCCAGAAGGGGCTGGCCGACCAGATCGATGAAGTGCTGGTGCCGTCGGAGCAGGTGGTCGAGGTCCGCCGCGGCCAGAAGGTCAACGCCGAGCACAAGTTCTTTCCCGGCTACGTGCTGGTGAAGATGGAACTCAGCGATGAGGCCTGGCATCTGGTCAAGGACACGCCGAAGGTCACCGGCTTCCTCGGCACCAAGATGCGCCCCAGCCCGATCTCCGATGCCGAGGCTGAGCGCATTCTCAAGCAGACCCAGGAAGGCGTCGAGCGTCCGCGCCCGTCCGTGGTGTTCGAGGTCGGCGAGCAGGTCCGCGTCGCCGACGGTCCGTTCACCAGTTTCAATGGCGTGGTCGAGGAGGTGGACGAGGAAAAGGGCCGGGTGAAGGTCAGCGTGTCCATCTTCGGCCGTTCCACCCCGGTGGAACTGGAATACAGCCAGGTGGAAAAGGTCTGATCGCCTGATCCGGTAGCTGCTGCCGCGGGCGCCTCAGTACTGGCGCCGCGGCAGCGGCCTCGCTAGCATCGCGCTCCGAAGGAGCCACGGATGCCAGCACCTGCCGATGAGTGAGGTGATCGCACTCAGCCACGCCCGCGACGACTCGATGTGGGCGGTCGTGGCCAGTTTCGGCAAGAACAGCCGGGTCGCTGAGATTTATCCCACCCGTATGGCCGCCCTGGCCGATCGAACCTGGCGCGAGCAGCAGGTGCGGGCCTACGCGGCTTTCCTGGAGAGCGGCCGGCAGGCGCTGCCGCGCTACAGTGTGGTGCCGATGCGCCGCGCGGACCTGCCGCGCAGCTGGAAACCGCTGCCCGCGCTGGGCTTCCTGCGCGGGCAGTTTTTTTAGGGGGCGGCGCGGCCGGCAACCTGCGCCTTGCGTTCCCAGCCGCGCCCCCCCTGCTGCCAGTAGGCGAGCGCATGGCCGGCCGCGCGGGCGGCGGCCCAGCGGCCCCGGGCGGCCTGCACGGCAGCCTCGTCGGCGCCGTCGAACAGGTCAAACACCCGGTCGTACAGCTCGAGTCGGTCACTCTGCGCGCCGTCGAGCAGAAACAGGAAACGCGCCCCGTTCGGCGCGCCGGCAGCCCCCGGGTCGGCGGCGGCGAGCCAGACCGGCTGCAACTCGGCCTCGCCCGACCCGGCGGTGCCGTGCGGCAGCCAGTCCGGGTCGGGGCACAGCCACAGCGCGGCATCCAGCGCCGCCACCCGCTCGGGGCTGGCGCACAGCACCAGCGCCCGCTGGCCGGCCGCCAGCGTGCGGCCGAGCAGTTGCGGCAGCGCCTGGTCGGCGCCGGTGCGGGTCAGGTGGTAGAAGCCGATCTCGGCCATCGCGCCCCGTTTCAGCCCTCGTAGTGCTCTGCCACCAGCCGATCGAGCAGGCGCACGCCGAACGCCGTCGCGCCCTTCGGCACCACGGTGCTGTCCTTGGTGGCCCAGGCGGTGCCGGCGATGTCGAGATGCGCCCAGGGCTTGCCGTTGACGAAGCGCTGCAGGAACTGCGCCGCGGTGATGGCGCCGGCCGGCCGGCCGGCGACATTCTTCATGTCGGCGATGTCGGACTTGATCAGCTTGTCGTACGACTCGGCCAGCGGCATGCGCCAGAGCTTCTCGCCGGTGGCCTCTCCGGCGGCATGCAGGCGCTGGGCGAGTTCGTCGTCGTTGCTGAAAAATCCCGCGTAGTCGTGGCCCAGACTGACCACCATGGCGCCGGTCAGCGTGGCCACGTCGATGATGCAGCGCGGGTCGAACTTCTCCTGGCAGTACCAGAGCACGTCGGCGAGCACGAGGCGGCCCTCGGCGTCGGTGTTGATGACCTCGACGGTCTGGCCGGAATAGGTTTTCACCACGTCGCCCGGGCGCTGGGCGGTGCCGCTCGGCATGTTCTCGACCAGCCCGACCAGGCCGACCGCGTCCACCCGGGCGCGCCGGCCGGCCAGCGCCGCCATCAGCCCGATCACGGCGGCGGCGCCGGCCATGTCGAACTTCATGTCCTCCATGCCCTGGGCCGGCTTGATCGAAATGCCGCCGGTGTCGAAGGTGACGCCCTTGCCGACGAAGGCGAGCGGCCTGGCCGCCCGGGCGCGCTTGCCCTTGCCGTTGTTGGCGGCGGTGCCGCCGGAGGCGCCGAGCCAGTGCATGATCACCATGCGCGGCTCGTTGGCGCTGCCCTGGGCGACCCCCAGCAGCGCCCCGAAGCCCAGCTTGGTCATTTCGCGCGGCCCCAGCACCTCGACCTTCAGGCCCAGCGGTTCCAGGCCGCGGCAGCGCTCGGCCAGCTCCGCCGGGGTCAGCACGTTCGGCGGCTCGCTGACCAGATCGCGGGCGAGGCGGGCGCCCTCGACCACCGCGCGCCGTGTGCCCCAGGCTTCGTTGGCGGCGGCGGGGTCGTCCGCGAACACGGCCAGTCTGGCCAGCTTCGGGCGGTCCTCGGCCTTCTCGGTGGTGCGGTAGCGGTCGAAGCGGTAGGTGCGCAGGGCGGCGCCGGCGGCGAGGGCGGCGGCCAGTTCCGGCGTGAGCCGGGCGGCGGCCACGGCGCCGGCCGGCTCGCGCTGCAAGGCGGCGGCGGCGGTGCCGCCTGCCTCCGCGGCGGTGCGCGGGGTCAGGTCGGCGCGCTTGCCGATGCCGACGACGACGATGCGCGACAGCCCGGCGCCGGGGGCGAGGATGGTGCAGGTCTTGCCCGCCTTGGGCTTGAACTCGGTTGCCTCCAGCACCCGCGCCACCGCGCCGCCGGTGGCGCTGTCCGCCGCTGCCTGGATTGCATCCGGCTCCTCTCCCTCGGCGGCCAGCAGCACCAGGGCGCCGGATTTGGGCAGGGCCGGGCGGGCGAAGGAGATGTCGAGCATGGGCGCGGGCTCCGTGGTTCAAGGCAAGGGTACTGAGGACTGTAGCAGCGCTGCGGCGCGCCGCCACTGCCGCGCCGGCTTTGCGCCCGCCGCAGCCGGCCCTATGAGGAGCTTATGGACGACACAGCCCTGTTGGCGCTCGCATTCGACCTCGCCGCCCGCGCCGGCGAAACCATCCTGGCAGTGCGCGCGCGCGGCTTCGAGACACGGCACAAGGCCGATGCCTCGCCGGTGACCGAGGCGGATCAGCAGGCCGAGCTGCTGATCGCGGCGGGGCTGCGGGCCGCCACGCCGGATCTGCCGGTGGTCGCCGAGGAGGCGGTCGCGGCGGGGCATGTGCCGGCGCAGGCCGCCAGTTTCTGGTGCGTCGATCCGCTGGACGGCACCCGCGAGTTCGCCGCCGGGGGCGACGATTTCGCCGTCTGCATCGGCCTGGTGCGCGATGGCGCGCCGGTGCTGGGCGTGGTCGGGGTGCCGGCCCGGGGGGCGCTCTACGGCGGCCGCATCGGCGGCGGCGCGGTGAAACGCACGGCGGCGGGGGCGCATGCCATCGCGGCCCGTGCTCCACCGGCGGAGGGGATCGCCGTGCTGGCCAGCCGGCACCACGGCAAGGACCCGCGGATGCAGGATTTCCTGGCGTCCCGGCAGGTGGCCTCGACGCTGAACCTCGGCTCGGCACTGAAATTCTGCCTGATTGCCGAGGGGCTGGCGGATCTGTATCCGCGCTTCGGCACCACCATGGAATGGGACACCTGCGCCGCGCAGGCGGTGCTGGAAGCCGCCGGCGGGGCGGTGCGGACGGTCGAAGGGGACGCAATTCTGCGCTACGGCAAGCCGGGCTGGGTCAACCCGCATTTCTATGCGACCGGTCGCATCACGCCGTGACCGATAAGTTGCTGCCGGATGCGGCGGGGCTGGCCCGCGCGGTTGAGCTTCTGCGCGGCGGCTTGCTGGTCGCCTTCGCCACCGAGACGGTTTACGGGCTTGGCGGGGATGCCACCGACGGGCGCGCGGTGGCGGCGATCTTCGCCGCCAAGGGACGGCCGCAGTTCAATCCGCTGATCTGCCACTACCCGGATGCCGCATCGGCCTTCGCCCATGTCGCGGCGACTCCGGCGGCGCTTGCCCTGGCCGGCGCGTTCTGGCCGGGGCCGCTGACGCTGGTGCTGCGGCGCCGGACGGGCTGCCCGGTGGCGCTGCTGGCCGCTGCCGGCCTGGAGACATTGGCGGTGCGGGTGCCGGCGCATCCGGACGCGCTGGCGCTGCTGCGCGCGGTGGCGCGGCCGGTGGCGGCGCCCTCGGCCAACCGCTCGGGCGCGGTGAGCCCGACCACGGCGGCGCATGTGCTGGCCGGGCTGGCCGGGCGGATCGATGCGGTGCTGGATAGCGGGCCGTGCCCGGTCGGGGTGGAATCGACGGTGCTCGACCTCACCGGGCCGCGCCCCGTCCTGCTGCGGCCCGGCGGGGTGACGCGCGAGGCGATTGCCGCCGTGATCGGCGCGGTGGACAGCGGCGCCCCGCCGGCGGCGGCGCCGCGCTCGCCGGGGCTGCTGGCGTCGCATTACGCGCCCGCCCTGCCGGTGCGGCTGGCGGCGCGCGCGGCGGGCGCCGACGAGGCGCTGCTGGCCTTCGGGCCGCCGCCGGGTGGGGCCAGGGCGGTGTTCCAGTTGAGCGAAAGCGGTGATCTGGCGGAGGCGGCGGCGAACCTGTTCGCCGGCCTGCGCGCGCTCGACGAGTCGGGCCGGCGCCTCGGCCTGCGCGGCATCGCGGTGATGCCGGTGCCCGACTCGGGGCTGGGGCTGGCCATCAACGACCGGCTGCAGCGGGCGGCGGCGCCGCGGGATTGACCGGCTGCCGGCCGGGGCTACGCTGCGCAGCAGAGGTTCCGCCATGCCCGACTCGCCATCCCCGCGCTCCGACCCGGCCGCCGACAGGGCGCGGCTGGTGGCGCGGCTTGGCGAACTGCTTGGTCCCCGCGGCCTGCTGACCGAGCCGGCCGACACCGCCCCCTACGGCGAGGACTGGCGGCGGCTGTATTGCGGCCGGCCGCTGGCGGTGGCGCGGCCGGCCGACACGGCGCAGGTGGCGGCGGTGGTCCGCGCCTGCATGGCGGCCGGGGCAGGGGTGGTGCCGCAGGGCGGCAACACCTCCATGGTCGGCGGCGCGGTGCCGGCGGCGGACGGCAGCGAGGTGGTGTTGTCGCTCGCCCGGCTGAACCGGGTGCGGGCGGTGGACGCCATCGACATGACGCTCACGGTGGAAGCCGGGGTGACCCTGAAGGCGGCGCAGCAGGCGGCGGCCGAGGCGGATTGCCTGCTGCCGCTGTCGGTCGCCTCGGAGGGCACGGCGCAGATCGGCGGCATCCTGGCCACCAATGCCGGCGGCAACAACACGGTGCGCTATGGCAATGCGCGCGACCTGGTGCTCGGGCTGGAGGTGGTGCTGCCCGACGGCGCGGTGTGGAACGGGCTGCGCCGGCTGCACAAGGACAATACCGGATATTGCCTGCGCCAGTTGTTCGTCGGCGCCGAGGGAACGCTTGGGGTGATCACGGCTGCGGTGCTGAAGCTGGCGCCACGGCCGCGCGCGGTCGAACTGGCGTTCTGTGCGCTGCCTTCCTGCGCGGCGGCGCTTGCGCTTTTTCGCCGGTTGCAGGCGCGCGACCCGGCAGCGCTGCAGGCCTTCGAGTACATGTCCGGGGCGGGGGTGGAACTGGTGCTGCGGCACATCCCCGGCGCGGCGCTGCCCCTGGCGGTGCCTTCCGGCCATTATGCCCTGGTGGAACTGGCGACGCCGCGTCCGGGTGCGGCGCTGCGGGCGGCGCTGGAAAATGTGCTGGAAGGGGCGCTCGCGGACGGCCTGGTGACCGATGCGGTGATCGCCGGGAGCGTTGCCCAGCACGCGGCGCTGTGGCGGCTGCGCGAGGCGCAGGCCGAGGCGCAGAAGCGCGCCGGTGCCAACGTCAAGAACGACGTATCGGTGCCGGTTTCGAAAGTGCCGGAGCTGATCGCCCGCGCCTCGGCGGCCTGCGCGGCCCTGCTGCCGGGCATCCGCATCGTGCCGTTCGGCCATCTGGGCGACGGCAACATCCATTTCAATCTGGTGCAGCCCGAAGCGATGGACCCGGCGGACTTCCTGGCGCGCGGGGACGCCATCATGGACACGGTGGGCGCGGTGGTGCGGGCGCTCGATGGCAGCTTCTCGGCCGAGCACGGGGTGGGCCGGCTGAAGCCGCACCTGATGCCGGCCTGGCGCGGCGGGGCGGAGCTGGCGACGATGCGGCGGATCAAGGCGGCGCTCGATCCGCTTGGCCTGATGAACCCCGGCAAGGTGCTGCCGTGATTTTCCCCGCGCTATTGTCGCCCCACGACGGCGGGGCGGCGCTTTGCGGTTTGGCCGGGCGTGCCGGCCCGGCTAGAGTGCGGCCATGAGGATGCAGCTTGCCAGCACCGGCGCGTTGAGACCCGGCCCGTTGGTCACCCGGGTGGACCGCTACGTGTTCCGCAACCTGGCGCTGGCGCTGGTGGCCGTCACATTCGGGCTGGTGGCGTTGATCTGGCTGACCCAGTCGCTGCGCTTCGTCGAGCTGGTGGTCAACCGCGGGCTGTCGCTGCGGGTGTTCCTGATTCTGTCCGGCCTGCAGATCCCGTATTTCGTCTCGGTGATCCTTCCGATCACCACCTTCGTGGTGGTGCAGTTCATCTACCAGCGCCTGTCCGGCGACCGGGAACTTACCGTCCTGCGCGCGGCCGGGCTGTCGCCGCTGGCGCTGGCGCGGCCGGCGCTGGTGCTTGCGGTGCTGTCGGTGGCGCTGGGCTATGCGCTGAACCTGTGGGTGGTGCCGGCGGCGTCCAGTCAATTCCGGCAGTACCAGTTCGAGATCCGCAATCGCGTCGTCGCCTTCCTGTTGCAGGAGGGGGTGTTCACGCCGGTGTCGGAAGATCTGACGGTCTACGTGCGGGCGCGCGATCCGGACGGGCTGTTGCGCGGCATCCTGATCGAGGACGCGCGGCAGCCGAACAGCCCGGCCACCATCATGGCCGAGCGCGGCCGCCTGGTCGGGGCCGGCGGTGTCCCGCGGGTGTTGCTGATGACCGGCAGCCGCCAGGAGATCGACCGCCAGACCGGGCGGCTCAACGTGCTGACCTTTTCCGAGAACGCGCTCGATCTCAGCGGCGCATCGCGCGGCGATGAGCAACGCTTCCGCGACATGACGGAGATGTCGGTCAACGAGCTGCTGCATCCGTCCGGCGCGGTGCCCGCCCGTGATTTCGCGAAACTGCGGGTGGAGGCGCATCGCCGCATGGCGATGCCGCTGACCACGCTGTCGTTCACTTTGGTGGCGCTGGTGGCGGTGCTGATGGGCACGTTTCGCCGGCATGGGGGGCTGTTGCGGCCGGCGCTCGGCGTGCTGGCGGTGGTGGCGTTGCTGGCGGTGGAGTTGTTGTTGTGCAATCTGGCCGCCCGGCATCTGGCCCTGGTCCCGCTGATCTGGGCGAATGCGGTCGCGCCGGCGGTCCTGTGCGGCTGGGTGTTGTTCGGGCCGCAGTTCCGGCTGATGCCGGCCACGCTGCAAGTCAAGCTGGGGGCAACCTGATCCCGTGCTGATCGCTGCCACCCTTTCGGTCTATGTCGCCCGCGTATTCATGCTCGCGGTCACCGGCATGCTGGGCGCCCTGACCGGGCTGATCGGTCTGTTCGACTTCATCGAGCTGCTGCGCCGGTCGGCGACCAAGCCGGACGCCACCTTCGCCGTCGTTTGCCAGATCGGCGCGCTGCGCCTGCCCTGGATCGGCATGCAGATCCTCCCCTTCGCGGTGCTGCTCGGCGGCATCCTGGCGTTCTGGCGGCTGACGCGTTCGTCGGAGCTGGTGGTGGCG
Organism: uncultured Acetobacteraceae bacterium; assembly: GCA_903907955.1. Lineage (GTDB taxonomy): Bacteria > Pseudomonadota > Alphaproteobacteria > Acetobacterales > Acetobacteraceae > Rhodovastum. The sequence continues at coordinate 63,339 of CAIVPZ010000172.1, read as the reverse complement.
CGGGCTGCCGGCGTATCAGCCTGGCAGTTCCTGGCGGCGCCGCTGCTCTGCGCGGTGGCGATCGGGGGCTTCGCCACCGCGGTGGTCAGCCCGGTGTCGGCGGTGATGCGGGCGCGGGCGGAAGTGATGGACAATAACTATCTGCGCACCGGCGGCGGTCCGGCGGCGCTGAACGGGGGCCAGTTGTGGCTGCGCCAGGCCGATGCCGGGCTGACGCCGCAAGGGGTGGCGATCCTGCACGGGCACACCGTGCGGCTGCGCGACGGCCAGCTGACCGCGCAGGAGGTCAGCATCTTTCGCCTGGACGCCGAGGACCATTTGCTGGAGCGGGTTGAGGCGCGCCAGGCGCGGCTCGGCGACGGGGCGTGGCAGCTCGACGAAGCGCGCACCATCCTGCCCGGCCACCTGCCTTCGCCGCCACGCCCGCTGACGCTGGCCACCAACATGACGGTGGCGCGGGTGCAGGAAAGCTTCGCGCCACCCGACACGTTGTCGTTCTGGGCGCTGCCTGGGTTCATCGCCCTGCTGGAGCATTCCGGGTTCTCATCGATCCGCCACCGGCTGCAGTTCCAGACGCTGCTGGCGCTGCCGCTGCTGGCCGGCACAATGGCGCTGCTGGCCGCGGGGTTCTCCATGCGGTCGTCGCGGCGCGGCGGGGTGGCGAAGATGATCGGCAGCGGGGTGACGGCGGGATTCGCGCTGTTCCTGGTCTCCAAGGTGGCGGAGGAGTTCGGCCAGTCCGGCGCCTTGCCGGCCGTGCTGGCTGCCTGGGCGCCCGCCGCCTCCGGGCTTATGCTCAGCGTGGCGCTGTTGCTGCATCTGGAAGACGGCTGAGCATGGTGAAACCAAAGGCCAGGATGCAATCGCTGCCACTGCGCCGCCGGCTGCTGCTGGGCGTGGCCATGGCGGCCGTGGCGATGCTGGGGACGGTGGCGGCGCAGGCGCAACCCCGGACCGCGACGCCCACCGAACCGGTGCACAGCGACCAGCCGGTATTCTACCAGGCCGACGAGGTCGAGTACGACCGCGACGATGCGTTGGTAACGCTGACCGGGCATGTGGAGATCTGGCAGGGCGATCGCATCCTGCGGGCGGACCGCGTCACCTACGATCGCAACACCGGCGTGGCGGCGGCGATCGGCAACGTGGTGCTGGTGGAACCCGACGGGCAGGTGGGGTTCGCCGAATACGCCGAGCTCAACCAGGGGATGAAGGACGGCGTGCTGCGCGACCTGCGCGCGCTGATGCCGCAGAACGGCCGGCTGGCCGCCAACGGGGCGCGCCGCACCGACGCCACCATCAATGAGCTGAGCCGGGTCATCTACACCACCTGCAACCTGTGCAAGGACGACCCGTCGGCGCCGCCGGAATGGGATATCCGCGCCCGCTCGGCGCTGCAGGATGTCGAGAACAAGAAAATCGAATACAGCGACGCGGTGGTCGACATCTACGGCGTGCCGGTTTTCTATCTGCCGTTCATGGCGCATCCCGACCCGTCGCAGCGGCGGGCCAGCGGCATCCTGGTGCCGAACGCTGGCTACAACAACCACCTCGGCGCGTTCTTCTCGATTCCATACTACTGGGCGATCAATCCCCAGTCGGACGCGACGGTCACGCCGATCCTGTCCTCCAAACAGGGGGGCGGGGTGGGAGGCGAGTACCGGCAGATGTTCAACGACGGCAGAATCACGATGCGCGGTGCGGTGGCCGCCGATCAGGGCGGCTTGGGCTGGTACGGGTTCGCGCGCGGCGATTTCTCGATCGACGATACCTGGCGCTGGGGCTTTGACATCAAGCGGTCCAGCGGCGTCGATTTCCTGCGCGACTACATGATCCCCGGCGGGCTGGTGCCGGTGCTGAACAGTTCGCTCTGGGTGGAGGGATTCGGTCAGGGATCGTATTCGCGCCTGGACGCGCGCGCCTACCAGAGCATCGTGAACGGCAACAGTGCGTTTTCCCGGCTGCCCTATGTGCTGCCACGCTACGAGTACAGCTATTTCGGCGAGCCGGATGCGCTGGGCGGGCGGTTCTCGGCGACCGCCGACGCTTTCAACCTGCTGCGCGAGAGCGGCACCTCGACGCAGCGCGGCCGGTTGAGCCTGGACTGGCAACGGCCGTTCCAGGGGCATTTCGGCGACCTGTGGAATCTCACCCTGCACACCGACAGCGCGATCTATTCCGCGCAGAACTTCGAGGGCCCGCCGAATTTCGGCACCGCCAACACGGTGCAGACCGCACAGGCCATGCCGACGGTGGCGACGATGGTGCGCCTGCCGTTGGTGCGCGACGCCGGCAGTTGGGGCAATCAGCTGGTCGAGCCGATGGCCCAGCTGATCGTGGCGCCACGCGGATCGAAATACGGCATCGCCACGCTGGCGAACGGCACCACGGTGTCGACCTCGCGGGTGCCGAACGAGGACAGCCTCGACCAGGAACTGACCGATGCGAACCTGTTCGCGCTGAACCGCTTCGCCGGGGTGGACCGGCTGGAAGGCGGCATCCGGGTGAATGCGGCGATGCACGGCGCCTGGAACTTCCCCGGCGGGGCGCTCATCGACGGGCTGGTCGGCGAGGCCTACCGGACCCAGCAAAGCTCGCCGTGGTGGATCGGATCGGGGTTGGAGAACCAGTTCTCGGACGTGGTCAGCCGGGTGACATTTTCGCCCGTGTCGTATCTGGACCTGACCGCGCGGGCGCGGTTCGACCCGCACGACCAGATGACGGTGCGACTCGCCGACCTCCTGGCCAGCGTCGGCCCGCAATCGCTGAAGGTTTCGGCCGGCTACCTGCATAGCTCGATCACCCCCTACAGCGCCTACGACTATCCGCCGACCGGGGTGTTCTGGGGCGGCTACGGCAAGGAAGGGACCTCCGCCACCCAGCCCTATCCGGCCCCGCGCGACGAGATCGAGGCGGGGCTGAGCGCGCATTACGGGCGCTGGAGGCTGAAAACCATGGCGCGGGCCAACCTGCGGACGCACGAGATGGACCAGGTCAGCGTCACCGCCGGCTACGAGGACGAGTGCCTCATCTTCAATGTGGTCGGCTATAAGCGCTATACGTCCATCGGCGGCGACCATGGCGACACTGCGGTGATGATCGAGATCACCCTCAAGACCGTCGGGGAGTTCGGCTTCCACGCGATGTGAGGCGGCGCCCGTTCCCATCTCAGGAGTTCTGACTGCCCATGTCTTTGCGCTTTGCTCACCCGCGCCGCCCGGACCCAAGGGTCGTGCTGCTGTTTGCCGCCCTTGCCCTGGTGCCTGCACCGGCATCGGCGCAGACCAGAGCCGCCCCCGTACCGGCGAAAGACACCGATGCCGGGCGTCCCCCGGCTTTGCGCCCAGGCTCCGCCAGCATCGTGGCGGTGGTGAACGGCGACGTCATCAGCCGGTCCGATGTCGATAACCGCCGCCGGCTGTTCGCGATGTCGACCGGCATGCCGGCCTCGCCGGATGTGCTGGACCGGCTGACGCCGCAGGTGACGCGCCAGCTCATCGACGAGCGGCTGCGGCTGCAGGAGCTGCAGCGCCGGCACGTGATCGTGCAGGACGGGGAGATCGCCACCGCGATCCGCGAGATCGAGCAGCGCAACGGTATGCCCGATGGCACGCTGCGCCGGCGTCTGTCGGCCGACGGGGTGGAGTTCCGCACGCTGATCGACCAGGTGCGGGTGCAGATCGGCTGGGGCCGGGTGCTGCGCCAGGTGCTGGGGCAGCAGGGCGAGGTTTCGGATGCCGACATCAAGGAACAGGAGACCCTGCTGAAGGAACAGACCGGGCAGCAGGAGTTCCGCATCGCCGAGATATTTGTGCCGATCAGCGACCCGGCGCAGGCCGACGAGGCGCGGCACTTCGCCGACACGGTCATCCAGCAGCTGCGCCTCGGCGCGCCGTTCCCGGTGGTGGCGGCACAGTTCAGCCAGAGCCAGAGCGCGCTGCAGGGCGGCGACGAGGGCTGGGTGCAGCCCAGCCAGATCGATCCGGCGGTGCTGCGGGTGTTGCAGGAAATGCCGCCCGGCGCGATCAGCAATCCGATCCAGGTGCCGGGCGGGCTGTCGATCGTGACGCTGCGCGGCAAGCGGGAAATCGGCCGCGATCCGGCCACCATGGCGTCGGTACGGCAGGTGTTCCTGCCGTTCGCCGCCCGCCTCGACCCGGCCGCGCCGACCGCGCAGCAGCAGCAGGTGCTGGAGCAGGCGCGCCGGATTTCCGGCTCGGCCAGGAGCTGCGAGGATATCGAGGCGGCCAACAAGGCTGCCGGCGCCAACCGGCCGGCCGATCCCGGCGAGTTGCGGGTGGAAGGGGTCGCGGTGCCGGCATTGCGGCAGCTGCTGGCGACGCTGCCGGTGGGCAAGGCGAGCCAGCCGCTGGTGGCCGATGACGGCGTGGCGGTGATCATGGTGTGCGCCCGCGAGGAAAAGAACCTGGGCGTTCCCGGCAAGCAGGAGCTGAGCCAGCGCATCCTGAGCGAGCGGGTGGAACTGGCCTCGCGCCAGCTCATGCGTGACCTGCAGCGGCGGGCGGTGATCGATCAGCGCTCCTGATCCCGGCGCGGCCGGGCTGCCGCCGCTGCGCGATGTCATCGCGCGGCACGGTCTGGCCGCGCGGCGCTCGCTCGGACAGCATTTCCTGTTCGACGCCAACCTGACGGCGCGCATTGCCCGGGCGGCCGGGGCGCTGGAGGGACGGCATGTCGTGGAGGTGGGGCCGGGTCCCGGCGGGCTGACGCGGGCGCTGCTGTCGACCGGGGCTGCCGACGTGACCGCGGTGGAGATCGATGCGCGGGCGGTCGGGGCCATGCAGGAGCTGCAGGCCGTCGCCGGCGGGCGGCTGATCGTGGTGGCGGGCAATGCGCTGGCGCTCAACCTGGCCGGCCTGGTGCCGGCGCCGCGGCAGATCGTCGCCAACCTGCCGTACAACGTGGCGTCGCCGCTGCTGGTGGGCTGGCTGCGGCAGGCCGCCTGCTGGGAGCGGCTGACGCTGATGTTCCAGTTGGAGGTGGCCGAGCGCATCTGCGCCCCCCCCGACACCCCGGCCTACGGCCGGCTTTCTGTTCTTGTCCAATGGTGTTGCGCGGCGGAGTTGTGCCTGCGCATTCCGCCGGCCGCCTTCGTGCCGCCGCCGAAAGTGTGGTCGGCGGTGGTGGGGCTGACGCCGCATGCCGTGCAGCCGGAGGCGGCGCTGTTTGCGACCATGGAGCGGCTGACCGCGGCGGCGTTCGGGCAGCGGCGCAAGATGCTGCGCGGCGCCCTGCGCGGCCTGGGGGGCGAGGCGCTGCTGGCGCGCGCCGGCATCGCGCCGGAGCGGCGGGCGGAGACGCTTTCGGTGGCGGAATTCGACCGGCTGGTGCGGTTATTGTGACGTAGCGACGGCCCGGGCTGCCACCGCCGTCGGCAACATGCTATCGGGCCGGCATGCGCCCGTGCCCTCGAATCCTTTACGTGACCTCGAACCGTGTCGGCGATGCCGTGCTGTCCACCGGGCTGCTCGACCATCTGCTGCGTGTCCATCCGACGGCGCGGTTCACGGTGGTCTGCGGTCCGGCGGCGGAAGGCGTGTTCCTCCGCATGCCGAATCTGGAGCGGCTGATCATCATGGAGAAGCGGCCCTGGGGGCGGCACTGGCTGCCGCTCTGGGTGGCGGCGGTGGGGACGGTCTGGGACCTGGTGGTGGATATCCGCGGCTCGGCGCTGTCCTGGCTGGTGCCGACGCGGGCGCGGGCGCAGATGCGCCACCGGCCGGGGCACAAGACGGCGCAACTGGCGGCCGTGCTCGGGGTGGCGCCGCCGCCGCTGCCGGTGGCCTGGATGGCGGCGGCGGACCACGCCCGCGCCGCCGCGCTGCTGCCGCCAGGCCTGCTGGTGGCGCTCGGCCCGACCGCCAACACCGACCTGAAAATCTGGCCAGCCGGGCGGTTCGTCGCACTGTTCCGGGCGCTGGCCGCCGGGCCGCTGGCGGGCGCCCGGGCGGTGGTGCTGGGCGGGCAGGAGCCGCGCGAACGCCCGCTCGCAGCCCCGGTGCTGGCCGCCCTGCCGGACGCCATCGACCTCTGCGGCGCGCTCTCGCTGCCCGAGGCGGCGGCGGTGCTGGCCCGCTGCGCGCTGTTCGTGGGCAATGATTCCGGGCTGATGCACCTGGCCGCCGCCGCCGGCACGCCGACGCTTGGCCTGTTCGGCCCCACCCCGGCCGAGCAGTACAGCCCGGCCGGACGCTGCACCGCCTTCGTGCGCTCGCCGACCGGGCGGATGGAAGACCTCACCGTCGCTGCCGCGGTGGCGGCGGCGGAGCGGCTGCTGGGCGCGCAGGTGCCGGCATGACCCGGGTCGCGCATGTCATGGCGGGGGCCGCCAATGGCGGTGCCGAGCTGTTTTTCGAGCGGCTGTGCGTCGCTCTGCACGCCGACGGCGAGGCGGTGCTGGCGGTGATCCGCGCAAACGAAGCGCGGGCGGCGCGGCTGCGCGCCGGCGGGCTGGAGCCGGTGCAACTCCGCTTCGGCACGGCGCTCGACCTGCTGACCCGTCCGCTTCTGGCGCAGGCGCTGCGCCGGTTCGGGCCGCGCGTGGTGGTGGCCTGGATGAACCGCGCCAACATGCACGCCCCGCGCGGCGACTGGACTCTGGTGGGCCGGCTCGGCGGATATTACAATCTGAAGTATTATCGGCGCTGCGACCATCTGGTCGGCAATACGCGCGGCATCGTTGCCTGGCTGCGCGCCAATGGCTGGGCCGAGGATCGCACCCATTACGTGCCCAACTTCGTCGCCGATTTCGCCGCCACGCCGCCGGCCGCCGACCTGCCGCGCGGGCGTCCGCTGCTGCTCGCCCTGGGGCGGCTGCATACCGACAAGGGTTTCGACATCGCCATCCGCGCCCTGCCACGCCTGCCGGGCGCGGTGCTGGCGATCGCCGGCGAGGGGCCGGAACTGGGCGCCCTGCAGGCCCTGGCGCGCCGCGAGGGGGTGGCGGAGCGGGTGCATTTCCTCGGCTGGCGGCACGATGCCGGGGCGCTGCTGCGGGCGGCCGACCTGTTCGTCTGCTCCAGCCGGGTCGAGCCGCTGGGCAACATGGTCATCGAGGCCTGGTCGGCGCGCTGCCCGATCGCCGCCGCCGCCGCCGGGCCGGCTGAACTGCTGCGCGACGGCGTCGATGGCGCGGTGGTGCCGATCGAGGACCCGGCCGCGCTGGCCAATGGCATCGCCGCCCTGCTCGACGACCCGAACCGTCGGGCCGGTCTCGCGCTGGCCGGGCGGCGGCGCTTCGAGGCGGAGTTCGCCGCCGCCCCGGTGCTGGCGCGCTGGCGGACCTTCCTCGCCGCGATGGCAGGCTGAACCGGCGAAGGCGCTTCTGCCGCCGCCGCTACCCCGCCCGCAACGTCCGGAACGCTTCCCGCTTCTCAAACAGATACAGCAGCACCCGCACCGCCCGGCCGCGCGCGCTCTCCAGTTTCGGGTCGCGCTGCACCAGCAGTTCGGCGTCGCGGTCGGCCATGTGCAGCAGCCCTTCGTCCTCCACCGGATCGGCCAGCCGCCAGCCGGGCAGGCCGGCCTGGCGGGTGCCCAGCAGGTCGCCGCCGCCGCGAATGCGGAAATCCTCGTCGGCAATCCGAAAGCCGTCCTCGGTGTCGCGCAACAGCAGCAGGCGGCGGCGGCCGGTTTCGGTCAGCCCGTCGGCGTGCAGCAGCAGACAGAAACTCGCATCCCGCCCGCGGCCGACCCGCCCGCGCAACTGGTGCAGCGGCGCCAGTCCGAACCGCTCGGCGTGTTCGATCACCATCACGCTCGCCTCGGGCACGTCCACGCCGACCTCGATGACCGTGGTGGCTACCAGCAGCCGGGTCCGCCCGGCGGCGAAATCCGCCAGCGCCGCCTCGCGCACGGCGCTGTCCTGCCGCCCGTGCGCCAGCCCCACCAGAGCGCCGAACCGGGCCTGAAGTTCGGCAAAGCGCGCCTCGGCGGCAGCCAGGTCGGTCAGTTCGCTCTCGGCCACCAGCGGGCACACCCAGTATACCCGCGCCCCGCCTTCCAGCGCCCGGGCCACCGCGTCCACCACCTCCGGCAGTGTCGCCAGCGAGTGCAGCGTGGTGCGCACCGGCTTGCGCCCGGCCGGCTTGCCGGCGAGCCGGCTCACCTGCATCTCGCCCCACTGGGTCAGCAGCAGCGTGCGCGGGATCGGGGTTGCCGTCATCACCAGCACATCGGCGGCCACCCCCTTGCCGCCCATGCGCAGTCGCTGCTCGACGCCGAAGCGGTGCTGTTCATCGATCACCGCGAGGGCAAGATCGCGGAACACCACCCCGTCCTGCACCAGCGCATGCGTGCCGACCACAATCGGGATGCTGCCATCCGCCAGCCCGGCCAGCACGGCGGCGCGCGCCTTGCCGGTCACCGACCCGGTCAGCAGGGCGCAGGGCACCGGGCAGATCCGCGCCAGGGTGCGAAGATGCTGGCGGGCGAGAATCTCGGTGGGCGCCATCAGCGCCGCCTGCGCGCCGGCCTCGACCGCCCGCAGCATGGCCAGCACCGCCACCAGCGTCTTGCCGGAGCCGACATCACCCTGCAGCAGCCGCAACATCCGCCGCGGCGCGGCCAGATCGGCGTCGATCTCCGCCAGCGCTTCAACCTGCGAGTCCGTCGGCGGCCAGCCGAACGCCGCCAGCGCCTGCGCCCGCAATGCCCCGTCGCCGGTCAGCGCCCGGCCGGGGCGGGCGCGCACCCGCCGGCGCATGAAGGCCAGCGCGATCTGCCCGGCCAGCAACTCGTCATAGGCCAGCCGGCGTCGCGCCCCCGGCGGCGGCGGCGCCGGCGGCGCATGCAGCAGGCGCAGCGCCTCGGCAAATCCCGGCCATTGCTCGCGCGCCAGCAGCGCCGGATCGTGCCATTCCGGCAGGTCCGGAATGCGCTCCAGCGCCTGCGCCACCGGCTTGCGCAGATGCCAGGGGAACAGCCCCGCCGTCAGCTTCCACACCGGCTCGATCCAGGGCAGCCCCTCCGCCTTGTCGGCCGGCACGATATGGTCGGGATGCACCATCTGCCGCCGGTCGTCGAACTTGCCGGACACCAGCACCCGCGCCCCCTTCGGCAGCTTCGCCGCCGGGAAGCGCTGGAAGAACACCAGATCGGCAAAGCCGGTGCCGTCGGTCACCACCGCCTTGGTCGGCTGGCGGGCGCTGCCCGGCGGGTCGATGCGCACCACCTCCACCTCGACCGTGGCCAGCGCCCCCGGCACCGCCTCGGCGATCGTGCTGCGGGTGCGGCGGTCGATCCAGCTTTCCGGCAGGTGGAACAACAGGTCGATCACCCGCGCCCCGCCGGCGGCGCGGGCAATCAGCGTCGCCACCGTTTCGCCCACGCCGCGCAAGGCGGTCAGCGGCTCGAACAGCGGGGCGCAAAGACTGGCGGGAATCGGTGAGGGCGTTGGTGGATGCACGGGCTGACACTGTCCAGGCCGGCGTCTATATGACCCCTCCGATGACCGAACCAGCCCTGACCCCGCTCGAAACCCGCCGCCGGCGCCTGATCTACCGCGCCAACCACCGCGGCACCTACGAAAACGACCTGCTGATCGGCGGCTACGTGCGCCGCCATATCGCCAGCATGACCGAGAGCCAGATGGACGCGCTCGAAACCGTCATGGAAATGTCCGACGCCGATCTCGCCGACTGGCTGACTGGCCGGCGACCCATCCCACAAGCCGTCGACTCGCCCATGCTGCAGGCCATCCGCGCCTTCGCGCTGGCACCGGAGAACCGGTGATGGACGCACTGGAAAAGCAAGCAAGGCCAGGGGCGCTGCCCCTGGACCCCGCCAAGGGCCGAGAGGCCCCTGGACCCCATCACCTTAAGGTTCTTGGGAGAGGGGGGGTGAGGAGATGTCGATACATCTCCTCACCCCCCCTCTCCCAAGAACCTAAAAACGAATGGGTTCCAAGGGGCCACTGCCCCTTGGCGGGTCCAGGGCAGCGCCCTGGCCTTGCTTGCTTGCCGGTGCGCCCATGACCCCGGTTTTCGGTGCCCCCGAAGGCTGGGATGCCGTGCTGCTGGCACGGCGGGCGCGCGAGCATGGCGGGCCGTTGCTGCATGTGTGTCGCGACGACGTGCGCAGTGCCCGGCTTGCCGAGTCGCTGGCGTTCTTTGCCCCCGAGGCGGAGCTGTTGCGGTTCCCGGCCTGGGATTGCCTGCCGTATGACCGGGTGTCGCCCAATGCCGCGCTGGTCAGTGAGCGGATCGCCACGCTGGCGCGCCTGCTGGAGCCGCAGGCCGGTCCGCGGATTGTGCTGACCACGGTGAACGGGCTGGTGCAGCGCGTGCCGCCGCGGCACGTGTTCCATGGCGCCAGCATGACCCTGGCGGAGGGCGGCACGGTCGATCCGAACCGGCTGGTGCGGTTTCTCGACGCCAACGGCTATGGCCGCGCCGGCACGGTGATGGAGCCGGGCGAGTATGCCGTGCGCGGCGGCATCGTCGATGTGTTCCCCGCCGGCCAGCCCGAGCCGGTGCGGCTGGACCTGTTCGGCGACACCATCGAGAGCATGCGCGGCTTCGATCCGGCCACCCAGCGCAGCGGCACGCGGCTGAAGCGGCTGGCGCTGCGGCCGGTGTCGGAGGTGTTCCTCGACAAGGCTTCGGTCGGCCGCTTCCGCACCGGCTGGCGCGAGTTGTTCGGCCAGGCCGCAGCGGCGGACCCGATGTATCTGTCGGTCTCCGAGGGGCGGCGCCATCCGGGCATGGAGCACTGGGTGCCGCTGTTCCACGATGCCATGGAGACGCTGCTGGACTACCTGCCCGGCGTCTCGTGCAGCCTGGACCATCAGGCCGAGGACGTGCTGACCGCCCGGCTGGAGATGATCGCCGACCATTACGACGCCCGCCGCGGCCCGGCGCGCGACGGCGAGGTGCCGTACCGGCCGCTGCCGCCGGACCGGCTTTATATCGACCGCGCCGGCTGGGATGCGATGCTGGCCGGCGGCCCGGTGTTCGGCTTCGGGCCGTTCGCCCGGCCGGAGGGCGCGACCGGGGTGGATGGCGGCGGCCGTCCGGGGCCGGTGTTTGCCCAGTCTGGCGGTGGGCCGGGTGCCAACGTGTTCGACCAGTTGCGCACCCAGGCCGAGCGCTGGACGGCCGAGGGGCGGCGCATCGCCGTCGCCGCCTGGACCCGCGGCTCGCGCGACCGGATTTGTCATCTCCTGCGCGAGCACGGACTGCGCGCCGAGCCTGCCGATGACTGGAAGGGCGCCGGCAAGGTTGCCGCGGGGGTGGCCGCTCTGGTCACGTTGGGGCTGGAGCGCGGCTTCGTCGCAGACTATCCGGGGGTCGGCAAATGGGCCTTCGTGTCCGAGCAGGATCTGCTGGGCGAGCGCATTTCGCGGCCGCCGCGCCGGCGCAAGCGGGCCGACCAGTTCATCGCCGAAGCCACGGAAATCGCCGAAGGCGATCTGGTGGTGCACCAGGACCACGGCATCGGCCGCTATGACGGGCTGGTGACGCTCAGCGTCAGCGACGCGCCGCATGACTGCCTGCGCCTGCTCTACGATGGCGATGACAAGCTGTTCCTGCCGGTCGAGAACATCGAGATGCTGTCCCGCTTCGGCAGCGATGCCGCGGGCGTGGCGCTCGACAAGCTGGGCGGCACGTCGTGGCAGCACCGCAAGGCGAAGGCCAAGCAGCGCATCCGCGACATGGCCGGCGAACTGATCAAGGTCGCCGCCGAACGCAAGCTGCGCGACGCCGAGGTGATGGCGCCGGCGGAGGGCGCCTGGGACGAGTTCTGCGCCCGCTTCCCGTTTGCCGAGACCGAGGACCAGGCGCGCGCCATCGCCGACGTCCTGGAGGATCTGGCTGCGGGCCGGCCGATGGACCGGCTGATCTGCGGCGATGTCGGCTTCGGCAAGACCGAGGTGGCGCTGCGGGCGGCCTTCGTGGCCGCCATGACCGGGTCGCAGGTCGCCGTGGTGGTGCCGACGACGCTGCTGTCGCGGCAGCATTTCCGTACCTTCACCGCGCGTTTCGAGGGGCTGCCGGTCACGGTGGCGCAGTTGTCGCGCATGGTGACCGCGAAGGAGGCGGCGGAGGTCCGGCGCGGCCTGGCGGACGGCTCGGTCAACATCGTCATCGGCACCCATGCGCTGCTGGCGAAGGGGATTGCCTTCTCCACCCTCGGCCTGCTGATCGTCGATGAGGAGCAGCATTTCGGCGTCGCCCACAAGGAGAAGCTGAAGGCGCTGAAGGCCGACGTGCACGTGCTGACCCTTACCGCCACGCCGATCCCGCGCACCCTGCAACTGGCGCTGACCGGCGTGCGCGAGATGAGCGTGATCGCCACCCCGCCGGTGGACCGGCTGGCGGTGCGCACCTTCATCATGCCGTTCGACGCGGTGGTGATCCGCGAGGCGATCCAGCGCGAGCGCTTCCGCGGCGGCCAGGTGTTCTGCGTGGTGCCGCGCATCGAGGATCTCGGCCGCATGGCCGAGCGGCTGGCCGAGATCGTGCCGGAGGCGCGCATGGCGCAGGCGCATGGCCGGCTGGCGCCGACCGAGCTGGAACGGGTGATGACCGAGTTCAGCGACGGCAAGTTCGACATCCTGCTGTCGACCAATATCGTCGAGAGCGGTCTGGACATGCCGGCGGTGAACACGCTGGTGATCCACCGCGCCGATATGTTCGGTCTCGGACAGTTATACCAGCTGCGCGGCCGGGTGGGGCGCGGCAAGCAGCGCGGCTACGCCTATCTGACCTGGCCGCAACTGCACCGGCTGAGCGCGGCGGCGGAAAAGCGGCTGACGGTGATGCATTCGCTGGACGCGCTCGGCGCCGGCTTCACCCTGGCCAGCCACGACCTCGACATCCGCGGCGCCGGCAACCTGCTGGGCGACGAGCAGAGCGGGCATATCCGCGAGGTCGGCATCGAGCTGTACCAGCAGATGCTGGAGGACGCGGTGGCCGAGATGCGGGCCGAAAAGGGCCGCCGCCGGGCCGACGATCGCGACTGGACGCCGAATATCGGCCTCGGCCTGCCGGTGCTGATCCCGGAGACCTATGTGCGCGACCTGCCGGTGCGGCTCGGCCTGTATCGCCGCATCGGCGGCCTGGCCTCCGATGCCGAGACCGAGGCGATGGCGGCCGAACTGGTCGATCGCTTCGGCAAGCTGCCCGAGGAGGTGGACAACCTGCTGCAGGTGGTCTCGCTGAAGCGGGCCTGCCGCGAGGCGGGGGTGGAGAAGCTGGAGGCCGGGCCGAAGGGCATGGTGATCGGCTTCCGCGGCAACGCGTTCCGCAATCCGGCCGGGCTGGTGAGCTGGCTGACCAGCCGGGGCGGTGTGATCCGGCTGCGGCCGGACCACAAGCTGGCGATCGCCGGCGAGATGAAGGTGGCCGAGCGGGTGCGGGTGGCGCGCGACGTGGTGGCCAACCTGAACCGGCTGGCCGGGCAGGGAAAGGCGGCGTAGCCGGGGCCGATCATTTTTGCGTCATATCGGGTTTTCCCTGCCGGTTTCGTGGTGAGATTGCGTCTGATCATCATCCGCCGAGGGAGGACTCCATGCCGTTCGATGCAGTCGGTTTCCCGATCGATGCCGCGGCGAAAGTGCCGGATGCGCCAACCGGGGTCGTGGGCAGGCTCTGGCGGGGTCTGCGCGCCCGGCTGCGCGAGGTCTCCGACGACCACCAGCGCGGCGCGGTGGTGGCCGTGCTGCGGGACGCGCGTGCCCTGATCAGCGACGAGGCGGCCTGGGTGCAGGGCGTCTATGAGCGTGACGGACGGCGCTGCGCCATGGGGGCGTTGCAGGAAGCCGGCCGCGGCACCTGGCGCGTGGTGCGGCGCGACGCCGCCGCCGCTCTGGAGGCGGTGGCGCGGCTGAACGGCCACCACGCGGTGGAGAGCATGAACGATTCCGTTGGCCACGCCGAGGTGCTGGCCATGTTCGACGCGGCGATGCGGCGCGCCGGGGGTGGGGCGGGGCGCGCCGGCTGATCGCATCGGCACCAGTTCGGGGCGGGCCGGACGGCGGACGCGGGCAGTAACGTTTTCGCCCGATTGCCGTGCCTGGGGGCGGCGCCAAGGTTGCCCCCGGCCGGCGGCCGGACTAATTTGCCTGCCCTTTGCCAGCACCCGAGACCCCCAAGATGCCGCTCATCGCCGAACGCCTCGACCGGATCAGCCCCAGCCAGACCATGGCGGTCACCGCGAAGGCGCGGGCACTCAAGGCGGCAGGGCGCGATGTCATCAGCCTGTCGGCCGGTGAGCCCGATTTCGATACGCCGCAATTCATCAAGGACGCGGCCATCGCCGCCATCCAGGCCGGCCAGACCAAATACACCGACGTCGCCGGCACCCCCGCCTTGCGCAAGGCGGTCGCCGGGAAATTCCGCGCCGACCATGGCATCGACTACGCGCCGGACGAAATCATCGTCTCCACCGGCGGCAAGCAGGTGATCTTCAACGCCATGCTCGCCACGGTGCAGGCCGGCGACGAGGTGGTCATCCCCAGCCCGTGCTGGGTCAGCTACCCGGACATCGTGTCGCTCGCCGAGGGCACGCCGGTGTTCGTCCCGTGCGGCCAGAACAACGGCTTCAAGCTGCGCGCCGAGGGCCTCGAGGCGGCGATCACCCCGCGCACCAAATGGCTGATCATCAACAACCCCTGCAACCCGACCGGGGCGGCCTATTCCGCCGAGGAACTGCGGCCGATCTGCGACGTGCTGCTGCGCCATCCGCAGGTCTGGGTGTTCACCGACGACATCTACGCCAAGCTCGCCTATGACGGTTTCCGCCCGGCCACCGTCGTCGAGGTCGAGCCGCGTCTGCGCGACCGCACCCTCACCATGAACGGCGTTTCCAAGGCCTATGCGATGACCGGCTGGCGCATCGGCTATGCCGGCGGGCCGAAGGCGCTGATCAAGGCGCTGGACAAGCTGCAGAGCCAGTCCACCTCCAACCCCTCATCGATCGGCCAGGCGGCGGCGCTGGCGGCGCTGACCGGGCCGCAGGATTTCATCGGCGAGATGGTGGAGGCGTATCGCGAGCGCCGCGACCTGGTGGTTGAACTGCTGAACGATGCGCCCGGCATCAACTGCCACAAGCCGGAGGGCGCGTTCTACGTGTTTCCCTCGATGCATGGCTGCATCGGCAGGACCAGCGCCAAGGGGGCGAAGATCACCGGCGACGAAAGCTTCGTCATCGCCCTGCTGGACGAGGAAGGGGTCGCCACGGTGCATGGCGCGGCGTTCATGTATCCGGGTCATTTCCGCATCAGCTACGCCACCGACACCGACAGCCTGCGCGAGGCGTGCCGCCGCATCCAGCGTTTCTGCCGGGCGCTTGCCTAAGCCCATGGATGCCGCGATCCGGCCGGCTCTGGCGCGGCTGCTCGGCCGCGCCACGGTGGCCGCCACCATCGCCATGACCGTCAAGGCCCGCGCCCTGCGGGAAGCCGGCCATGACGTGGTGATGCTCACCATCGGCGAGCCGGATTTCGACACCCCGCCGCACGCCATCGCGGCGGCCCACACGGCGGCGCTGCGCGGCGACACCAAATACCCGCCGCAGGACGGCACAGGCGCGCTGAAACAGGCGGTGCAGCGCCAGTTCCAACGCGACCACGGGCTCGACTACGGGCTCGACGAGATCATGGTCTCCAACGGCGCCAGGCAGGTGATCTTCAACGCCCTGATGGCGACGCTGGACGACGGCGACGAGGTGGTGATCCCGGTGCCGTGCTGGGCCGCCTACGCGCTGACGGTGCGGATGCTGGGCGGCGTGCCGGTGCATGTCACCTGTCCGCAGGACAACGGCTTCCGGCTGCGGCCGGAGGACCTCGACGCCGCCATTACGCCGCGCACCAAATGGCTGATCCTGAACTTCCCCAACAACCCGACCGGCGCCGTGGCCAGCCGTGCCGAACTCGCGGCGGTGGCGGACGTGCTGCTGCGGCATCCGCATGTCTGGATCATGTGCGATGACATGTACGAGCACCTGTATTACGCCGAGGCGCGCTACGCGACGCTGGCCGAGGTGGCGCCGCGGCTGCGCGACCGCACGCTGACCGTCAGCGGCGTGTCCAAGACCTATGCCATGACCGGCTGGCGCATCGGCTTCGCCGGCGGGCCGAAGGATCTGATCAAGGGCATGGTGGCGATCCAGGGCCATGTGGCCGCCGGCATCTCCACCGTCGGCCAGGCCGCCGCGGCGGCGGTGCTCGATGGTCCGCAGGACCTGGTGGCCGAGCGCGCCGCCATCTATCGCCGGCGGCGCGATATGGTGGTGGACGCGCTGAACGCCTGCCCGGGCCTGTCGTGCCACCGGCCGGAGGGGGCGTTCTATGTGTTCCCCAATATCGCCGGCTGCCTCGGCAGGACCACCCCGGGCGGGCGCCTGCTGCAGACGGACGAGGATTTCACCCTCGCCCTGCTGGAGGAAAGCCACGTGGCGGTGGTGCACGGGGCGGCGTTCGGCATGAGCCCCTATGTGCGCATCAGCTACGCGACCGACGACGCCGCGCTGGCCGAGGGCATGCGGCGCATTGCGGCCTTTTGTCGCGGATTGTGCTGACCGGTTCGGCGCGGGTTGTTGTTGCCGAAGAAATGAAGCGGCTCCCCATTGCCCGGCACCGCCCGATCGGCCTCCTATAGCCGGCGTGGACGGCGCGGTCGCCGCCCGGATCGGAGGGTGACATGACAGGCAACAACACAAAGACCTGGATCCTGGTGGCGGATGGCGAGCATGCCCGCGTGGTGGTGCCGGCGCCGCACCACCACTTCCGCACCATCACCAGCCTGGATTCCGCGACGGCGCACCAGCGCTCGACCGATCTCGGCACCGACCGGCCGGGCCGCAGCTTCGAGAGCGCCAATCCCACCCGGCACGCGATCGAGCCGAAGTCCGACCCGCACCGCGCCGCCAAGCAGGGGTTTGCCCATTACCTCGCCGGGCAGATGAACGCGGCGGCGGCCGAGGGGCAGTTCGACCGGCTGGTGCTGGTGGCGCCGGCGCATGCGCTGAATGATCTGCGCGCGGCGCTGGACGGGCTGGCGGCGGCGCGGCTGGATGGCACGCTGACCAAGGACATCGTCAAGCTGCCCGAAGCCGACCTCGAAGAGCACCTGGAACCATTCTGGAGCCCCCCGGCATAATACGGGTTCCAAGGGCCCAAGGCCCTTGGTGGGGTCCAGGGGCAAAGCCCCTGGTGGGGTTCGGGGCAACGCCCCGATAGGATACTTGACACCTCCGTCGCAACGCCGCCCGATACCCGGATGGCGCAACTCAGCGACGACCGCTACGCCTTCGGCGGCGCCCTGCTGCCACTTGCCGAGGCGCAGGCGCGCATCACCAACGCGCACGCGGTGAAAGCGCGCGTCGAGACCGTGCCCCTGGCGGCGGCGATTGGCCGTGTCCTGGCCGGGAATGCCGTCGCGCCGATCGACCTGCCGCCCACCGACAATTCGGCGGTGGACGGTTTTGTCCTTTATTTCGACGATCTGTCCACCGATGCACCGACCACGCTGCCCATCCATGGCCGCGCCGCCGCCGGTGCCGCCCCGCCCGGCAGGCTGCCGCGCGGCCGGGCGCTGCGCATCTTCACCGGCGCGGTGATCCCGGACGGCCCCGACACGGTGCTGATGCAGGAGGATTGCCGCGTCGACGCTGACCGGGTGACCGTGCAGCCCGGCATCAGCCGCGGCGCCAACCGCCGCCCGGCGGGCGAGGACATCGCCCGCGGCGCGGTGGCGCTGCAAGCCGGCCGGCGCCTGATGCCGCCCGATATCGGCCTGCTCGCCGCCCTCGGCTTTGTCCATGCCGAAGTGCGCACAAGGCTGCGGGTCGTTCTGTTTTCCACCGGCGACGAGATCGCCGCCCCGCCGGCACCGCTGCGGCCCGGCCAGGTCTACGACGCCAACCGGCCGATGCTGGCCGCCCTGCTGCATCGCCTGGGCGCCGACTTCATCGACGGCGGCATCCTGCCCGACACCCCCGCCGCCACGCAGCAGGCCCTGCGCAGCGCTGCCCGCGAGGCCGACCTGGTGATTGCCTCCGGCGGCGTCTCGACCGGCGAGGAAGACCATGTGCGCGCCGCCATCGCGGCGGTGGGGCGGCTGGAATTCTGGCGCGTCGCCATCAAGCCCGGCCGCCCGGTGGCGCTCGGCGTGCTGGACGGCACCCCGCTGCTGGGTCTGCCCGGCAACCCGGTGGCGGCGTTCGTTACCTTCGCCGCGATCGGCCGTCCGCTGTTCGACCGGCTGGCCGGCGCCACCCATGTGCCGCCGCCGCGCTTCCTCGTCCGCAGCGCCTTCGCATACCGCAAGAAGGCGGGGCGGCGCGAATACGTGCGGGTGCGGATCGACGCCGACGGCGCGGCACACCGCTACCCGAAGGAAGGCGCCGGCATCCTGACCTCGCTCACCGGCAGCGACGCGCTGCTGGAACTGCCGGAGCCGATGACCGTGCTGGCCCCGGGCGATCCGGCGCCCTGCATCCCGCTCGGCCTGCTGTATGGCTAGCGAGCAGCCGCCGCGGGAGTTCCTGGTCGCCCCCGACCCGGACAACCCGGCACTGACGCGGACGGTGCAGGGCATCGACCACACCGGGGCCGCGGTTGGGTCGCGCGTGCCGGTGGAGCGTCCGCTGACGCTGTTCCTGAACGGCCAGCAGATCGTCACCCTGATGACCATCGGCGACCGCCCGGACTGCCTGGCGGTGGGCTACCTGCTGAACCAGGGCATGCTGCGCCGCGACGACCCGATCGAGCGCATCGATGTCGATGCGGAGCTTGACGTGGTGGTGGTGCGCACCCCGGCGCGCACCGATTTCGAGGCGAAACTGCGCAAACGCACCCTGACCAGCGGCTGCGCCCAGGGCACCGCCTTCGGCGATCTGCTGGAGCGGTTCGCGCAGGTGCGGCTGGACCCGGCGGCCGAATTGCGCACCAGCTGGCTGTACGCCCTGGCCCGCAAGATCAACACCCGGCCGAGCCTGTACCTGACCGCCGGCGCCATCCACGGCTGCGTGCTGTGCGCGCAGGACCGGCCGCTGGTGTACATGGAGGATGTCGGCCGCCACAACGCGGTGGACAAGATCGCCGGCTGGATGCGGCTGGAGGGCGTCGGGGCGGCGGGAAAACTGTTCTACACGACGGGACGGCTGACCAGCGAAATGGTCATAAAATGCGTGCAGATGGAAATTGCCGTCCTGATCAGCCGCAGCGGCTTCACCGCCTGGGGGGTGGAACTGGCACGGCAGGCCGGGCTGACCCTCGTCGGCCGGGCGAAGGGCCGGCGCTTCCTGTGCGTCAGCGGCGCCGAACGCCTGCGCTTCGACGCCGACCCGCGCGAGGCGGTGCCGGAGGGGGCGGGCGAGCTCTGATCACCGGCAACGGCAACGGGAACATGGCGGTGGCCGGGTTCGGCCATGCCCGCCGCGATTCCGCCGCCCATCACCCCAGCCGCCGCGCCAGCGCCCAGGCCACCTCCGCCACCGGCCGCGCCCGCCCGCCCACGTCCATCGCTTCCTGGCTCGCCGCCGTGCCGTCCAGCGCCCGCTTCATGATCCCCTGCATGATCGCGGCAATGCGGAACATGCTGAACACGATATAGACGTCCAGATCCGCCGGCACCGGCTGCCCGGTGCGGCGGCAGTATTCCGCCACATGCGCCGCCTCGCCGGGAATGCCGAGCGCCGCCAGGTCAGCCCCGGCCAGCCCGCGGAACAATTCGGGAGTCAGCCGCCAGGCCATGAGGTGATAGGCGAAATCCGCCAGCGGATGGCCAAGGGTGGAAAGTTCCCAGTCCAGCACCGCCACCACGCGCGGTTCGGTGGGGTGCAGCAACAGATTGTCGAGGCGGAAATCGCCATGCACGATGGCGGTGGCATCGAACGCCGGAATGTGCCGCGGCAGCCAGTCGATCAGCCGGTCCATGGCCTCGATCGGCGTGGTCTCGGAGGCGCGGTACTGCATCGTCCAGCGGGCGATCTGGCGCGCCAGGTAGTTGCCGGGCCGGCCGAACCCCTCCAGCCCCACCGAGGCCGGATCGATGCCGTGCAGGGCGGCGATGGTGGCGTTCATCGACGCATACACCGCGCGGCGCTCCGCCGGAGTCATGCCGGGCAGCCGGGCGTCCCACAGCACCCGGCCTTCGACATGGTCCATCACATAGAAGGCGCTGCCGATGACGGATGTGTCCTCGCACAGCGCATGCACGTGCGGCACCGGCACCGCGCTGCCGGCCAGCGCCCGCAGCACCCGGAATTCGCGGTCCACCGCATGTGCGCTGGCCAGCAGCGCGCCCATCGGCTTGCGCCGCAGCACGTAGCGCCCGGAGGCGGCATCGAGCCGGAAGGTCGGGTTGGACTGCCCGCCTTCGAACGCCACCAGGCGCGATGGCCCGCGGTATTGCGGCACCTGCGCCGCCAGCCATTGCTCCAGCCGCGCGCGGTCAGTTTCGCTCATCTGCCGGCCCTCTCCCGCCTGCGGTTTGACAGCGCGCCCGCACCGGCGGCAAGACGAATTCGGGGAACGTCCCAGGAGAGCGCAGATGGATTTCGACTATTCCCAGAAGGTTCTGGCTCTTAAGGCCCGCGTTGAGGCCTTCATGGCCGAACACATCTACCCCGCCGAGGCGGCGATCTTCGCCGAGATCGCCGAGGGCGACCGCTGGCAGCCCTCGCAAATCCTGGCGGGGATCAAGCAGCACGCCCGCGCCGCCGGGCTGTGGAACCTGTTCCTGCCCGACAGCGCGCGCGGCGCCGGGCTGACCAACCTGGAATACGCGCCGCTCTGCGAGGTGATGGGCCGCTCCCCCTGGGCGCCGGAGGCGTTCAACTGTTCGGCCCCCGACACCGGCAACATGGAAGTGCTGGAGCGCTACGGCACGCCCGAGCAGAAAACCCGCTGGCTGGAGCCGCTGCTGGCCGGCGAAATCCGCTCCGCCTTCGCCATGACCGAGCCGGAGGTGGCGTCATCGGACGCCACCAACATCGAAACCTCGATCCGCCGCGCCGGCGACGACTACCGCATCAACGGCCGCAAATGGTGGATTTCCGGCGCGCCCGACCCGCGCTGCCGCATCCTGATCGTCATGGGCAAGACGGCGCCCGACGACCCCGACCGCCACCGCCAGCAATCGATGATCCTGGTGCCGCTGCCCTGGCCCGGCGTGGTGGTCAAGCGCGTCCTGCCGGTGTTCGGTTTCGACGACGCGCCGCACGGCCATGCCGAGCTGCTGTTCAACGACGTCCGGGTGCCGGCCGCCAATATCCTGCTGGGTGAGGGCAGGGGGTTCGAGATCGCCCAGGGGCGGCTGGGGCCGGGCCGCATCCACCATTGCATGCGGCTGATCGGGCTGGCCGAGCGGGCGCTCGAACGCATGTGCCGGCGCACCCGGATGCGGGTGGCGTTCGGCCGCCCGGTTGCCGAGCAGACGGTGACGCAGGAGCGCATCGCCGAGGCGCGCATCATGATCGAGCAGGCCAGGCTGCTGACGCTGAAGGCGGCCGACATGATGGACAAGCAGGGCAACAAGGCGGCGCGCGCCGAGATCGCCATGATCAAGGTGGCCGCGCCGAACATGGCCTGCCGGGTGCTGGACTGGGCGATCCAGTCGTTCGGCGGCGCCGGCGTCACCGACGATTACGGCCTGGCCTACGGCTACGCCCTGGCGCGAATGCTGCGGCTGGCGGACGGCCCGGACGAGGTGCACCGCAACCAGATCGCCCGGCTGGAACTGAGACGCTACCCGGGAGCGGAAAGCCTGACCGGCGGCTCAGCCACGGTACTTCCGGCGGATTATTCGCCGGGGCTGAGCCGCCGCCCAGTCTGGATTGCTTAACGAGTGGGTTCCAGGGGGCAAAGCCCCCTGGCCTTACTTCGCCGCTTCGCGATGCCAGATGTAGTCCGCCACCCAGGCACCCAGCACGCCCGACCCGATGACATACACGCGGCTGGCCGCCTGTGCCCCGCTGGACGCCAGCGCTCCCCCGGCGGACGCTGCCTCGGCCCCGGCCCCGAGGTAATAGGGCGGCGAGCCAAACGCACCGATGGCGAGGAAGTTGCCGGCCAGGACGCCGGCGAGCGCGCCGGCGCCGAGTGAGGTCAGATAGAGGTAGTTGGTCTTGGTGCCGTTCCACGCGTCATAGGCCCAGGTCGCCGCCAGCGCGCCGACACCGGCCGAGACGGCGGCAATCGTGCGGCTGCCCAGGGCGATGCTGTAGGGCACGGCGTCCAGCGCGCCGCCGGCGAGCGGAACCGCGCCGAGCGGCCCGGTCAGCACGTTGAAGGCGACAATGCCGACCACCGCGCCCGCGCCGACCGCGAGCAGACCCGGATCAACGTAGCTGCCCGACGAAGCCGGCTGCGCTGCCGCTGCCGGCTTCGCCGCCGGGGTATCGGCGTAGGCGAGCGAGGGGACGAGGAGGGAGACGCCGAGCAGTCCGGCGGCCACGGCCGACGATGTTGATCGCATGCCGGTGCTCCTCACTTGCCGTTGCCGTAGGCGTAGTAGCCGATCAGGCCGCCAATGACGGCGCTGGTGGTGGCATAGACGCGGCTGATCGCGACGGACGCCTCGGCGGGGACGGCGGCGCCGGCTTCATAGGCCAGCCCGCCCGGCAGGGCTTCGAAGCCGATGGCCGCGACGTTGAACACGACGACACCGGCGATGGCACCGAGGCCGATGACGATTGGCTTCCAGCTGTGGTCGGCCGCGGCGGGTTGCGGGGCTGCGGGGGCGGTTTGCGCAAAGGCCGTATTGACCTGGGCCAACAGGGCGAACGCGAGGAGGATAGCGCCGAGTCTTCGCATGATGTGCCTTCTGTTCATTGGGTGGCGACGGCGACGGCTCCGCCGCGCAGATGAAAGAGCAAGCGCCGCATGACGATCAGCCATCCCCGCACCGCTCCCGAGGGGAGAAGTACCGGCGCTTGCACCGACCGAAATGTTGCGCGCGGTGATTGGTGCGGTGTCCGCAACTCCCCGTTTGGGCACATTGTGCCTGGTTTTTAAATTTTCAGCACCGACCATTGGTCCGGGTCAAGCAGGTTTTCCCGTTATCGTTGCGCGCCGCTGCTGTTTTGACGCTTGTTCGCGCATGCAGCATAAGGTGGTTGAGACGCGGCCCTGCCGCGATGGAGCATCCAAGGGGATCATGTGATGTCGAATGCGCAACAAGAAAACCTGCCCGAAGCCGTCCCGGGCTACGGCGGCACCGTCCGGGCAATGCACTGGATCGGGGCGCTGGTGGTGATCGCGGCCTGGTGCGTGGGGATTTCGCTGGATTCGTTTCCGCGCGGCCCGGAGCGAACCGCGGTGATGGGGCTGCACAGCACGATCGGGCTGGTGGTGTTCTCGCTCGCGGTACTGCGCATCCTGTGGCGCATCGCCACCCCGGCACCGGTACAGGAAGGGCCGGTCTGGCTGATGGCGGTGGCGCGCGCCGGGCATACCGCGCTGTATGTGCTGACCCTGGCCCTGCCGGCGACCGGCCTGCTGGCGCGCTGGGCGAAGTCCGGCTCGGCCTCGCTGATCGGCGGGTTGAGCATTCCGGCACCGTTCCCCTTGCCGGAGACCAAGCTGTTCGGCGAAATCCACGTGACGATCGCCAACGCGCTGGCCGCGCTGGTGGCCGTGCATGTGGTGGCGGCGCTGTTCCACCATTTTGTTCTCCGCGACGCCACCCTGCGGCGGATGGCGCCGGGCCGCGCGCGCTGAGGCACGCGGCGGCGGATACTGCGGGCAGGGACGGAGCGCTATACTGCCCGCCATGGGCACGGTGCAGGAAATCGACGCGGCGGAGGCCGCGCGGCTGAACGGGCTGCGCGGCACTCTGGTGGCCGCGCTGTCCGCGGCGGCGGCCGGACGGCCCTGGCATTTCCTGCTGTTCGGGTCGCTCGCCCGCGGCGAGGCCAGGCGCGGCAGCGACGCCGACATCGCCATCATGGATGCCGGGCCGGACTGGGTTGCTGCCGAGCGCGCCGCGAAGGACGCCTGTATCGGGCTGGATGTCTGGCCTGACGTGCTGTGCTGGGAGGATCTGCGCCCCGACATCAGGGAGGTCGCCGTTCGTGACGGAATCCGCTGCGCCTGACGCACGCTGGACGGTGCTATCGCGCCATTGCGAAGCCGCCGTTGCCGACCTGAAACTCGCCGTATGGCTGTGGGACGAGCACCGCGCGGCGATGGAAGGGGCTGACATGTCAGCCCGCGCGTTGCAGAAATCGCTCCAGAAGGCGTTGCAGGACGGCTACGCCAGCATCGAAGCTGCGGCGCTATATGTGCTGTCGCTTGCCCGCGAACCACGACCGGAGGGGCCGCGCTGGCATGAAGACCTGATGGTGCAGGTGACGGCACCGGGGTCGGCCCGGCCTGGCTTCGCCAGTCGGCTGGAACGCGACTTGCACGAATTGCGCCGGTTCCGACACATTGCCATGCACGGATATGCCACGTTCGAGGTGGACCGCGCTGAACCGTCGGTGAGGGCAGCCCGGCTTGTGTCCGCCGGGCTGGCTGCCGCGGCCGAGGAATTCGGCCGCGGCTTCGGTCTGCTATCGCCGCGCTGAGCGACTACCCCGCCGTCTCCGGCTCCCGCTCGGCACCGCCCTCGTCGCCATCGCCCTCGGGGCGGGGCAGCGCCGGCAGGGCCGCCTCGATGAACTCGAAGTCGAGCTTGCGGTCCTTCATCGTCACTTTCACCGCACCGCCCTTGACCAGCCGGCCGAACAGCAACTCCTCGGCCAACGGCTTCTTGATGTGCTCCTGGATCACCCGGGCCAGCGGCCGCGCGCCATACAGCTTGTCGTAGCCGCGCTCGGCCAGCCACTCCTTGGCGGCGCTGGACAGCTCGATCGTCACGTTGCGGTCGGCAAGCTGCGCCTCCAGCTGCATGACGAACTTCTCCACCACCCGGCCGACGATCTCCGGCGTCAGGTTGGCAAAGGCGATCAGCGCATCCAGCCGGTTGCGGAACTCCGGCGTGAACATCCGCTTGATCGCGTCCTCGTCCTCGCCGGCGCGGGTTTCGCGGCCGAAGCCGATCGCCTCCTTGGCCAGGTCGGCGGCGCCGGCGTTGGTGGTCATGATCAGGATCACGTTGCGGAAATCAACCGTCTTGCCGTTGTGGTCGGTGAGCTTCCCGTGATCCATCACCTGCAGCAGGATGTTGAACAGATCGGGATGCGCCTTCTCGATCTCGTCCAGCAGCAGCACCGCGTGCGGATGCTGGTCGATCGCATCGGTCAGCAGCCCGCCCTGGTCGAAGCCGACATAGCCCGGCGGGGCGCCGATCAGCCGGCTGACGCTGTGCCGCTCCATGTATTCCGACATGTCGAAGCGGATCAGCTCGATGCCCAGCGTGCTGGCCAGCTGGCGCGCAACCTCGGTCTTGCCGACGCCGGTCGGGCCGCTGAACAGGTAGTTGCCGATCGGCTTCTCGGCGTCGCGCAGCCCGGCGCGGCTGAGCTTGATGGCCGCCGCCAGCGCGTCGATCGCCGCATCCTGGCCGAACACCATCGACTTCAGGTCGCGTTCGAGGTTGCGCAGCGTCTCCTTGTCATCCGCCGAGACGGATTTCGGCGGAATGCGCGCGATCTTGGCGACGATCTCCTCCACGTCGCGCAGGGTCACGGTTTTGCGCCGCTTGTGCTCGGGCTGGAGCATGCGGGAGGCGCCGACCTCGTCGATCACGTCGATCGCCTTGTCCGGCAGCTTGCGGTCGTGGATGTATTTGGCGGACAGCTCGACCGCGGCGCGGATCGCCTCGTCGGTGTAGCGCACCTTGTGGTGCTTTTCGTAGTTGGTCTTGAGGCCGCGGAGAATCTTCACCGCGTCCTCCAGGGTCGGCTCGTTGACGTCGATCTTCTGGAACCGGCGCACCAGGGCGCGGTCCTTTTCGAAGTAGTTGCGGAATTCCTTGTAGGTGGTGCTGCCGATGCAGCGCAGGTTGCCGGATGCCAGCGCCGGCTTCAGCAGGTTGGAGGCGTCCATCGCGCCGCCGGACGTGGCCCCCGCGCCGATCACCGTATGAATCTCGTCGATGAAAAGGACGGAGTTCGGCTGTGCTTCCAGCTCGGTGACCACCGCCTTCAGCCGCTCCTCGAAGTCGCCGCGATAGCGGGTGCCGGCCAGCAGCGCGCCCATGTCCAGCGCGTAGATGGTGGACTTGGCCAGCACCTCCGGCACATCGCCTTCGACGATTCGCTTGGCCAGGCCCTCGGCGATGGCGGTTTTGCCGACGCCGGGGTCGCCGACATAGAGCGGGTTGTTCTTGGTGCGGCGGCACAGGATCTGGATGGTGCGCTCGATCTCGCTCTCGCGCCCGATCAGCGGGTCGATCTTGCCCGCCATGGCCTTCTTGTTGAGGTTCACGCAGTAGTTGGTGAGCGCGTCCTGGCCGCGCCGCGCCAGCTTCTCCTCGCGCTCATGCTCGGGGCTGGGGTCGCTGGGCTGGCCGGCGCCCTGCACCGGGCGGGGCTGGCTGCGCCCGGGCGCCTTGGCGATGCCGTGGCTGATGAAGTTCACCGCATCGAGCCGGGTCATATCCTGGGTCTGCAGGAAATACACCGCATGGCTCTCGCGCTCGCTGAACAGCGCCACCAGCACGTTGGCGCCGGTAACCTCGTCGCGGCCGGAGGACTGGACGTGGATGGCGGCGCGCTGCACCACGCGCTGGAAGCCGGCGGTCGGTTTGGGGTCGCCGGGGCGATCGGTGGCCAGACCGGCGAGGTCCTTGTCGAGGAACTCGGTCAGGTCGGTGCGCAGCTTGTCGAGATCGACGCCGCAGGCGCGCAGAACGGTGGCCGCGTCGGTATCATCGGTCAGGCCGAGCAGGAGATGCTCCAACGTCGCGTATTCATGGCGCCGCTCGCTGGCCAGCGAGAGGGCGCGGTGGAGCGTCTGCTCAAGGTTCCGGGACAGCATATGGCAACGCTCCTCAGCTCAGGGTCGTCGGTGGTCCTGTCATCGTGCCGGCGCCGCGCCGCCAGCCCTGGGAACATAACGCACGCTGCGACGAAAGCGGGGGCGGCCGGGTCGAAACGTAAGCATTCTTTCGCGATTGTCGCCCGGCCGCATCAGCAAAATGCGCAAAGCCGGAGATTATTCGCCGGGAGGTGGGCCGAAGCCGGCCACATGGCGCATTGCAGCAGCGCCTTGCCCTGCCAAACGCCGTGGCTGGGCCGCCTGGAAGCGTCGGCGGACGGGGCCGAATCGGGCCGACCGCCTATTCCTTCTCGATGGTGCACTGCAGCGGGTGCTGGTTCTGGCGGGCCAGGTCCATCACCTGAGTCACTTTGGTTTCCGCCACCTCATAGGTGAACACGCCGCACACGCCAACGCCGCGGCGGTGCACGTGCAGCATGATGCGGGTGGCCTCCTCGCGCGACTTCTGGAAGAAGCGCTCGAGAACGTGCACGACGAACTCCATCGGCGTGTAATCGTCGTTGAGCATCAGCACCTTGTACATGGCGGGTTTGCGGGTTTTCGGCCGCGCCTTCACCACCACGCCGGTGTTTGGGCCTTCGCCGCCGCCCCCGTCGGTGCGGCCATCATTGCCGCGACCGCCATCCCCCGGGGGGGGCGTACCAGGCAGTCCAGCCTTCATTCCATGCCGTCCGTACTCGCTCATCGTTCGCGATCGCCCATTTTCCGGCAGTGGCCCGTTCCGGCAGTGCATCGTACCGTGCTGGGCTTTGCGCGCAATGCCCAGGCCCGCGGCGACGCTATGCGGGCCCGGCCCTGCCCAGGCGCCCATTCTACCCTCGTCGGCTCAACATATCGGAAAGTGCGGGGCGGATGAAAGAGCGTCGCGTCCACGCGATGCGGATTGATGGACGCCGGATACGCGCGCGGACCGATTCCGCCGCGCATCGGCAAGGCCACCGCCCCGCCGGCAACCGCCTCCGGAATCAGTGAAGGCCCGGGAGGGGGGATTCCCGGGCCTTCCTTGCACGTCCCCTCCAGGGGGGGGAGGAGGGGCGTGGCGCGACCGTCCGCAGTTAAGCGGCGCGGCCGAACTTCTCGACCGCGAGCGTCACGCGGGCGGTCAGCGGCGCCAGGGTCTGCTCGGTCAGCTTCACGCTGGCATCGGTCAGCTTGCTGGTCTCGGTCATGGCCTTCTCCAGCGATGCGCGCGCCAGGGTGGTCTGAAGCTCCACCGCATCCTTCAGCGACTTCACGCCGCTCAGCGCCTTCACGGTCGCCATGGTCTCCTCGACCTGCGCCTGTGCGCTGGCGGCGAACGTCTTGGACAGGTCCTGCACGCCGGCTGCCCAAATCTGGCCGGCCTTCACGACCGCTTCGAAGTTGCCCTGGGTGAACGAAACGAAATCTTCTGCCGTCTTGATAGCCATGTTCGTCTGCTCCTGTGTCTGGATTTTCTCAGCCCCGGCCGCCGGGCCGGTCGTGATCACGCTGCTCGCCGCTTCCGCCGCCGGCACCTGCACCGGCTCGGCCGCCGGCTCGGATACTGTCGCCGCGGTCTCCCCGCTCTTCTTCGCCATCGTGCTCTCCACTCCCGTGCCCCGGCCCGACAAGAAGGGCCTTTCCCGCCTGCTGATCCGGCACGCCCCGGGGCCGGAACCGCGTGGGGTTCGTTGCCGGATGCCGCGGGCCGAATTCTTTGCTGCAATGCAGCAATGGCGTTATAGGGGAGCGTCGAAACCAACGTCAAGCATTTTTGTGCGGTGCACAAAAAAGGTCTGAGCGAGACCGTTGTGCGGCGCACAACCGGGCCACGGCCACCGATTCACGTCACATTCACGTGATAGCGTGAGCAGAGCGGAATAACCCCTTGAAAAAGTCGCTCTTTCACGTGCGCGCAAGCCTGGACAGGCGCACCTTGCAACATGTATGGTTCGTAATGGCTGAGCTTGGAGACACGTCAGCATGCTTGCCACCCGCCACGTTGCCCACACGGTGTTCCCGGCGATCCTGAATTTGGCCGCCGTCCTTCTTCTGGCCATCGCTCTCTGTGCCGCTCCGGCGCAGGCGCAGATCGGCTCGGAGCGATACAGTTCCATCATCATCGATGCAGCGGACGGCAACGTGCTGTCGGCGGTGAACGCCGACGACCTTCGCCACCCGGCCAGCCTCACCAAGATGATGACTCTCTATATGGTGTTCGAGGCGCTGCGCGACCGCCGCATCCTGCTGCAGCAATACGTGCCGGTGTCCAGCCATGCCGCCGCCATGAGCCCGACCAAGCTCGGCCTCATGCCCAGCACGCGCATCACCGTCGAGCAGGCGATTCTCGGCCTGATCACCAAATCGGCCAACGACGCCGCCGCCGCCCTCGGGGAACTCCTGGGCGGCGAGGAGGACCGATTCGCCCAGATGATGACGCTGCGTGCCCGCGCGCTCGGCATGAGCCGCACCGTCTTCCGCAATGCCTCCGGGCTGCCCGATCCGGAGCAGGTCACCACCGCACGCGACATGGCCACGCTCGGCCGCCTGCTGGTGCGCGACTTTCCGTCCGAATACCGCTGGTTCTCGATTCCCAGCTTCGCCTGGCACGGGCAGATGATCCCCAATCACGACCGCATGCTGCAGACCTATCCGGGCGCCGACGGCATCAAGACCGGCTATACCGATGATGCCGGCCACAATCTGGTCACCTCGGCGGTGCGCGGCGATGTGCGCCTGGTTGGCGTGGTGCTCGGCGCGGCCAGCAACCCGGAACGCGACGTGCACATGGCTGCCCTGCTCGACCAGGGCTTCGAGCGCATGGACGTGCCGGGCATTCCGCGTATGGCCAGCCGCATGCCCAACCTGATTCCGGTGGCCAGCGCCGCAACCGTCGCCCCGCACCGCATGCCGCTTCAGGCGGCCCGTTGGAGCGTGCAGGTCGGCTCGTTCGCCACCGAGTCGGCCGCCCGCCAGGCTGCCAACCTCGCCCGCCGTACTGCCGACGATGGCGACGCGCGGGTGGAGTCGGCCGGCGTGCGCGGCCACACCACCTGGCGCGCCCTGCTCACCGGCCTCAGCGAGCCCGAAGCCCATCAGGCATGCAACGCCCTGGCGCGCCACAGGCTGCCCTGCATGCCGATCCGGCCGGAGGCGCGGCAACTCGCGAGCAAGTAAGGCCAGGGCACCGCCCTGGACCCGCCAAGGGGCAGTGGCCCCTTGGAACCCATTCATTGAGGGCCTTGGGGAGAGGGGGCTGAGGAGATGTATCGGCATCTCCTCAGCCCCCTCTCCCCAAGGCCCTTAAAGGTGCGGGGTCCAGGGGTCCACCGACCCCTGGCGGGTCCAGGGCGGTGCCCTGGCCTTGCTTACTTACGCGCCAAGCGCACGACAGAACGATGACGCTTCCACTTGCACCTGTCCCGCTGTCTGCGCATGTTGGAACATCAGGATCGCAAGAGCTGCCGGATCGGGCCGTGCCCGTCGCGCGGCGTTCGGAGAATGGGCGAACATGGACGGCGGGGCCGACGCACGACGCATCACCATCTACCAGCCGGAGGATTTCGTCGGCATGCGCGCTGCCGGGCGACTGGCGGCGGAGACGCTGGACATGATCCTGCCATATGTCCGCCCGGGTGTCTCGACCGGTGAACTGGACCGGGTGTGTCACGATTTCATCATTGGCCACGGCGCGGTGCCGGCGCCGCTGAATTACCGCGGTTTCCCGAAATCGATCTGCACCTCGATCAACCATGTCGTCTGCCACGGCATTCCCGGCGACCGCCGGCTGGAGGACGGCGATGTGCTCAACATCGACGTCACCGTCATTCTGGACGGCTGGTTCGGCGATACCAGCCGGATGTACGTAGCCGGTTCCGCCTCCACCAAGGCGCGCAACCTGATGGACGTGACCTACGAGGCGCTGATGCGCGGCGTGCAGGCGGTGCGGCCGGGGGCGACGCTTGGCGATATCGGCCATGCCATCCAGACCTACGTGGAGGCGAACCGGTTCAGCGTGGTGCGCGACTTCTGCGGCCACGGCATCGGCCGGAAGTTCCACGAGCCGCCGAACGTGCTGCATCTCGGCCGCCCCGGCGGCGGCACGGTGCTGAAGCCCGGCATGTTCTTCACCATCGAGCCGATGGTGAATGCCGGCCGCCCGGAGGTGAAGGTGCTCGACGACGGCTGGACCGCGGTGACCCGCGACCGCAGCCTGTCGGCGCAGTATGAACACATGGTGGGCGTGACCGCGGACGGGGTGGAGGTGTTCACCCTCTCGCCGGTAGGGATGCACAAGCCGCCCTACGAAAGCGTCTGAGCGCAACGGCGATGGGGGAGGTTTTCGTCAGCACCCAGAAGCTGCGCTTCTGCGATACCGACCGGCTCGGCCACGTCAACAACTGCGTCTACAGCGCCATGTGCGAGGCCGGGCGCTCCGAGTTGATGCGGGAGGCGGGATTGCTCGAGGCGGGCGGCGGCCATGCGGTGGTGATCGCCCGGCTGGAGCTGGATTTCCTGCGCGAAATGAACTGGCCGGGCGATATCCGCATCGAAACGGCGATCCACCGGATCGGCCAGAAGAGCGTGCAGGTTCGCCAGCACGTGCACCAGGGCGACACGCTGGTGGCCAAGGCCACCTCCATCCTGGCGGTGATCGACACGGCGAAGCGCCGCGCGGTGCCGATCGCGGATGAATGGCGCGAAACGCTGGAGCGCTGGCTGGTGCCGGAGTTCTGACCCCGGGCGCTATGCCGCCTCGCTGGCCCGGCATTCCGAGCATGGCCTGCTCCCCATCGTGTCCGGGCTGCCGAGGAACATCCGCGGGCCGGCCAGCGCGCAGGCCGAACGCCGTGCCAGTGCAGACCATCGTTCCCCCCGCTGGTGCCGCGTCGCGCGCGGAAGCTGAGGGATGACCAAGTTTCCCGCAAGAATACGCAATCTATTGCGCCGAATTAACGCGCGTTTCGTTTAGGCTTTTGCCTGCGCCCATGGCAGCCTGCATGTCATGCATGCGCCCAAGCACCTGTCCGAGCAGTTCGGCCTGATCGACCTGCCCCCGCCGCCGGGGGCTGGCATCAGCGCCCCGGCCGGCGCCGAAGGGCACCGCGAGCGGCTGCGCCAGCGCCTGCTCACCGCCGGGCCGGACAGCCTGAACGACCAGGACCTGCTGGAAATCATCCTGTTCCTCGCCCTGCCGCGCCGCGACACCAAGTCGATCGCCAAGGCGCTGCTCGCCCGCTTCGGCAGCTTCGCCAATGCCATCGCCGCCCCGGTGGCGGAATTGCGCACGATCGAACACATGAAGGAATCCGGCCCCGCCGCCCTGAAGGCGGTGCACGCCGCGGCGCTGCGTCTGGCGAAGGCCGAAGTGATCAACCGCCCGCTGCTGAACAACTGGGACCGGCTGATGGACTACCTCAACGCCGTGCTGGCGCGTGAGCGGGTGGAGCAGTTCCGGGTGCTGTTCCTCGACACCCGCAATCGCCTGCTGGCCGATGAAGCGCAGGCGCGCGGCACCGTGAATCACACCCCGGTCTATCCGCGCGAGGTGGTCAAACGCGCGCTCGAACTGCAGGCGACCGCGATAATTCTGGTGCATAACCATCCCAGCGGCGACCCCACGCCCTCGCGCGACGACATCGAGATGACCCAGGAAGTGCGCCAGGCCGCCAGCGTGCTGAACATCGTGCTGCACGACCATGTCATCGTCGGCAACGGACGGTGGCTGAGTTTCCGCCGCGAAGGGCTGCTGTAGCCCGGGCGGTTTCCTGGCCGGCGAAAGCCGCGGCCAGCCGCCCATTTTTCCCGGTGTCCAACCGCCCGGCACGTGGCTATCTTGCGCCGCATAACATGAGGCTTGGCCTCGGACCGGATCGGGCCGCTTCTTGCTGCGTGGCTCCGGGCTGCGGACCTGCCCGCATCGCCATCGCCGCACGGCCCGATCCACCCCAGGTTCAAGGATTCCGCTTCCATGCCAAGTGCCGCCCGTTCACCCTCCCGCCCCGCCCTGGTGCTGCTCACCCTGGCTGCCTTTCTTGGGTGGGGCATCGCCGGTTACGCCTTCATCCAGCGCGACAACGCCGGCGCCCAGCTGGCGCAGACCGAGGCCGCACGGGCCGCGCTGGCGACCGATCTCGAACACCAGAAAGCCGCCGCCGGGCAGGTCGCCGAGCTGCAGCAGAAGCTCGCCGCCGCCGAGGCCGCCCTGGCGCAGAGCCAGGCAGCCGCCGCCCAGGCCGCGCAACAGGTGACTGCGCTGACCGCGGACGTGGCCGCCCGCACGCATGAACGCGACGTGCTGCAGGCGCAGGTGAAGGCCGCCCCGGCCGCCGCCGCCGCTGAATCGCATGCGGCGCCCGAGACGCATGCCACCCCTGTGCAGAAGCCCAGGACCCGCTAGAGCAACATCGGCCAGACCGGCGACAGCCGGCCGATAAAGTTGCTCGCCAAAACAAAGAGCTAGAGCGCGTTGACCGTTTACGGTCAGCCTGAAAGCGCTCTAGAGCGCACGACCGGATCGCGCAGGAAGGCATTGACCCGTCATGGCCCGCCGGGGACAGGCTCCGGCCGGCTATGCGGGGCCGTCGCACCGATGAGCCTGCCGGCGGCGGACGGGGATCGGATCGCGTTCGCCGCCGACAGGGGACCCGACTTCGCCAGCCGCCTGCGCGGCAGCGCGGGGGCGGCCAGCCCCGACGCGGTCACGGCGGCCGGGATGCGGGTGGATCGCGTGGGGTGAGGCGGAGCCGTGCCTATCCCGGCTACCCCGCGGTTTGCGGCACCAGCGCCTCGGCGGTGGGGCGGGCGGCGCAGTCGGCTTCGGTCAGCATCCGCCAGGTGCCGCCGGCCAGGATTTCGCTGGGGCGGAAGCGCGCCTTGTAGGCCATCTTGCGGCTCTCCGGCACCCAGTAGCCCAGGTAGACATAGGGCAGCCCGGCGCTGCGGGCGCGGTCGATCAGCCAGAGAATGGTGTAGGTGCCGAGCGATCGCCGCTCCAGTTCGGGGGCGAAGAACGAATACACCGCCGACAGACCGTCGCCGAGCCGGTCGGTCAGGCAGGCGCCGAGCAGCCGGTTGTCGGGGTCGCGGAACTCGGCGATGAAGGTTTCGATCGGCGTATCCTCCACCATCGCACGGTAGTCGTAGAAGCTCATGGTGGCCATGTCGCCGTCGTGGTGGCGGGCCTGCTGGTAGCGCTGGAACAACTGGAACTGCTCGGCGGTGGCGCGCGCCGGCGAGTCGAACCCGGATACCTCCGCATTGGCCTTCAGGATGCGCCGGAGGCTGCGGTCGGGCTGGAAGTCGGCCACCGGCACGCGGATCGGGATGCAGGCGTTGCAGCCCGGGCAGACCGGCGCATAGGCGATGTTGTGGCTGCGCCGGAACCCCGCCCGCGACAGCCGGTCGTGCAGCCGGTCCGATTCCGGTCCGGTGATTTCCGTCACCACCTTGCGCTCGGTGCGCCCGCCCACATAGGGGCAGGGCAGGGGCGCGGTGGTGTAGAAAAACTGCGGACGCCGCGGCGGCTTGTAACTCATGCGTGCGGTGGCCCTCCCGGTCCCATGTTCCAGACCGTTCCGCCCGGCGTCAATGGTGGAGCGGTGGGCGGCGTGAGGCCATCGGTGCGCACCACCACCAGCCCGGCCAGCATGTCGTGCAGGGTGCGCCGGCGCGTGCTCAGCAGCGCCACCACCAGCAGGACCGCACCCAGCGCCAGCGTGACATAGAAACCGACCACGCTGACCAGCGCTTCCAGCACGTCCGGCCGGCCGAGGTCGCCGTTGCGCCGCACCACCAGCCCCATCAGCGCCTGCCCGGGGGTGGCCGAAAGCGGGCTGGCCAGGAACAGGAAATGATACAGCGGCGGCACCGCCGGCAGCAGCCCGAGCAGCGGGAAGCCGAGGCCCAGCGTCAGCAGGCCGAACAGCAGCAGCACCGCCCACAGCCCCACCACGAGCACGGCGATCAGCAGCACATCGACCAGAAAACCCGCCACGCGGCGGGGCAACACGCCGCCGGTGAGCCATTCGTCCAGCATGGCGGGGTTGATCCCCGGAAAGCTGCCAGGGAAGCTGCCGGCGGCCGGTGGCCGGAAACGGTCGCTCATTGCGTCTCTCCGGGCGTCAGGGTGAGCCGGACCGCCACCGTGTCGGGGCGGGGCGGGATCATGATCATCGCGCCGTCATGCCAGCGCTGCACGAAATTGCGGGACAGTCGGCTCAGCACATGGCCCGACTGGCCGGGCGCCACCAGGAACAGGCTGCGATCCAGGTCGGCCAGGTCGTACACATCACGGAACGAGGCGCCGTGCGCCGCCGCGAACGAACCCGGCCGCATGCCGGAGCGGAACAGGGTGGAATCGTCGCCCGGCGCGTCGATTCGTGCCGCGGCGAGCCAGCCCAGCAGCGGCACCGGAGCGAGCAGCGGATTGGCGAAGGTGACCCGGTGCGCGGCGCCCCAGCGCCAGGCGGCGGGGTCGGGGCCGAATTGCGCCGCCAGTTCGGCCACCGCCTGCTCCAGCGCGTCAGGCAGCAGCGCGGCGCAATCGCCGCCGCACAGGATGCCGCCTTCGGGGCCGAGCGCGCTCGGGATCAGCGCGGTCCAGGGGGCCGCCGCCGCCGCTGCGCTCGCCGGCACGCGGGCGCGCAGCAGGATGTCATGGTAGAGCCGCTGCATCCAGGCGTTGAAGATCAGCGGCTGCGGCAGGTCCGGGCTGGCCAGCCCGTCCCAGTCGGCGAGCACGGCGAGCGCGCGGGCGGGCAGGCCGGGTGCCGCCGGTACGGTGCGCAGGCGGGGCAGCAAATCGCGTGCCACCAGATCGACCGCGTCGGTCTGAATCGCGGCGAAATCGGCCGGGCCGAACCGGTCGCCGCGGTCCAGCAACTCGCGGATGCGCCGCGCCCGGGCATCGTCGAACCAGTCGCGGCCGAGCCAGGGCGAAAAACCGGGCGGGGCGATGCGCTCGTTGGCGTTCACCAGCCGCCCGCTGGGCGGTGCCGCGACATGGGGCAGGGCGTCGCCGCCGGCGAAGCCGGTCCAGTCGTGGCTGCCATCCGCGCCCGGTGCGGGCCGGCTGCCGTCGCCGGCGCGGCGCAGCGGCACCCGCCCGGTGACGAACAGGCCGATGCCCTGGCGGTCGGCCACCAGCATGTTCTGCACCGGCGCGATGATCAGCGGCGCGGCGCGGCCGGCTTCGGCCACGCTGCCGGCGCGGTTCAGCGCCAGCAGCCCCGGCGCCGCGTCGCCGGGCGCGAGGTTGGCCGCCGCCAGCGCCAGCACCTGCGCCGCCCCCGGATTGCCGGACCAGCCGACCAGGTCGCTGACCACCGGCCCGTGCCGGGTTTCGCGCACCAGCAGCACCTCGTCCGGCGCGCCGCGCACATGGATGGTCTCGGTGCGCACGGTGTAGGGGCGCGGGCCGTCCGGCGTCAGGTAGGCGCCGGGGCCGGCAGGTGTCTCGACGAACAGGTCTTCGGTGTCGGCGCCGGTGGCGGTGAAGCTCCAGGCGATGCGGCTGTTATGGCCGAGCACCAGGAAGGGCAGGCCCGGGGCGGTGGCGCCGGCCAGCGTGCCCTCCGGCGTGTCGATGCGGGCGAGGTACCAGAGGCCGGGCAGGCCGAAGCCGAGATGCGGGTCGCCGGCGAGCATGGGGGCGCCGCTGGCCGTCTGCCGCCCGTCCACCGCCCATTCGTTGCTGGCGGTGGGCGGCAGGGTGAAGCGGTCGGGGAACGCCGGCAGCACCGCGGCCAGCCGGGTTGCCGCGTCGGCGAGCGCCGGGTCCAGCCTGGCCTGGGGATGTCCGGCGCCGCCGGCGCCGGGCGGCCACAGCGCTTCGATCACCGCATCCGGCACCCGTCCGGCCAGCGACAGCCGCGCCAGTTCGGTCCGCCAGTTGCTGGACAGCCACACCGCCATGGTGCGACCCCAGAGCAGGCTGTCCACCGGCGTCCACGGCCGCGGCGGGCCGAGCAGCAGAAACTCGGCGGCGGCGAACCGCCCGCGGGGGGCGATCCAGGCGTTCACCCCGCGCGCATAGGCTTCCAGCATCGCCCGCGTGTCGGCCGGCAGGGCGGGGTAGTCGGCAGCGGCGCGCACGCGCAGGCCGAGCGTGCGCATCATGCGGTCCATCGGCAGGGTGGCCGGCCCGGCGATTTCGGACAGCTCGCCCGAGGCGTTGCGGCGCATCAGCTCCATCTGCGCCATGCGCTCGCGCGCGTGCAGGAACCCCAGCGCCTCGGCCGCGTCCAGGGCGCTGGCGGCGCGGATGCGCGGGATGCCGTCCGGGTCGATGTCCACCGTCACCGGCGCCGCCAGCCCGGGCAGCGCGGCCAGCAGGTTGCCGCCGGGCAGCGTCATCCACAGCAACCCCGCCAGCGCGCCGGTGGCCAGCAGCAGCAGGACCGCAGCCAGGCCAAGCAGGCGGCGCACGGTGCGGCGGGAGGGGCGGATATCGACGCGCATCGCTGACAGGTAGCGATGCCACCCGCCCCGGGGAAGGGAAGATTGCACGAAACGATGGGAAGGCATGGGCTGGCGGCGCGGCGGTACTGGCCTGAATCGGTGCTATATCCGCGTCCCGGCCGGGAACGTCCTGGCCGGCACCGTCTGGCGCGAGGTGCGACCATGTGGCTGCTGACCACTTCCGGCTTCTTCAGCATCGTGGAGAAGCCCGGCGACCGCGCGGCGGGAACGCTTACCGTGCGTGCCCGGGTGCGCGGCGA
This sequence comes from uncultured Acetobacteraceae bacterium, assembly GCA_903907955.1. Classification (GTDB taxonomy): domain Bacteria; phylum Pseudomonadota; class Alphaproteobacteria; order Acetobacterales; family Acetobacteraceae; genus Rhodovastum. Next base: position 25,743 of record CAIVPZ010000172.1, on the reverse strand, counting down.
TATCGAGTCGCTGCGGACGAAGTATCTGCCCGGGCTCGGCGAGATTCAGGCCACCCCGGACGCCGACTATGCCTTCCGTGCCCGCGTCGCCAAGCCGGAACTGGCGGCGGCGCTGGGCCGCATCGTGCTCGATATCCACTACGCCAATTTCAAGAGCGAGGTCGCCGAGCGCATGGGCTATGCCCGCGAGCAGGTCTACCACGAGGTATGGGAGACGCTGGCGGAGCTGCAGCAGCAGCCGGCCCGCACGAAGTAGCAGCGACCGCCGGGGGCGCGGCTACGGTTTCTCGTCCTCGTTCGGGGTCAGGCCGTACGGCGCGACCAGCGCCCAGACATGCGCCGGCACCATGTGGCGCAGCCGGCGCGGTTCCTGGCGGCGGAGGTGCAGGATGGTCTCGACCGCCTTCATCTCCAGCCGGGCGCGGGCGAATTCCAGGCCGCGCGGACCAACTTTCGGCATCAGCCAGCCGACCAGCGGGCGCAGGAAGTTCGGCATGCCGCGCACCGGCAGGCCGCCGGCGGCGCGCTCGGTGTTCTTCAGGAACCCCATGACCGGCCCGCGCCGCTTGCCGGCGCTGCCCGGGGCGGCGGTGCGCAGCTCATTGCCGAGCAGCCCCAGCAACTCCTCGCCGCGCGCGTTGCGCACCAGCAGCCATTGCTCGCCCTCGCCGCCCATGTAGCCGACGGTGATGTCGGCCAGGCTGTTGGTGTAGTCCACGCAGGTGCGGCAGGTGAGCGGGAAGAAGTCGCCGGGCAGTTTCGACAACGGCAGCAGCAGGAACGGGATGCGCCGGTGGCTGCCGTCGGCGAAGCGCAGTTCCACGTGGTAGTCGGCGCGGAATTCCAGATAGGTGATGCTGGCCGGGTTGTCGGACAGCAGCGCCAGGAATTCGTGGAAGCGCTCGGTGGTGGTGTTGTCCGAGCACGGCGTGCCGATGACATACAGCCGCTCCAGGCCGAGTTCGGCTTCGAGCGCGCGCAGGGCGTAGATCTGGCACGGGATGCCGATGACGGCGAGGCGGCGGTAGCCGAGGGCGATCGCCGGTTCCAGCAGCGCCAGCAGCGGTGCGGTGCCCATGCGCATGCCGCGGCACTGCGCCATGTCGGCGGCGCGGGTGACCAGCACCGGCCGGGGGCGCCAGCGGTCATTCGGGTCGGCGGCCATGGCGAGCACCGCGTCCACCGCGCCGGTTTCCAGCAGGCGGGCGCCGATGCGGGTGGTGATGCCGGTCCATTGCGCGCCGGCGGCGGGCGGCACCAGGGCGGCGCGCAGCATGCGCTGGTAGGGGCCGAAGAAGGCTTCATCTTCGCGGCCGGGGTCGCGGGGGCGGCCGTGCGCGCGGGTTTCCAGGGCAGGGTAGTCGGGCTTGATGAACTGGCAGGCGTGGCCGCAGCGCTTCGGGTCGGCGGTGCGCGAGATGCCGCAATCGGTGCAGAGCGAACGCGGCACGGCGTCGCCGAGCGGCGGCGTCCAGACCGGGATGGTTTGGGCGTGCGGGCGTGTCACGATGCGCGGTCCTTGCTCGGCGGCGCGGCAGGGTAGCGGCGGGGGCCGCGGGCGGGGAGGGGGGGATTGCGGAGGGCTGGAATGCGGGGGGCGGGATCGCAGGGCCGGTGACGACAATTCGGGAGGCGCGGCGCCGTTCCATCCAACGGTCGTTGGGAGGGAAGCGTCAATCCGCTCCGGCTTATGCTGCCAATGTGAACAGTAGAGTGGTTCGTTCGTTCCGGCGTTTTCGTGGCTGCCTCAGAATATTATTCTTATTGTAATAACAAAGAAAAATATGACGCCTATAAGAAATACACCGAAATCTTCCAATGTCATCAGTTTGCCAGTCACAGAAAGTCCTAATAAAAGAAAGATAACAAGCGAATAACTTAATTGCAACTTTCCAGAATTTTGGATTGCTGTATAAATTTTTGGGAACAAAAAGTCATGGCCCCCATGATCAGGCTAAAGAAAAAGTATCCACTTCCCATGAAACGCAGACGATCAGACCAGTCAAGCTTGTAGCGATCAAGGACGGCGTCGGCGATCACCGCGGCCCCACTAACGCAGCATATCCCGGTGAGCAGGAGAACTTCATCCATGATAGTGTCAAGTGGCTCGCCAATTACGGCTATCGAACTCATCGCAGTCAGGCAGAATAACGCAATTGCTGACAACAATGGCGTCAGTGCGAGGGAGAATCGAAGTTCCAGCTCATCCTTATCGATCACGTGGTGTGCTCTGCGGTGATGGCCACCTACAGGCCGGGCGGATCCATGATGCAGCACGTTGCTGGATTGGTCTATTGCGATGGACAGCACGACTTGGCGCTGCGTTGCTGCGGAGCCGTAGCCCATTTTCCGCCGCACGAGGAAACCGCGCCAGTCCCTCGGAAAGGTGGCACTTCATACCTGTTTAGCCGTGCAACGCCCGCAGGATCGCCTGCACGCCCGCGATCACGCCGCCGACACCGCCGGCCACCGCCACGATGGTGACCCACGGTGACAGCACCCGATCACGGTGCAGCTTGGCTTCCTCGGCAGCCAGTTTCAGAGACTCGGCAATCAGCTTGCGTTGCTCGGCGCGGAATTTGTCGCTTTCGTCGCGCATCCGGTCGATGCGGGCGATCTGTTCGCGCAGGTCCAGTTCGACGGCTTCGGCGGACATGGCTGCCTCCTCTGATCCGTGGCCGGCAGGCGCAAGGGGAAAAGGGGCGCCGTTTCGCCCCGCGCCCCGACCTAGGCGTAGTTTACCATGATCGTCTTCTTATGGGTAAAATGCTCCAGCATGGATTCCAGACTGGCCTCCTTGCCCAACCCGGAAGACTTAACTCCCCCATAGGAAAGATTGGCCTGCACCACGAGGTTTTGGTTGATCTGCACCAGCCCCGCTTCCAGCCGGTGCGCCAGATCAAGTCCGCGCCGAAGGTTGTTGGTCCACACCGAGGCGGCCAGGCCGTATTCGCTGTCATTCGCCGCCGCCAGTACCGCCTCGGTGTCGTCGAACGGGAACACCACCGTCACCGGGCCGAAGATTTCCTCCTGCACCAGCCGCGAACTGTCGGGCAGGCCGGTGAAGATGACCGGCTGGATGAATTTTCCACCCGCCAGCCGGGCATCCTCCGGCAGTTTCGAACATACGCGCGCGGTGGCGCCCGGGGTCGCCTGCCCCTCGGCGATGAAGGCGCGCACCTTGGCGAACTGGCCGTCGCTGATGATGGTGCCGATGTCTGTCTTCTCGTCCAGCGGATCGCCCATCACCATGGCATCCACCCGCGCCGCCAGCGCCGCGACGAAACGATCGAAGATCGGCCGTTCGACATAGATGCGGCTTGCCGCGGTGCAGGACTGGCCCTGACGGGTGAACCGCATCGAGGTCACGGCGCCGGTGACGGTGCGGTCGAAATCGCAATCGGCGAACACCAGCATGGGCGACTTGCCGCCGAGTTCCAGGGTCACCGGAATCAGTTTCTGCGCCGCCGCGGTGGCAACGATTTTGCCCACTTCCACGCTGCCGGTGAAGGTGACTTTCCGAACCAGCGGATGCGCCACCAGCGGCCCGCCGCATTCCGGGCCAAAGCCGGACAGAATGTTGAAACAGCCCGGCGGCAGCACGCGGTTGATCAGTTCGCAGACGCGCAGCACCGCCAGCGGCGCTTCCTCGGCCGACTTCACCACCACCGTGTTGCCCGCCACCAGCGCCGGCGCGATCTTCAGCGCCATCAGCAGCATCGGCACGTTCCACGGAATGATGGCGCCGACCACCCCGAGCGGCTCGCGCACCGTCACGCTCAGAACATCGGGGGCGAAGGGCACGCTCTCGCCCTTCAGTTCACCGCCGAGGCCGCCGAAGAATTCCAGGATGTCGGCGACGTTCTGCGCCTCGATGCGGCTTTCGGTGCGCAGCGCCTTGCCGGTTTCCAGGGTGATCAGCCGGGCCAGTTCCTCGCTGTGGGCGCGCAGCACGGCGCCGCATTGCGCCACCAGGGCGCCGCGCTTGCGGGCGGGCAGGCGTGCCCAGGCTTTCTGTGCCCGTGCGGCTTCCCGCACCGCGGCATCGACATCGGCGGCGTCGCCCTCGGCGGCGCGGGCGATTGCTTCGCCGGTGGCCGGGTTGGCGACGGCGAAGGTGGTGCCGGAACTGGCCGGCACGAAGGCGCCGCCGATGAAATGGCGGCCGGACAGCGCGCGGGCCAGGCCGCGCTCGTCCAGGGTGGGCGCCAGCGGCGGCGCGCCGGCCTCGGGCTCGACAGTCGGATGATCCGGCATCTTGTTGCGCTCCCTCGCTGCACTCGTTAATCGCGGCGCATAAACCCAACCTCCGGCCCGGGCAAGATCAACCCAATGCGCACGCACCCCGACGCCGCCGCGCCCGCCGGACCATTGGCCGGCCTGCTTGTGCTCGACCTTACCCGCGTTCTCGCCGGGCCGGCCTGCACCCAGATGCTGGGCGATTTCGGCGCCGAGGTGATCAAGATCGAGCGTCCCGGCGCCGGCGACGACACCCGCGGGTTCCGCCCGCCGGTGATGCCGGGCACCGACGAGGCCGCCTATTTCGTCGGCGTCAACCGCAACAAGCTGTCGGTGACGCTGGATATCGCCACCCCGGAGGGGCAGGCGATCATTCGCCGCCTGCTGGCCCGCTGCGACATCCTGGTGGAGAATTTCAAGGTCGGCACGCTGGCGAAATACGGGCTGGGCTGGGAGCAGGTGCATGCCGACTTCCCCGGCATGGTCTATTGCAGCATCACCGGCTTCGGCCAGACCGGCCCGTATGCCGCGCGGCCGGGCTATGATGCGCTGATCCAGGCGGTTGGCGGGGTGATGAGCCTGACCGGCGAGCCGGACGGACTGCCGCAGAAGGTGGGGGTGCCGGTCGCCGATCTGTTCGCCGGACTGTATGGCTGCATCGGCATTCTGGCCGCGCTGCGCCACCGCGACCGCACCGGCGAGGGCCAGCACATCGACATCGGCATGCTCGATACCAGCGTGGCCTGGCTTGCCAACCAGGCGATGAACTACCTGGCGACCGGGGAGAACCCACGGCGGCTGGGCAACCAGCACCCGAATATCGCGCCCTATCAGGTGTTTCCGACCGCGGATGGGCACATCGTGCTGTCGGTTGGCAACGATCCGACGTTCCGGCGGTTCTGTGCGGCGTTCTGTCCGTCGCTGGCCGATGACCCGCGCTTTGCCACCAATGCGGCGCGGGTGGCCAACCGGGACGCGGTGACCGAGGCGCTGACGCCGGTGATGCAGCGCTTTTCCACCCGCGAATGGGTCGAACGGCTGGAGGCGCTGCAGATCGGCTGCGGCCCGATCAACCGGCTGTCGGAGGTGTTCGCCGATCCGCATGTGCTGGCGCGCGGCATGGTGATGGCGATGCCGCATCCGCAGGCCGAGGGCGGGGCGGTGAAGATGGTCGCCAACCCGGTGAAGCTGTCGGCGACCCCGGCCGCCTACCGCATCACCCCGCCGGCGCTGGGCGAGCATACCGACGCGGTGCTGGGCGGGATGCTCGGCATGGCGGCGGCGGAGATCGCGGCGCTGCGGGAGAAGGGGGTGGTTTGAGTGGTCGCTTGAATCCCCCTCCGGCTACCACCAAGCCCGCGGCGCGATGCGCCAGTGGTTTCCGCTTTCACCAGGCCAGGGGTGGCCGGGCCGCGATTAAGCCGCCCCGCTCATTTTATTGCGTTCTTCATGGTTGCCCCGGTAACGGCCGGGGTTACCAGCAGGTTGATGAGGTTGAAGACCTTCTGCACGTCGGTATAGGGCGCGTTGGACACGTAAAGAATGTCCTTGTTGCGCATCGGGAGACGGCGGGCGAGGAACAGCCCCGCCGGGTCGCGCAGGTTCAGGTGGTAGACCGCCGGCACCCCGCCGGGCTGGGCAACCACAGCACTGGCCGCCGGCAGTTGGCGCGCGACCTCGGGGATTTCGTAGCGCACCACGAACAACCCGGCCGGATCGGAACGATCGTCCAGCAGGCCGCCGGCCTTGCTGAGCGCCTCGTCCAGGGTGACGTTGACGGTCTCGACGGCACCACCGCGTTGCGGCCGCTGGCACCGGCGGCGATGAAGGTCTGCGGGTCGCGCACCAGCGTCACCACGTCGTCCGGCTGCAGATAGATATTCTCGTGCGGATCATCCGGCACCGCCTGCATCGGCACGCGCAGGGTGCGGTCGCCGCGGGCGAGCACCACGGCGATATCCTGCGCCGCGGCCCGCTCGCCGCCGGCCAGGGCGATCACGTCCAGCAACCGGTCGCCGCGCACGCTGAGCGGCACCCGTGCGCCGGGACCGACCCCGCCGATCACGGTCGCGGTGTTGCTGACGTTTCGGGTGACGGTGACCAGTGCCTGCGGGTCGATCGCCTTGTCGGTCAGCCGGTCCACGATGATGCGCTCGATTTCCGGCTGGGTGTGGCCGACCACGCGCACCCGTCCGGCGAACGGCACGGTGATCGCGCCGTCGCGGGCGACCACCTGCTCGGGGATGGTGGCGGTGCGCGACCCCGGGGTGGTGCGGTCGATCGCGGGGCTGGAGAACAGACCGCCTGGACCGGCCTCCCACAGCGTGATCTGCACCGCGTCGCCGACACCGATGAGTTGCTGGCCGGGCGGTCGGTAATCGCCGAAGCTGCCGCTCAATGAGGGCGAGCGGACACCGGCGAGCACCGCCACCGTCGGCGCGTCTAGTTCGACCACGGCCACGTCGTGGTTTTTCGCCTCCGCCTTCAAAACGATCTGGGTCCCAGGCAGGTCGACGCCGGCCCCTCAAAAGAACGAGTGCCGTCGCATGCTATGGTGGATATCGGGCGACCGTGTCCCGGTCATGCTGCGCGGGGTCAAGCGACACGGCCCGGCACTTGCCCAAACCGCCGCCGCATGACACAGGCGCCGCGTGACAACATCGGAAAGCTGCGCGGGTGCAACATTTTCCTGATGACAGGAAAACGCATGCCTGGCACGCGGCGATTCCGCAATGACGCGAAGCTGCGTCCTCTACGACCAGAGCAACACCGCCTGGCGGATGGGCACCGGCATCGCGACCTATGCGCAACCTCGCTGTGGCCGCGCATGAAGCCGGCTACGGCGCGGACGCGCCGGTCAGCGCCGACGTGGCGGTTGACCCCGCCAACCCGATTCTGTCGGAAGTGCAACTGTTCGACGTGCGCCGCGACCCCGCGCTGCCCTGGCTTGCGCCCACTCTCGACGCCATCCGCGGCGTGGTGCGGGCGCCGTTCGGCTTCGCGCCGCGGCTGCTGCCGCAATCGGGCGCCGTGCTGCGGTCGGCCGGACAACAGGGGGCTTTCGACAAATTCCATGTCGGCACACGGATGTTTGACGCCGCCCGGGCCTTTTTCTATGTCTATGGACGCTTTGCCCGCATCCGCATGAAGCAGCCGCCGGCGTTGTTCCATGCCACGCAGCCGCTGCCCGTGCATGTCGCGGGCGCCCCCAACATCGTAACGATCCACGACCTGGTGCCGCTGCGCCTGCCGTACATGACGCTGGACAACAAGCGCTACTTTTTTCGCCTCCTGCAGCAGCACCTCGCCGCGGCCGATCATATCGTAACCGTCTCGGAGCACTCGAAGCGCGACCTCATGGCACTGTTCGGTGTGCCGGAAGCGCGCATCACCAACACCTATCAGGCGGTGACGCTGCCGCCGCGCGCGCTCGCCCGCAGCGACGACGACGTGGCCGACGAGATCACCCACCTGTTCGAACTCGAACCCGGCAATTACTACCTGTTCGTCGGCGCCCTGGAACCGAAGAAGAATGTGGGCCGCCTGATCGACGCCTACGCCGCCTCCGGCTCGCGCCGGCCGCTGGTGATTGCCGGCGGCGCGGGCTGGCAGAACGAGCGCGAGCTGGAACGCATCAAGGACCCGCGCTTCGCCAACTACCGGCTGGTCGGGTCCACCATTTCTCGCTTCGAACGTGTCCGCCGCATCCCCTACCTGCCGCTCGACCAGCTGGTGACGCTGATGCGCGGCGCCCGCGCGCTGCTGTTCCCGTCGGTGTTCGAAGGTTTCGGTCTGCCGGTGCTGGAGGCGATGAGCCTGGGCACGCCGGTCATGACCTCCAACACCACCTCGCTGCCGGAGATCGCCGGCGACGCCGCGCTGCTGGTCGATCCGTATGACGTCAGCGGCATGGCCCGTGCCATCCGCCAGCTTGACAGCGACGCCGACCTGCTGGCTGCCCTGTCCGAACGCGGCAGGCGTCAGGCTGCCCGGTTCGGCATGGATGCGTATCAGCAGCGCATCGCGGCGCTGTACAAGCAGGTGCTGGGGTAATTCGGGCCGGGGATCAGACCCCGCCCGCCAGCCTGGCCGCCAGCCCGGTGATGTCCAGCTTCATCTGCTCCACCTCCGCCACCGCCTGTGCCGTCTCCGCCACGGCGGCGCGAAGCTGGGCCGGCTGGTGCAGGGCGGACAGGAAGAAGCGCAGCCGCGCCGCGCGTTCCGGCACCGCCGGCGGCAGAATTGGCTGCACGTTGATGCCGCGGCGGAACAGCAGGTCGGCCACCCGCGCCGCCTTGATCGAACTGCCCAGGATGACCGGCACGATCGCGGCCCCGATCGACGCCCCGGTGTTCAGCCCGGCCGCCTGCGCTTCCCGCAGGAATAGCAGAGCGTTCTCGTGCAGCTTTTCCACCCGCCACGGCTCGGCCCGCATGATCCCGAGCGCCGCGGTGGCGGCGGCGGCCAGGGGGGGGCCATGCCGACCGAATAGAGGAAGCCGGGCGCCGAACAGCGCAGATATTCGACCAGATCGTGCGACCCGGCGATGTAGCCGCCGCAACCGCACAGAGTCTTGCTCAGCGTGCCCATCCAGATGTCAACCACCCCCGGATCGACGCCGGAATGCTCCGCCACGCCACGCCCGGTCGCCCCCAGCACCCCGACCGAGTGCGCTTCGTCCACCATCAGCCAGCCGCCGTGCCGGCGCACGATGCCGGCCAGCACCGGCAGGTCGGGCACATCGCCGTCAATGCTGTAATGGCCCTCGACGACCACCAGCACGCGCCGTGCCTGCGGGCGCAGCGACTGCAGCGCCCGCTCCAGCGCGGCCATGTCGTTGTGCGCGAACGGCACCCGCTGCGCGCCCGACAGCGCCGCCCCCTGCAGCACGCTGTTGTGCACCAGCGCATCATACACGACCGCGTCGCCCGCCCCCACCAGATGGCCGACCACGGTGACGTTGGTGGCGTGGCCGCTGACCATGGCGATGCTGTCCTCGGTTCCGTGCAGCTCCGCCAGGGCTGCCTCAAGCTCCCGGTGCACCGGCCGCTCGCCCGACACGAGGCGGCTGGCCGAGACCGAGGTGCCGTAGCGACGCATGGCCGCCTCGGCTGCCGCCAGCACCCGCGGATCGCCGTTCAGACCGAGATAGTCATACGACACAACATTCAGCAGCGTCCGCCCCGCGATCGAGGTCTCGGCACCGGCGATGCCGTCATGCGAGCGGAAGAACGGGTTCTCGACGCCCAGGATGCGCCCGGCCGCGCGGATGCGGTGCAGGTCCTGGCGCATCTGCGGATCGCCGAGCGGCAGCCGGGCCGGCATCGGTGCGGCTGGGGCGGCGGCCTCGGAGCGGCTGGGGCGGCGGCTGGACAGCCGGTCCAGCAGGTGGGCAGGCCGAAGGCGGACGGGCGCTGGCTCATGGACCGGCCGCCATGTCGGTCGTCTCCATCGCCGCCGCTGCCATGCCCTCATGCCGTTCGATCACGGCGATCAGGTCATCGGCGGGCGCGGCCTCACCGGCGTGCAGCACCCGCAGCAGGCGGGCCGACATGGCGCCCAGCGTGGTGGCGCCGGACAACGCCAGCAGCGGCAACTGCACGCCCAGCCGCGACTCCAGCGCGGTGCGCAATTCCATCCCCATCAGCGAGTCCACGCCGAATTCCGCGATCGGCCGGTTCACATCGATGGCCGAAGCCGTCTGCCTGAGGATCGCGGCGACCTCCTCCACCAGCACCACCTGCGCCGCCGGCGCCGGCTCGGGCAGCAGCACCACCTTGCCGACATGGCCGGAGGATTGCAGCAGCCGGAATGCCTCCACCACCTCGGCAAAGCCGAACGGCCGGTAGGGCAGCGGCTGCAGCCGGCCGTCCGCCAGCAGCGCCGCCACCTCCTCCAGCACGGCGCGGCCGAGCGCCGGCCGGCGGGCCACCAGCGCGTCGGAATCGACGGCAAAATACGCGGCGTTGTGGCGCAACGGGCGGATGCCGACCGGGGTGTTGCGATACAGGTCGCGCTTGCCGATCTCCAGGAATCGGCCGAACGGGCGCAGCAGGCGCAGGCTCTGCTGCATCAGCTCGCCGCTGAGCGAGTTGAGCACCACATCGACGCCCTCGCCGCCGGTGGCCGCCAGCAGGTCGTCCACGAAGCCGGCGCTGCGGCTGTCGAACACGCCGGTGACGCCGAGCATGCGCAGCATCTGCCGGCGCAGGACCGACCCGGCGGTGGCATAGACCACCGCGCCCTTCTGCAACGCATACTGGATGGCCGCCAGCCCGACCCCGCCGGCGCCGCCATGGATCAGCACGCGCTCGCCCGGCTCAAGCCGGGCCAGGTGGCCGAGCGCGTAGACCGCGGTCATGCACGCCACCGGAATGGTGGCGGCGGCGGCGAAGTCGAGGCCGGCGGGCATCCGCATCACACCGGTGCGGAAGGTCACCACATGGGTCGCCAGTGCCGCCGGCGCCGCCGCGATCACCCGGTCGCCGGGCGCGAGGTCATCCACCCCATCGCCCAGCGACGGGCTGCTGAGCCCGTCCAGCAGCGCCTCGTCCGGCAGCAAACCCTGTGCCCACATGACATCGCGGAAGTTCAGCGCGGCGGCGCGCACCTCGATCGCCACCTCGCCGGGGCCGGGCGGGCGCGGCACCAGATCCTGCCAGGCCAGCGAATTGATCAGCCCCGGGCACCCCACCTCCAGCCGGCGCAGCCGCGGCACCAGGCGCGCACCCGGCCGCACGCGCAGCATGCCCTGGCGTTCCGCCAGTGCCGCGGCGAGCGGGTCGTCCGGCGCGGCAAACAGCACCAGGCCGCCGGCTTCCGGCAGCGCTTCCGCCGCCGCCGGCAGGTCCGGGCCGCGGATGGCGACCAGCAGCGTGGCCGGCCACAGCGCGCAGTCGAGCGGGATGTGGCGCGCCGTCGCGCAGCCGGCCGCGGTCAGCGCCGCGCACCATGCCTCCGGCGCCTGCACGGCGGCGGCCTCGGCAAGGTCGAAATCCGGATCGGTGGCCGGGCCGAACAGCAGCCTGGCCAGCCGGCTTTCGGCCGGCTCGGCGCCGAACAGCAGGCCGCCCGGCGCCAGCAGCCCGGTCAGCGTCGCGGCGCTGAGGCGGTGGCGCAGCTGCGCGCTCAGGCCATACAGGTCCGAGCACGATGTCGAAGCCGTGCCGCTCGGTCTGCGGCAGCGTGTCCCAATCGCGCGCCACCACGCCCGGCACCGCCGCCAGCAGGTCCTGCACGCCGGCCAGGCACTCGGGCGCGTGCGCCAGCAGCACCAGGCGCAGCGGAATGCCGCCGCTGGCCAGGTGTTCCACCACGCGGCGCAGCAGCGGCGCGTGCAGCGCCCCCACCGCGGCGAGGCGCAGGCAGCGCCCGGCCGGCCAGTTGGCGGTGACCGCGCCCAGGCAGCGCAGCAGCGCGTTGATGGCGGCGGCGGCGGTCGGCGATGCGAACAGGATCTGCTCGCGCAGCGCCGGCGACAGCAGCAGCCCCCCGGGGATCGGCCGCGCCGGCGAGCGCCGGTCCCAGCCCGGCCAGCAGCGTCGCCTCGGCACCGGCCTGCGGCACCTCGAAGAACAGCGAGCGCCAGATGTCGCCGCTGGATGGCAGGTCGGTGCCGGCGGCGGCGAAGGCATCGGCCAGCAGCACGCTCGCCGGCAGCTCCGCCAGCTCCGCCAGCCCCGGCGTCACCGCCACGGCGCGGCCGGGCAGGTCGGCAACCACGCCGCGCGGCTGGCGGGCGCTGGGCACGTGGGCGGTCCAGAAGGTCAGGTCGCTCAGCCCCGGCAGCCCGGCCGGCATGGCGACGAACCAGCATTCCAGCATTTCCAGCACGGTCACGCCGGCGGCATCCAGCAGGGCGATATCGGCGCAGACCGAGCGCGGCCCGACCCTGCGCAGGTGCAGCACCGCCCGGCAGGGAAGCGCGCCGGCCGGGCGCAGCAGCCGGATGCGGCCGAAGCGCCACGGCAGCACCGCGCCCTGGGCCGCCAGATGCGGCCGGTCGGCCAGCAGCGCCAGCAGCGCCTGCAGGCTGCCATCCACCAGCGCCGGATCGAGCAGGTAGCCGAGCGCCACCCGGTCCGGCCCGCAGGGCAGCAAATCCGCCACCGCCCGCATCGGACCGGTGCGCCGCACCCGGACCACGGTGCGGAATTCCGGCCCGTGGTTCAGCCGCAGCGCCGCCGCGGCGGCATACACCGAAGCCGCCCCGATCTCCTCCCCCGGGCTGGCCGGTTCCGCAGCCAGCAGCGGGGTGACGCCCAGTCCCGGCAGGATGCGGCAGGTGGCGTGCTGCACCAGCGGCTCGGCCGAGAGCCGCGGGCGGCTGGCCAGCTCGAGCTGGCCCTCGGCACCGCCTGGAAACGCTGGCGCTGCCACGGATAGACGGGCGGCCCGCGCGCAGTGGCGAAACCGTCCAGCGCCGGTGCGTCCGCAATCCCGGCACCGGCGACGTGGCAGGCGGCGGCGATGGCGGCGAACGGGTCCAGCGGCGGCGTGTCGGCCCGCTGCGGCCGGCGGGTCAGCGAGGCCAGCACCTGGCCGGGCTGGCTGGCCCGGTGCAACCCCTCCCGCAGGAACGACTGCAGCACCGGCGCCGGGCCGATCTCCAGGAACAGCCGCACGCCGCGTCCGATCAGCGTGTCCACCGCCGGCTGGAACAGCACCGGCAGCCGGACATTCCGCCACCAGTAGCCGGCATCGAGTTCGCCCGCCATGACCGGCGCGCCGGTCACCGTGGAGACCAGCAGGGCGGCCGGCGCCGCCGAGGCAAGCCCCCCGCCGGCCAGCGCCGCCAGCAGCGGGGCGCGGATCGGCTCCATGGCGGGGCTGTGGAAGGCGTAGTCGAGATCCAGCCGGATGAACGCCAAACCGCGCGATCGCGCGATGGCGCCGAGCCGGTCGATCGCCGCGACCTGCCCGGCCACGGTCACCGCGGCGGCGCCGTTGACGGCGGCGATGGCCAGATCCAGTCCGGTGCGCACGAACAGGTCTCCGGCGGCCGCGGCATCGAGGCCCAGCGCGGCCATGCCGCCGTCGCCATGCGTGGCCTGCTGCGCCAGGCTGCGCTGGATGATGACGTGGCAGGCCGCATCAAGGCTCAGCGCCCCGCTCGCCCAGGCGGCCGCCACCTCGCCGGCGCTGTGGCCGACATGCGCGACCGCCCGCACGCCCTGCGCCCGCAGCGCCGCCACGCTGGCGACCTGCACGGCGAACAGCAGCGGCTGCGCCATCGCAGTGTTGCGCAGTTCGGTCGCCAGATCTTCGCGGCACAGGTGGTCGGCGACCGACCAGCCCAGCTCCGGCGCCAGCCGGGCATCGACCTCGGCCAGAGCGGCGCGGAAGTCGGGGCTGCGCGCCAGCGCATCGCCCGCCATGCCGGCCCACTGGCTGCCGTTGCCGGAAAACACGAAGGCGAGATCGCCGGCCACCGCCTGGCCGGCCGCCAGACCGGTCTGCCGGCCACTCTGCAGCCCCCCATCCAGCCGCGCCGCCATCTCCGCCGGCGGCGCCGCCACCAGCGCCAGCCGGTGGGCATGCTGATCGCGCCGGCGGGCGGCACCGCGCAGCAGCGCCGGCAGCCGGCCCGGCCCGGCCGGTGCCGATGCCGCCTGCGCCAACCGGTCCTGCCAGCTGCCGGCCAGCGCGCGCAGCGCCCCGGCGCAACGGGCCGAGACCAGCAGCGGCGTCGCCAGGGCGGCCTCCGCCCCGGCCGGCACGGCGCGGGGCGGCGGTGCCGCCAGCAGGGCATGCGCGTTGGTGCCGCCGAAGCCGAACGCGTTGATGCCGGCCAGCACGCCGGCGCGCCCGGGAAGCAGGGCGCGCGGCGCCGTCACCACCTCCAGGTTCAGCGCGGCGAAGGGGATGTTGGGGTTCGGCTGCGCGAAATGCAGCGAGGCCGGCACCACGCCGCGCTCGAAGGCGAGGATCAGCTTCATCAGCCCCGCCATGCCGCTGGCCGGCTCCAGATGGCCGATATTCGACTTCACCGAGCCGATCGGCAGCGCCGCCTGCCGCCGCTGCCCCAGGGCGGTGCCGATCGCATGCGCCTCGATCGGGTCGCCAACCGGGGTGCCGGTGCCATGCGCCTCGAAATAGCAGAGATCGTCGGGGTCGATCCCGGCGCCATCGCAGACGCTGCGCAGGAGCGCCGCCTGCGCCTCCCCGCTCGGCACCGCGAAGCCGTTGGTGCGGCCGTCGGAATTGACCCCGGTGGCGCGGATCACCGCCCGGATGTCGTCACCGTCGGCCAGCGCCGCCGCCATGCGGTCAAGCACCTCCGCCAGCAGCGGCACCGCCGCCGCATGCAGGTGCAGCGCGGCCGCCAGCGCCGTCGTGGATGGCGGCAGGTCGAGCGCGCACTGCGCCAGCACCGCCCCGGCATCGATGCGCGGCACGAGCCGGTGCACGGTTATGCCAAATCGCGGCGTGGCTTCCAGCAGAGCGTGCACGGTGGGCACCGGACCGTGGTGGTCGGGCAGCAGGCCGGCATGGACGTTGATGCCGCCGCGCGGCAAGGCGGCGATGGTCCCGGCGGTCAGAATCTGGTCGCGGTGGAAGGTGACGATCGCCTTGGCACCGCTGGCGCGCAGGCGGTCATGGAAGTCCGGTGCGTTCATGTCCGCCACCGTGCCGGCCGGCACGCCGAGCCGGGCGCACAGCGCGGCGAGTGGCGTGCGGTCCGGGTCGGGCGATCCGCGCGCCAGCAGGCCGGCCAGACGCGGGAGCACGAAATCGGCCGCCAGGTACGGCAGGAAACGGGGACCGGAGCGGCGCAGCAGGTGCACTGCCTGGCCGACCGTGCCACCGCGCTGCGGCCGGAACGGATCGGACAGCGCCACCAGGGCGATGCGCTGCGGATTCGCGGCCACGAAGCGGCGCACCGGCGCGGCGGCGGCCAGCGCCTCCAGCGTCAGCAGCGCGATGCGCATCGGACATCGCCGGCGGCGGCGGCACGCAGCAACGCGGCGCCCGGCAGGGTTCTGGGGCTGATCGGGCGCAACGCCGCGCGGCTGGAGGCGGTGGCCGGCGCCTGCCGAGCTGCAGGCGCGCAGGTCATGACCGGCGTGCTGGACGTGGCTGATGGCGCCGCCGTCCAGGCCTGGCTGAGCGGGTTTGATGCCGCCCCTCCGGTGGATCTGGTGGTCGCCAATGCCGGCATCTCTGCCGGCACGCGGCCGAACGGGGACCTCGAAGGCATCGCCGCGGCAATCTCCGTGGTGCGCACCAACCTGCTCGGCGTGGTGCACACGGTGGAGGCGCTGCTGCCCGGCATGCTGGCGCGCGATGCCGGGCAGGTGGCGGTGGTGGCTTCGGTGGCCGGTATCGCGGCCTGCCAGACAGCCCGGCCTACTGCGCCAGCAAGGCCGGGGTGCGGGCCTATGGCGGGTCGCTGCGGGCGGCGCTGGCGCCGCGGGGAATCGCGCTCAGCGTGATCCTGCCCGGCTTCTTCGCCAGCCCGATGTCGCAGCGTTTCCTGGGGCGGAAGCTGTTCCCGCTGACGTTGGACACGGCGGTGGCGCACACCCGCGCGGGGCTGGACCGGCAGGCGCGGCGCATCGTCTTTCCGCGCCGCCTGGGCCTGCTGCTGCGGGCCGCCGACCTGCTTCCCGCGGCACTGGGCGACCGTATCCTGCGGATGGTGCCATTCCGGATCGCACCGGAATGATGCCGACGTTCCGGCCGGCAGTAATCAGAGCCAAAAGAACAATCGAACTTGAAAAAGAATGCCCGCTGCTATCATTGCTTTTTTCACCTTCGTTCGGCGGCTTGCGGGCATTCTTTTTCAAACTCTCAGGGTGCAAATATCGCCCTGGTCGCGGCGGCATCGCGAAGCCTGTCGAGCCAGAAGCCGGGCGGATCGCCGGCCGGATCGGCCGGCATTGCCATCTGTGTTCATTCCCGGCAGTCCGTCATCACCCAAAGGGCGTCCGCCGCCGGTGCGCCCAGACCAGGCGCGCAGGGATCCTGCGCCGCAAGCATCACCGCGCCCTGGCGGTCGGCCGGGCGATCGTGCCGGGACAGGTTCTGCCAACGCTCCCACCGCGTGTAGCCGAGTTCGCGGGTGAAGTACATCCGCTCCAGATGATCGGCCGCGCCGACGTCCCTGCCACCGAAATGTTCCGAGACCAGCGTCGGCAACACGACCCGTCCCGGCCGGCCGCGCACCCTGTCGCGATAGCGCACCGGCTGCACGTGCCAGCGCGTGAACGCGTCGTCCGGTCGAAGCCAGCAGAGCCAGGCCAGCCGGGTGAGACGGGCCAGGGTTTCGCCGGCCGGCCTGGTGGCGAAGCTGCTGTCCACCACGATCCAGGAATCCACCGGCTTGCAGCCCGGCCCGAGGAAGAGTTGCAGCCCGGCGCCACCGTCCTCGGTCATGCCGAAGGAAGCGGTCTGCGCGGTGAAAAACGCGACCTGGCCGCCGTCGCCATCGTCGAACCGGCCGAAGGCGCGCGGGGCATTGCCGAAATCATAGGTCTGCACCGCCGCCGGACCGTAGATCGTGGGCACGGGGAAGGAGTCGCTTTGCTGGTAGCCATCCGGGCGCATCTCGCGTTCGGTGAGCATCGCCCAGTCACGCTTGTGGTACGGCAGGCGCTCGCCGATCGCGAGCTTACGCTGGCGCGGGCAGGCGGCGGGATCGTCGAGCGGGCTGATGCCGGGCAAGGGGTGGTTGTGCGCATCGACGCATACATTCTCGACCAGGAAGTCCCAGGCCGCGCGCCAGAGGGGTCAAGGGATCCACCGCCTCCTTGCGGGTCCAGCGCCCTGGCCTGCCTTTCCGCCTATCTTGGCGCCGATGCGGCGAAGCCCTGACCCCGCCGGGGGAACGTGCCCCGCAATGCGCATGACAACATTGCCTGGCGGCTGCACCCTGTTCGCCCCGCCCTTATGGGGCAGTGCCCCATAAGGGCCAGGATAGTCTGATGGAATAGCCAGGGCTCTGCCATGCAGGCCCGCCGAATGGAATGCGTTTCGCGATGCGAAATGCGAGTCGATATCCGTTCCCGCGTTGCGGCACTGGCGCGGTGATTGCAGTTGGCTGGTCAGGACATCTCGGCGGCATCCGCCGCGCCCTGGGAGATCAGACCATGCTGCGCTTTACCGACGCCACCACCCGTAACCCTGTGTTCCAGCCTCGCTGGCGTGGTGGGAATACCTGACCATTCCTGGCAGCGGCCAAGTTTTACTGGTTTCGTAACTTTCCTGCCTGTCTTGCCATCGAAAGGAAATCCCTGGCATGTCGCCCCTGCTGCGCCCGTTCCGCGGTATTACAGCCTGGCGGTCGCGTCGGTCGCCGGTGCTGTCGCATTTTCCTCCTGCCGGGTCGCCGCCGGCGCGCCGGCTGCTGGTCTGGGTGTTCGGCCAGATCAACAAGCGTGCCTCATTCGAGGACTACCTCCTGCGCCTGGCGGAACGCAGCCATGAGGCCGGGCTGGCTGTCGACATCGTCGCCGGTCCCGCTGCGGATGCCGGCCTGCGCGCCGATCTGGAAGCCGCCGGCGCCACGCTGACCTGTTTGCCGGAGGCGGAACGCGACAGCGCCTGGCGGTTCGCCGGCGAGGTGCTGCGCCGCCGGTCGGCATTGGTGCATTGCCATTTTGGCTCGCCCTCCACGGTGCTGGCGCCGATCGCACGGCTGCTGGGCGCGCGCGGCGTTCTCGTCACCGACCACGGTTCGCGCCAGACGGTGGAGCAACCGGGCGGACGCCTGCTCGCCCTGCGGCGGCTGCGGCGCCGGCTGCAGGCGGCGTTCATCGACCGCTGGCTGCCGGTGTCGTCCTTCAATGGCGACATGGTGGTGCGCGAAGTCGGCGCCCGGCGCGACCGGGTGCGGACACTGTTCAACGGCATCGATCTGTCCCGCGCCCGCGGCGTCGAGGCCGAGGGCCGCGCTACGCTCCGCTCCAGGCTCGACCTGCCGGCGGAAGCCCGGATCGCTCTCTATGTCGGCTCCCTGTGCGCGGAGAAGGGGGTGGCCGACCTGCTGGCCATCCAGGATGCGCTGCTCGCCGCCGAACCCACCGCGATGCTGGTGTGGGTGGGCGACGGGCCGTTGCGCGCCGAGGTGGAACGCACCGCCGGCCCGCGCGTGCGCGTGCTGGGCCGCCGCGGCGACGTGCCGGCGTTGCTGGCCGCCGCCGACGTGCTGCTGGTTCCGTCGCGCTGGTTCGAAGCGTTCTCGCTGGTGCTGGCGGAGGCCGCCGCCTGCGGCGTGCCGGCCGTCGCGACCCGCATCGGCGGCATCCCCGAAGTACTGCTGGAGGGCGAAACCGGCCTGCTCGTTGCGCCCGGCGACCGTGCGGCGCTGCTGGCCGCCGCCACCCGCCTGCTCGCCGATACGGAACTGCGCGACCGCCTCGGCGCCGCCGCCAGGCGCCACGCCACATCGAATTTCTGCCTTGACCGCATGGTGACGGCAACGCTCGGCGAATACCGGGCGCTGCTCACCAGGTCGTCCCCCGCCCGTGCAACCGCCCAATCCCCCCGGAGCGCCTGAACATGACCCATCCCATCCCGCAAACCGCCACCACGCTCGAGCACGGGCACATCGCCAAATCGCCCGGCTTCCTGCGCGGCGCGGCGCGCGCTTCCCTCCGGCCGGTGAACAGAACGATGTCGCGGGCCTACCGCCGGCTTTACCAGGCGGCCAATTACCGCCTGCGATCGCTGGCGGGCGGGCGCTTTCGTTCGGCATGCCGTCCGGTGTCGATTGCCCTGCTGCTCACCGAACGGTGCAATGCACGCTGCGTCCACTGCAACATCTGGCAGAACAAAGGCAAGGAAGACAGCCCCGGTCTCGCGCAATGGAAGACCTGTCTGACGGAACTGGCCGGCTGGCTCGGCCCCGTGCAGGTCACGCTGACCGGCGGCGAGGCGTTGCTGCAACCCTTCACCCCGGAACTGGTGGCGCATGGCGTTTCCCGCGGGCTGGCGGTGGAATTGCTGACCCACGGCTACTGGGCCGACCCGTCGCGTCTGGAAAAGGCGGCGCTTGCCGACCCGTGGCGCATCACCATGTCGCTGGACGGCATCGGCGAGACGCATTCCGTCGTGCGGGGCCGCGCGAATTTCTGGCAACAGTCATTGGCCTCGCTGCAAATGCTGCACCGGCTTCGGGCCGAGCGCGGGCTGCACTACATCATCCGCCTGAAGACCGTGCTGATGAGCCACAATATCCACTCAGCCGCGGAAGTGGCGCGTTTCGCCGGCGAGAACGATATGGAAGTGTTCTATCAGCCGATCGACCAGAACTATAACAGCTCCGAGGATGCGCGGTGGTTCGAAACGGCGCCGACCTGGCCGAAAGACCCGGAAGCCGCGGCGGCCACGGTGAATGAGCTGATCCGCCTGAAGCGGGAAGGATACCCCATTGCGAACAGCTTCGCGCAGCTGGAGGCGATGATCCCGTATTTCCGCAATCCGCAATCGATGCAGGCCGCGGTTCAGGGGCAGGCCGCGCACGAACGGCAGCCGAACTGCTCGGCGCTGACGACCCTGCAGATCCAGGCCAACGGCGATGTCGGAGCTTGCACCTCCAAGCCATCGTTTGGAAACATCAGGAAGGGGTCGATCCGCGAGATCTGGCGCAACCGGCCGCGCTTCTGGGAAGATGGCTGTTGCCAGGTGCGGGCCGCCCCGCAAAGCTGAGCCGGACCCGCCAAGGAGTTTCGTCATGCCGCCGCGCCTGTCGGTCATCATCCCGAGCCGCAATGCATGCGATACCCTGGCGCGGGCGGTCGGCAGCGCGCTGGCGCTGCCGGTGGATCGGTTCGAGGTGATCGTGGTCGACGATGGATCGACCGACGGGACCGCGGCCTGGCTTGCCGAACTTGCCGCGCGCGACCCGCGCGTGGTGCCGTTGCGGCGGACCGCGGATCACGGCGTCGCGGCGGCGCGGAATGCCGGCATCGCGGTGGCGCGGGCGCCGCTGCTGGGCTTTCTGGACGCCGACGACGTCTGGTACGCCGAGCCGATCGCCCGGCGCCTGGCCTGGCACGAGGCGCATCCGGAGACGGTGCTGAGTTTCTCCGATTACCGCACCCTGCTGGCGGATGGCACGCTGCAGGACCGCTACGTCGCCAGTTGGCCGCGGTTTGCCCGGTTCGTCGGCGGCCGTACCGGCATGCTGGCGCTTGGCCCGGCCGCGTTCTCGCTGCTGGTCGGGGAGAACCCGGTCTGCACCTCCTCGGTGCTTGCCTCGCGCGCGGCGGTGCTGGCGGCGGGCGGCTTCGATGCCGGCCTGCGCCAGGCGGAGGACTGGGACCTGTGGATACGCTTATCGGGGCAAGGCGCGGTGGCGACCTCCACCACCGTCGAGGTGCTGCATGCGAACCGGCCGGGATCGTTGAGCCATGACGTGGCCGGGCGGGTTGCCGGCATTCGCACGGTGGTGGCGCGCCACCGGGCGCAGGCATGGCGCCGGGCGCCGGGCGCGGCCCTGGCTGCGTCCTGCCTGCTCGCGCAGGCCGAGGCGGAATGCGCGGAACGCAGCGGTCGCTTCGGGCGCGCGCTGCTGCGCAGCATCGTCGCCGCGGCCTGGCACCCGTCCGTGCAGACGGCGCGCGACGCGGCGCGGGCGGCGCTGCTCGCTACTGGCCTGAAAAAACGTGGCCGGCGAAATGACTGAATGGGGTGCAGGGGCGTCGGCCCCTGCCGGGTCCAGGGCGGAGCCCTGGTGGAGCGCGAGGCAAAGCCTCGCAAGCAATGCCCATTGTCCCACTGGCTGGTATGAGATGACCCTACCGAAGGGCAGGACCGACAACCGCTGTTTTGATATTGCGCCCGTGGCGGCGCCCGCCATGCCTGCGGTATGGTTGCCGCCATGCCCCCGCCGGACCCACGCGCCAACCCGCATCTGCTCGGCCACGCCGCCGCCGAGGCGGCGCTGGCCGAGGCCATGCACGGCGGGCGGCTGCACCACGCCTGGCTGATCACCGGGCCGCCCGGCATCGGCAAAGCCACGCTGGCTTTCCGCTTCGCCCGCCGCCTGCTCGCGGGCGGCGCCGCCGAGAGCCTGTTCCTCTCCGAATCCCACCCGGTGTTCCGCCGCGTCGCCGCCGCGACCCACGCCGATCTGCTGACCGTCGAACGCGAATGGGACCCGAAACGCAAGAAGCTGCGCGGCGAGATCGTCGTTGATTCGGCGCGCAACATCCCGGAATTCCTGCATTTGACCCCGGCCGAGGGCGGCTGGCGGGTGGTGCTGGTGGACGGCGCCGAGGACCTCAACCACCAGGCCGCCAACGCGGTGCTGAAGGTACTGGAGGAGCCGCCGCCGCGCGCGGTGCTGCTGCTGGTCTGCGCCGCCCCCGGCCGGTTGCTGCCCACCATCCGCAGCCGTTGCCGTCGCCTGCGCCTGTCGCCGCTGACCGAGGCGGAGGTGGCCGGCCTGCTCGACCGCCACCACCCCGGCATCGACCCGGCCGAGCGCGACCGGCTGGCCGGCATGGCCGAAGGCTCGCCCGGGCGGGCGCTGGCGCTCGCGGCCGGCGACGGCGTCGGGCTGGCCGATCTGGTTTCGCAGGTGCTGGAAGGACTGCCGCGGCTCACCACCGGCCGGGCGCATGAGGTGGCCGATGCGCTGGCGCGCGATGAGGAGGCGTTCACCACCTTCATGGACCTGCTGCGCACCGCGGTGGCAGCCTCGGTGCGCGACGCCGCGCGCGGCCGGGCCGACCCCGACCAGCTCCGGCTGATCGGCGCCCGGCCCCTTGATGCCTGGGTGGAGGTGTGGCAGGGGCTGTGCCGCCTGCAGGACGAAACCGAGGCGTTTCACCTCGACCGCCGACAAGCCATCGTCACCGGCCTGGGCCTGCTGGCCGGGACCGGCTCCCGACTTCAATGACCCCGAGTATCATGAAACCAAAATTCTACGTCACGACCCCGATCTACTATGTGAACGACGTGCCGCATATCGGCCACGCCTACACCACCATCGCCTGCGACGTGCTGGCGCGCTGGAAGCGGCTGGACGGATTCGACGTGTTCTTCCTCACCGGCACCGACGAGCACGGCCAGAAAGTGGAAAAGGCCGCCGCCGCCGCCGGGCTGGACCCGCAGGCCTTCACCGACCGCGTTAGCACCGCCTTCAGCGAGATGGCCCGCAGCATGGGCGTCTCCAACGACGATTTCATCCGCACCACCGAGGCGCGGCACCGGCTCGCCACCGGCGAACTCTGGCGCCGGCTGCAGGATGCGGGGGAGATCTATCTCGGCGGCTACGAGGGCTGGTACGCGGTTCGCGATGAGGCGTTCTACGACGAGGCCGAACTCTCCACCCGGGCGGACGGCACCCGGGTGGCGCCCTCCGGCGCGCCGGTGGAGTGGGTGGTCGAGCCGAGCTATTTCTTCCGCCTCTCGGCCTGGCAGGACAGGCTGCTGGAATTCTACGAAACGCACCCGGACTTCATCGCGCCGGCCAGCCGGCGCAACGAGGTGCTGAGCTTCGTGCGCGGCGGGCTGCGCGATCTGTCGGTCAGCCGCACCAGTTTCCAGTGGGGCATCCCGGTGCCGGGCGACCCGGCGCATGTGATGTATGTCTGGCTGGACGCGCTGAACAACTACGTCACCGCCACCGGCTGGCCCGACCCGGCGGCGCCGCGTGCCGGGTTCTGGCCGGCCGACCTGCACATGGTCGGCAAGGACATCCTGCGCTTCCACGCCGTCTACTGGCCCGCCTTCCTGATGGCCGCCGGGCTGGAACCGCCGAGGCGGGTGTTCGCCCATGGCTGGTGGACCATCGAGGGCGAGAAGATGAGCAAGTCGCTCGGCAACGTCATTGCCCCGGCTGAGCTTGTCGCGGCCTATGGACTTGATCCCGTGCGGTTTTTTCTGCTGCGCGAGGTGCCGTTCGGGGCCGACGGGGATTTCAGCCGGCGCGCCCTGATTTCGCGGATGAATGTCGAACTGGCCAACGATCTGGGCAATCTGGCGCAGCGCTCGCTGAGCCTGGTGGCCCGCAATTGCGGCGGGCTGCTGCCGCCGCGCGGCCAGCCCACCGAGGATGACGCCGCCATCCTGGCCGCCGCCGCCGCGCTGCCCGACCTGCTGCGCGCCCAGCTCGACCGCCAGGGCTTCCATGAGGCGCTGGAGGAGGTGTGGAAGGTGGTGCGGGCCGGCAACGGTTATATCGACCGCCAGGCCCCCTGGGCGCTGAAGAAGACCGACCCGCCGCGCATGGAGGCGGTGCTGCGGGTGCTGGCCGACGTGCTGCGGGTGGTGGCGACCGTGCTGCAGCCGTTCATGCCGGGCAGCATGGCGAAGATGCTCGACCAGCTCGGCGTGCCGGACGATTGCCGCGACCTCGCCGCGCTGGCCGCCCCGGTGGCGGACGGAACGCAGCTGCCGCCGCCGCAGGGGGTATTTCCGCGGCATGTCGATGATGCGAAATAACAATCCGATGCTGATCGATACGCATTGCCATCTGGACCATTACCGTCCCGACGAGATCGGCGCGCTGCTGGCGCACGCGGCCGAGGCGGGGGTGGGGGAGATGGTCACCATCGGCACCAGGCTGAGCCGGTCGGCGGAGATGTTTGCGCTCGCCGAGGCATATCCCAACGTGTGGTGCACGGTGGGAACCCATCCGCACAACGCCGCCGAGCAGCCGGTGCCGGCACCGGAAGCGATTGCCGCCCTGGCCGCGCATCCGCGCTGCATCGGCATCGGCGAGGCGGGACTGGATTATTTCTACGACAAGGCGCCGCGCGACGTGCAGCAGGCCTGCTTTCGCGCCCATGTGCAGGCGGCGGCATTGACCGGGCTTCCTGTGGTCGTGCACGCCCGGGACGCCGATGACGACATGATAAGAATTCTTCAAGATGAACGGGATAACGGCGGCGAATTCCGGTTTCTCCTGCATTGCTTCAGCTCCGGGCGGGGCCTGGCGGAGGCGGCGCTGGGGCTCGGTGGCTATGTCAGCCTGTCCGGTATTCTGACCTTTCCGAAATCTTCAGAAATCCGGGATATTGCCCGCGACGTTCCGTTGGACCGGCTGCTCGTGGAAACTGATTCGCCGTATCTCGCGCCGGTGCCGTTTCGCGGCAAGCGCAACGAACCGGCCTGGGTGGCGCACACCGCCCGGGTGCTGGCCGAGGTGAAGGGCATCGCCCCGGCGGCGCTGGCCGCGCAGACCACGGCGAATTTCCGCCGCCTGTTCGCAAAGGCCCAGGTCGCCGGCGCCGCGTGACCTCGGTCCGCGCGATCCTGCTGGGCACGGGCGGCTCGGCCGGGGTGCCGCATATCGGCGGGGTGGACGGGCATGGCGACTGGGGCGCGTGCGACCCGGCCGAGCGCCGCAACCGGCGCACCCGCAGCAGCATCGTGCTCGAAGCCAGGAACGCCAACGGCGGCCGGGAAGGCACCCTGCTGGTCGACACCTCGCCGGACATGCGGGCGCAACTGCTGGATTGCGGCATCGGCCGGGTGGATGCGGTGTTGTTCACCCATGCGCATGCCGACCACATCCTGGGGCTGGATGACGTTCGCCTGCTCAACCGCATCGCCGGCCGGCCGCTGGAGGCGTTCAGCACCGCAGCGACGCTGCGCGAAATCGAGGGGCGTTTTGACTATGCCTTCGATCCCTGGCAGCCGCCCGGCTTCTACCGCCCGGTGCTGGTGCCGCGCCCGATCCTGCCCGGTGAGACGGTGATGGCCGGCGGGGTGCCGGTGCGCATCTTCGATCAGGACCATGGCTACACCCGCTCGCTCGGCCTGCGCGCCGGGCCGCTCGCCTATTCAACCGACGCGGTGACGCTCGACGAGGCCGCCTTCGCGGTGCTGGAGGGGGTGGATACCTGGGTGGTGGGTTGTTTCCAGCGCGCCGAGCACCGCACCCATGCCTGGTTCGACCGGGTGCTGGGCTGGATCGCCCGGGTGCAGCCGCGACGGGCGGTGCTGACCCATATGGGGCAGGACATGGATTGGGAGTGGCTGCGCGACCACCTGCCGGCGCGAGTGGAGCCGGGCTATGACGGCATGGTGATCGACGCGCCGGCATAGCACTACCCCGTCCCGAGGTGCCGGTTTGCTGCGTGATCCACTGCCGCTTTCGAGCGTGATGGGGTGCCGGTTTGAAACGTGACAGGGCGCCGGTCTCGAGCGTGATCAACTGCCGCTTTCCTCCGTGCTGTACAGGCTTGTCCTTGTTCTGCGCCTTCAGGTAGGCATCCACGGCTTGAGTGACGCCCTCGTGCTTTTTCACCCACATTGCGATGCCGGATCGAAGGAGCGGGGTGTTGCCGGGGAATGCCTCGTCCAGGGCTGCCCACAACGTCGCGTAGAAGCTCGCGCGGTTGCGGGTGCGCTGCTGGATGACAGCGTCGCCGTTCTTGTACGACCATCCAGTGAACAGGTATACTCAACTCGACTTTCCGCCATCCGTTTTTTGATCATACCGGTTCAGCATAGCGCCGTGGGACGGAGGTCTTGAGTCATCAGGCGGCGTAGCAGACGGTCTCGACGAGGCTCTGCAGGAGTGCCGTGGGAATTTCGATGACGTCG
>CAIVPZ010000171.1 GCA_903907955.1 uncultured Acetobacteraceae bacterium | reverse complement strand
GCCGGATCGCCTGCCACCCGTTGCCAGGGCCTCGGCGCCGCCATGGCTGCGGCCAACCGCTCCACCAGATCGGCCGGCGGGGTTGAGGGCGGCGCCACCCGGCCCGGTTCCTCTGCGGCGATGGCTTCCCGATCGGCCAGCCCATCCGGGGCGGAGTAGGCGCCGGCCAGGGATGCAGGCTCGAGGATGCCGGGCCGGGCACCCCCCACAGCGTCTTTTTCGGCGAAACACCCCCATGCGGATTGTGCGGTTTCTGCGGTTTGCTCCCGGCGGGGTGCGGCAGGCGGGCAATCCGCACAATCCGCACAATCCGCATCGGGGGTTTTCTCCCGAAGTACTGCCGCGAGGCGGTCAGCCCACCCCATGCGCGCCTCTCCCCAGCGCCGGGTTGACCAGCCAATCCTTGCGGGATCGCCCGCCCATGCCCTGTCGGTTCTTTGGCGCCGCCCGCACCCAACCCAGCCCGGACAGTTCCTCAAGGGCGGCGGTCAACCGCTCCGCAGTCGGGATGCCGGGGCCGTCCTGCACCCGGCGCAGCTCCTGCACGTTCAACCCGGCGCCGCCACATCGCCAGCAGGTTGGCCAGCAGTTCCGGGACCGGCCGCCCGCGCGCTGTCAAAGCGTCAACCTGCTGCTGCAACTCGGCGATGCGCGCGGCCGTTCCCTCGGGTGTTTCGGCCGGGGGCTTCCATCCATTCCGCGCGCGCATCGCTTCAAGCGCATCGGCAAGCCCGGGGGATGCCGGTTGCGCTGCCGCCTCCAGCTTCGCCAGCCGCCGTTCGATCGCGCTCATTGTCCGATTGCCTTCTGTTCCAGCGCGGTCAAGCGCGCCTCGATTTCGGTCGCCTGGATTGCCCGCCGCTGCGTCTCCAGTACGGCCGCGACCGCTTGGCCCTCGTCGGGCGTGATCTCGCCCGCCGCCACTGCCTGCGCCACCGCACCCAGAACCGCCGGCAGATCGGCCGCGCTGGTCATGGCTGGCAGGTCCAGCACCACCGGCCGCCCCTTCCTTGCTGGCCACACACGCGACAGGATCAGCGACGCGGCGCCCAGGTCTCCGCCCTTGGCTGCTGCCACGGTTGCTGTAAGCACTGCCTCCGCGGCGTCTCCTCCGATCTTGTCGAGCGCCACCAGCACCCGGTTGCGGCTGCCCTTCGCCCGGCCGGAACGGTTACCCGACTCCCCCTTCGCCCAGCGGTGCCCCTGCTTTCGGCCTGTAGGTTCATCGCTCATAGCGGCGGCTCCGGGGCTTCCCTCAAGCCATCCTCAAACGCCCCGCCAGCCTGTAGGGCCGCAGCGGCATCGCGGATGGTGGCGAGCAGCACGTCAACCGCGGCGGACCAAGCGACGTGGAAGCAAACCCGCGCCGGAACGTCACCAATGGTGCCATTGGCCTTCGCCACCGCTCCCAGCAACGCCCCGGTGTCCATAGCGTCATCCTCCACTATGGCGCGGCACATTGCAGTGACGATAGCAGCCGAGAACCGTTCAGTGATTTCGTCCTCTATCGCCTCCCGGCGCACCGCGATGTCGATTACCTCAGACATTGGTTTCCCCTTTCTGTTCGGATTGCCCTCGATGTGCTGCCCACCGTCGCGCCTCGTCCTCGGCTGCCTGCACCAGCAGCCCGCGCGCCAGCCCGTCCAGGGGTGCCAACCGGCGCCGCGCCTGCCCCATGAAGTAGGCCAGTGCCGGCGCCGGATCGCCTGCCACCCGTTGCCAGGGCCTCGGCGCCGCCATGGCTGCGGCCAACCGCTCCACCAGAT
>CAIVPZ010000170.1 GCA_903907955.1 uncultured Acetobacteraceae bacterium | reverse complement strand
GCGTCTCGCCGAAATCATCCGCTGCCGCGGCCAGCCCGCCTGACGGGCTGCGCCGCCCGGAGTTTTGCCCCGGTTACGTCGCATCCTCGCTGCAGGTGCTGGCGAAGATCCAGAAACCCGCCTTCCTATGGGGCGCCCCCGGCGTCGGCAAATCCCAGGTCGTGGCGCAGGTGGCGGCGGCGCTCGCCGTCCGCCTGATCGACATCCGCGCCATCCTGCTCGACCCGGTCGATCTGCGCGGCCTGCCCACCGTCGCGCACGGCAAGGCCGCCTGGGCCACCCCGGCCTTCCTGCCCGACGACGGCGCCGGCATTCTGTTCCTCGACGAACTCAACGCCGCCCCGCCGTTGGTCCAGGCCGCCTGCTACCAGCTGGTGCTCGACCGCGCGCTCGGCGAGTACCGCCTGCCCGACGGCTGGACCGTCTTCGCCGCCAGCAACCGCGAGGGCGACCGCGCCGTCACCTCGCGCATGTCGAGCGCGCTGGCCAATCGTTTCGTCCACCTCAGCTTCGAGCCCGATCTCGACGACTGGTCGCGCTGGGCCATGGGCCAGGCCGATCTGCGGCCGGAGGTCGTGGCCTTCCTGCGCTGGCGCCCGGACCTGCTGCACCGCTTCGAGCCGGCGGACAAAGCCTTTCCCTCCCCGCGCGCCTGGGCCTCGGTCTCGCACATCCTCGCCGCCACCCCGCCGGCCGACATCGAGTTCGCCCTCTACGAAGGCACCGTCGGCCGCGGCGCCGCCATCGAGTTCACCGGCTTCCTGCGCGTGTTCCGCGCCCTGCCCTCGCTCGACGGCATCCTGCTGAACCCCGCCACCGCGCCGGTCCCCGACGAACCCTCGGCCCTCTGCGCCGTCGCCACCGGCCTCGCCCGCCGCGCCACCGACCAGAACTTCACCGCCGCCAACTATCTCGGCTACCAGGCGCACCAGCAGACCCTGGAGGACAAGTTCGGCCGCGCCGTGCGGGATTTCGTCGCCAGCTACCCCGATTACGTCGAGACCGCACGCAAAGCCCTCAACGGCCTGTTCGACCCGCGCGACTATCCCGCACCGACTCAAATCAGCGGAAAATTCGCGGTGCGCCGCCACTTCATGCCGGTCGCCCAGCCCGACGACTTCCGCGTGCGGCTCGGCGATGCGCAGGTCGCCCGCATCCGCGCCGAAATCGAAGCCCGCAACGCCGAACTCATCCAAAACGCCAATCGCGATCTGTGGCAGCGCGTGCACGAAGTCACCACCCGCCTGGTCGACCGCCTGAGCGCCTTCGAAATCGATCCCATCGCCGGCACCCGCCTCCACCCCTTCCGCGACAGCCTGATCGAGAACGTGCGCTCGCTGCTGGAGATCATGCCGCGCCTCAACCTCACCGATGATGCCGACATCGAGCGCGTGCGCCACGACCTCGCCAGCAAAGTCGCCTGCCACGACCCCGAGACGTTGCGCGAGGATCGCACCCTGCGCGCCGAAGTCGTCGATGCCGCCAGCACCATCCTCGCGCAGATGGAAGGATATTGCTGATGAGCACCGCATCCGATCTGTTCGCCAAATCCCGCGCGGCGCTGCTCGTCGGCGCGCCGTTCTGGGGCGTGCTGTCGCTGCGCCTCGCCCCCGTCGAGGACACCTCGATCCGCACCATGCAGACCGACGGCGTGACCATCCGCTACAACCCCGACTTCGTCGCCACCCTGTCGCGCGGCGCGCTGCGCACCATGATCGCGCACGAGACGATGCACTGCGCCGCCCTGCATCACACCCGGCGCGAGTGGCGCGACCTCCGGCGCTGGAACATCGCCTGCGATCACGCCATCAACCCGCTGCTCGCCGCCGCCGATTTCGAAATACCGGAAGGCCTGCTGCTCGACCCCGCCTATGCCGGCATGTCCGCCGAGCAAATCTACGACCGCCTCCCCCAGGATGCCGGCGACGATGGCAGCGACGACCCCGGCGGCATGGGCGGCGTCACCGACCCGCCGCCCGGCGGCGACGACCCCGGCCAGCCCGGCCCCGGCGCGCCCTCCGCCGCCGACCTCGCCCGCCAGGAGGAAACCTGGTCGATCGCCGCCGCCCAGGCCGAGGCGACGGCCAAAGCAATGGGAATCGGCGCCGCCGACACCGCCCGCGTCCTCCGTGAGCAGGTGGCCCCCCGGCTCGACTGGCGCGAGGTGCTGCGCCGCTACCTCTCCGCCGCGGCGAAATCCGACTACGCCTGGACCCCGCCCAACCGCCGCCACATCGCCAGCGGCCTCTATTTGCCTTCGCTGTGTTGGCGGCGGTCAAAATCTGCGCATAGACGGTGGAGTATTGGCGCCGGTGGCGGGATTTGGGTCCTGACCGGACCGGTGCCTGGGCGATTTGGCCATGTGACGCGGGCGATCGGGCCGCCGGGGTCATGGCAACAGTC
>CAIVPZ010000169.1 GCA_903907955.1 uncultured Acetobacteraceae bacterium | reverse complement strand
GACTGACACGGTCGCAATCTCATATTTGGCTGAGGTCGTGGTACCCCACCATACCCCCGATATCCAGTCCCTTGCGGCTCCAAGCCGAGAATCACTTTTCCCTGTCATTCACTGCGGTTTCAGAGAATCGGACGGCCCTGGTCCCTCCTCCCCGGCCGGCACGACGTTATTGAATGGATCGACGACACGCACCGCCATGCCCGGCAGCGCACAGCCATCGGTGGTGGTGACCTTCTCCTCCGAATCCTCGGGCCGGGTGGTGGTGACCGCCCCGTTCTCCGACATGCCCCAGGCCGACAGGATCGCCGCGCCGAGGGCGCGGCGCGCCTTGGTGACCAGAGGGCGGGCGATCGGCGCGCCGGCGGAGACGAAGATACGCAGCGTCGGTGTCGCCGTTCCGGTCCGGATGCAGTGGTCAGCAAGGTCGTTGAGGAACGGCGTGGCGCCCATGGTGAAGGTGGCCCGTTCCTCGGTGATCTGCCGGGCCATGGTTTCCGGAACGAAGACATCCTGCAGCACGGCGGTCGCTCCGAGCATCGCCGGCAGCACCAGGCCGTACATGAAGCCGAGCTGGTGCGCCATCGGCGACGGCATGTGGATGATGTCGTCCGGCCCCAGGCGGAGCCGTTCGGCAAAGGGCAGCAGATTGGCAAGCATGGTGTTGGAGGTATGGGCGACCCCTTTGGGTTCGCCGGTGGTGCCGGAGGTGTAGAGAAGCTGGATCACCGCATCGGGCGACAGGCGATGCGCCCGCACGGCCGCCAGTTCGTCGGCGCTGGCATTCGCGACGAGCAAGCCGTCAAAGGAGTCCGCGCCCTCGCCATCAACCGCGAAGACATGGGTGAGCGCCGGCAAGGCCGGGCGCACCGCCTGCGCGATGGCGCGATGGTCGATGTTTCGGAAGCAGGCGGGCACCACGAATACCCTGGTTCCGGCGAGGCCGAGCATGAAGGTGAGCTCGCGCTCGCGAAAGATCACCATCAACGGGTTCGAAATGCCGCCCAGTTTGAGGCAGGCAAGATGGAGAACGGTGAACTGCCACCAGTTGGGCAACTGGAACGACACCACATCGCCTGCGCGCACGCCGCAGCGGGTGAGACCGACGGCGACGCGATCGGACAGTTCGTCGAGCGCGCGATAGCTCAGACGGACCTGCGACCCGCTGTCCGAGCGGATGGCGACGAGCGCGGTCTTTTCGGGCAGGACCGCGGCATTGCGGCGAAAATGGTCAAGCAGCGTCGCGTCGCGCCAAAGTCCGGCTTCGGTCATGGCAGCCCGGCGCGACGCCGGGTCCAGAGCGGTGGTCATCTGTCGTTTCCTCCGGGCGGCGCGACGCGCCTTCAGGCAGCAACGGATCTGAGGGTCTCGCGGGCGATAATGAGCTTCATGATCTGCGCCGTACCGTCGCCGATCTGCAATCCGAGAACATCACGCAGGCGCTGTTCGAACGGCAGATCGACGCTCCAGCCGGCATGGCCGTGCAGCAGCAGGCAGGTCTGCACGACGTCGAAGGCCAGCTTGGGCGCCCACCATTTGCACATCGCCGCCTCGCGGGTGTGCGGCGCACCGGCATCCTTGGCGGCGAGCGTCCGATAGCAGAGCAGCCGCGCCGCCTCGACCATGGTTTCGGCTTCGGCGAGGGGAAAGGTCACGCCCTGGTTGTCGGCGAGCGGCTTGCCGAAGGCGCGGCGCTCCTTGACGTATTTCCAGGTCTCGGCGAGCGATATGCGCGCCACCGCCAGGCATTGCAGCCCGATGAGCGCCCGCGAGAAGTCAAAGCCCTGCATCACCTGAAGAAAGCCTGACCCTTCGGCACCGAGCCGATGCGCGGCGGGCACCGGCACCTTGTCGAAGAAGATCGAACCGCGGCCGACCGCATGCTGGCCGAGGTCGGAAAAACGGGTGCAACTGATGCCGGGCGTCTTCATGTCAACGAGGAAGGCCGAAACACCGCGGGCGCGCTCGGCCACGGTACCCGTGCGGGCGAAGACCACGGCCCAATCCGCCTGATCAGCGATCGAGATCGAGGTCTTTTCGCCGTCGAGGACGTAGCCGGCATCGTCACGGGTTGCCTTGAGAACGAGCGAAGCGGCGTCCGAGCCACCCTGCGGCTCGGTCAGGGCAAGCGCGATCAGTTGCTCGCCCGAAACCACCCGCGGCAGGATCGCGGCGGCAATTTCCGGGCGCGCATGGCGGGCGACGATGGCGCCGCACAGGGACGCGAGCAACTGGATATACGCGACATTGAAGTCGCCCTCGGCAATGGCTTCCAGCACAACGCCGGCGGTGACATGATCCAGGCCGAGGCCACCGTAGCCGGCCGGAAACTCGACACCGATCAGGCCGAGTTCGCCCATCTGACGCCGGACCTGCGGTGAAATGCGCCCCTCCTTCTCGCATTTCTTATAATTGGGCGCGAGAACATTGGCGGCGAAACGCGCGGTTGTTGCACGGAAGCTGATCTGATCCGCGGTCAGGCCAAAGAAAACGGAAGTGGCCGGCGTTCGCTCCGTGGCACTCATGTCGGCTCCCTGGCTTATCGTGTCGGGTCGGCGACGGCACAGGGTACGCCGGGGGAGTCCTTATGGCGGCCACCATGCCGGCGATTTCCGCCGCTCCTCGAACGCAACCCACCTGCCAATTATATAAGTACATTGCCGCAGTGGCAGGGAAGCTAGCCGTGCCGAATTTGAATGTCAAGGCATTGCCATATCGCGATCAGGGCAACCGGGGGCCACGCGACCCGTCGGCGCCGTGGCCGGATGCAGAACCGCCTTGCATCCTCGCCGCGGATATGACAACGCCGGACCTTGAACCGAGGCAAATTCGGGAGAGGGAGGGCGTCGATCGTGACCAGCGGCCGCGATGGGATCAGGCGTGGCTACTCGCTGTCTCGCGATCCGGCCGTGGCGGCCAGCGAACTTCACGCGGCGATCACGCAGCCGGATATCGGGCTGGCCGTGTTCTTCTGTTCGGCCGGCTACGACCTGGACAGGCTGGCCGCCGAGATCGGCCGCCGCTTCGGCGAGGTGGACATCATCGGCTGCACGACCGCCGGCGAAATCACCCCGGTCGGCTACCGCGACGGCGCCATCACCGGCTTCAGCATTGCCGCCGCCGACTGCAACGCGGTCATCGCCCGCATCGACGGCCTCTCCGAATTCCAGATCGCCGGCGGCCAGATCATCGCCGATGCGCTGCTCGCCCGGCTGGCGCAGCGCGGCGCGGACACCCGGCTGCAGCACAGCTTCGCCATGCTGCTGATCGACGGCATGTCCGCCAACCAGGAAACCGTGCTGAGCGCCATCCATGGCCGCATGAACGGCATTCCGATCGTCGGCGGATCGGCGGGCGACGATCTGCGGCTGCTGCGCACGCATGTCTATCACCAGGGCCGCTTCCACACCGACGCCGCGCTGCTGACGCTGGTGCGTATCCGCCGGCCGGTGAAGATGTTTCATTCCCAGCACTTCTACGGCACCGACACCCGCATGGTGGTGACCGGGGCCGACCCGGTGCGACGGATCGTCAGCGAAATCAACGCCGAGCCGGCGGTCCCCGAATATGCGCGGATCGTCGGCCTGGACCCGCGCCAGCTGACGCCGGCGATCTTCGCCGAGCACCCGGTGATGGTGAAGGTCGGCGGCGAATTCTTCGTCCGTTCGATCCAGCGCGCCAACCCCGACGGCAGCCTCAGTTTTTTCTGCGCCATCGACGAAGGGGTGGTGCTGCGGCTCGCCCGCCACGAGGACATCGTGGTGCAGTTGCACGCGCTGTTCGGCACGATCCGCGCGGAGATCGGCCCGCCCGAGCTGGTGATCGGCTTCGACTGCGTGCTGCGCAACCTGGAGGCCGAGCGCCGCCAGCTCCGGCATGTCGCCGGGCGCATCCTGACCGAGAACAACGTGGTGGGCTTCAGCTCCTATGGCGAGCAGTTCGCCGGCATGCTGGTGAACCAGACCTTCACCGGGATCGCCATCGGGCGGACCCGGGATGGCGCTGCGTGAACCCGCTGACGCAAGCCGCGCGCGTTGTCGCCGACGCGCACCTGGCCATCATCGAGGCCGAGAACCGCAAGCTGCGCAAGATCAACCAGGTCCTGATGGATCGCGTCGAGCGCGCCTTCGACACCCAGACGGACAACGCCTTTTCGCTGTTCCAGACCGCGATCACGCTGGAAAGCAAGGTCAGCCAGCGCACCGCGGATCTGTCAACGCTGACGCAGACGCTGCGGCGCGAGATATTCGAGCGGCGCGAGGCGGAGGCGGCGCTGCATATCGCCAAGGCGGAGGCCGAACAGGCCAATCTCAGCAAGACCCGCTTCCTGCTGGCGGCCAGCCACGACCTGCACCAGCCGCTCAACGCCGCCCGGTTGTTCCTCGGCGCGCTCGCTGAGGAAATCAGCGGTGAGCGGCAGCGCGAACTGGTCGAACGGATCGAAGCCGCGCTTGAATCGGTGGACGACCTGCTGAGCGCCCTGCTCGACATCTCGCGGCTGGATGCCCGGGTCTGGCCGGTGCAGCGCGAATCGTTCCCGCTGGCGCCGTTGCTGGCCCGGCTGGCCCGCGAGTACCGGCCGCAGGCGCAGGCGCTTGGCCTGGCGATGCGGGTGGTGCCGAGCAGCCTGGTGGTGCACACCGACCGCCGGCTGCTGGAGCGGGTGATGCGGAACCTCATCAGCAACGCCATCCGCTACACCGGCTCCGGGCGCATCCTGGTCGGCTGCCGGCATCGCGGCGCCGAGGTCAGCCTGGAGGTCGCCGATACCGGCATCGGCATTGCGGAAGAAAAGCGGCAGTTGATCTTCGAGGAATTCCGCCAGCTCGGCAACAATCCGCGGCGCGACGACAAGGGCGTGGGGCTGGGCCTGGCGATCGTCGATCGCATCGTCCGGCTGCTGGAGTTGTCGATCGCGGTCGAGTCCTGGCCCGGGCGCGGATCGCGCTTCGCCGTACGCGTGCCGCTCGGCGTGCCGGGGGCGACCTGCCCGGAAGCACCGTCCGCGCCGCCGCTGCTGACCAGCAGCCTGAGCGGGCGGGTGGTGGTGGTGGTGGTGGACGACGAGGCGGCGCAAGCGGCGCTGGCGCCGCTGCTGCAGGGCTGGGGCTGCACCCTGGCGATCGCCGCCACCGCGGCCGGGGCAATCGCGCAACTCGACGCGCTCGGCCGCACCCCCGACCTGATCGTCGCCGACTGCCGGCTCGACGGCGGCGGCCCCGGCACCTCGGTGATAGATATGCTGCATCAGCGCTACGGGTCCGAGGTGCCGGCGCTGGTCATCTCCAGCGATCGTTCCGAAACGCTGGAGGCCGATATCCGCGCGCTCGGCCATGGCTTCCTGGGCAAGCCGGTGGCGCCCGCCAAGCTGCGGGCGATGCTGAGCTACCTGCTGCGGGAAGCGCGGAAAAGGTGAAGGCCGATACCAGCCGGCAGCGGCCATGCCCCCTGCAACCCAATGATTGAAAACGGTTCCAAGGGCGAAGCCCTTGGTGGAGGTCCAGGAGGCGAAGCCTCCTGGCGGGGTCCGGGGCGGCGCCCCGGCATCGGTCAGGCGTTGGCCCGCAGGCGGGTTTCGTCGCGCTCAGCCGCGGTGATGTAATCCCGCGTCAGCGGCACCGCGGTCTGCTCGCGCGCCATCTGGAGCTGGAACACCATCTGCCCCTCGCAGCGGAAGGTCAGCTCCGCCCCGGACAGGTAGAACTCGAACATCCGGCAGAACCGCTCATCGTAGAGCGAGGCGATGGCGTCGCGGTTGGCGGCGAAGCGGCGGCGCCAGTGGCGCACCGTCTCGGCGTAGTGCAGCCGCAGGATTTCGACGTCGGTGATGAGCAGCCCGGTCTTCTCCACCGCCGCCACCACCTCCGACAGCGACGGGCAGTAGCCGCCCGGGAAAATATACTTGGTCAGCCACGGGTTGGTACGGCCAGGCGGGGTGCTGCGACCAATGGCATGCAGCAGGGCGATGCCGTCGGGGGCGAGGCTGCGCTTCACCACGTCGAAGAACGTCCGATAGTGGCCGACACCGACATGCTCGAACATGCCGACCGAGACGATGCGGTCGAAGCGGCCGTGCAGGCTGCGGTAGTCCAGCAACTCGAACCGGACCCGGTCGGCCAGCCCCTCGGCGGCGGCGCGCGCCTGCGACTCGGCCAGTTGCTCGCGCGAGAGTGTGATGCCGGTGACCCGGGCGCCGTGGTCGCGTGCCAGCGCCAGCGCCATTCCGCCCCAGCCGCTGCCGATGTCCAGCACCTCGAGATCGGGCCGGTCAAGCCGCAGCTTGGCGGCGATGTGGCGCTTCTTGGCCGCCTGCGCTTCCTCCAGCGTCTCGTTGCCGGTGGGGAAGTAGGCGCAGGAGTACTGGCGGTCGCGGTCGAGGAACAGCGCGTACAGCCGGCCGTTGAGGTCGTAGTGATGGGCGACATTGCGCCGGGCGCGCGTCGCCGGGTTGAACTGGGCGATGTGGCGGGTGAACCAGCCGGCGATCTCGTGCAGCGTCAGCAGTTCCTGCCGGGACGCCTCGGACGACCGGTTGGTGAGCATCAGGTCGAGCACATCGTGGATGGTGCAGTCCACCGGCACCAGCCCGCCATCCATATAGGCTTCGCCGATGGCGAGGGCGGGGTTGAGGCCGACCCGGCGGACCGTGCGGGCATCCGTGAATGCGATCAGGGCCTCGGGCCCAGCTTCGCCGCTGTAGGTGGTCAGTTGCCCGTCAGGCCATTTGACGGTCAGGCGACCGTGGACGATGAGCCGCCGGAGCACGTGATCCAGGACAGCGCGCATGGCTTTCCCCTCCCGCATACCTCAAACTGGTTGCGAAAGATAAGAAAGCGGAAAGGTCAGGGATTTCAAGCACCGCGCTGGTCACGAATCAGCGCGCAAGGCAATGGCACGCAACCGCCCCGGCGCCCTGATCGGGCACCGGGGGGGGCCTGTTCAGTCCGGCAGTTCGGGCTGCTGGTCGAGCAGGTCCTCGGTGCCGAGGGTTTCCTCCTCGCGCGATTCCACCGTGGTGACGCGCTCGCCGCGCGCCTGCTTGGCGGCTTCCTCGAGGCTGCGGGCCACGTTGACGGTGATCGAGATCGCCACCTCGGGGTGCAGCACGACGCGGACGCCGCTGAGGCCGAGCGTCTTGATCGGGTGGTCGAGCACCACCTGCGTGCGGTTGATGGTGAGGCCGGCGGCAGTGCTGGCCTCGGCGATGTCGCGCGAGCTGACCGAGCCGTACAGGCTGCCCGACTCGCCGGCCTGGCGGACGATGACGACCGACAGCCCGCCGACCCGCTCGGCGACCCGCAGGGCCTCGTCGCGGCGCTTGAGGTTCTGCGCCTCAAGCTGGGCGCGCTGCTGCTCGAACTTCGCCAGGTTGTCCTTGTTGGCGCGGATCGCCTTCTTTTGCGGCAGCAGGTAGTTGCGGGCGAAGCCGGGCTTCACCCGCACCAACTCGCCCATCTGCCCGAGCTTGTCGACGCGCTGGAGCAGGATGAGTTCCACGGATGCCATGGTGCGTGCTCCCTCAGCTCACGACATAGGGCAGCAGGGCGAGGAAGCGGGCGCGCTTGATGGCGTTGGCCAGCTCGCGCTGCTTCTTGGCCGAGACCGCGGTGATGCGGCTGGGCACGATCTTGCCGCGCTCGGACAGGAAGCGCGACAGCAGGCGCACGTCCTTGTAGTCGATCTTCGGCGCGCTCGGCCCGGAGAACGGGCACGACTTGCGGCGCCGGTAGAACGGACGGCGGGCGCCGACCGCGGCACGGCGGGCGGCGGGATTCACATCGGAGGAATCGGACATCTGGGCTTACTCCTCGATGCCGCGGAAGCCGTCGTGTTCGCGCGGCAGCGTTTCCTCGCGGGCGCGGAACTCCTCGCGGTCGTCGTAGCCGCGCTTGCGGCCGGACTCGTAGCGGCCAGCCGGCTTGGGGCCGCGGAAACCGCGCTCGCGATCGTCGGACTTGCGCGACAGGATGGCGCTGGGCGCCTCGTCGATCGTCTCCAGCCGGATGGTCATGAAGCGCAGCACGTCCTCGTTGAGGCGGAGCTGGCGTTCCATTTCATTGATCGATGCCGGCGCGGCGTCGATGCCGAGCAGCATGTAATGGCCCTTGCGGTTCTTCTTGATCCGGTAGGCCAGGCTGCGCAGCCCCCAGTACTCGCGCTTCTTCACCGAGACGCTGGGGCGCGGGCTTTCCGGCTCGCCCTCGGCCGGCGGCGGCGGCGGCGCGATGCCCTTGTCGGCATCGAGCTGGGTGCCGATGGCGTCGGCGATGGCCTCGACCTGCTGTTGCGTGACGTCGTTCCGTGCGATGAACACGGTTTCATATAGCGGCATGTGGTCCCCTCTGGCTTGATCTCCGCCCCGGACCGGTTCCTTGCGAGGGGAATCGGGCCCGCGCCACCATTGGCACGTGGGCATAGCCGGGGGAGGCCGTCTCCACCCGGCAGGGAAGGCGGCGGCTTATACAGCGGTGCCGGGCGGATGCAAGGGCCAGGGCGGGGCATGGTCCGATCCGCGCATTGACAGTACAGTGCGCCGCCGCTACGCCGCGCGCCCATTCGCCCCCCATCGTTTCCGGGAATCCCTTCGTCATGCCGGTGCACGCCTTCATCTTCCCGGGCCAGGGCAGCCAGGCCGTCGGCATGGGGCGCGACCTCGCCGCCGCCTTCGCCGCCGCGCGCGAGGTGTTCGAGGAAGTCGATGAAACCCTGAAGCAGAAGCTGTCCAAGCTGATGTTCGAGGGACCGGGCGAGGAACTTACCCTCACCGAGAACACCCAGCCGGCGCTGATGGCGCATTCGCTGGCGGTGCTGCGGGTGCTGGAGCGCGAGGGCGGGTTTGTCCTCGCCGACCGCGCCGTGCTGGTGGCCGGGCATTCGCTGGGCGAATACAGCGCCCTGGCCGCGGCGGGGGCGTTCACCCCGGCGCAGGCCGCGGCACTGCTGCGGCTGCGCGGCCAGGCGATGCAGAAGGCGGTGCCGCCCGGCGCCGGCGCCATGGCCGCCCTGCTCGGCGCCGAGATGGAACTGGCGCGCGCGATCTGCGCCGAGGCGGCGGAAGGCCCCGACGGACGCGAGGTGGTCGAGCCGGCCAACGACAATGGCGGCGGCCAGGTGGTGATCTCCGGCGACAAGGCGGCGGTGGCGCGCGCCATCGACGTGGCCAAAAGCAAAGGCGTGAAGCGCGCCATGCTGCTGCCGGTTTCCGCCCCCTTCCACTGTGCCCTGATGGCGCCGGCGGCCGACGCCATGGCCGAGGCGCTGGAGGCGGCGCCGCCGCGCGCGCCGCTGGTGGCGGTGGTGACCAATGTCTCGGCCGCCAAGGCGACCGACCCGGCCGAGATCATGCGCCTGCTGGTGCAGCAGGTGACCGCGACGGTGCGCTGGCGCGAAAGCGTGCAGGCGATGACCGCGCTGGGGGTGGACAGCTTCGTCGAACTCGGCGCCGGCAAGGTGCTGGCCGGCCTGGTGCGGCGGATCGCCCCCGACGCCGCCGCCACCTCGGTCGGCTCGCCGGCCGAGATCGAACAGATCCTGAAAACCCTGTAGCGGGAGCACCGCCATGTTCCGCCTGGACGGCAAGACGGCCCTGGTGACCGGCGCCTCGGGCGGCATCGGGGCGGCCATCGCGCGCACGCTGCACGCCCAGGGGGCGGCGGTGGCGCTGTCCGGCACAAGGCGCGATGCGCTGGAGGCGCTGGCGGCGGAACTGGGGGAGCGGGCGCATGTCTGCCCCGCCGATCTGCGCGACCCGGCGGCGCCGGACGCGCTGCTGGCGGCGGCCGAAGCCGCGGCGGGGCAGCTTGCCATCCTGGTGAACAATGCCGGCTTCACCCGCGACATGCTGGCGCTGCGCATGAAGGACGAGGACTGGCAGGCGGTGCTGGATGTCGATCTGACCGCGCCGTTCCGGCTGTGCCGGGCGGCGCTGAAGGGCATGCTGCGCCGGCGGGCCGGGCGGATCGTGTCGATTTCCTCCATCGTCGGCAGCACCGGCAACCCGGGGCAGGCCAACTATGCCGCCGCCAAGGCCGGGCTGGCCGGCATGACCAAGGCGCTGGCGCAGGAGGTGGGGTCGCGGGGCATTACGGTTAATCTGGTGGCGCCCGGCTTCGTGGCGACGCCGATGACCGATGCCCTGTCGGATGCGCAGAAAACCAGGCTCGCCGAGGCGATCCCGCTCGGCCGGCTGGGGCAGCCGGCGGATGTGGCGGCGGCGGTGGCCTATCTTGCCAGCGACGAAGCCGGCTGGGTGACCGGGGCCACCCTGCACGTCAATGGCGGGATGGCCATGCTCTGAGGGACCCGCCGCTTGATCCGGCGCCGTGCGGGATTCACGCGGTTGGCGCCTTCGACAAATCCATGCTAAGCGGCGCCCGCCCTCGTCCGGGGCAGGTGCGCGGCGCCGCTGGGGTCTATCCCGCCGGCCGGGCCGCCCCAGCAATACGGGGCCAGGTTGGCGGGCAGACCGGACGAGAGACGCGTAGACCATGAACCGGCAGGCAGGAGTGACAGTTCGATGAGCGAAATCGCCGATAAGGTGAAGAAGATCGTGGTGGAACACCTCGGGGTGGAAGAGGCCAAGGTCACGCCGGAGGCGTCGTTCATCGACGACCTCGGCGCCGACAGCCTCGACACCGTCGAGTTGGTGATGGCCTTCGAGGAAGCGTTCGGGGTGGAGATTCCCGAGGACGCGGCCGAGAAGATCGGCACCGTGAAGGACGCGATCGATTACATCGAGAAGCAGAAGGCGGCCTGAGCCGGCACCACGCAAACAATAACGGGCAAGGATGGCAGCGATGCGGCGCGTGGTGGTGACGGGCATGGGCATCGCCTGCCCCCTCGGTTTGGGGGTGGCGAATGTCTGGAAGCGCCTGATCGAAGGCGAGTCGGGCATCAATGCCATCCAGTCCTTCGAGACCAAGGACCTGGCCGCGAAGATCGCCGGGCAGATTCCCCTGGGCACCAGGGCCGAGGGCAGGCTGGACATCGGCGAGTGGGTGCCGGTGAAGGACCAGCGCAAGATGGACCGCTTCATCCAGTACGCCCTCGTCGCCGCCACCGAGGCGGTCGAGGATTCCGGCTGGAAGCCGGAGGCCGACGAGGACCGCTGGACCACCGGCGTGATGATCGGCAGCGGCATCGGCGGGCTGGAGACGATCTATGAGGCATCGGTCCTGGTGCATGAGGGGAGGACGCGGCGGCTGTCGCCGTTCTTCATCCCCTCCGCCCTGATCAACCTTGCCTCCGGCCACGTTTCCATCAAGTTCGGCTTCAAGGGCCCCAACCACAGCGTGGTGACGGCCTGCGCCAGCGGCGTCCATGCGGTCGGCGACGCGTCCCGGCTGATCGCGCTGGGCGATGCCGAGGTGATGGTGGCCGGCGGCGCCGAGGCGGCGGTCAACCCGCTCGGCATGGGCG
The DNA here is from genome assembly GCA_903907955.1 of uncultured Acetobacteraceae bacterium. Lineage (GTDB taxonomy): Bacteria > Pseudomonadota > Alphaproteobacteria > Acetobacterales > Acetobacteraceae > Rhodovastum. The sequence goes on along the minus strand of CAIVPZ010000169.1, from coordinate 10,391 downwards.
GTTTCTGTGCCTCGCGGGCGCTGTCCACCGGCTTCAACGACACGCCGACCAGGGCGTCGCGTCCCTGGGACCGTGACCGCGACGGTTTCGTCATGGGCGAAGGCTCGGGCGTGGTGGTGCTGGAAGAGTACGAGCACGCGAAGAAGCGCGGCGCCAAGATCTATGCCGAGGTATGCGGCTACGGCATGTCGGGCGACGCCCACCACATCACCGCGCCGGCGGAGGGTCACGAGGGGGCGTTCCGCGCCATGCAGGCGGCGCTGCGCAACGGGCGGATCAGGCCGGACCAGATTCAGTACGTGAACGCGCACGGCACCTCGACCCCGCTCGGCGACGATCTCGAGCTGGAAGCGGTGGAGCGGCTGTTCGGCGATGCCGCGCGCGGCATCGCGATGTCGTCCACCAAATCGGCCACCGGCCACCTGCTCGGTGCCGCCGGCGCCATCGAGACGATCTTCTCGGTGCTCGCGGTGCGCGACAACGTCGCTCCGCCGACGCTGAACCTGGACAACCCGAGCCGCGCGAGCACCTTCGACCGGGTGGCGCACACCGCGCAGCAGCGGCACATCGACGTGGCGCTGTCGAACAGCTTTGGCTTTGGCGGCACCAACGCTTCCATTCTTTTCCGCAAGGCGTCCTGATCCGCGCCCCTGATCCGCATCAGGGGCCATGACGCGGCGGACCGGGGTGATCCTGGCCGGGCTGCTGGCGGTGCTGGCGGCGGCCGGGCCGCTCGCATTCGTGCGGGCGCGTTATGAGCGGCCCGGGCCGCTGGCGGTGGCGCGGGCGGTGGTGGTGCCGCACGGCACGCCGGCCCAGGTCGGCGAGTCGCTGCTGGCCGCCGGGGTGATCGACGACGCGGTGACATTCAGGCTTGCGGTGCTGGTCACGCGGGCGGCGGGGTCGCTGCACGCGGCCGAACTGGCCTTCCCCGCCCACGCGTCGCTGCATGCCGTGCTGTCCGTGCTGCGGACCGGGCGGCCGGTGCAGCACCGGCTTACCATTCCCGAGGGCCTGACCGCGGCTCAGGTGGCGCTGCTGCTGGACCGTGCGCCGGCGCTGGCCGGCGAGACGCCGGTGCCCGCGGAAGGGGCGCTGCTGCCGGAAACCTATGCGTTCGAGCTCGGCACGACCCGGACGGCGCTGGCGGAGCGGGCCGCGGCGGCGATGGCGGGCGCGCTGGCGCATGCCTGGGAGCAGCGCGAGGCCGGGCTGCCGCTGGCCGGGCCGCAGGAATTGCTCACCCTGGCCAGCATCGTCGAGCGCGAGACCGCCCGGCCGGAGGAACGGCCGCTGGTGGCGGCGGTTTATCTCAACCGTCTGCGCCTGAGGATGCGGCTGCAGGCCGATCCCACCGTGGCCTATGCCGCTTCCGGCGGCACCGGGGCGCTGGACCGCAAACTGACTCGCGCCGACCTGGACTGGCCGACGCCGTACAACACCTATCGCGTCGCCGGGCTGCCGCCCGGGCCGATCGCCATGCCCGGGCTGGCCTCGCTGCGGGCGGTGGCGCATCCGGCGCATACCGAGGATTTGTTCTTCGTCATGGATGCCCGTGGCGGGCATGCGTTTGCCCGCACGGAGGACGAGCACATCCGGAATGTGGCGCGCTGGAGAAAGGAAGAAGGCCAGGCGGCTTTGCCCCCCGAAAAGTGATGGGTTCCAAGGGGCCACTGCCCCTTGGCGGGTCCAGGGCAGCGCCCTGGCCGTGCTTTCCTAAAGCCCCGCAAACAGCGGAGTACTAAGGTACCGCTCGGCAAAGCTGGGCGCGATCGACACGATCAGCTTCCCCGCATGTGCCGGCTCCCGCGCCAGCGCCAGCGCCGCATGCAGCGAAGCCCCGGAGGAAATACCGATCGGCAGCCCTTCCGAGCGGGCGCAGCGGCGGGCGGCGGCGATGGCGTCGCGCTCGGACACCCGCACCACCTCGTCCATCAGCCCAAGCTCCAGCACCGCCGGCTGGAAGCCCGGCCCGATGCCCTGCACGCCATGCGGGCCGGCCTCGTCGCCGGACAGCACCGCGCTCTCGGCCGGCTCGACCAGGACCACGTGCAGCCCGGGCCGGCGCGGCTTCAGCGCCCGGGCGATGCCGGTCAGCGTGCCGCCGGTGCCGGCGCCGCCCACCACGATGTCCACCCGGCCGGCGGTGTCGATCCAGATTTCCTCGGCGGTGGTGGCGGCGTGGATGTCGGGATTGGCCGGGTTGTCGAACTGGCGCGGCATCCAGGCGCCGGGGGTGGCGGCGACGATCGACTCGGCGCGGGCGATGGCGCCGGCCATGCCCTGGCGGGCCGGGGTGAGCTGCACGTCGGCGCCCATCAGCCGCAGCATCTTGCGCCGCTCGTTGGAAGCGCCCTCGGGCATGGTGACGATCAGCCGGTAGCCCTTGGCGGCGGCCACGAACGCCAGCGCGATGCCAGTATTGCCGGAAGTCGGCTCGACGAGGACAGAACGGTCGGGAGCGATCAGCCCGTCCGCCTCGGCGCGCTCCACCATGGCCAGGCCGATGCGGTCCTTGACCGAGCCGAGCGGGTTGAAAAATTCCAGCTTCAGCGCGACATCGGCGAGGAGCTTGTCCTCGGCGGCGATGCGCGGGATGCCGACCAGCGGCGTGGCGCCGATCGTCTCCAGGATGCTGCGGTGCATGCGGCCCCGTGCCGGTGTGGGGGCAGGTGTCGGGGCTGGGGCGGGTGCCGGTGGGATTGCGGCGCGGGGAGCGATTCTTGCCATAAGCGATGTCTTTACCACAGGACCCCTGTATTACGAAGGGTGGACGTGATTTCATGTCGGCGCGGCAGAGGAGTGCAAGGGTATGCTGATCCGACGGGACCGGGGAATGCTGGCGGTGACGGTGATGCTCGACGTCGCCTTCCATGGCGGGCGAACCGCCACGGTGAGCGCCGCGGAGATTGCCGACCGGCTGGGGCTGGCCCGGCGTGGCATGGAGCCGCTGCTGCAGGCGCTGTCGCGGGCGGGCCTGCTGGAGAGTGTGCGCGGGCCGCGCGGCGGCTACCGGCTCGGCCGGCCGCGGCGCGACATCAGGCTGTCCGAGGTGGTGGCGGTGGCGGTGAGTGACGGCGAGGCCGAGCCTTCCGAGGGGCCATCGGGCCGGTTGCAGGAGAAGGTGGTGGACACGCTCTGGACGGAGTTGGAGGAGGCGGCGCGCGAACGGCTGGCGGCGCTGACGCTGGATGATCTGCTGCGCCGGGCCGCGGCGGCCGGCCTGCGCCGGCCGACCACCGAGCCGATCACCTTCGCCATCTGAGCGGGGCGCGTGGGCCGCCTGCGGCGCGTCGGGCGGTCCGACGTTCGTTCGAAAGTTTGATTGCTTCACAAGTTCTGAGATGAAGCCAGCAACAATGCAGGTGCATATGAACGTTGGTCAGCAGGTCGCCGCAGCGACGGACAATACCCGCGCGGGGTGGCGCAGCACGACAGAATATATCTTGGTTGCTTGCTGCCTCATGCTATTGATTGTACTTCTGCAGAACGCACTCGGTGCCTACAATGCAGAGTTCGAATCCGACGAGAGTTCGCATTATGTCTCTGGCCTTTTTATACATGACTATATTTCAGCCCACGCACCCGGTTCTCCGCTGGATTTTATCCAGCGGTTCCACAGTTCTTATCCGGTGGTGGGCATTGGTCACTGGGGGCCGCTTTACTACGTGGCTGAAGGCGTCTGGATGCTGCTGTTCGGCTGGAGTCGCAGCGCCATGTTGCTGTTGTCCGCCAGCGTCACCTGCGCCGCCGCGCTGATCCTTTACGGTATCGCCGCGCCGCGCTTCGGGCGGGTGACCGGCGGTCTTACCGCAGTCGCCTTCGTGGCGTCCCCCCTTGTGCAGGAAGGCAGCGCTGGACTGATGCTGGACGGTCCCGTCGCCTTGCTCTGCCTGCTCGCGCTGCTGGCGTACTGGCGCTATCTCGACACCCGCCAGGCACGGTATGCGCTGCTGTTCGGCCTGGTTGCCGCGGCAGGACTGCTGATCAAGAGGAACGCCGGCTGCCTCGCACTGGTGCCGGTGTTCGCGCTGCTCATCGGCCGCGACTGGCGCGCCCCGCGCCGCTGGTCGTTCTGGTTGCCGGCGCTCGTTGTGATCGTGCTTACCGCGCCCTGGTATGTGCTGACCTACGGACTGGTTGCAGCAGGGTTCCGCTTTACCTGGGGATGGGATTACATCTCGGTCGCGGTGCCGGCCAACCTGGGCATCCTGCTGGAGGGCGTCGGCCCGTTGCTGCTGGCAGCCGGCGTCGGCGGCTTCCTTGCCATCTGCCGCCGGCCGCGGCCCGGCCCGGACAGCAACCTGATGGTGGTCGCGGCCGCCTTGTTCGCCGCCGTGCTGACCTTCCAGTCGGTGGTTCCCGCGGCGATCCAGGACCGCTATCTCGCCCCCGCCTTGCCGCCGTTGCTCCTGCTGGCCGTCAACACGGTGTGGCACGCCGTCACGCGGTGGTTTGGCATGCCCCGCGAAAGGGCCGCCGCGATCGCCGTCGGCCTGCTGTGCCTGGCGGCGCTGCCATCGGTCGTGGATGTCGCACCAAAGCGGCAATTGGGCCTCATCGAGGCGGCTCGCGAGGTTTGGAAGCGGCGCCTGCCGAACAACCCGTCAATCCTGATCGTCGCCGACGGTGCGGGCGAAGGCGCGGCGGTCGCCGAACTCGCCATGGACGACCCGGCGCGCCCAAGCCTGTTCGCGGTACGAGGGTCGCGGCTGCTCGGCGGTGGCGGATATAACAATCAAGACTATCTGCCCCGTTTTCACGCACCGGGCGAGGTCATGGCAGCGATCGACGACTACGCAATCCCGCTGGTTCTGGTGCGCGGCCTGCCCGGGCACAATCCATGGCTGCACATCGACCAGGTCGAGCAGGCACGCGCCCTCCAGCCGGATCGCTGGGAGTTGCTTTACCGGGGCGATGCGGACGGTATTCCGGTCGAACTTTTCCGCATTCGTGGCAACGCCGGCAGGAACGCGGACATCGACCGGTTGCGGGCGCTGAGCGCGCCGCGTGCTTTGAGCACCATCAGGTGACCAGCATGGGCCGGCAATCCCCGCATGCAACCCCCCGGACACCCGGTGCGTGATTGGGCGTTTTGCCGCGCCTTCCGGCAGCCGCGAGGGCCCGGCGCGGGTTGTCGTGCGGCCTGCGGCGCGGCGGGAGGCGCGGTAAAGCGGCGTCGGTTGTGGCTGGCCATCGCGCCGGGCGATCTGCTAGAACCACGTCATGAACAAGCGAATGGCCCTAAAGTCCGCAGCAGCCGCGCTGTTGCTGACAATCACCATTGGCAGTCGTCCCGCGGCGGCGCAGGACAGCCTGCTGAACGTGTCCTACGACCCGACGCGGGAACTCTACCGAGAGGTAAACCGGGTGTTTCCAGCGGTCTGGCAGAAGCAGACCGGGCGCAGCATCGCCGTGAACACCTCGCATGGCGGCTCCGGCGCGCAGGCGCGGGCGGTGCTGGACGGCCTGCAGGCCGACGTGGTGACGCTGGCGCTGGCCTCCGATATCGACGCCCTGGCGACGCGCGGGCTGGTGGCGAAGGACTGGCAGACCCGGCTGCCGGAGGGATCTACGCCATACACCAGCACAATTGTCTTCCTGGTGCGCAGCGGCAACCCGAAGGCCATCCGCGACTGGCCGGACCTGGTGCGGTCCGGGGTGCGGGTGATCACCCCCAATCCCAAGACCTCGGGCGGCGCGCGCTGGAACTACCTGGCGGCGCTCGGCTGGGCGCTGCGCCAGCCCGGCGGCACCGAAGCGACCGGCGAGGCCTATCTGCGCCGCCTGTTCGCCCAGGTGCCGGTGCTCGATACCGGCGCGCGCGGCGCCACCAATACCTTCGTGCAGCGCGGCCTGGGCGACGTGCTGCTGGCCTGGGAGAACGAGGCGCTGCTGTCGCGCGAGGAACTGGGGGCGGACAGGTTCGAGATCGTCTATCCCTCGGTGACCATCCGCGCCGACCCGCCGGTCGCGGTGGTGGACGCGGTGGCCGACAAGCGCGGCAGCCGCGCACCGGCCGAGGCCTTCCTGCGCTTCCTGTATTCGCCGGAGGGGCAGGAAATCGCCGCGCGGCACCATTTCCGCCCGCGCGACCCCGTGGTCGCGGCGCGCTACGAACAGAAGTTCCCGCCGGTGCCGACCTTCGGCATCGAATTGTTCGGCGGCTGGCCGGAGGCGCAGGCACGCCACTTCGCCGAAGGCGGGGTGTTCGACCAGGTGACCACGCCGGCCCACTAGGATTGCTGCCGTGAACGGACGGTTCGTGCGCCCGAACCCGCTGCCGGGGTTCGGGCCGGCCTTCGGCGTCACCCTCGCCTGGGTGGCGTTGATCGTGCTTATCCCGCTGACCGCGCTGGCCTTGCGCCCCTGGTCGCTGGGGATCACCGGGGTGCTGGCCTCGCTCGAATCGCCGCGCGTGCTGGCGGCCCTGAAGCTGAGCTTCGGCGCCTCGCTGGCGGCGGCGGCAATCAACGTGCCGCTCGGCCTGCTGGTGGCCTGGGTGCTGGTGCGCGGCCGTTTCCCCGGGCGGCAACTGGCCGATGCGCTGGTTGACCTGCCCTTCGCCCTGCCGACCGCGGTGGCCGGCATCGCCCTGACCACGCTGTATGCCCCGAATGGCTGGATCGGCGGCCTGGTGGCGCCGTTCGGGATCGATTTGGCCTATGCGATGCCGGGGATCATGGTGGCGCTGGTGTTCGCGGGGCTTCCCTACGTGGTGCGCACGGTGCAGCCGGTGCTGATGGACCTGCCGGCCGAGGTCGAGGAAGTGGCGGCGACCCTCGGCGCCCGGCCGCCGCAGATATTGGTGCGCGTGGTGCTGCCGGCGATCCTGCCGGCGCTGCTGACCGGGTTCGGCATGGCCTTCGCGCGCGCCGTGGGGGAGTATGGCTCGGTGATCTTCATCGCCGGCAACATGCCCGGCCTCACTGAAATCGCGCCGCTGCTGATCGTCATCCGCCTGGAGCAGTTCGACTATGCGGGGGCCGCCGTGCTGGCGCTGGCCATGCTGATGCTGTCGTTCACCATGCTGGGCGCGGTGAACCTGCTGCAGCAGCGTCTGGCGCGGCGGGCACGATGAACCCGCGTTTCCCGCCGGTGCCGATTGTTGCCGTGCTGGCCGCGCTGGCGGCGCTCGGCGGGCTGGTGCTGCTGCCGGTGGCGGCCCTGTTCGCCGAGGCGGCGGGCCAGGGGCTTGGCCGGGCGCTGGCGGCGTTCGACGATCCCGACTCGCTGGCGGCGATCCGCCTGACCCTGCTGGTCGCCGCCATCAGCGTGCCGGTGAACACGCTCGGCGGGCTGGCGGCATCGTGGTGCATCGCCCGTTTCCGCTTTACCGGGCGCGGCGTGCTGCTCACCTTCATCGAACTGCCGCTCAGCGTCTCGCCGGTGATCTCCGGCCTGGTCTGGGTGCTGCTGTTCGGCGCCCAGGGCTGGTTTGCCCCGGCGGTGGACCGGCTCGGCGTACAGGTGATCTTCGCCACCCCGGGCCTGGTGCTGGCCACGCTGTTCGTCACCTTCCCCTTCGTGGTGCGCCAGCTGGTGCCGCTGATGCAGGCGCAGGGCAGCGAGGAGGAGGAGGCGGCGCTCACCCTGGGGGCGAGTCCGTGGCGGATGTTCTGGCATGTGACGCTGCCCAATGTGCGCTGGGCGCTGCTGCAGGGCGTGCTGCTGCTGAACGCGCGGGCGATGGGCGAATTCGGCGCGGTGACGGTGGTATCCGGCCGCATCCGTGGCCAGACGCTGACCATGCCGTTGCAGATCGAGGCGCTCTACAACGATTTCCAGGCACCGGCCGCCTTCGCCATGGCGGGGCTGCTGGCGCTGCTCGCCCTGGTGACGCTGGCGGCCAGGGCCTGGCTGGAATGGCACACGCGCCGGGGAACGGACAAGACGATGGCAACCGCATGAGCCTCGCGCTGCACGGCATCTTCAAGCAGTTCGGCACCACGGCGGCGCTGCACGGCGTTGACCTCAAGGCCGCCGAGGGGGAGTTCCTGGCGCTGCTCGGCCCGTCCGGGTCGGGCAAGACCACCCTGCTGCGCATGATCGCCGGGCTGGAAACCGCCGAATCCGGCCGCGTGCTGATCGGCGGCGCGGACATGGCGGGGGTGCCGGCCCGGGCGCGCGGCGTCGGCTTCGTGTTCCAGCACTACGCGCTGTTCCGCCACATGACGGTGGCCGACAACATCGCCTTCGGCCTGCGCGTGCGCCCGCGCGCGCAGCGGCCGGGCCGGGCGGCGATCCGCGCCCGCGTCGCCGACCTGCTGGGGCTGGTGCAGATGCCGGAACTCGGCGCGCGCTATCCCGACCAGCTATCCGGCGGCCAGCGCCAGCGCGTCGCCCTGGCCCGCGCCCTGGCGATCGAGCCGCGCATGCTGCTGCTGGACGAGCCGTTCGGGGCGCTGGATGCGGCGGTGCGGCGTGATCTGCGCCGCTGGCTGCGCGACCTGCACAACCGCACCGGCCTGACCACGGTGATGGTCACCCACGACCAGGCCGAGGCGCTGGAAGTGGCCGACCGGGTGGCGATCCTGCGCGCCGGCCGGGTGGAGCAGGTGGACACGCCGGCGGGGCTTTGGGCATCGCCGGCAACCGCGTTCGTCCACCGCTTCATCGGCGAATCGGTGGAACTGCCCTGCACGGTGGCCGACGGCCTCGCCCGGTTCGCGGTCGCCGGCCTGCCGGACCTGCCGTGCGATCTGCCGGCGGGGCCGGCGCTGGCCATGCTGCGCCCGCACGAAATCGGCCTGTCCGCCGGCGGGCCGGCCCGGGTGCGCGGCGTCGCGGTGGCCGGGCCGGCGGTGCGGGTGGAGGTGCAGGCCGGCGAGACGATGATCGAGGTGCTGCTGCCGCCCGGCGCGGCGCCGCCCGCTTTGGGCAGCGCCTGCCGGCTCGACCTGGGGGCGGCGCGGTTTTACCCGCGGGGGTGAAGCTATACTGCCGGCCTGATCCTATCGGGGCGTTGCCCCGAGCCCCACCAGGGCTTTGCCCTGGACCCACCAAGGGCCATAGGCCCTTGGAACCCGATGATTTCTTAATGAATGGGTTCCAAGGGGCCGCTGCCCCTTGGCGGGCAGCGCCCTGGCCTTCCTTTCCGCCTATCTTGGCGCCGATGGGGCGAAGCCCCGATCATGCCGCATACCGCCCCTCGCCGACCGGGCGGGCCTGACCCAGCGCGGTCAGGGTGGCGAGCATTTCCTCCATCTTGCCTTGGCGCGGAGCCCCTTGAAGCGGCGGGCAACATCGCGCGCCGAGGCCGGATCGCTGGACAGGGCGGCGCGCAGCGCGGTGAATTGTGACGGCGCATCCTTCGGCCAGGGCCGCAGACCGGAGACGGCGCCTTCGCCCACATCCATTTCGTGCTGCACGGCGCGGCGCTGCGTTTCCTCCGGCGCCTGAAATTTCTGGCGCAGCCAGCGGACATGGCCGTCGGCTTCCTCGGCGGCACGTTCGGCGTTCAGCGCCACCACGCGGGCGACGATGTCGGCATCCTCGCGTGACGACGCATCTCCGGCCGAGCCGCCCCGGCGAGCGACGACGCACCGCCATTGGTGCGGTCGTCCCTGTCTGCCGCCGCTTCGCCCGGAGTTCCTGCGCCGCCGCGGTCCCCGTCGCGGCCGTGTTGGCCACGCCCCAAGGTGAACCCGACTGACGCGGCGGCGAGTATCCTGCGGGACGTGAGCGGGGCGAGCGGGCCGCCCCGCCGGCGATGACGTCCATGGACAGCCATCGTCTGGAGCTTGACCTGCACCAACTGGACCTGCGCTTCGCCGCCAGCCGCCTGGTGGACCCGCAGGCGGTGGCGCAGATCGCCCAGTCCATCGAACGGTGCGCCGGCGACTTCCTTGCACTGAACACCAGGAAAGACGACGATGCATGACAGGCTGCGTGCACTGATCGCCCAACTGCGGCTGCACGGCATGGCCAAGGCACTCGACGCTGAAATCGAACGTGCCGAACGCGAGGCGATCGCCGCACCCGAGTTGCTGTACCGGCTGCTCGGCCAGGAGGCCGCGTCCCGCCGCGAACGCAGCCTGGCGTATCGTCTGGGACAGGCGCGTCTGCCATGGCGGTGGTCACTCGACGGCTTCCCGTTCGATCGTCAGCCCGGCGTGAGCCGCGCGCAGATCCAGACACTGGCCGGGCTGGACTTCCTGCGCCGGACCGACAACGTCCTGCGCATCGGCAAACCCGGCACCGGCAAGACCGGTCTGGCAATCGGGCTGTTACGCGAGGCCTGCCTCAACGGCTGCCCTGGCCGCTTCATCAATGCTCAAGTCCTGCTCGATGAACTCTATGCGTCGCTGGCCGACCGCACCACCAAGACCTGAAGGCCCCGGCAACAACATCGCCGCGGCCTGCGGGTGGCATCGGGACGGAAGGCTGGG
>CAIVPZ010000168.1 GCA_903907955.1 uncultured Acetobacteraceae bacterium | reverse complement strand
CTCATGCGCACCTGCTGGCGCCATTTCCCTGGGCGAACCCGGGTCCGTTCCCGTGAGCGCCGGCAATGCCATGTTCCCTCTTTCCGGCGGGGGTCTGGAACATTCACAAGAACATCCAGAAGCGTAACCGGCATGTCTGCACATCCATACTTGGTTACGGCCATGGTGACACGTCTGAACCAGACAAGATCCAGCGGTTTTCTGGTAGGGCCGAGAATCGCTCTCTCCTGTCCACAACTGCAAATTCCAGAGAACCGGGCAGCCCTGACAGATGCAGCTCGTCGACGCGACGCATGATCATACGATCAGCTGCTCACATCGGCACAGGCTAATAGTATAAACTGCTACGGATGAGATCAACTTGCCGCATCAGTGGCAAATCGTGCCAGTGGTCGATCATCGCTTCGCGCTCAGCAGACCCGCTTTGCTGAGAGTTTGTGAATGAGTGCCCGCGACGCGCCGATCTTTCAAAAAAGAGATCAATGATATCAGCGGGCGTTCATTCGCAAGTTCGATTGCTTCACAAGCTCTGAGCGCGCCGGACAAGAAATCGTTCTCCAGCGTCAACTCTCCGATCTTCGCGTGCAGCAGCTTCACATCCACCGCCGGCGCCGCCTCGATCCCCGCACCCGTCGAGCCGAGCACCCCGGCGGCACCGTCGACCAGGTGCGCCTTCCAGGCCGTAATCTGGTTCGGATGCAGGTCATATTGCTCCGCCAACTCCGCCAGCCTCTTCTTACCTTTGACGGCGGCCAACGCCACCTTCGCCTTGAAGCCAGGGTTGTGTGTGCGGCGTGCCCGTTTTGCCATTTTCTCTCCTGATCCGCGGCATCCTCGCCGCTCTCAGGCAGACTTTCCACTTATCGCCCTGTCCGAATTTCCCTGGCCACCTCTCCCGCCGCGTCGGTCGGCAGCATCAGCGTCAGGCCAAGGCAAGCCGCGAGCATTGCAGATGCGCCCCAGAGACAGGCCGGCAGCCCAGCGTATTGCGTGAGGACACCGGACAGCACAATGCCCAGGAGCCGACCTGCCGCATTCGCCGCGTAGTAGAACCCGACATCCTCGGCAGCCTTCTCCGAGCCGGCATAGGCAAGGATCAGGTAAGAGTGCAGTGACGACAGCACCGCGAACACGAAGCCGAACACGGCCAGCCCTACCGCAATCAGCAAGTCGGGCCGCGGTACCGCGCCCGTCGCGAGAACAAGCGCGAGCACGACGGGGATGGCGGCAAGGATCGCGCCCCAGAGCCGCGCCTCCGGCACCTCGCGCGACAGCCCGTCCGTGCTGCGCCGGACGATGGACGGCGCGATCGCCTGCACGCCGCCATAGCCGATCGTCCAGGCCGCGAGGAAGCCGGATACCGCCAGATAGTTCCAACCGCTGGCATAAAGAAACACCGGCAGCCCGACCACGAACCAGACATCGCGCGAGCCAAACATGAAGATGCGCGCGGCTGCCATCAGGTTCACGGCACGCGACTTGGCGAACAGCTCGCGCATGGTCTTCGAGGATTTCGCTCGTCCCAGCTCCCGTGGCAGTGCCGTGATGACACCGGCGAGCGCCGCCGCCAGCAGCGCAGCCATCGCCCACAGGCCACCCGCGAAGCCGAGTCCTTGCAGCAGAACACCACCGACGAAGAATCCCACGCCCTTCATGGCGTTCTTCGAGCCAGTGAACCACGCGACCCAGCGGAACAACTGCCCAGCGCCGGCCTGCGACGTGGCCTTGATGGCCGATTTCGATGCCGTCTTGGTCAGGTCTTTCGCCACACCGGCGATACCCTGGCACAGCACCACCCAGGTGACCGAGGCCGCGGCGCTCCAGGCTGGATCGAGCGCCGACAGCATTACCAGACCGGCGATTTGCAGCGTCAGGCCGGTCGCCAGCATGCGCGGGATGCCGAAGCGCAGCGCTAGCCAGCCGCCGCCAAGATTGGCGAAGATGCCGGCGGTTTCGTACAGCAGGAACAGCGAGGCCAGGGTGAACGGCGTATAGCCGAGATGGTAGAAATGCAGCAGCACGATCATGCGCAGCGCGCCGTCGGTCAGCGTGAAGCCGAGATAACCCGCGGTGACGACGGCATATTCCCGCGCGCCGGCCATCACAGGCCTCGGGCGCCGACGAGACAGGGGAGGTCCACCATGCGGCAGGCATAGCCCATCTCGTTGTCGTACCAGGCGTAGACTTTCAACATCGTGGCGTCGGTGACCATCGTGCTAAGGGCGTCCACGATGGCACTGCGGGTGTCGTTGGCGTAGTCGGCTGACACCAGTGGGCGCTCCTCGCAACCGAGGATGCCGGCGAGGATGGAGGATGCGGCGGACCTGAACAGCCCATTGATTTCGGCTTCCGTGGTCGGGCGCTTCAGCTCGAAAACGCAATCCGTGAGTGAGGCGTTCAGCACCGGCGCGCGGACGGCGTGGCCGTTGAGACGCCCCTGCAGTTCGGGATAGATGAGGCCGATGGCAGTGGCGCTTCCGGTCGTGGTCGGCGCCAGCGACAGCATCGCTGAGCGTGCCCGCCGCAAGTCCTTGTGCGGCGCGTCGATGATGATGTTGGTGTTGGTCGGATCATGGATCGTGGTGATCTGGCCATGGCGGATGCCGATCGCCTCATGCACCACCTTGACCACCGGCGCGAGGCAGTTGGTGGTGCAGGAGGCGGCGGTCAGCAGACGGTGGCGCTCCGGGTCGTAAAGCCCATCATTGACACCGACCACGACGTTCAGTGCGGCCGGGTCCTTGACCGGTGCTGCCACGATCACCCGCTTCACGCCACGGCCGAAATAGCCTTGCAGTGCGTCCGGAGTGAGAAACTTGCCGGTGCATTCGAGGACGACATCGCAGCCGTGCGCGCCCCAGTCCACTCCCTCGGGCGTCGCCGCGGCGGAGAAGCCGATGCGGTGTCCGGCCGCCTCGATACTGGCGTCGTCGGCGCCGAACCGTGACCGCCAGCGTCCGTGGATGCTGTCGAACTCAAGCAGGTGGGCCGTGGTCGCCGCCCCGCCTTTGAGTTCATTCACATGCACCACGTTCAGCCGGTTCGCCGCGCGCGGGTCGTCATCCGGGCGGAACACACCGCCAAGCGCCGCCCGCAGGGCAAGGCGCCCGATGCGGCCCATGCCGTTGATGCCAACGCGCATCACGCGCGCACCGACTGGCCGATCTCGTCGAGCCGCGCCTTGGCGGCAATCCGGTCGAGCGAGGCGAAGGGCAGGCTCGTGAAAATGCCAATCCGGCGGTGCAGGCTGGCATACAGCTCGTTCATCAGCGTCGCCCGCTCGGCCGCGCTGCCGCTGAACTTGAAGGGATCTGGCAACGGCCAATTACCGGTAATGGCGCGGTTGCCGAAATCGGGACAGCTCTGGCCGATCAGCACGTCGCACAGCGCGATCACGAAATCCATCCGTGGCGCCTGCGGTCCCATGAACTCATCCCAGTTTTTGCTGCGCAGGCCGGACACGTCATGGCCGACGCTGCGCAGTTTCTCCAATACCTCGGGCATCGGCGCCGACGCCGGATCGGAGCCGGCGGACCAGGCGTTGAAGCGTCCCTCACCCAGCTTGGTCAGGATCGCTTCGGCCATGATCGAGCGGGCGGAGTTGCGCGTACACAGGAACAGCACGTTGAAAGCCGGGGTCATGTGATGATCCTCTTCGGGGGCGGGAAACAACCGTGCGAGGTCGCCGCACAATTCGGGGCGGCCGCCGCAGCAGGTTTCGGTCAGGAAGCCGAGTAGCGAGCGCAGACCCACCACACTCACGGCATAGATCACGTGCCGGCCACGGCGGGTGGACCGCACCAGGCCGGCGCGCTCCAGGGCGGCGAGATGAAAGCTCAGGGTGGAGGGTGGAATGCCCTGGAGCGTGGCGATCTCGCCCGCTCCGGCGCCGGATGGTCCCCGCGACACGAGCAGGCGCAACAGGTCGAGCCGCGTCTCCTGCGCGATCGCCGCGAACGCTTCGGCCGCCCGTCTGGTTTCCATAATTCCAGAATGGCAGAAATGAGCCAACACGGCATGAAGGTTCGATGACAGCCGCCGCCGGCGGCCGGGAATGGTCTGCGTTCGGGATGAGGTACTGGAAACAGCCGTGGTCCGATGGAGATTGCGCGGCCAGTCAAACAATCGAGGAATTCTGACCCTCAGCCATCCCCTCATTTTTCCAAGCGTAGTTTCAACAGGTTACGGACGATCCCGCGGATTGACTACCATGCCAGTTTTGGTCGTCGCGCTTGGCGCGACCAAGTTTCATGCGGCTTTCGCATGCGCGGAAGCTGGTGATGAGTCGTCGTTCGACCATCCAAAGCTCCAGTGTTGGGCTTCCAAGTCAAGAATGAGGGGATGGCTGAGATTCTGACCTGCTATTTTTCAGTTCCGCCATATATTCGTCGCGAAATCATCAGAATTACTGGAAGCATAACCTGCTTCGGAACAAGCTCAAGCAGATTGATCTGCCGCCTGCCGGTATGTCCCACCGGGAGGCAGCGCCAACAGGCGGGAATGGTTATTGGCCATCAGCACGCCCGCCTGATAGCCCGCCGTCGGGCGAGGCCCGGGCCTGGGCTCAGGTAGCCGCCCCGGCGCGAAAACTGTCGCGGCAAATTTGCGAAGGCCAAACGGCTGACAGGACCCTGACAGACTCGCTCAGGCCGCTGTCAGCGGCACTGCATCACTCTCCCCGTCATGTCCTGGCACGATGAACAGCAACGAACAGGAGATCATGTACCGGACCCGCATCGTCGTCCCGGCCATCCGTGTTCCGCACGCCGTCGCCAACGCGGCTGGACGTTCGCTGACGCCGTGCCGGTTCAGTCCGCCTCCGACTCGATCGCCAACACCGGCACCCCGAACCCGACAGGTATTCCATGCTGAAGAAACTCACCATCCATACGCTGCTGGCAACCATCACGGTGGGGCTGTTCGCCTTCACCTGGCAGGCAACTTCCCCGGGCGGTTCGTCAGGCCCGACGGCCGCGCGCCATGCCAGCGCCGGCCACGATTGATCCCCCGCGTCAGGAGCCGGAAGCCATGGCCACCCGCAAGCCAACCCGTTTCGAAACCGGGTTCCTTCTGCTGTTCCACGCCACGCTGTCGGGCAGCGTGATCGTGGCCTATCTCAGCGGCGACGAAGACACCTACGCGATGCACCTGTTCGCCGGCTACACGGCGCTGGTGGCGCTCGGCCTGCGGCTTGCCGCGGCCCTGCTCGCTCCGGCCGGCAGTCCGCTGGGCTGGCCGCGCCCGTCGGCCTCGGCGGTCCGCACCTGGCTGCAGCGGATGACCGCCGGCGACGGCGCGGCGCTGCGGGGCCGCAACCCGTTGCTGCCATGGTTTGCCGTGATCATGCTTGCGGTGGCCGGGTTCGCCGCGGTCAGCGGCTGGCTGGCCGACGGCGTGACGGTCTTTCAGGGGCTGCACGAAGCAATCGGCGAAGCGGTTCCCGTGCTGGTGGCGGCGCATGTCGCGACCGTGCTCGGCCTGCACCTGCTGCGCCAGCGTGGCCAGCCGCAGCCGGCGTTGCAGACCACCGGGGTGCGCTGACATGCGCCCCGGGCTGTTGCTCCTGCTCGGTCTGCTGGTGCTGAGCCAGGGAGCGCGCGCCGCCGCCCAGGACCCGCGCCGCGACGGGATCCTCGCCGACTACGCGGCGGCGGCCAGGGCGGACGATCCCGCCTTCGCCGGATTCTCCGCCGAGCGCGGCCGGGCGATCTATCTCGGTCCCCACCAGGCCAATGCCGATTTCCCGGCCTGCGCCACCTGCCACACCGACGACCCGCGCCGCACCGGCCAGCATGCGAAGACCGGCCGGCCGATCGAGCCGATGGCCGTCTCGGCCAACCCGGCCCGCTTCACCGATGCCGCCGCGGTGGAAAAGCGCTTCGGCCGCGACTGCAGGTCCATCCTCGGCCGTGTCTGCACTGCCCGCGACAAGGGCGATGTCCTCACCTTCCTCATCAGTCAATGAGTGTTGCCGCCATGTCCCACCCTGCCGCCGCCGACCCGCGCGAATTGCGCCATGCCCTGGGCCGGTTCGCCACCGGTGTCACCGTCATCACCACCTTGGACGCGGCCGGCCGGCCGGTCGGGCTGACCGCCAATTCCTTCGCCGCGGTCTCACTCGATCCTCCCCTGGTCTCCTGGAGCCTGGCCACGCGGGCTCGCAGCCTGGCGGCCTTCCTGGCAACGGGACGCTTCGCCATCCACATCCTTGACGCGACGCAGGAGGCGTTGTCGCAGCGCTTCGCCGCACCGGTGGAGGACCGGTTTGCCGGGCTTGACTGGGAAACCGGCATCGGTGGCGCGCCGTTGCTGCGCGACTGCCTGGCACGCCTTGAGTGCAGCACGCATCAGGCCATCGCGGCCGGTGACCATGTGCTGTTCCTGGGCGCCGTGCAGCGGTTTCATTACCAGGAGGGCGCGCCTCTGGTGTTCTTCGCCAGCCGCTACGGCCTGCCGGCGCCCGATCGGCTGGCGGCATGAGGAGGCCGGTGATGCGGGGTCTGCTGCTCATTCCCCTGCTGGCGATCACCTGGGCAATGCCGGCCGGTGCCGAAGGGGATGTCGAGCTTGGGCCGGTGACGCACGCAGCAACCCGCAAGGAATGCGGCGCGTGCCACATGGCCTTCCAGCCCGGGCTGCTGCCGGCGGCAAGCTGGCGGCAGATCATGTCCGGGCTGGCCCGGCATTTCGGTGAGGATGCCAGCCTGGAACCGGCCAAAGCCGCCGATATCGAGCAGTACCTGGTCGGCCATGCGGGCCAGGGCGACGGCGCGGTGCTGCGCATCACCGAGCAACGCTGGTTCCTGCGCGAGCACCGCCACATCGCCACGACGATTTGGGCGAGACCCGACATCAAGACACGCTCCAACTGCGCCGCTTGCCATCCTGCCGCGGAACGCGGAGTTTTCGAAGACGATTAGGCGGGGGTGACTCCAATGCAGAACCTCGCGGCGGCGGCAGGCGGCGCCTCCGGCCTGCTCCGCGCACCGGCGCAACGAACCTTGCCCCTGACACCGGCAGGCCCGCCATGAAGCTCCGCCGTGCGATCCTGGCTTATGTTGTCGCTGTCATGGGAGCGGGGGGCGCGCTGTATCTGGCCGGCCGCCCCGGCATCGCCGCCGTTGTCTGGAGCCTCGCGGTCCTGCCGGTTGCTGCCATGCTCAGCCGCGACGCCGCGCGCGCGCTCTGGGGCGGCTCGCTCGGGGTTGACGTCATTGCCCTGCTGGCCATCGGCGGCGCGGCGGTGCTCGGGGAGTATTTCACCGCCGCGCTGATCGCCCTCATGGTCGCCGGTGGCAACGCGCTGGAGGAACTCGCCGAGGCGCGGGCGCGCCGCGAAATGACCGCCCTGCTGGCCCGCACGCCGCGCACCGCGCATCGGCGGCGCGACGGCGTGGTCGCGGAGGTGCCGGTCGCCGATATTGCCATCGGCGACGAACTGCTGGTCAAACCGGGTGAGACCGTGCCGGTGGACGGCACACTGCTCGCCGACGCGGTGGTCGACGAATCCGCGCTCACCGGCGAGCCGCTGCCGGTCGCCTTTGCGGCCGGGGAGCCGGTGCGCAGCGGCGGTGTCAACGCCGGTGGCCCCGCTTTGCTGCGCGCGACCGCCGCCGCCGGGGCCAGCACGCTTGCGGCCATCGTCCGTCTGGTGCATGCGGCCGAGGGCGAGCGGCCGCCGATGATCCGCCTCGCCGATCGCTGGGCAATGCTGTTTCTGCCTTTCACCCTCGCGGTGGCGGGACTGGCCTGGGCGCTTGGCGGCACGGCCGAGCGGGCGCTGGCGGTGCTGGTGGTCGCCACCCCCTGTCCGCTGATCCTCGCCGCCCCGGTGGCGCTGGTCTGCGGCATCTCCCGCGCCGCGCGGCACGGCATCATGGTCAAGGGCGGCGGCGCGCTGGAACGGCTGGCGCGCGTGCGCACGGCGCTGTTCGACAAGACCGGCACGCTCACCTCCGGCACGCCGGCGCTGACCGGTGTCGAGCCGTTGCCCGGCTTCTCCGCCGAGGAGGTGCTGCGGCTCGCGGCCTCGCTCGATCAGGTTTCGCACCATGTGGTGGCGCAGGCGATCGCCGCCGCCGCCCGCGAGGCGGGGCTGGCACTGACCCTGCCGGAAGCGGTCGAGGAAATCCCCGGCGGCGGCCTGGCCGGGCGGGTCGAGGGCCGCCCCGTGCTGGTGGGCGGCGCCAGCCTGCTGGCCGCGCGCGGACTCGCGCCACCTTCCGGGGGGGCGGTCGCCCGGCTGGCCGCAGCCGCTTCCGCCTGTGCCTGGGTGGCGATCGACGGCCGGGTCGCCGGCGCGCTGCTGCTGGCCGACCGCATCCGCCCCGAAGCGCCGCGGGCGCTGCGCAGCCTGCGCACGGCCGGCGTCAACCGGATCGTCATGGCCACCGGCGACCGCGCCGAGACGGCCGAGGCGGTCGGCACCGCGCTGGGCCTCGACGCCGTCCATGCCGGGCTTACGCCGCAAGGCAAGATCGAAATGGTCCGGCGGGAACGGGCGCACGGCCCGCTGCTGATGATCGGCGACGGTGTCAACGACGCGCCCGCCCTGGCGGCGGCCGATGTGGGCATGGCCATGGGGGCGCGCGGCGCTGCGGCGGCGGCCGAAGCAGCCGACGTGGTGCTGATGGTCGACCGGCTCGACCGGGTCGGCATCGCCGTCGCCTCCGCCCGGCGCGCCCGCGCCATCGCCCTGCAGTCGGTCGCCGCCGGCATGGGGCTGTGCATGATCGCCATGGGCGTCGCCGCCTTCGGGTACATCCCGCCGGTGTTTGGCGCGCTGCTCCAGGAAGCGATCGATGTCGCGGTGATCCTCAACGCGCTGCGCGTCCTGGCCGGCGACGCGCCGCCCGCGCCGCTGCCCGAGGCTGCGCGCGTGCGCGGCGTGTTCGACGACCATGTGCGGCTGCGCGCGCTCGCCGCCCGGATGCGCCACACCGCCGATCGCCTGCGCGCCGAGGATGGCGCCGCGCTGCCGGCCGAGGACGCTGCGGCGCTGCATGGCATCGGCGCCGATCTGCGCCGGATGGTACTGCCGCACCAGGCGGCGGAGGAGCGCGACACCTACCCGGAACTGGCTCGCCGGCTCGGCGGCCGCGACCCGCTCGGCACCATGACCCGCATGCACGAGGACATCGTCGAGCACGCCACCCGGTTCACCGCGCTGGTGCAGGGCATCGTCGCCGACACCGTCTCGGCCGGCGAACTGCGCGAGGCGAAGCGGCTGCTCTATGTGCTCGACGCCGCCCTCGCCTTGCACCTTGCCGCCGAGGAGGAATTGCTCAAGCAGGTGGAGGGCTGAGCCAGAGCTTGTGAAGCAAACGAATTTGCGAATGAAAGACCACTGATATCATTGAGTTTTTTCGGCATGATCCGCGGGTCGCGGGCATTCGTTCCCAAACTCTCAGGCCCCGTGCACGGCCGGGCTACAGGCGGACTTTATGTAGCCGTCGTACTCGTTGCGCTGCACGGAATAGCCGTCCGCGCCGGGCGGGATGTCGGTGGCATAGCGCAGCGATGCGGCCGAGCCGCCGATGTCGATGACCAGGAAGTCGGCGGTGGCCAGGGCCATCGAAATGAAGCTGAGCAGATAGACCTCAACCGCCACGCCGCCAGCAAGCAGCCCGGCGCTGGTCACGTTCGCCGGCCCGACCAGGGGCAGCACCACGTAGGGGCCAGGCGGCACGCCTGCCGCGCACATCGCCTCGCCGAAATCGCCCTTCTGCCGGACCAGCCCGAGCGGTGTGGCGACATCGAACAGGCCGGCGATGCCGATTGTCGAATTGATCACGAACCGGCCGGCCGAGGTCCCGACCATGCCGGCGTCGCGCCGCAGGGCGCCGTTCAGCACGTACTCGACTTCGGTGAGGTTGTTGTAGGCGTTGCCCAGTCCGGTCACCACCGGCGCCGGTGTGTACGGCGCGACGGCGTCAACCGTGGGATTGATCACGTAATCCACCACCGCCTTGTTGAAGCCGTACATCGCCCGGTTGAAGCCTTCCAGCGGATCGGCGGAGGCTGGTGCTGCGGGCGTCTCGGCGCGGACGGGGCCGGCGCAGGCAAACAGAACCGCCGCAACAGCCGCAGAAAGAATCGGGCGCGTCATGGTCTCTCCTTGTCGAACAGTTGCCGCCGCAGGGCTTCCTGGCGGGTCGGCTTTGGACCGCGTGGTCATCCGCGCGCGCGTTGCGAACGGGAACGCCGGGTGAGGCGCCGTCGCCACCGGGCTGGCGAACCGCCGCAGGCCCGGTGGTGGCGCAGGAAGGCTAGGGCGCGCGGGGGCCCCAGTTCAGCATCCGGCTCATCCAGTTGCGTTCCTCGCCGGGGCCGCGCGCCCGGCCTTCGCCGGCAGCGCCGCCCCGTCCGGCGCCCGGTTCGGCCAGCACCACACCGCGCTGGGTGGCGCGCTGCGCCAGTTCGGTGCGCTTCTGTTGCCACAGCTGGGCGCGCTGTTCCGGCGCGGCCTGCTGCATCTCGCGGCGGAAGCTGGCGCGCTCCTGCGGTGTCATCAGCTCTCTGCCGGTGACCGTGCGCGGGGCCGGGGTGGTGGCGGCGGCCGGGACGGCAGCGGTCTGATTGGCAGGGGCCTGCTGCGCCATGGCCGGTCCGGCAAGCGCAAGGCTCAGCGCCAGAGTCGGCAGGACAGCCTGGGAATGAAACCGTCTCATCATCATCTCCTTCATCAGGTCACACCATCGTCTGTTGCCGCGCAGCGCCTGCCGGGTGCATGGCGAAGACAGTCGTCCGTGGGCAGTGGAATTGCGACCGCCCGGCGGCGATCGTTCTCCGCCGGGCGCATCCATGCCGCAACCTTTCGTTCCTGGCGCTGGCCATTGCCGACTACCCGCCGTCGGCCGGCTTGAGGCCGGTGACCATGCTGCGCGCCAGGTTCTCGCGATGGGCGAAACTGGCCAGCAACACGCCTATGACATGCAACAGCACAAGCACCAGTGTCAGGTTGGCGAAGAATTCGTGCACCGGCCTGATCGCGCTGTGGTGGCGCCCCTCCTCCGCGCCGCCTTCGTGTTCCGCCGCTTCGCCCCACGCTTCGTGGCGCCCGTCGGCGCGCGCGGGGGCAACCAGGCTCAGCGTTGCCTGGGCACCGCCTTTGCCGAACCAGGGCGCGAGCGGGCCGGCGTTGCGCGTCTCCGCCAGCGTCGCCATGCCGGTCAGCGTCGTGGCGGCGATCGACAGCAGCAGCGCCAGCGCCATCACCGCCCCGGCGGGGGTGTGGCGCGCATACCGCCGGCCGTGCAGGCGCAGCGCGTCGCGCAGGTAGGTCAGCACCTCGCCGGGCGGGCGCAGGAAGGTGGTCAGGCGGTCCTGCTGCGGGCCGACCAGACCCCAGGTCAGCCGGACCAGCACCGCCGCTGCGGCGACATAGCCGGCCCAGGTATGGACCTGGAGCAGTTCATCCTCGGTGAAATAGGCGAGCGCGAAGGCCCCGACGAGCGCCCAATGGCCAATCCGGATGATCGGGCTCCAGACCCGCACCATCGCGTCCTGGGCCGTCGTGCCGACCGCGCCGGCGCTGGATTCGACTGGCATGATGTCCTTCCCATCTTGTCTGCCCCATCTTGTCTGCAGGCCAGAATGGCGGCACGCGCCTGTCGGCAGCCTGTTGACCGATGTCAGCGAACTGACAGGTTTGCCGGCGCATGGTAGGGTGTTGCCGCGGGTCGGATCGCGCGGCCGAAAGAACCGTGGTGATGTGGTGCTGCATCTTCGCAACCGGCCGCCGGGCCGGCCGGCTGACCCTGGGCGCGATCGTCCTGGCGGCGGCGCTGGCCCTGCCCGCATTCCGGGCGGGCGCCGATCACCATCACCATGACCACGACGACGCGCGGCTGGCGGTCGAACGCGGCGAGGCGCTGCCGCTCGCGGTGATCCTGGAACGCGTCCGCGGCAAGCTCGGCGGCGAGGTCGTCGGCGTCCGCTTCGAGCGCGAAGACGGGCGCTGGATCTATGAGTTCCGGGTCATCGTGCCGGGCGGCGGACTGGCCGACATGTGCGTCGATGCCGCGACCGGCGAACTGATCGGGCGGGAGAGCCGCTGATGCGCATCCTGCTCGTTGAGGACGATGAGCGCATCGCCCGCAAGGTGCAGGCGGCACTGGAGGGCGCCGGCTATGCCGTCGATCGCGTGACCGACGGCGAGACGGCCTGGTTCCGCGGCGACACCGAGGAGTACGATCTCGCCGTGCTCGATCTCGGCCTGCCGAAGCTCGACGGGCTGAGCGTGCTGAAGAAGTGGCGGAGCGGGCAGCGCGATTTTCCGGTGCTGATCCTGACCGCCCGCGGCGCCTGGTCCGAGCGGGTGGAGGGCATCGACGCCGGCGCCGACGACTACCTGACCAAGCCGTTCGCCATGGAGGAACTGCTCGCCCGCGTGCGCGCGCTGCTGCGCCGGGCCGCCGGCCGGGCCTCGGCGGTGCTGCGGATCGGCGCGGTGACGCTGGACACACGGCAGATGCGGGTGCTGGTGGACGAGGCGCCGCTCAGCCTGTCGCCGCTGGAATACCGCGCGCTCAGCTATCTGATGCACCATGCCGGCCGGGTCGTGCCGCCGACCGAACTGATGGAGCATCTCTATGCGCACGACCACGACCGCGACCCGAACGCGGTCGAAGTGCTGGTTGGCCGGCTGCGGCGCAAGCTGCGGGTGGAGCTGATCGAGACGCGGCGCGGCTTCGGCTACCTGGTCGCCGATCCGAACGCGGCATGAGGAAAGGCTCGCTCCGGCTCCGGGTGTTTGCCGCCGGCGCGGCCTCCGTCACGCTGGCGCTGGCCGTCGCCGCGCTTGGGCTGCTGTGGCTGTTCGAGCGGCATGTCGAGCGCCGGGTGGCGCTGGAGCTGGAATCCGATCTGCGGCAACTGGTCAGCGGCATCAGCCGTGCCGCCGATGGCACACTTCAGGTCAGCCGGCTGCCAGCCGACCCGCGCTTCCTGGAGCCGCTGAGCGGACTCTACTGGCAAATCGCGGAGCTGCCGAACGGCGCCACACTGCGTTCGCGATCCCTCTGGGACGCCAGCCTTGATCTGCCGGCGGACAGGTTGGCTGACGGGGACGTGCACCAGCATCGTCTGCCCGGGCCGGGCGGCGCGGCGCTGCTCGCGGTCGAGCGGTCGGTGGTGCCGCCGGCCAGCCTTGGCGGTACCCATGTCCGGGTCGCGGTGGCGATCGACCGGGCCGAGATCGCCGCCGCCGCGCGCGCCTTCGGCGCCGATCTGCTGCCGGCGCTGGGCGTGCTGGCGCTGGTGCTGATCACCGCCGCCTGGGTGCAGGTGACGGTGGGGCTGCGGCCGCTCGACGCGGTGCGCCGGCGCCTGGGCGACGTGCGGGCCGGCCGGGCGTCGCGGCTGGGAACGGCGTTTCCGGACGAGGTCCGGCCGCTCGCCGCGGAGGTGGACCATTTGCTGGATGCGCAGGAGAAGGCAATCGCCCGGGCACGGTCGCGCGCGGCGGATCTGGCGCACGGGCTGAAAACCCCGCTCACCGTGCTGGCTTCCACCGCCGGGGACCTGCGCCAGCGCGGCGACGCGGCGATGGCCGACGAAATCGCCAGCGTCGCCGACGGCATGCGCCGTCATGTCGAACGCGAGCTGGCCCGCGCCCGCGCCGGCCTGACCGGCCGCGCCGGCCCGCCGGTTCCTGTCCGTGCTGTTATTGACCGCGTGGTCCGGGTGTTGCGACGGACCCCGCGCGGGCAGGAACTGGACTGGGAAATCGACGTCGCCGACGATTTGCGGGTGGCCGTCGATGCCGACGACCTCGCCGAAATGCTGGGCAACCTGGCCGAGAACGCCGTGAAGTGGGCGCACGGCACGGTGCGTATCACTGGCCGGATCGACGCCTGTGGTCTGGGGCTGGCGGTGGAGGATGACGGCCCTGGCATTCCCGCGGACGGGATCGGGACCGCTCTGCTGCGCGGCGCCCGGCTGGATGAGGCCCAGCCCGGCACCGGGCTGGGCCTCGCCATCGTCAGCGATCTTGTCGAGGCCTACGGCGCTCCGCTCACCCTCGGCCGGTCGCCGCTCGGTGGATTGCAGGCGACGATCCGGCTGCCGGCGCCTCACTGACGCCGCTTGGCGCCGGTGATCATCGACAGCGTCAGGTTCTCGCCATGCTGGCGGCTGCTGAACAGGTTGCCGAGCAGGTGCAGCCCGATCAGCCCGATGGTGCCGTTGACCAGCAGTTCGTGCAGGTGCTCCATCGTTTTGGAACCCCACCAGGTTGTAGTGGTCATCAGGTGCCCGGTGAGGCAGATGCCGCCGAGCGCGACGATGAGCGCGATCGTCATGGCGCTGCCGGCGGGGTTGTGGCCGAGATAGCGCGGCGCGCGGTGCTGCCGGGCGAGCCGCATGTACTCCAGAACCTCCCTTGGCGCGCGCACGAAGTCGCTGAACCGCGCGTGCGGCGCACCGATGAAGCCCCAGACCACACGCAGCAGCAGCAGCGCCACGACAGCGTAGCCGGCAACCAGGTGCAGCGTGTCGGCTGCCTCGCCGCTGGCATAGGCGACGATGAACAGCCCCACCAGGCTCCAGTGGAAAACCCGCACCAGCGGGTCCCACACCTGCACCATCGGCGGCGGCTCCCCCTTCGTGGCAGGCGTAGCCGGCAGCTTTGCGCTGCCGGCCGTCTCCGCTGCTTCGCGGATGCCCATGGTGGCCCCGCTACCTGCTGCCGACGATGCTGCCGTTGGTCGGGTCGAGGAACAGCTCGACCTTGGCCCCGGCCTTGTCGAGGGCATAGACCTCGGCGCAGGCTTTCTCGATTTCGATCTCCCTGACCGTGTAGCCCTGTGCCTCGATCCTGGCCTTCAGCTCGGCGGTCGACAGGTACTGGGTCTCCGGCGCCGTGGTGCATGCGCGGCCGAGGCTTTTCGCCTGCGCCCCGGCGGCACCCAATGCGATGACGCAGACGGCGGCGGCGGCGATGACGATGCGTTGCATAGGTCTTTCTCCCGGTGTGGTCCGGTGGCGCACCATGCGGCACCGGATGACGCGGAGAGTGGCGCATCGACGCTGTCGCCAGGCTGTGCCTGCCTGTCAGCGTCCCGACAGATTCGCTCTGCCTGCCTCAGCCGGCCCGGAGCGTCGGCGGGGAGTCCGCAGTCCGCTGCCCGGCATTCAACGGGCAGAGTCCGTGTTCCTCCGCGCCGAGAGCGGCGTTGAACTTCGCCGCGAAATTCTGGAACGCGATCCAGGCGGTGAGCGCGACAATGCCGTCGTCATCGAAATGCGGGCGCAGAGCGTCGATCTGCGCCGGCAGGACGCGCCGGTTGGTGTCGGTCATCGCTTCGGCGTACTCCAGCGCGGCCCGTTCGCGGTCGGAATAGAGCGAACTGTCGCGCCACCGGTCGATCGCCTCCGCCTTGGCGGTCGACCCCTCGGCCTGCAGGAGATTGTAGGCATTGAGATCGACACAGAATGCGCAACCGTTCAGTTGCGCCACCCGGGCCGACACCAGGCTGCGCAAGGCGGCGTCGATCGGAAAGCTGCGGCGCTGGAAACGCCACAGCAGAAACAGCAGGCCGCCGAAATGGCCAGGGAAACGTCCCCACAGCCAGGAAGGCGAGAGCGTCCTGCCATATTTCCGCGCCTGACGGCGGAAGAACAGGCGCAAGTACCAGGGGTATTCATCGATGGGTTTTGGGCGGATGATGCTCATTGCGAACGGGATATTCTGTTTCTGATGGGCCGGAGTTCGCCGGCTGGCATCAGGTTGCTACGGGAGTCATCGGCTCGGCATGGCCAACGGCGCGGATGATGTCCGGGCGCTCGATCCGCAGCTTGTGCTCCAGCCTGTCCATGCTGTCGTGCACATGCTGCACGTCGAGCGCGGGCTCGGCCCGGCAATGATACATCACCACCAGCCCGGCGGGCGTGCTCCGCACGCGAACGTCATGGACATCGAGCAGCCGACCGGTTGCCGCGGCGATGTCCGCGATCAGGGCGGCGATCGAGCGGACGATGTCGGCTGCGGCCTCCTGCCCCGCCAGATGGGCGACCCGCAGCGGTTCGATATGCGTCTCGACCTCGGTATCGGCGCCGAACTCGTCGCGCAGCGCCGCTTCGAACCCGGAGGCGAGGCCGTGCGCGGCTTCCAGGCTCATGCGGCCGTCCACCTCGATGTCGAGGCCGATCGACATGCGCGGGCCGATGTCCTGCACGGTGACGTGATGCACCGGCACGCGGCGCCGGGTGGCGGTCAGCATGATGCGGTCGAACACCGTTTCGTTGTCGAGCGCCCGCGGCACGACGACAATGGTGAGGCTGGTGCGCGGGTATTCCGCCTGTATCGTGCGGAGTATCTGCTCCTTGATGAGTGCTGCCCGGTCCAGCGACAACGTGCGCGAGACAAACACGGTCATCTCGCCGAAGCTCTCCGCACCGCCCGAGCGCAGGCGCAGCTCGCCGAGTTCCACCACGCCCGGCACCTGCGCGACCAGCGCGGCGATGCGGTCGCTCGCCCCCTTGGGAGCGGCATCGAGCAGCGTATCCAGCGTCTGGCGCCCGAGACGCCAGCCCGCGATGGCAATGAAACCGGCGACGCCGATCGCCGCGAGCGCATCGCCGTAGCGGAAGCCGAACACCGCGGCCCCGAGGCCGAGCAGCACCATGCCCGATCCGGCCAGGTCCGACGCGAAATGCAGGGCATCCGCCGCCAGCGCCTGGCTGCCGGTTTCCTTGGCGACCTTGCGCAGCGAGCGGACGCGATTGACGTCGACGGCGATCGACCCCAGCAGCACCGCGAAGGCGAGCGGGGTCGGTTCAAAATGGCCGCCGCCTTCGGCGAGTCGCTCGATCGCCTGCACCACCACGACGCCGGACAACATGAACAGGATCACGGTCTCCGCCAGCGCCGCCAGGCTCTCGAACTTGCCGTGGCCGTAATGATGCTCCCGGTCGGCGGGCTTGTTGGCCGCGCGGACGGCGAAATAGGTGATGATCGTCGCCCCGGTGTCGACCAGGGCATGGGCGGCCTCGGAGAGCAGCGCCAGCGAGCCCGACAGCAGTCCGGCGACCAGCTTGCCGACGGTGATACCGGCACTCGCCAGGATCGAAAACAGCGCCACCCGTTCCTTGCGGGTGTTCGCGTTGTCCTGTCCAGCAGTTGCGATGGCGTTCGTTTGCATTGCCGATCTCGTTCCCTGGTCGCAGCGGGCGCACGGATCGCGCGGCGCCACGATGTGCCTGACTTCCAGCTTACCCGGGTCAGGCTGTCGAAACGTTGACAATGCCGGACAGCGGAGCAACAGCGCTCGATGCGCCACACGCCGCGCCATCCGGTGCCGCAGAGCGTGCCTCCGGCAATGGCATCGCGCTACTGGAGGAACGTTTCAGGCTCCGAGGACACCTCGCTTGGAGCGACCGGGCTTCAGGTTGTACGTCCCAAAGTCGCTGTCTCGGCTATCCGTCCGGATTAACCAGCCATATTCAGCGTTCTATCATTTGCCGCGCCACAACGAAGGACGAACGGGAACCAAATGGATTCGATCGATTCGAGCGGCGCCTTCCGGCAAGGCCGTCTCGACGCCCTCGTCTTGGTCAGTCTCCGGCTATTCAACAGTTTCATCCATACCATGCTGGCCATCGCCCTGGCGGCGGCGAGCGTCATGGTGGTCT
>CAIVPZ010000167.1 GCA_903907955.1 uncultured Acetobacteraceae bacterium | reverse complement strand
GTCAGCCACGATGCAGACACGGACGCCGGCGGGCAACACCTCGGCAAGACGCCTCAGGACCTGATCCTCGTAGCCGTTGCGCCGATTTTTCAACGTCGCCTTGTCAACCGTCAGCCACACCAGCGGCGTCGCCCGGCCATGTTGGCCGCCATCGCCCGGTCATCTGCATCGATTACGCGCACCAAGATTCTGAGTTTTGGGCCGTTGGCAACGCGGATTCTGTGCCGATCGCTATTCAACCATTATGCACATGGTCCCGAGTCTTTTTGGAAACCTCGCATTGTCGTCTGGTTTCGTCTTCTCCCTTCATCGCCGAAACCGAATGAGGGGAGCCCTGAGGCTGGAACCTCGAGATGGAGATGAAAGCCGCGCGAGCGGGCCAGCGCATCATGGAGGTGGCGCTGCCTTATCGGCGGCGGCACGGAGGGACTTCCAAATTGGCGGGGTCATTGTGGGGCACGATGCGCGCCGCAGCGGATCGTGTTCACCTTCGCGCGGGTCGCTGCGACGCGCGAATCCATATGACCAAATGAATCCTGCGGATTCCGACGGAGACTCGTGGCCGCGATCGGCACCAATCCGCGCATGGCCATCGCCTGCCCCTCAATCGTGCGGCAATCCGGTAATCGCGTCTGATCGGAGCGGATTGCCGCCGTGCAGCTCGGTTGGTGGGTCCAGGCGAAACAGGCTGGTTCTGCTCCCTCCAGAAAATGGACCGGCTCGGGGACGGTTCGACCGCCTGCTTCGAGAAGCCGCTGACGACCTCCATGGCAACAACCCCCATGCAACCGCTCGGTTGGCGCTCGCGGAAATCGCGCATGACTTCCCGGCGGCAGCAACGACAGCGGCCGCGAGAGTCATGCCCCGACTGGCGATCGCCCGCGCCGGCCGCAATACCGGCGCTCATGCAAACCATAGCCCGATGGCATTATCGCTGCGTGCTGGCGTCGGCCAGATTGAGGCCACGCCCCAGGGGGGGCGCCGGGTCTGGGGAACGTCAATCACGCGGCATCGCGTGGACCTTCGGTTCCTTGCCGGGCAACGCTGGCGGCTTTGGCCTGCAGGTTGCGTCGGTGGAGGAACATGGACGCCACCTCGTCCCGGTCACCTGCTTCTTGCGTAGGAGAAAGCTTCATGTTCCGGTCACCGCGTTCTTCGTTTCTTGCCGTCGGTCTGATCGCCTTGGGCCTGCCATTCGCCGGCACCCGGATTGCCCACGCCGAAGACTTTATCTCACGCGTTCCCACCCTGCACGTCGCCATCAACCAGCTGCAGAACCAGGCGCAACTGGCCGAGCAACTGCGTGGCGAGGGATACATGGATGTGGTGCTGAGCTCGACCTATCCGTCGCCTGCCAATCCCAATCCGCAGAACAATCCGACGCTGACCAGCCATCCCGAGCAAACGCCGGTCCATTCCGGCTGGAACGGCGTGGCGGTCAGAAACGGCGTGACCTTCCAGGTATACGCCGATCGCTGAGCAACGCCCGGTTCGCGGAGCAAGGCCCGGTCCGGGGCTGCCGGCGGGACAGCGGACCCGCGGCCTTGCCGGCAAGCCCCGGGCTGTCCGCACCCGACTCCCAGTGGCCGAACGGGACACAAGGCGGTGCTCAGGGTGAACTGCGCCAACTCCACCTGACCGACAGCGCGTGCCGGGACAGGGCCTGGCTACCCTGTCTTTGCCAGTGCCCATGGGAAGCTCTGGTGCTATCTCATTTCAACGGGAGGGTTGGCTGGCGGGTCCGCTCGCGGTGCGGTTGTTCGACGGTTTGGGCGTCCCCCGGCGTGGCAAGGCGCGGCGCAGCAGGAAAGTGAGGAATAGGCAATGACGCTGGAGGAGAGGCTGGACGCCCAGCGCGCCCGCGGCAGCACCAATCCGGCGGTTCGGGTCGCCTACGAAGCTGCTGTTGCCGAATTGCGCCGCACCCGCTTCCTTGACCATGCGCTGCGGGCCGGCGGGTATTTTCCGCATTTTCTGCTGCCTGATGCTGAAGGCCGGCTGATCGCGCTGCACGATCTGCTGGCGCGCGGCCCTTTGGTGGTGACGTTCTTTCGTGGCGAATGGTGCCCGTACTGCGCGCTCACCCTGGCTGCGTTGGAAACGGCACTGCCGGATCTCGCCGCAGCCGGCGGGCAACTTGTCGCGATTACCCCCGAGACCGGCGGCCGTGCCCTGGCGATGAAGCAGCGACATGGCGTCCACTACGACGTGCTGGTCGATGTCGACAGCGGCATCGGCCTGCAATGCGGCCTGATGTTTTGTGTCCCCGAAGCGTATCGGATGGCAATCGCATCGGCCGGCATTGACCTGCCGGATCGGCATGGCAACGGCGGCTGGCTGTTGCCCGTGCCTGCCGCCTACGTTGTCGACCGCAGCGGGGTGATCCGCTGGGATTTCCTGGATGTCGATTTCACCCGTCGGGCGGAACCGGCGGCCATCGTGCAGGCACTTGGCTCGCTGGACTGAACGGGCTGTTCCGGTTCTATGCCGCCGCCCTGTCATGCGGTAAGCTGAGGCCCAGTCTGCACTCGGGGGACGGCTCTTGGAGTTGCACCAGGTGCGCTATTTTCTGGCGCTCTGCCACACGCTGAATTTCACCCGGGCCGCAGCGGCCTGCAACGTCACCCAGCCGGCCCTGACGCGGGCGATCCAGCGGCTGGAGGACGAACTCGGCGGCCCCTTGCTGTATCGTGAACGCAGCCTGACCCAACTCACGCCCCTCGGCCGGGCGATGCAACCGCATCTGGAGACAATGGTGCGGGCCGCGGAGTCGGCCAGGCAGACTGCCGGCAGCCTGCACCAGCAAGCGGCCGCGCTGCGCGTGGGTCTGGTCGAAGGTCTGTCCGCCGCGCTGATCGCCCCCTCCCTGGTCGAGTTGGCACGGCGGTTTCCGGAGATCGAGCTGCAGCTTCAATCCGCCGCCCCGAAGCCGCTGGCGGAAGCGCTGTTGCAGGGCGAGGCGGATGCGGCATTGCTGATCGACGATGGCGACCTGCCGGAGCGGCTTGACCGCTGGCACCTCTGGCACGAGGGCTGCCGCGTCGTGTTCCTGCCCGGTCATCCGTTCGAGCGCGCGGCAACCGTCGGGCTGCCGACGCTGGCGGCTGAAACGGTGGTGCGCGGGGATGGCTGGGGCAGCGCCTGGAATCGGCTGAGCGGGGAAAGCACCCGGCTGCGCGCCGCGTCCTGGGACCAGGCACAGCACCTGGTTGCGGTCGGTTTGGGCGTGGCCCCGGTGCCGCGGCACGTCGCCGTCCTCCCTGGGCTCCTGGCCCGCCCGGTGCCGGATGCGGGCGGTTTGCGGGCTGTTGTGTTGGCGGCGGTCAGTGGCCGGATGTATTCGCCGGCGCTGGACGCTTTCCTGAAGCTCAACCGCGCCCGTGGATTCGCCGCCGCCATGGCGGAGTAGGCGGCGCTGGTCTCCGGTTTCCAGTGGGTGGCACGGGCAGCGACCACGCGGACACGCTATTGCGTCGCCCGGTGAATCACTGTCCCGCATTGCGCCGAAACGCGCAAAGGGCGGACGGTTGCCCACGGCGGTTGTCGGCACACCAATCATGGCATGTCACCACGCGCCGCAAGGCAAGTAGTCCGGTCAGATGGCCCGGCGCGCAACAGCCGATGCAGGCAGGCTGGAATCTTTACATGCCCGCACTGGCTGACGCGTCTGCTTTGTTGCGGGAGGATGGCAATTTGTCCGCCCGGCCTGGCGTAGCGGGGGGCTCGCCGCTGCGAACTCGGCAGGCGTGAAGCGTGGCGTGATGTGCTGCGGGCAGTTCCAGTCGAACGCCGCGACCGCAATGACGATGCCGCGTTCCACGCGCCCGGAGCGTCGCAGCGGCAAGCTGGATCATCGCCCGGCTCGGCGGATGGAACTGCTATTACAAGCCTCAGCCATCCCCTCATTTTTCCAAGCCAGATTTCAACAGGTTACGGACGATCCCGCGGATTGACTGCCATGTCAGCTTTGATCGTCGCGCTTGGCGCGACCAAGGTTCACGCGGCTT
>CAIVPZ010000166.1 GCA_903907955.1 uncultured Acetobacteraceae bacterium | reverse complement strand
GATCGGCCGGACGCCAAAAAAAACATTCTCAAGCCGCACCTGAAGGATCAATGGGTCATTCCCCCGGCGGCCAATGCCGCGTTCGTGGCCGGGATGGAAGATGTGCTGGTGGTGTACACTCGGCCGCGCGATCCGGATCGGGCGTTGGTGTGCCTGGATGAAACCTCCAAGCAGCTGACCCGCGAGACGCGCACACCGGTGCCGATGAAGTCGGGCCAGCCCGCGCGGGTCGATTACCGTTGAGAATCGCTCCAGCGCACCCCAACGGCCCCCGATTCGCCTATTTCTGGGCGTCGCCATAGGGCATCATCATCAATGGCCGAGATTCCGACTTCCACGACCGCCGCAGCAATCGCAAAGGTGCTGGGGATTTCCGAGCGAATCGTTGCGAGCCGCAAAGCCGCTGGCCGGCTGCCAGTCCTGCCAGGTGGCGCGGTGGACCTCGCCGCGGTTGTGCGCGCTGGCGCGGCCGCACTGGCGCAGCAGAAGCCGGCGGGGGCTACATCGGACCTGCCCCCCGCCGAACGATTTGACGCTGGCTTGCGGATGGCCGCCACCACCACGGCGCACCTGATTGTCGCCATGCTGGCGGAGGCCGGGCCGGCCGCCGACGTGGGCGCGGTGGCCGCCGAGGCGCTGGGCGAGGCGCTGGAGCTTACCGGCGCCGGATGGGGCGATGTGGCGCCGCTGGCGCGGGTGGAGGCGCTGCCCGGGCTGGCGTAGGACCGCAACCGAGCGGGCGCTGTTCACGCCGCGACGGAAGCAGGCGTACGAGGCGTTGCACCCGGAGACTGTGAACGGGGCATCGGGGGTCAGTCGGCCGAAGGTTCGCCAAGTTGGCGAAGCTATTTCCGAAACGATTTCGGATTTACCTGCGGCCGATCGCTTCACAGCCGACACCGCCGCCAAGACCGGCACCGCGCTGCCCTCTACCAAGGACCCATAGCCGGCCGGTGACCGCCCTTGCCCGCCCCCGTTCGCCGCGTGTTGTGGGGAAAGATGGTGGGACGCGCCGGGAAGTCGGTTTAGAAGGCTCGCGTTTTCAATGACTTGGGCATGAGACTTGGCGGACGGAGTGGGATTCGAACCCACGGTGGAAGGGTTACTCCCACGGCGGTTTTCAAGACCGCTGCCTTCAACCGCTCGGCCACCCGTCCCGGGCAGGCCGTAACGTAGCGTTATGAGGGGCGGGCTTCAAGCCGACGGGGGCAGGCTGATCCACGCGGCCGCAATGCCGGCGCGCAGGCGGTTCATGAGCCGGTTCGCCCGGGCCGGGCGGGCGCGCGAAGATCAAGGCGCCCGAGAGTTTGTCGATGAATGCCAGAGACGCTCCGATCTTGCCGGAAACGCTCAATGATATCAGCGGGCGTTCGTTCGCAAGTTCGATTGCTTCACAAGCGTTGCGCGAATAGCGGGGCGGCGTTCGCTGCCGCCGTCCCGCCAGTCAATGATTGCGCCATGGCGGCGCAGTCTGTACGCCGGCGGCGGTTAGGAAGGCTCCGCGGCGGTCTTCTTGTGCTTGCTCGGCGCACCCTTTACCCAGGTGGCGTCGCCTGAGTGGACCTTGTGCGGCTGGCTGTTGGCCGCGAGCGCCGGGCCGGCCGCGACCGACAGGCCGAACCCCATAGCGGCAGTGGCAATTAACGCCTTGCTGAGCGGCATCCGAGTGTCTCCTGCACCGACGTGGCCGCAGATTGATACGAGTTCTGCGCAAACGCGGTTACAATTTGGGACACTATGTCATACTTCGGTGCACCTCAACCCAAGGAAATCGCATATCTGTGCTCCCTGGCATGATGGCCGTGCTTTCCGAAATGTTACCGCAGGGGCCGGCCGGATACATTCTGGTGACCGCCCGCCCGCCATCAGCGCCATGTCCGCCGGCGCGGCCAGGGCAGCTCGCCGACCGGTGCGCCGGCCGAGGTGATTGGCTCCAGCCGCGCCGGGGCGAAGGCGGGGCCGGGCGCCGTGTCCCGGTCAGAACTCGCCGTGCAACCGCAGGCCGAAGATCGAAACCGGCCCGCGGTCGCGATTGTACCCGGGGTTGACGACGAACTGGTAATCCGCGCCGATGTAGACGCCCTGCAGCAGCGCGAAGCTGTAGAATGTCTCGACGATCTGCTCGGGGCCCGCGTTGCGCAGTTGCCCGTCGCCGATCACGATGCCCAGGCCGCCGGCGGCAAGGAAGTCGCGCAGCGGCCGGCTCGCCAGGTTGACGACGCCCGCCACGCCGACCGTGTCGTCGGGCCGTCCCCAGCGGGAACCGGTGAGCGAAACGCCGCCGCTGACCGATTGGCTCACATCCGTGAAGCCATTGGACATGATGCCGGGGTCCTGCTGGCTCGCCCGCAGGAACACGCCGAGGTCCTTCACCACCTGCTGCTCGACATTCAGCACCATGCCGCCCTTGACGCGCAGCCGGCGCACCCCGTCCCCGGTGGCTGGTTCGTGCAGTGCCACGCCCTGGGCGATCGCATCGTAATAGCTGGCCATATTCGCGCGGGTGCCGAAGACGAGAAACCTGGCGATGCCCGGCTTGCCGAACAGGTCGTAGCGGGCTTCGAACTCGGCGATCGCCTGGGTCTGCGTGCCGACCGGGGCGCTGGCGAACTGGCTGTTCGGGTTGAGCGTCTGGTCGAACAGACCGCCACGGATGGTCCACCAATCCTGGTACCATTCGACCGATCCGCCGAAGGTAAAGCCCCAATCATCGCCCGCATAGTCGAAGGCGCCGGCGTCGATCACCGTCCAGTTCAGGAAATCGTTG
Source organism: uncultured Acetobacteraceae bacterium (assembly GCA_903907955.1). Taxonomy (GTDB): domain Bacteria; phylum Pseudomonadota; class Alphaproteobacteria; order Acetobacterales; family Acetobacteraceae; genus Rhodovastum. The sequence goes on along the minus strand of CAIVPZ010000166.1, from coordinate 8,397 downwards.
CGCGGATCGTGGGCATAGGTGTTCTTGTCGAAGATGTCCGCGACCGAGAACTTGCCGACGGTCAGAACGACACGGTTGACCGACTGCATGCCGCCGAGCGTGGTGAGATCGGGCTCCACCTTCTCGGTCTCGTCGCCGAGGTTGAAGGTCTGGCGCACAAACAGCGGCGGCACCCGCAGATACGGGCCGCGATTGGCGATCTGATAGGCCTCGCCGTTGGGGAAGCCGGCGATCCCGAAGGTGCCTGACAGGCCATAGCCCTGGTCGATTTCCGGCGATATCCAGGCTTCCCCGCCGTGCCACAGGCGGACGCCGGCAAACAGGGTGACGGACAGCGTCTCGGCGACGCTGCTGTCGCTCTCCAGGCTGTTCGGCCCCCGCGGGATGCTCGAGCGGAAGCCCGGGTGGTATTGCCATATATTGGTGGCCTGGCCGTGGATGGCCCAGGACTCCGGCCCGGCCTCGGCCGCCGCGGGGGCCGGGGGTTCCGCCGGGGACGCCACGTTATCCTGCGGCGCCGGCAACGGCGGGTCGGCACGCGCGACTCCGGCCAGCCCGGGCAGTGCAACACCGAGAAGTGTCAGGCCGAGCACAGCCAGACAATTCCGCGCCGCAATCATTTGTTGGTTGTAAGCGGTAACGGTAAACAATTCAACAGAACCTTACAATAAATATCCGCAAGAACGGATTGATTGACGGCGGCCGGAAGTCCGTTGCGGATTTGGCTTCCGGCCAATCGGAACACGAGAACTCAGGTCATTGTCACGCGATTCAATCTTGCGAACTGTGGAAATAGTTTACAGCACGTAACTCCTCAGTGTCTACAACGGGTTTTGCCAGGTCCGGTTTGGTGCCGCGGCACGGCGCCAAACCCCTCATGTTACCCGATCGCCCTTGTTGCACATTTGCGCGTTGCAATCGATGGGATGGTTTCGGGTGGGATGGTTTCGTATAATGCCAAACGATGGCCAGCCGGAACCCGGCCGGCCGACCCTGTCCGGGCTGCAAAGCCGTGCCGCAACCGGGGTTTCGGCGGGCGTCCCGATGGCGCATCGACCGACCAGCCACGCCGCGCCACAGGGCGTGTTCGTTCAGGTCGGGGGGAATTCGGTTTCGCCGCGGCCACGAAACAGTCTATAAGATGCCGTAGATTCAGGGAACAAACGGAGCGAGTGCATGTGGACGACAGGGGCAAGGACCTTTCTGGGACTCGGCCTGGCCGCCGTCGCCATGCTGTCGGCCCGGCCGGCAGCGGCGCAATCCGCCCCCCCGCCGCCACCGCTGCCGCCGGCTGACGCCGTATCGATCTGGACGATCCAGGACGAGAACGCTTCGCTCACCACCTCGGACCGACTGCCGGACCGCCTCTACGCCAACGGCCTCCGGCTTGGCTGGACGTCCCGCGAGGGCGGCGCCCCGGACTTCATGGAACGCATCGGGCAGGCGCTGTGGGGCGACGGCAGGCAGCGCATCGGCGTCGATCTCACCCAGCAGATCTACACGCCGACCGACACCGAAACGGCCAACCCGCCGCTCAACGACCGTCCCTATGCGGGGGTGCTGCTGGGCACGGTCTCGCTGATCCATGACAGCCCTGGCGCGCGCAGCATGCTCGGCCTCGGGCTCGGCGTGGTCGGTCCGGCGGCGCTGGGCGAGACGGTGCAGAACGGTTTTCACGACCTGATCGGCCAGAACCGCAACCTCGGCTGGGACACCCAGCTGCACAACGAGCCGCTGATCCAGATCACCAGCGCGCGCACCTGGCGGCTGCCGATGGGCACGATCGGCGCGCTGGAGACGGACGCGCTGCCCGAGCTGACCGCCGCGGTGGGCAATCTGCGCATCTACGCCCAGACCGGCGTCACCCTGCGGGTCGGCCAGGGGCTGGACAGCGACTACGGCGTGGCGCGCGTCCTGCCCGGCCTGACCGGCACCGACGTGTTCCAACCGACCCGTCCCTTCGCCTGGTACGTCTTCGCCGGCGCCGATGGCCAGGTGGTCGCCTACGATGTGACGCTGAACGGCAACACCTGGCAGAACAGCCGCAGCGTGAACGTTACGCCGGCAGTGGCCGAGTTGCAGGGCGGGGTGGCGATCATGGCCTATGGCGCGCGGCTGAGCTACACGCAGGTGGTGCAGACGCAGCAGTTCCAGCACCAGAAGGGCGGGCCGCACCAGGTGGGCTCGCTGGCTTTGTCCCTGCGGTTCTGACCCCGGCGGCGCTGACCGCAAGCCGGGGCGCCCTCCGCCGGGTTACCCCGCCAGCCGGGCCGACAGCACCGGGGTGCCGAGCCGGGTGAGCCGGGCGATGTCGTTCAGCGTGTCGATTGCCAGCACCGCATTGGCCAGCCGGGCGGTCCGGTCCGGCCCCAGCACCGGCGTCACCAGCGCATCGAATTTGCCGCGCAGATCTTCCAGCGAGGGGAAATTCTCCGGCTCGCCGACCGGCGCCGCGACGGTGTGCGCGAAGGTGCCGCCGCGGGCGGTGATGGTGAGGTGGCCGGCCATCGGGCCGAGCGCCGCCATCGCCGCGTCGGGCACGCAGTGCACCTTCGCCAGCAGCGCGCGGATGGCGGGATCGCCCAGCAACCGGTAGGAATCCCACTCCATCGCGCCGGTTGCCAGCGCGCAGGCGATGGCGAACGGGGCGCTGTGCTGCGCGTCCACCACGCTCCGCGGATCGGCCTTGCGGTCCGCCGGCTCGCCCACCAGCCGCATGCCGGCCGGCGGCAAGGCATAGGTGACGCTCTCGATTTCCTCCGCCCGCAGCGTGTGGGCGGCGCGCAGCGCCAGCGCCGCGTCGATGCCGGCATGGCCGTAGCGGCACGAGGGATAGGGTTTCACCCCCGTGCGCATCAGCTCGAATTCATCGCCGAGTCCCTGCACGGCGCGCTCCGGCACCGGGTTGGGGGAATAAGCCTGCAGGAAGCCGAACTGCCCCTCCAACGCCGCCGCGGGGCCGCGGAAGCCCTCGGCGGCGAGCGTTGCCGCGCACAGCCCGCCCATCGACGCCCAGCCGATCTGGAAACGTTTGGTCCAGGCGCCGTTGGCCAGAAATTGCAGACTGCCCGCGCTCTGGCTGAGCGCGACGCCGAGGGCGGCTTCGATGCCGGCCGCATCAAGCCCGAGCACCCGCCCGGCGGCGGCGGCGGCACCGAAGGCGCCGCAGGTGGCGGTGGGGTGAAAGCCGCGCTCGCAATGGTCGCGGGCGGGCAGGGCCAGGGCCAGCCGGCAGGTCACTTCGTACCCCGCGACAATGCCGGCCAGCACCTCCGCCCCGCCGGCGCCGGCCATTTCGCCGGCGGCGATGGCCGCCGGGATCACCGGCGCGCCGGGGTGCAGCGAGCCGGCGGCATGGGTGTCGTCGAAATCGAGTGAATGGGCGAAGGCACCGTTGAGGAAAGCGGCGCCGGCGGGGGTCCAGCGGCACGGGTCGCCGAACACGCCGGCATGGCCGGCGCCGACGCCGAGCGCGCGGGCGGCGCCGAGCAGCGGCTGCGAACTCTCCGCCTCATGGCGACCGCGCACAATGTTGCCGATAAGGTCAAGCACGAGCAAACGCGCCCGGTCCACGACCTCACCCGGCAGTGCGGGCAGCGCCACCGCGGCGCTGAAACGCGCTAGATCGGTCGTGATGCCCATAATTGTTTCCTCCTAAGTGATTAATTGTAGACCGGCGCAACCGGCTATGGCCAGCATTATCGATGCCGATCCGTTTACGTGAAGATCTGTTACATTGCGTTTGTACCAGTTACATCAAGGCGTCGGCTTGCTGTTTCACCTGCCGCGCTTTCTTCGTGCTGCAGCACTGCTTCTGCCTGGAACGGGCTGTTTTCGGCTGCATCCGCGGCAGCGGCCGTTTTGCACCGCAGCGTGATCAGCTTGTGATTGCCGCCGACTCCGCGGTCGTGGCACACCGCAGCCATGTTTGACCGTCGTTCCCTGCTGGCCGCCGTGCCGACCTGGCTCACCGGCCTCGCCCTCGCGCCCCTTGCCTTCCCCGGAGCTGCCCTGGCGCAGCCGCCGCAGAAGGCTTCCCGTGTTCCCACCCCGGAGGATGCCGGCAGCTTCGCCCGCTATATCGGCGGGGTGAAGGAGGAAGCCCGCAGAAAGGGCATCTCGCCCGCTGTGCTCGACCTCGCCTTCGCCGGGGTCCGCATCAACTGGCGGGTCATCGAGCTCGACCGCAGCCAGCCCGAGGTGAAGTTCACCTGGGAGCAGTACCGCAGCCGCATCGTCAGCGAATCCCGCATCCAGCGCGGCCGGGAGCAACTGGCCAGGCACCGGGATGTGCTGCGCCGCGTGCAGGACCGCTATGGCGTGCCGCCGGAGATCATCGTCGGGCTGTGGGGCCTGGAATCCGACTATGGCAAGCAGATGGGCGGCTTCAACGTCATCGAGGCGGTGGCGACGCTGGCCTGGGAGGGCCGCCGCGGCGCCTATTTCCGCGGCCAGCTCATGGACTGCCTGAAAATCCTCCAGGCCGGCGACATCCCGCCCGACAAGATGGTGGGAAGCTGGGCCGGCGCGATGGGCCAGACCCAGTTCATGCCCGACTGCTTCCTGCGCTTCGCGGTTGACTTCGACGGCGACGGGCGGCGCGACCTGTGGACCAGTTTCCCGGATGTGTTCGCCTCGACCGCCAACAACCTGGCGGCGGAAGGCTGGAACCGGGCGCAGCCCTGGGGCGTGCGGGTGCGCCTGCCCGACGGGTTCGACCCTTCGCTGGCCGGGCGCGCCACCCGCAAGCCGGCCGCCGAGTGGACCCGGCTGGGGGTGTTTCCGAATGACGGGCGGGCGCCGCAGCCGGCCGAGGGCCTGGCCTCCGTCATTCTGCCGGGCGGCGCGCAGGGCGAGGCGTTCCTGGTCTATGCCGCCAATTTCCGCTCCCTGCGCGCCTATAACCCGTCCGACTACTATGCGCTGTGCATCGGCCTGCTCGGCGACCGGATTGGCGCTTGAGCCGCACCGCCCTGCTGCTGGCCGGGCCACTGGCGGCAGCACTCGCGGCTTCCCTGGCGGGGTGCGTTCCGCGCCCCGCCGGCAGCCCGGCGCCGGCGCCCCACTACGTGCTCGGCCAGCCCTATCAGACCGGCGGCGTCTGGCGCTATCCGCGCGAGCAGTTCGCCGGCACCGACACCGGCCTGGCCACGGTGGCCAGCCGGGCGCCGGGGCTGACCGCCGACGGCGAGGCGTTCGACCAGGGCGTGCTGGCGGCTGCCCACCGCACGCTGCAACTGCCCGCGCTGGCGCGGGTGACCGATCTGCAGACCGGGCGCGCGGTGCTCGTGCGCATCAACGACCGCGGCCCGGCCGAGCCGGGCCGGCTGATCGCGGTGACGCACCGCACCGCCGAACTGCTCGGGGAGACCGGCAGCGCGCCGTTCCCCGTGCGGGTGGAGCTGCAGGAAACCGAAAGCCGCCAGCTTGCCGGCGCCATGGCCCCGGCGGCGGCGCTGGCGGTGGCGACCGCCCCGCATGACAGCGTGCAGGCCGAGGCCCTGGCGCCACCCGACGGCGCGGCGCCGTCCGCCCGGGGGCGGGTGGCCGCCTCCGGCCCGACGGTTACCGCCGCGCCACCGGTTGCCGCGCCGGAAGCGGTGCCGTTGCGCCTGCCCGAGCAGGTCTGGCAACTGGCGCCCGCGCCCGGTGCGCTGTATGTCGAATGCGGCAGCTTCGCCCGGCCGCAATACGCGGCGATCATGCAGCGCCGGCTGGCCGGGCTGGGGGCGGCGGTGGTGGCGAGCGACGATCGCGCTTCGCGCGATGCCACCTGGCAGGTGCGCATCGGTCCGCTGCACGATGCCGCCGCGGCCGACGCGGCGCTGGACCGCGCGTTGCGCGCCGGCGTATCTGATGCCCGCATCATCGTGGACGCCCGGCCGGACTGAGAGTTTGTGAATGAATGCCCGCGACGCTCCGACCTTGCCGGAAACGCTCGATGATATCAGCGGGCGTTCGGTCGCAAGTTCGATTGCTTCACAAGCCCTGAGCGGTCGTGAAATCTGCCCGCGAGCCGCCGGACGTGGTGGAAAAACCCCTATGAAGGCAGCGGGCTTTCTCTCAATAGTACGCTTGTGTCAGACGCTCTGACCGAGTCGGCGAAAGGAGCCGCTGCCATGCTCAACCGTCGCCTTCTGCTGGCGGGTGCCACCCTCGGCGCGCCCGGCCTTGGCCTGCCCGGCCTCGCCGCCGCCGAGCCGCCGCGGCCCGCCCAGCGCCCGGCCGCCCATCCGGCGCACGGCCCGCGCCGGCCCGCCGAGGCCCCGGCGCCCACCGGCAGCCCCGCCAACACGCCGCTCGGGCCGCTCGACACCGCCGCGCGGTGGGCGGTGATCCTTGACTTCAACACCGGCGCGACGCTGCTGGACAAGGACGCCGACGCGGCGATGCCGCCGTCGTCCATGACCAAGCTGATGACGATGTACATCGTCTACAGCCTGCTGAAATCGGGCCGGCTGCAGCTCACCCAGGAACTGCCGGTCTCCGAGCGCGCCTGGCGCATGGGCGGGTCGAAGATGTTCGTGCAGATCGGTTCGCAGGTGAAGGTCGAGGACCTGATCCGCGGCGTGATCGTGCAGTCCGGCAACGACGCCTGCATCGTCTTCGCCGAGGCGATCGCCGGTTCGGAGGAGCAGTTCGCCGAGCTGATGAACCAGAAGGCACGCGAGCTGGGGCTGCAGCAGGCCAATTTCCGCAACGCCACCGGCTGGCCCGACCCCGAGCAGCGCATGAGCGCGCGCGACATCGCCACCCTGGCGCGGCGGCTGATCCAGGATTTCCCCGAGTTCTACAGATACGACTCGGAAAGAAGCTTCAAGTACAACAATATTGACCAGCAGAACCGCAACCCGCTGGTGCAGAAGGGCCTCGCCGACGGGCTGAAGACCGGCCACACCGACGAAGGCGGCTTCGGCCTGGTGGCCAGTGCGCAGCGTGGCAACCGGCGCGTGGTGCTGGTGGTGAACGGCCTGACCTCGATGCACCAGCGTGCCGAGGAAAGTGAGCGGCTGCTGGAATGGTCGTTCCGCGAATTCGAGGACGTGACCCTGTTCACCGCCGGCGACACGGTCGAGCAGGCGCCGGTCTGGCTCGGCACCCAGCCGACGGTGCCGCTGGTGGGCGGGCGAGATCTGGTGGTGACCATGCCGCGCGCGTGGCGCAAGACCGCGAAGATCACGCTGGAATACGAAAGCCCGGTGCCCGCTCCGATCATCCGCGGCAGCACGCTCGGCCGGCTGACCGTGGCGGGGCAGGGGGTTCCCGACCTGCAGGTGCCGCTGCTGGCCGGCGCCGACGTGCCGCGGCTGAACCTGCCCGGGCGCGCTTTGGCGTTGCTGTCGCGCCTCGTGACCGGAAGCTGAGCCTTGCCGCCGGGTGCCGGCGTGTTCGTCGTCCTCGAGGGCGGCGACGGCAGCGGCAAGACCGGCGCGCTGGCGCATCTCGCACCGGCGCTGGCCGATGTTCCGGGCGGCTTGCTGCTCACCCGCGAGCCCGGCGGCACCGGGGAGGGCCAGGCCATCCGTGCCCTGTTGCTGGCGCGCGGGGTGCACCACTGGGACCCACAGGCCGAACTTCTGCTGGTTGCCGCAGCGCGGGCGCAGCACGTGGCGCGGGTGATCCGTCCGGCGCTGGCGGCCGGACGGGTGGTGGTGTCGGACCGCTACGTGGGGTCCACCCTGGCCTATCAGGGCGCCGGGCGGGGCCTGCCGGAGGCGGAAATCCGCACGGTGCATGCACTCACCACCGGCGATCTGTGGCCCGACCTGACCGTGGTGCTGGATGTCGACCCCGAACTGGCGCTGGCGCGGGGCCTGGCGCGGCTGCGGGCGGAGGGCAGCCGGGAGGACCGGTTCGAATCGCTGGGCCTGGCGTTCCAGCGGCGGGTGTGCGCGAGCTTCCTTGCCCAGGCCGCCGCCGCGCCCGAGCGCCATGCGGTCATTGATGCGGGCCGGTCCATTGCGGCGGTGCATGCCGATGTTGCGGCGACCGTGCTGGGTTTTCTGCGAAGGAAGGAAGGCCAGGGCTTCGCTGAACCCACCAAGGTAACCGGGGCATAACCCCATAGGCACTAAGGGCCTGAGCCAGGATAACCGCTTCATCCATCCGGTTTCCTTGGGGCGATGGTGTAGTTCCATTCGCCGTGGAAGGAAGCGGGTTTGAGGTTGAGGGCTGCCATCTCGGCGTCGGGGATCTTAATGCCTTTCTCGTAGGCATTGGCATCGAGCTGACAGGCGACGGTGAGGCCGGTGTTGGTGGTGGTACTGGCGATCAGTTGGATGATGACCAGGTAGCTGACCAGCGGCTTGGCGCGCCAGTTCATGGTGATGAAGGCGAACAGCCGGTGCTCGATGCGATTCCATTGTGTGCCTTGCCAAGGTGCACAGATGTCGTGGG
>CAIVPZ010000165.1 GCA_903907955.1 uncultured Acetobacteraceae bacterium | reverse complement strand
TCCGCCATTTTTTGGCCGTCGAACCCGGATTGACCCGCTTCCGTTCTGTGTTCGCCCGGGGTTTTGCCCCGGTTACGTCCTGCCACGCTAACAGATTGATTCTACGTGACTTCCCACCACCCTGGAATCCAGTATGAGCCATTTGGTTTTCTGTGCAGGCTTGCTCGCCATGAGGCGGACGCAGGGAAGGTAAGCAACACGCTCGACTGCCTGACGCCTGGCATCAGGAATCCCCAAGGACTTTATGAGCCAGGTTTGCCGCGGGGCAAGTCCCCCCGGCAGGCGGCGCAGCATCAGGACGGAAGCAGAAAGGTGACCGCGGCACTTCGGCATATTGCGACGTTTCGGCTGGGATCGTCCCGCCAGCGCCTCACGCTGGCGCGGGGCACTGGCCCGTTTTCCCGTCTGGGCCGCGCTGTGTTTGGAAGGGAAGGGCTGGTAAACCGGTTTGCGCGACTTTTTGGCCTGGGACTGATGACGCCGGCGGAATTCGAGAGCGTCAGGAAACAGGTCATCCGGGAGATGGAAAAAGAAAAAGCACAGCAATCATTCAGGGCCATAAACGAACTCGCCAGAGCGCAGGCCCTCCTTGAAGTTCATATCGCGAACGATGGGGCGGCGTGGAAGTCATTTATCGGGAAAATGGTGAATGAGCGTGTGTTCAAAGTTGTTTTTATAACAGAACGTATGCAAAATTTGCTTGGGAAAAGGGTTTATACGTGGGGTTTTGGCTTGTACCCTGGCAACGAAGTAAGATTTACGCCCAAAGTTAATGTCAACTCTTTAATCTCGACTGTCGAAACACGCGACCAGAATTATGCATTTTGCAGCGAGGCGGCGCATGAGCGCCGCGCCAGATATTCCAAGGAAATCACCTATTTTCTTGGTCACCCATTCAGTGTCACCTGGCGACTTCGCGAATGCCCAGAAGGGGGTCAGGAACAGTTTGATATCAATATAGGCGGCATATCAGGTTAAAGAATTATATCATTGAATGTCCTGCACGGTCTCTTGTGCGTTGCCTCCGCCGGTCAATGCCAAATCGCCGGAATATTTACCCTGCCCGTCGCGTCTTGCCCGGGCATCCACGTCCCTCATCCATCCAATTCACCGGCCCGCCTACAGCAGCACCAGATCGTCGCGATGGATGATCTCGTCGCGCCCGCGCCAGCCCAGGATCGCCTCGATGTCCACGCTGCGGTGGCCGATGATGCGGCTGGCGTCCGCGCTGGCATAGGCGGACAGGCCGCGCGCCAGCGCCCGCCCGTCCAGGCCGAGCACCTCCACCGTGTCGCCGCGCTCGAAGCTGCCTGACAAGCCGCGCACCCCGGCCGGCAACAGCGAACGCCCGTCCGCCAGCGCCCGCGCCGCCCCCTCATCCACCGTGAAGCTGCCGGCCGGCTGCAGCGTGCCGTGAATCCAGCGCTTGCGCGCCGACCGTCCCTCCGGCGCCGGCAGGAACCAGGTGCAGCGCGCCCCCGCTTCCAGCGCGGCCAGCGGGCGCTCGATATGCCCGACCGCGATCGCCATGGCGCAGCCGGCGCCGGTGGCGATCCGCGCCGCCACCAGCTTGGTGCGCATGCCGCCGGAGGAATAGCCGGGCGGCGGTTCGCCCCCCATCGCCTCGATATCGTCGGTCACCGCCGCCACCACGGGGATGTGCCGTGCGTGCGGGTCGCGCCGCGGGTCGGCGGTGTACAGCCCGTCGATGTCCGACAGCAGATAAAGCTGGTCGGCCTCCACCATTTCGGCCACCCGGGCGGCCAGCCGGTCGTTGTCGCCGAAGCGGATTTCCGCCGTCGCCACGCTGTCGTTCTCGTTGATCACCGGAATGCAGCCCAGCCCCAGCAGCGTGGTCAGGGTGGCGCGCGCGTTCAGGTAGCGCCGGCGGTCCTCGGTGTCGTCCAGGGTCAGCAGCAATTGCGCCGCGGTCAGCCCGTGCGCCGACAGCGCCTCGGTCCAGGCCTGCGCCAGCCGGATCTGGCCCACCGCCGCCGCCGCCTGCTTCTCCTCCAGGCGCAGCCGCTTCTGGGTCAGGCTCAGCGTCCGCCGCGCCAGCGCGATGGCGCCCGAGGACACCACGATCACGTCCACCCCGCGCGCCCGCAGCGCCGCGATGTCGGCGGCGACGCCGTCCAGCCAGGCCGAGCGGGGCGTGGCGCGGACGGAATCCACCACCAGCGCGCTGCCGATCTTCACCACCACCCGCCTTGCATGGGCGATGGAGAGGATCATGCCGCGGTCTCCTTGCGCTGCTCCCGGGCCGCCGCCACCTCGCGCCACAGCGCCGCCAGCACCTCCGGCACGCCCTGGCCGGACACGCCGGAGATCAGAAACACCTCATGCCCCGCCGCGCGCGCCAGCGCCGAGCGCCGCGCCGAGGCTTCCCGCGGCGTCATCGCGTCGGATTTGTTCAGCGCCAGGATTTCCGGCTTGTCCGCCAGCCCGCCGCCATAGGAGGACAGTTCCTCGCGCACCGTCCGCCAGGCATCCACCACGTTGCCCGCCGCCCCGTCCACCAGGTGCAGCAGCACCGCGCAACGCTCGACATGGCCGAGGAACCGGTCGCCCAGCCCGGCGCCCTCATGCGCCCCCTCGATCAGCCCGGGGATGTCGGCGAGAACGAATTCCTGGGTGTCGGACAGTCGCACCACGCCAAGCTGCGGGTGCAAGGTGGTGAACGGATAATCCGCCACTTTCGGCCGCGCCGCCGAGACCACCGACAGGAAAGTGGATTTGCCGGCGTTCGGCAGCCCCACCAGCCCGGCATCGGCGATCAGCTTGAGTCGCAGCCACACCCAGCGCTCCTCGCCCGGCCAGCCCTTGTCGGCCCGCCGCGGGGCGCGGTTGGTCGAGCTCTTGAAATGGGTGTTGCCGTGCCCGCCATCGCCGCCGCTCAGCAGCACCACCCGCTTGCCCGGCACATCGAGGTCGGCCAGCAGGGTTTCGCGGTCGTCGTCGAAAATCTGGGTGCCCACCGGCACCTTGATCACCACGTCGCGCGCCCCGGCCCCGGTCTTGTTGGCGCCGGCGCCGTTGCCGCCCTTGGGGGCGCGGAAATGCTGGGTGTAGCGGAAGTCGATCAGCGTGTTGAGGTTCTGGACCGCTTCGAACTCGATGTTGCCGCCGCGCCCGCCGTCGCCGCCATCGGGGCCGCCGAACTCGATGAAGCGTTCGCGCCGGAACGCGACCACGCCGTTGCCGCCGTCGCCGGATCGGCAATAGATTTTGGCCTGGTCGAGGAATTTCATGGTGATTTCAAACAAAAACGGGGGCCGGCTTGCGCCGGCCCCCGGATGATACATGCAGCCGGGCCGGCGCGCCTATTCGGCGGCGACCGGAAGCGGGGCCGCCGGCAGCGAGGTAACCGACACATAGACGCGATCGCCGGCCTTGCGCTCGAAGGTCACGTGACCCTGAACCAGCGCGAAGATGGTGTGGTCGCGGCCGAGCCCGACATTGCGGCCCGGCTTCCAGCGGGTGCCGCGCTGGCGAACGATGATGTTGCCGGCCAGCACGGCCTCGCCGCCGTACTTCTTGATGCCGAGGCGCCTGCCTTCGGTATCGCGCCCGTTGCGGGATGAACCGCCGGCCTTTTTGTGTGCCATGGGTGGGTTTCCTTCAGGCCGTGATGATCTCGGCCACCCGCAGCACGGTGACCTGCTGGCGGTGGCCGTTCCGGCGGCGGCTGTTCTGCCGGCGGCGCTTCTTGAAGATGATCACCGTGTCCAGCCGGTCCTGGGCGATGACCGTGGCGGTGACGGTGGCGCCGGCGACGACGGGGGTACCGAACGTCACGCTGCCCTCGGAGCCAACCGCGAGCACGTCGGTAAAGGTGATGGTGGAACCGGCCTCGCCGTCCAGCTTCTCCACCTTCAACACGTCGTTGGGGGCGACGCGGTACTGCTTTCCGCCGGTGCGGATGACTGCGAACATCGATCTGGCTTCCTGTCGTCGGAGGACACCAGGGCGGTTTCGCCGTGGCCGGTCCGACCCATGAGCATTCTTGACACGAATTGCGGCGGCCGGGAGCGACCGGTCCGCCGGAGAGGCGCGGGTTATAGCGCGGCCGAGGATACTGTCAACGCTCCCCGGAACGCCCGGCCCCCGGCGCCGGGGCGCCGCGCAGCAACCCCTCGGTGCTGAGGTCCTCGTCAAGCTCCGGCCAGTGGATGCCCCAGCCGCCGCCGGCGACCTCCCACCGGTCAAGCTGCGCCTCGGTGGCATTGGCCAGCCGCGGGTACCAGGCCAGCGGCACGGTGATGGTGCGCCCGTCCATCAGCGTCACCGACAATTCGTCGGCATCGACCTGCACACCGCGCACCCGGGCGTCAGCCGTCAGCGCCCGACCTGAAGAAGCCATTGCACGCCTCCACGAATTCGTCGCGCCGATCCAGCACCAAACGCCGCAACGTGCCGAGATCACGTGCGCGATCAACATGAATGCAAACTTACCCATGGGTAAGTTACGCAAGTGGACACTACGTGTGGCGGCTCGTTCGGCTCATGGCTGTGGAAGTAGAAACCCAGCCCATCCACGCGCAGGATCGTCGGCATCCGCATCCTCCGTTCCGCCGGAGCATGCGCGGGGATGGGCCATGGGTCACGCGGAAGATGGCCACCCCGCCCCTTGTGCCCCGCCCGCCGCCCCATATAACCCGCGCCATGGACGCGCCCTTCCTCAAGATGCACGGCTGCGGAAACGACTTCGTCGTGCTCGACAGCCGCGCCCGGCCGCTCGGCATCACCCCTTCCCGCGCCGCCGCCATCGCCCACCGGCGCACCGGCATCGGCTGCGACCAGGTGATCATCCTCGAAACCCCGCCCGCACACGCGGATGTTTTCATGCGCATCCGCAACCCCGACGGCAGCGAGGCCGGCGCCTGCGGCAACGCCTCCCGCTGCGTGGCCGCCCTGCTCGCCGCCGAATCCGGCCGCCATCGCTTCACCATCCGCACCATCAGCGGCGACCTGCCGGCCGAAACCCACCCCGACGGCAGCGTCACCATCGACATGGGCCAGCCGCGCCTGGACTGGCAGAGCATCCCGCTCGCCCGGGAAGCCGACACGCTGCACCTTGATCTGTCCGAAGGGCCGGTCTCCGACCCGGCAGCGTGCTCCATGGGCAATCCGCACGCTTCGTTCTTCGTCCCCGACCTCGCCGCCCTGGCGGCCGAACAGATCGGACCGCTGCTGGAACACGCCGCGATGTTCCCCGACCGCGCCAATATCGGTTTTGTTCATGTGCTCGCCCCCGACCACCTGCGCCTGCGCGTCTGGGAGCGCGGCGCCGGCCTCACCCTCGGCTGCGGCTCCGGCGCCTGCGCTGCCCTGGTCAACGCCGCCCGCCGCGGCCTCACCGGCCGCCGCGCCACCGTCCAGCTCGACGGCGGCACCCTGGTCATCGCATGGCGCGACGACAACCATGTGCTGATGACCGGCCCGGCCGTCACCGTCTTCCGCGGCAGCATCGACCTGGCGGCGCTGCCGGCATGAGCGTGCACATGCTTACCTTCGGCTGCCGGCTGAACACCTTCGAGAGCGAGGTCATCCGCGGCCACGCCGAACGCGCCGCCGGTCCCGACACCATCGTGGTCAACACCTGCGCCGTCACCGCCGAAGCCGAGCGCCAGGCCCGCCAGGCCATCCGCCGCGCCCATCGCGAGAACCCCGAGGCCCGCATCGTCGTCACCGGCTGCGCCGCCCAGATCGCGCCGGACCAGTGGGCGACGCTGCCCGGCGTCACCCGCGTGCTCGGCAACGCCGAGAAGCTCCGCCCCGAATCCTGGGCGCCGGACGCCGCCTCCGCGGTCGCCGACATCATGGCGCCGGCGGAAACCGCGCCCCAGCTGGTGACCGAATTCGGCGGCCGTGCCCGCGCCTTCGTGCAGGTGCAGCAGGGCTGCGACCACCGCTGCACCTTCTGCGTCATTCCGTTCGGCCGTGGCCCCAACCGCTCGGTGCCGCTCGGCGCCGTCGCCGCGCAGATCCGCACCCTGGTCGCCGGCGGCTGGCACGAGGTGGTGCTGACCGGCGTGGACATCGCCAGCTACGGCACCGACCTGCCCGGCCGCCCCGGCCTCGGCCAGGCGGTCCGCCGTCTGCTGGCGCTGGTGCCCGACCTGCCGCGGCTGCGCCTCTCCTCGCTCGACCCGGCCGCCATCGACGAGGACCTCTGGCGCCTGCTCGCCGAGGAGCCGCGGCTGATGCCGCATCTGCATCTGTCCGTGCAGGCCGGCGCCGACCTCATTCTCAAGCGCATGAAGCGCCGCCACCGCCGCGCCGACATCCTGTCCGTCATCGCCCGCGCCCGCGCGCTGCGGCCCGGCATCGCCATCGGCGCCGACCTGATCGCCGGCTTCCCCACCGAAACCGACGACTTGTTCGCCGACACGCTGGCACTGGTTGAAGCGGCGGACATCCCGTTCCTGCACGTCTTCCCCTACAGCGAGCGTCCCGGCACCCCCGCCGCCCGCATGCCCGCCGTGCCGCCGGCGCTGCGCCGCGAGCGCGCCGCAAGGCTGCGTGCCGCCGGCCGCGCCAACGCCGCCCGCTTCTTTGCCGCCCAGATCGGCCGCGTCGCCGCGGTGCTGGCGGAGACGACGGAAGGCGGCCATACCGAACACTTCGCACCCGTCCGGGTGCCCGCGACCCCCGGCGCCCTGCTGCGCGTCCGGGTGGTGGCGGCCAATGACGACGGATTGCTCGCGGAGCCCGCCTGATGGCACTCGGATTCTTTTCGCGGCTGAAGGATGGCCTCTCCCGCAGCACCCAGAAGCTCACCGAGAGCATCGGCTCGGTGCTCACCAAACGGACGCTGGACGAGGAAGCGCTGGCCGACCTGGAAGACGCGCTGGTCGCCGCCGATCTCGGCACCGACGTCGCCACCCGCATCATCGAAGCGTTCCGCAGCACCCGCTTCGGCACCGAGGTCACCGACGAGGATATCCGCACCGCGCTGGCAGAGGAGATCGCCGCCATCCTGCAGCCGGTGGCGGTGCCGCTGGTGATCGACCGCAGCCTCAAGCCGCATGTGATTCTGGTGGTGGGCGTCAACGGCACCGGCAAAACCACCACCATCGGCAAGCTCGCCCAGTCCTACGCCGAGCAGGGCCTGCACACGATACTGGTCGCCGGCGACACCTTCCGCGCCGCCGCGGTGGAGCAGTTGCAGGTCTGGGGCAAGCGCACCGGCGCGCCCGTGGTGTCCGGCGGCCCCGGCGCCGACTCCGCGGGCCTGGCCTTCGACGCGCTGTCCCGCGCCAGGGCCGAACGCGCCGACGTGCTGCTGGTGGATACCGCCGGACGGCTGCACAACAAATCCGTGCTGATGGAGGAGTTGAGCAAGGTCATCCGCGTCATGCGCAAGCAGGACCCCGCGGTGCCGCATTCGGTGTTGCTGGTGCTGGATGCCACCACCGGCCAGAACGCGTTGCAGCAGGTGAACGTGTTCAAGGAAATGGTGGACGTCACCGGACTGGTGGTGACGAAACTCGACGGCAGCGCCCGCGGCGGCATCGTGGTGGCGCTGGCACAGGAATTCGGGCTGCCCGTTCATGCGGTGGGCGTGGGCGAGCAGGCTTCCGATCTGCGGGCGTTTGACCCGATGGATTATGCGCGGGGACTGGTGGGGGCTGCGTAAGAAAGAAAGGCCAGGGGCTTTGCCCCTGGACCCCACAAAGGGGCAGTGGCCCCTTTGAACCCATTACTCAAGGAATGGGGTCAAGGGGGCCACCGCCCCCTTGCGGGTCCAGGGCAGCGCCCTGGCCTTCCTTTTAGTTCCTGCTCTTATCCACCAGCGCGTTCTTGCCAATCCAGGGCATCATCGCCCGCAGCTTGGCGCCGACCTGCTCGATCGGCTGCTCGCCCAGGCTGCGGCGCATCGCCTTGAAGTTCGGCCGGTTCACCTTGTTCTCCAGCATCCATTCGCGCACGAACTTGCCGCTCTGGATGTCGGCCAGCACGCGCTTCATTTCGGCGCGGGTTTCGTCGGTGATGATGCGCGGACCGGAGACGTATTCGCCGTACTCGGCGGTGTCGCTCACCGAGTAGTTCATGTTGGCGATGCCGCCTTCGTAGATCAGGTCCACGATCAGCTTCACTTCGTGGCAACACTCGAAATACGCCATCTCCGGCGCATAACCGGCCCCGACCAGCGTTTCGTAGCCGGCGCGGATCAGCTCAACCAGACCGCCGCACAGCACCGCCTGCTCGCCGAACAGGTCGGTTTCGCACTCTTCCTTGAACGTCGTCTCGATGATGCCGGCGCGACCGCCGCCGATCGCCGAGGCATACGACTTGGCGATCTCGGTGGTGTTGCCCGACGGGTCCTGGTGCACCGCCATCAGCATCGGCACCCCGGCGCCGCGCAGGAATTCGCTGCGCACCGTGTGGCCGGGGCCTTTCGGCGCGATCATGAACACATCGAGGTCGGGGCGCGGGTCGATCAGGCCGAAATGGATGTTCAGCCCGTGCCCGAAGGCGAGCGCGGTGCCGGGGCGCAGGTTCGGCGCCAGCTTTTCGCGGTACAGGTCGCCCTGCGCCTCATCCGGGGTCAGCACCATCACCACGTCGGCCCATTTGGCGGCGTCGGCGGAGTCCCACACGCGCAGGCCGGCGGACTGGGCCTTGGCGACGCCGGCCGATTCCGCGCGCAGGCCAACGACCACCTCCGGCGCACCGCTGTCCTTGAGGTTCTGGGCGTGGGCATGGCCCTGGCTGCCATAGCCGATGATCGCGACCTTCTTGCCCTTGATCAGGTTGACGTCGGCGTCGCGGTCGTAATGAACGCGCATGGGGAAGTCCTTTTCGTTATGCGTCTTGCGTTGGGGACTTCCTAGCCGGTCCCCACCGGAATGGACAAGCCGCGAGGAAGGGGGTGGTCAGATCACCCTTGTGCCGCGGGCAATCGCGGCAACGCCGGTGCGGGAGACCTCGGCCAGACCGAGCGGACGCATCAGCTCGACGAACGCATCCAGCTTGTCGGTCGCCCCGGTCATTTCGAACACGAAGCTTTCTGTGCTGGCATCCACCACCCGGGCGCGGAAGGCATCGGCCAGCCGCAGCGCTTCGGCGCGGTTGCCGCCGCCGCCGTCCTGGTGCGGGCAGATGATCTTGATCATCATCATTTCGCGCGCCAGATGCGGCCCGTCCTTGCTGAGGTCGGAAACCCGGTGCACCGGCACCAGCCGGTCGAGCTGGGCCTTGATCTGCTCGATCACCATTTCGGTGCCGGAGGTAACGATGTTGATGCGGCTGCGCTGGCCGTTATCCTCGACCGCGGCGACGGTCAGGCTGTCGATGTTGTAGCCGCGGCCGGAGAACAGCCCGACCACCCGGGCGAGGATGCCGGGTTCGTTATCCACCAGCACGGCGATCGTCGCCGTGCGGTATCCGTTGTTGCTATCCTGGGCCATTTCTGTCTCGATACTGTCTCGAGGAATAAGGCGGCGGCGGAATGATTAGACGAGGACCTTGCCCTCGTCGGTGACGCCGGCGACGCCGCCGGCACTCTCGCTGCCCAGGATCATTTCGTTGTGCGCAGCCCCCGACGGGATCATCGGGTAGCAGTTTTCCTTCGGGTCCACCGCGATGTCGGCGATCACCGTGCGGTCGCAGGCGAGCATTTCACGGATCACCCCGTCCAGCTCATCCACCGATTTCGCCCGCAGGCCAACGGCGCCATAGGCATCGGCCAGCTTGACGAAATCGGGCAGCGCCGCCGAATAGCTCTCCGAGTAGCGGCTGCCGTGCAGCAGTTCCTGCCACTGCCGCACCATGCCCATGTATTCGTTGTTGAGGATGAACACCTTCACCGGCAGCCTGTACTGCGACAGCGTGCCCATTTCCTGAATGTTCATCAGGATGCTGGCCTCGCCGGCGATGTCGATGACCAGCGCGTCGGGATGCGCGATCTGCACCCCCATCGCCGCCGGCAGGCCGTAGCCCATGGTGCCCAGGCCGCCGCTGGTCATCCAGTGGTTCGGCTGCTCGAACTTGAAATACTGGGCGGCCCACATCTGGTGCTGGCCGACCTCGGTGGTGATGAAGATGTCCTGCTTCACCGCGCGGGTCAGTTCATACAGCCGCTGGATGGCGTATTGCGGCTTGATGATCGAGCCGGGCTCGTGCGGCTGGGTGAAGCGCAGGCAGTTGTTGCCGCGCCAGGTATCGATCTGCCGCCACCAGGTGGCGATCGCCGGCCGGTCCACCGGGGTGGGGTCGGCATCCCAGGCCGCCAGCAGCGCTTCCAGCGCCCGGCCGGCATCGCCGACGATCGGCAGTTCCACCGGCACGTTCTTGTTGATGCTGGAGGGGTCGATGTCGATGTGGATTTTCCGGCTGTCCGGGCTGAAGGCGTTCAGCCGGCCGGTCACCCGGTCGTCGAACCGGGCGCCGACATTCAGCAGCACGTCGCACCCGTGCATGGCGAGATTCGCCTCATAGGTGCCATGCATGCCCAGCATGCCCAGGAACTGCGGGTCGCTGGCCGGGAAGGCGCCGAGACCCATCAGCGTGTTGGTGCAGGGGAAGCCGGTCTTGTGCACGAAGCGCGCCAGCGCCGCGGACGCCGCCGGCCCGGCGTTGATCACGCCGCCGCCGGTATAGATCATCGGCCGCCTGGCCGATTTCAGCATCGCGACCGCGCGGGCGATCAGCGCCGTATCCGGCTCGGTCCGCGGGCGATAGGAGCGGTGCGGGGTTTCCGCCGGCGGGGTGTAGGGCGCCTTGCCGATCAGGATGTCCTTCGGCAGGTCGATCACCACCGGGCCGGGCCGGCCGCTGCGGGCCACGTAGAACGCCTCGTGAATGATGCGGGCGAGGTCGCCGGAGCGCTTGACCAGATAGTTGTGCTTGGTGGCGGGGCGGGTGATGCCGGTGGTGTCGGCTTCCTGGAAGGCGTCGTTGCCGATCAGGTGGGTCGGCACCTGCCCGGTCAGGCAGACGATGGGGATGCTGTCCAGCAGCGCGTCGGCCAGGCCGGTCACCGCGTTGGTGGCGCCGGGGCCGCTAGTCACCAGCACCACGCCGACGCGGCCGGTGCTGCGGGCGTAGCCCTCGGCGGCGTGCACCGCCGCCTGCTCGTGCCGCACCAGGATGTGGCGGATCGCGTTCTGGTTGAACAGCGCGTCGTAGATCGGCAGTACCGACCCGCCCGGGTAGCCGAAGATGACATCGACCCCCTGGTCCTTCAGCGCGCGCAGGAGGATCTCCGCACCGGATGCGGTGGGGATTACGGGATGGGCCGGGGGGTGTGCTGCGTCTGTCATGGCCGGGCACCCTTAATGCGGCCGGTGCGGCGCGTCAACCCGGGCGGCGAATAAATGCTATGATTTCGGCTATTTCTCTTTCCGAAAATTGCGCCAGACCCGCAACGCGCGCATGGATCGTATGCGCGTGCGCCGGTTCCACCAGTTGCCGGTGGCGAAACCAGGTCGCCTGCCGCCTGGTGTACTGCCCGGTCGCCAGCACCGCCCTGCGTTCCGCCTCGGCCAGGGTGATCTCGCCGCGCAACTGCGCCGCCAGTTCCGGCACCCCGTGCGCGCGCATCGCCGGCAGCGCCGGGTCGAGGCCGAGCGCCGCCAGCGCCCGCACCTCCGCCAGCGCGCCCTGCTCCAGCATCGCCGCGAACCGGCCGGCGATGGCGGCGCGCAAAGCGGCGCGGGGCGGGTCCAGCAGCAGCGCGGCGAAGCGCCAGGGCGCCGGCGCGGTCGGCTGCGCCTGCCAGGCGGCGAGGCCCTGGCCGGTGGCGCGCCACACCTCCCAGGCGCGGGCAAGACGCTGGCTGTCGGTGGGGCGCAGCCGGGCGGCGGTGGCCGGGTCCACCTCCGCCAGCGCCGCGTGCAGCCCGCCCGGTCCGAACGCGGCCAGCGCCGCGCGCGCGCCGGCGCGGACGGAGTCGGGAATCTCGGGGATTTCAGCGATGCCGTGCACCAGCGACCAGAAATACAGTCCCGTGCCGCCGCACAGGATCGGCAGGCGGCCGGCGGCGCGGGATTCCGCCATTTCCGCCAGCGCCGCGCCGCGCCACCAGGCGGCGTGCCCCGGCGTGGCGGCCGGGCGCACGCCATACAGGCGATGCGGCACGCCCGCCTGCTCCGCCTCGGTCGGCCGCGCGGTGATCACCCGCAATTCGCGGTAGCACTGCATGGCGTCGGCATTGATCACCGTGCCGTCCAGCCGCCCGGCAAGCCCGACCGCCAGCGCCGACTTGCCACTGCAGGTCGGCCCGGCGACGATCAGCGCGAACGGACGCTCATCCACGGCTTGCAGCCGGACGCATCCGCCAGCATACCGGCTTCGTCATGAGCCGCATCCTATGAGCCATATCCTCACCCTCGCCGTTGACCGCGCGCAGACCACGCTGACCGATGCCATCATCGCGCGGGTGCGCGAGGCTATCCAGGGCAGGCCGGCGGTGCTGCTTTCGCCCGGCGAGGCGGTCGACATCCCCTGCGCCGGCCCACCCGACATGGCGGCGGTAACGGCGGCGCTCGCGGGCGCGCCGGTGGACGCCATCGCCACCCGGGCGCGCGGCCGGCGCAAGGGGCTGCTGGTGGCCGACATGGACAGCACCATCATCACCACCGAGACGCTGGACGAACTCGCCGCCTTCGCCGGCATCAAGGACCGCATCGCCGCCATCACCAAACGGGCGATGAACGGCGAACTCGACTTCACCGAGGCCCTGCGCGAGCGGGTCGGCCTGCTGAAGGGCCTGAAGCTGGACGCGCTGGAGAAAACCTGGGCGGCGACCGTGCTGATGCCCGGTGCCCGCGAGCTGGTCGCCACCATGCGGGCGCACAACGCCACCACGGCGCTGGTCTCCGGCGGTTTCACCTACTTCACCAGCCGGGTGGCGGCGGCGGTGGGCTTCCAGTTGCACCGCTCCAATGTGCTGCTGGACGACGGGCAGGCGCTCACCGGCGGCGTCGGCGAGCCGATCCTGGGCAAGGACGCCAAGCTGGCGGCGCTGCGCGAACTGGCGTCGGCGCGCGGGCTGAAGCTGGCGGCGACGCTGGCGGTGGGCGACGGCGCCAACGACCTGCCGATGATCCTGCAGGCCGGGCTGGGGGTGGCGTTCCGCGCCAAGCCGGTGGTGGCCAGTCAGGCGCGGGCGCATGTGGACCACGCCACGCTGCGGGCGCTGCTGTTCGCGCAGGGGTATCATCACGCGGAAATCATCGGCGCGGCATGAACGGCGGCGCCCGGGCCTGCCTTCCGATTGGATGCTTGATCCAAATCAACGACGGCCCCAGCCCGGACGCTGGAACGTCCGCCGCGCTAGCCTGGCCGATCAGCCCCGTTCGGCATCCAATTTCACCATGCACAGCGCCGGAATGGCTTCCGGCCGCTGGGAGGGACTTCTCCATGAAACTTGCCAATCCCGCACCGCTCGGGCTGACCGGCTTTGCCTTGACCACATGGCTGCTCAGCAGCGTAAACGCCGGCTTCTTCGACGGCGCCAGCGTGCCGCTGGTCCTTGCCTGCGCCTTTGCCTTCGGCGGCACCGCGCAGTTCTTTGCCGGGCTGGCGGAACTGCCGCGCGGCAACACCTTCGGCTTTGTCGCCTTCTGCGCATACGGCGCCTTCTGGTGGACCTTCGCCCTGTTCGTGGAGTTCTTCAAAGGCAGCGTGCCGGCCAGTTTCGTCGGCCTGTGGCTGGTGCTGTGGGGGGTGTTCTCGATCGCCATGCTGATCGCCAGCCTGGCGCTCAACCGCACCCTGCAGCTGATCTTCCTGGCGCTGGTGATCACCTTCTTCCTGCTCGCCGGGGCCGACATCTACGCGATTGCGGTGCTGAAGACGTACGGCGGCTATATGGGTCTGGTCACCGCGGCGCTCGCCTTCTACCTGGCCGCCGCCGAGATCATCAACGAGACGCATGGCCGCACGATCCTGCCGATCGGCGCCAAGGCGCCTCGCGCCGCGTAACCACCCGCATCAGCAGTGTTCGCGTAGAGCGCTCCGGTGGGGTCCGCCCCGCCGGAGCGTTTCTTTTCCATCAGTCCGGCGCCAGTTCACCGGCGCGCGCCCGCACCCCTTCGGCCAGCGCCTCGGTCACCGCGCGGATGCGCGGCATGTGGCGGATGTCGGTGTGCACCGCCAGCCACAACTCCCGCAGCGGCGGCGGCTCCGGCGGCTCCAGCCGCACCAGCGGAACCGTATCGCCAAGATAACGGGCGAGGCAGGCGATCCCCATCCCGGCCAGCGCCGCGGCGCGGTGGCTGAAGCGGCTGTTGGTGCGCAGCGACGGCACGGCCCGCGGCAGCACCGCCGTGATCCAGGCCATTTCCGGCCCGCCCAGCTGCTCCGGCTGGGTCAGGATCACCTCATGCCCCTCGCCGCCCTGCGCGAAGTCCGGCGCGCCGCGCGCCGCCAGATAGGCCGCCGACGCATACAGGCCAAACCCGAACACCCCGATCCGCCGCACCGTCAGGTCGGGCTGGTCGAGCCGGGCCATCCGCAGCGCCACATCGGCCTCCCGCCGGGTCAGGTTCAGGTTGCGCATCTCGGCCAGCAGCTCAACCTCGATGCCGGGATGACGCTGGCGCAGCCCGGCCAGGATCGGCATGATCACCTCGACGGCGAAGGATTCGACGGTGGTGACGCGCACCAGCCCCTCCAGCCGCACATCGCGGCCGGTGATGCGCCGCTCCACCGCCAGCGCCTCGGCCTCGATGCGCTCGACATTGCCGAGAATGGCCTCGCCGGACGCGGTCAGGGTGTAGCCGCCCGGCGTCTTCTGCAGCAGCCGCGCGCCGGCGCGCTGCTCCAGCGCGACCAGGCGCCGCCCCATGGTCGGCTGGTGCACGCCCAGCGCCCGCGCGGCGGCCGAGAGCGTGCCGTGGCGGGCGATGGCGAGGAAGGTCCGCAGGTCGTCCCAGTCCAGCATCCATGCATCTCCGCACAGGGTATGTGCCATAATAGGCAAATGCAATGCATTAGTGAACAGGCCATCTTGCCGTCATGCCGGGTGGCCGGCAGCGACAAGACAGGAGAGTTCAATGACCGATCATCATGCAACGGATCATGCCGACTGGGGCGCATTGCTGCTGCGCCTGGCGCTGGGCACGCTGTTCCTGGCACATGCCGGGCTGAAGGTGTTCGTGTTCACCCCGGCCGGCACCGCCGGATTTTTCGGCTCGCTCGGCCTGCCGCCGGCGCTGGCCTACCTCACCATCCTGGCCGAGACCGCCGGCGGTCTGGCGCTGATCGCCGGGCTGTGGACGCGCTGGGTGGCGCTGGCGCTGCTGCCGGTGCTGCTGGGGGCCATCGTCACCGTGCACGGCGGCAACGGATTCTGGTTCACCGCCCAGGGCGGCGGCTGGGAGTATCCGGCGTTCTGGGCGGTGGCGCTGGCGGTGCAGGCGCTGCTGGGCGACGGCGCGCTGGCGCTGGCTTCGTCCGGCCGCAAATCCGCGCTGGCCTGAAATCGGGAGGGTATCATGCTGCCGAGCCTGTTCCTCAGCCACGGGTCACCCATGGTGGCCCTGACGCAAAACCCCGCGCACGACTTCCTGGCCGGGCTCGGTGCCACCCTTGGCCGGCCGCGGGCCATCCTGGTCGCCTCGGCGCACTGGGAGACGGCGTTTCCCATGGTGAACGCGGTGGCCCGCAACCGCACCATCCATGATTTCTTCGGGTTTCCGCGGGCATTGTTCGACCTTCGCTACGAGGCGCCCGGCGATCCGGAACTGGCCGAACAGGTGGCGGACCTGCTCGGGGCGGCCGGATTGCAGGCCGGCATCGACCGCGCCCGCGGCCTCGACCACGGCGCCTGGGTGCCGCTGCTGCTGGCCTACCCGCAGGCTGACGTGCCGGTGCTGCAGATATCCGTGCAGTCGCAGCTCGGCCCGGCGCATCATTTCCAGGTCGGCCGCGCCCTGGCGCCGCTGCGCGCGCAGGGGGTGCTGGTGATCGGCTCCGGCAGCTTCACCCACGACCTTTCCCGCTTTCGCGGCCAGCCGCCGGACGCGCCGGAAACGCCCGATGTCGCCGCCTTCGCCGCCTGGATGGATACGGCGCTGACCGAGGGGCGGCGCTGCGACCTGCTGACCTATCGCCACAAGGCGCCGCACGCCGTGGCGCAGCACCCCACCGAGGAGCATCTGCTGCCGCTGTTCGTGGCGATGGGCGCCGCCGGTGATGCCTCGCGGGCCGAGCGGCTGCACGCCAGCGTCGAGTACGGCATGCTGCGCATGGACGCGTATGCATTCGGGGCGGCCCCCAATCCTGAATGAATGGGGTCCAGCGCCCTGGCCTTACTGCAACGCCACAGCAAAACCGCGCTGCGTCGCCGGACGCGCCATCATGGTGGCATACCAGCGTCGCACATTGGGAAACTCCGCCAGCTCCACCAGGTGCCGCTCGTGCCGCCAGACCCAGCCGAGAATGGCAAAATCGGCGATCGAGATGTCGCCGGCGAAGAACGCCACCTGCGCCAGCCGGCGGTCGGCAACCCCGTACAGCCGGCGTGTTTCGCGCACATAACGCTCCAGGCCATAGCGCCGGTCGGCCTCGTTCTCCACCTGCCGGAAATGGTGCACCTGCCCGGGCATCGGCCCGAACCCGCCCATCTGCCACATCAGCCATTCCAGCACCGGCACCTGCCGGCGCAGGTCGGCGGGCCAGAACAGCCCGGTCTTGGCGCCCAGATAGAGCAGGATGGCGCCCGACTCGAACACGGTGATGGGGTGGCCGTCCGGTCCGACCGGGTCCTTGATGGCCGGGATGCGGTTGTTCGGGCTGAAGGCCAGGAACGCCGGATCGAACTGCGCGCCGTTGGCGATGTCCACCGGCTGCACCGTGTAGGGCAGCCCCATTTCCTCCAGCGCCACGCTGATCTTGCGCCCGTTCGGCGTGTCCCAGCTCCACAGCTCGATGGTCATGCGGGGTGGCCTCCGTGGTTCGCCGCAGGCTACTGCCCGAACAGCCGCAGCACCACGGGCACGGTCGCCGCGGCCAGCAGGCCGTTCAGCCCCCCGCCACGTGGGCGCTCAGGCCGCGCCGGGTCAGCACGTCCCACGCCGCCTCGGCACTGTCGGCGAAGTCGAACAGCGCCAGATTTTCGGCGCTCACCATGCCCTCCTCCAGCAGCGCATCGAAATCAATGATGCGCCGCCAGTAGGCCGCGCCGAACAGCACGATGGGCAGGGCCGGCGCCTTGCTGGTCTGCGCCAGCGTCAATATTTCGAACAACTCGTCCAGCGTGCCGAAGCCGCCGGGGAACACCACCAGCGCATTGGCCCGCATCGCCAGGTGCATCTTGCGCATGGCGAAGTAGTGAAAGCGGAAGGTCAGCTCCGGCGTCGTATACGGGTTCGGCGCCTGCTCGTGCGGCAGGGTGATGTTGAAGCCGACGCTCGGCGCCCCGGCATCCCAGGCGCCGCGGTTGGCCGCCTCCATGATCCCCTGGCCGCCGCCGGTGGCGATCACGTTGTCGCGCCAGCGATGGTGCGGCGCGAACGCCCCGCCGCGCTGCGAGACGATGCGGCCGAACGCGCGCGCCTGCTCGTACCAGGCGGCCTGACGGCGCTGCCGCTCCGTCACCTCCGCTTCCGGCACAGCGGCGATCTGCTCGGGCGAGAGGGCGCGGGCGCTGCCGAACACGACGATGGTCGAGCGGATGCCCCAGTCCCGCAGGGCGAGTTCCGCCTTGCCGTATTCCAGGGCAAAACGGATCGGGCGCATTTCGTCGCGCAGCAGGAATTCCGGGTCTTCTACCGCCAGGCGATAGCTGGCTGCGGCCAGTTGGGCTGAATTGTCCAGGTTGCGGCTCCCTGAAGTAAGCAAGGCCAGGGCGCTGCCCTGGACCCGCCAAGGGGCGGTGGCCCCTTGGAACCCATTCGTTATTGCGCCTGGGCGCTGGCTGCGCTGCGGGTGGCGCCGACCCTGGCGGCCAGCGCCGCCGCCATGAAATCGTCCAGCGCGCCGGCCAGCACCGCGTCCGGATTGCCCTTCTCCACCCCGGTGCGCAAATCCTTCACCAGCTGATAGGGCGCCAGGACATAGCTGCGGATCTGGTGGCCCCAGCCGATATCGGTCTTGGCACTTTCCTGCGCCGCGGTGATCGCTTCGCGGCGCTGCAGTTCCGCCTCGTACATCCTCGCCTTCAGCATCCCCATCGCGGTTGCCCGGTTGCGGTGCTGGCTGCGGTCGGTCTGGCAGGCCACCACGATGCCGGTCGGCACGTGGGTGATGCGGATCGCGCTTTCCGTTTTGTTGACGTGCTGCCCGCCGGCGCCGGAGGCGCGGAACGTGTCCACCTTCAGGTCGCTCGGGTCGATGTCGATCTCGATGGTGTCGTCCACCACCGGATAGACCCAGACGCTGGCGAAACTGGTCTGCCGCCGTGCCGCCGCATCGAACGGGCTGATCCGCACCAGCCGGTGCACGCCGGCCTCGGTCTTCAGCCAGCCATAGGCGTTCGGCCCGGTCACCTGCAGGGTGGTGGACTTGATGCCGGCCGTCTCGCCTTCGCTTTCCTCCAGCTTCTGCACCTTGTAGCCGCGCTGCTCGGCCCAGCGCGTGTACATGCGTTCCAGCATCTGCGCCCAGTCCTGCGCCTCGGTGCCGCCGGCGCCGGCGTTGATCTCGACATAGGCGTCGTTGCCGTCGGCCTCGCCGGACAGCAGGCTTTCGATCTCCCGCCGCTTGGCCTCGGTGGCCAGCGCGCGCAGCGCGGCGAGGCCGTCGGCCACCATGGCGGCGTCATCCTCCGCCTCGGCCATGCCGATCAGCTCGACGGCGTCGGCCACCTCGCGCTCCAGCATCCGCACGCCCTCGATGCCGCTGGCGAGACGGTTGCGCTCGCGCATCAACGCCTGGGCGGCGGCGGCGTTGGTCCAGAGGGCGGGGTCCTCGGAGCGGTTGTTCAGTTCGTCGAGGCGGGCAATGGCGGCATCCCAGTCAAAGATGCCTCCTCAGCAGTGCCACCGACTGCTTGATCTGCTCGTTGAGGGAATCGGATTCGGCGGACATGGGTCAGGGTGCTCCGCAGCAAAGGGCAGCGTCAATACAGCCCGCCCAGGTCGCTGTCGACCCCGGCGGCATGCGAGGCGGCCGGCGCGCCGCCGGCCGGCGCATCGGCATCGGCGCTCGCGCCGCCACCGCCGCCGATCGGCCCGGAGGCGCCCGGCACCTGGTCGGGCTTGAACGCATCGGTGACGGTGCCGAAGCCGGAATCCCAACTGGCCATGGTCACCCCCGGCGGCGGCACGAAGGCAAGCTTCGGCCGCGTCCGCAGCGCCTCGGCCATGAAGTCGTGCCAGATCGGTGCGGCCACGTGCCCGCCGGTCTCGTTCTCGCCAAGCGAGGCCGGGGTGTCGAAACCGACCCACACCGCGGTCACCAGATCGGGCGTGAAGCCGGCGAACCAGGCGTCCTGGAAGTCCTGGCTGGTGCCGGTCTTGCCGGCGATCGCCCGGTCCAGACCCTGCCCCGCCGCGGTGCCGGTGCCGCGGGTCACCACGCCCTGCATCATGGTCACCACCTGAAACGCGCTGGCCGCATCGACCACCTGACGGCGCGCGTCAACCAGGCCCGGCGGGTGCTGCGGGTCGTCGCAGCCCTGGCAGTCCGGGCCGCCGGCACGCCAGACCACGTGCCCGTCGCGGTCCTGCACGCTGTCGATCAGCGTCGGCTCCACCGCCCGCCCGCGGGCGGCCAGGCCGGCATAGGCACCGGCCTCGCGCAGCACCGTGGTTTCCACCGCGCCGAGCGCCGCCGGCAGCACGCGCGGCATGTTGTCGACCAGATGGAAGCCGATGGCGGTCTGCGCCACCTCCTCCATGCCGACCTGGCCGGCGATCCGCACCGTCACCAGATTCAGCGACTTCTCCAGCGCGATGCGCATCGGCACCGCGCCCAGGAAGTCCATCTCGTAATTGTTCGGCCGCCACTTCCCCGCCGCGCCCTGGTCGAGCACGTAGGGCGCATCCAGGAAGCGCTGCGACGGCGATATGCCGTGCGCCAGCGCGGTGACATAGACGAACGGCTTGAAGCTGGAGCCGGGCTGGCGGTTGGCCTGGGTCGCCCGGTTGTACTGCGAGAGTTCAAAACTCCAGCCGCCGGCCAGCGCCAGCACCCGGCCGGTTGCCGGCTCCAGCGCCACCAGCGCGCCCTGCACCAGCGGGATCTGGCGCAGCAGCAGATGCTCCGGCCGCGCCGCGGCGCGCCCGCGCACCGGAGTCGCCGGCACGATCTCGGCCATCACCACGTCGCCCGGCCGCACCACGTCGCTGATGCGGCGCGGCGCCGGGCCGGGGCTGGCGCCGGGCGGTGGCGCCAGGGCACCGGCCGGCACCTGGATCGGGCGCGCCCAGCCGAGGTCGGCAAGCAGCAGCGGCAACACGCGCGGCGTGGCGGCCGGGCCGCGCTCCAGCACGCCGAGCTTCGCCTCGCTGTCGGTCGATTCCAGCACCACCGCCAGCCGCCACTCCGCCAGCATGCCCGGCGGGTGGGCGGCCTGGCCAAGCTGGGTCGCCCAGCTGGTGCGCAGCGCGGCGCCGGCCGGCAGCCGCGTCACCGGTCCGCGCCAGCCGCCGCGCGCCTGGTCGTAGCGCATCAGCCCCTCGCGCAGCACGCGGTCGGCAGCGGCCTGCAGCACCGGGTCCACCGTGCTGCGCACCACCAGCCCGCCCTGCGTGGTGGTTTCCGCGCCGAACTGGGCGACCAGCCACCGGCGCACTTCCTCGGCGAAGTAGTCGGCGCCGGCCACCATGTCGGGGCGGCGGTACTGGGCCGGCCCGATCGGCTGCGCCCTGGCCGCCGCCGCCTGCTCGGCGGTGATGACGTGGTCTTCCGCCATCCGGTCCAGCACCCAGTCGCGCCGCGCCTTCGCCGCATCGGGGAAGCGGAACGGGTTGTAGTTGTTCGGCGCCTTCGGCAGCGCCGCCAGGAAGGCGGCGTCGGCGAAGGTCAGTTCGTCCAGCGACTTGTTGAAATACGACTGCGCCGCCGCGGCCACGCCATAGGCCTGCATGCCGAGGTAGATTTCGTTCAGGTACAGCTCAAGGATGCGGTCCTTGCTGAGGGTTTCCTCCAGCCGGATCGCCAGGATCGCCTCGCGCGCCTTGCGCGCCAGCGACACCTCGCTGCTGCCGAGCAGGATGTTCTTGGCCACCTGCTGGGTGATGGTGGAGGCGCCGACCGGCCGCCGTCCCTGGCCGTAGTTCATCAGGTCGGTGATCGCGGCGCGCGCGATCGCCAGCGGATCGACGCCGCGGTGGATGAAGAAGTTCTGGTCCTCGGCCGACAGGAAGGCCCGCTTGACGATGTCGGGAATGGCGGCATACGGCACGAAGATGCGCCGCTCGGTGGCCAGTTCCGACAGCAGCCGCGAATCGCCGGCATACACCCGGCTCATCACCCGCGGCTGGTAATGGCGCAGCCCTTCCACATCCGGCAGCCCGGCCGAGAAGCGCTGGAAGGCGACATAGCCGCCCATCGCCGCCAGTCCGGCGCCCAGCACGGCAAGCCCGGCCAGCGCCCCGATCAGGCGGCCCAGCGCGCGCAGTGGCTGAAAGAACGGGCGCCGGCGCGGCAGCGGCGCACGGCCGCGGCGCGGCGGCGGCTTTGGCGGCTTCGGAGTGGACGTGGGAGCGGCGAGCCTCTCGCCCGCGGTCAGCCGTTCGGTCATGCCGGTTGGTAACACCCATTTTGCGGCGCAGCAAAACGCCGCCGCGGTCAGCCCGCCATGCGCCGCGCCGTCAGCGTGCCGCCCGGACCGCTGTTGAAATAGGCATCGACGGCCCGTTTCATAGCGGTTGCCACCTGCGCGCGATGGTCAGGGCGGCGCAATGCCGCCTCGTCGGCACGATTCGACATGAATCCCATCTCCACCAGCACGCTGGGAATGTCGGCTGCCTTCAGCACCATGAAGCTGGCGTGGCGGGAGGGATTCTGCAGCAGCGGCAGGTCGCGGTGCAGTTCGGACACCACGCCGCGCGCCATCCTCGCCGACCCCGCCCGCGTCTCCTGCCGCACCAGGCTGGCGAGAATATGCGCCACCTCCGGCGGGGCATCGCGAAACGCCGGGCCGCCGAACCGGTCGGCCGCATTCTCCCGCCGCGCCAGCGCCGCGGTCTGGGCGTCGCTGGCGGCATCGGCCAGGGTGTAGACGCTGGCGCCGCGCACCCGGGGGTCGTTCAGCGCGTCGGCGTGCATGGACACGAACAGGGCGGCGCCGTGCCGCTGGGCGATGCCAACCCGCTCCTCCAGCGGGACGAACACGTCGCGCGTGCGGGTCAGCGCCACCCGGTAGCGGCCGGACGCCTCCAGTTGCCGCCGCAGTTCCTGCGCCGCGGCCAGCGCGATGTGTTTTTCATAGGTGCCTGATACGCCGGTGGCGCCGGGGTCCTTGCCGCCATGGCCGGGATCGAGCAGCACCAGCGGCAGCGCGCGCGGCCGGGCCGCCGGCAGGGCGGCCGGGTGCTGCGCCGCTTCATGCCGCTGCCCCGCGGCGAGGGCGGCGGCGGGAAGCAGGAAACTGACGGAAACGCCCTGGCCGAGCAGGAATCGACGCGTGATCACCCGAATCTGTCCCCGTTGCTGGGCGGGAAGCGGTCATGCCGGGACCGTCCGGTGGGGCGGGCCGCAGCGTGCGGCCGTTTCTAACACACGGTACTCACGGGCGCACCTTTCCTGTTGATCCTGGCCGATTCGTGAAGCGAACAGGAAAATCGCGTTGCGGCGGTGCAGCATTTGCATGGCAGCGCAGCCTTTGCTTGCGACGCGGGCATGTTTGCTCCTATGGTCGCAACACGCTCCGGTGGCGTGCCCGGGGGCTGATCATGCCCCAGGGGAGACCGATCCGCGGCGGCGCCAGCCAGACCCGAACATGCCAGATTCAGGGACATGCCGGCCTGGCACCGGCGGCCGCCCACGTCACCGCCCGCGCCGCTCGCATCCGACCGGTTTTGTCCGGCGCGCGGCGGTGCCGCCGTGGCCTTGTGCCGGCTCGATGCACGCTCATCTTGCATCCGAGGGCCGCGCGCGGTCCGGCGCCGGGGCCGCCCGCGTCGGCGGCAGGCGCACCGATTCACCGGGGCCGTGCGCGCCAGCGCGCTCCGCCCGCAGACACAGGGGGCCTGATTGTCCGCCGCACAGCTGCTCTGCACCGCCGGGACCGCCGCCGAACGGCGCGATTCCCGCCGTCGCGCCCGGACCACCCGGGCGCTGACGGGGGTGGCAGGGCCGGCAGCGGCGGCCGGTCTCCTCACGACCACGCCCATGCTTCCTGGCCCCGTGCTTCCCGGGTCCATGCGTCCTGGTTACGTGATTCCTGGTCTGCGGTCCGGCTCCCCCCCTTCACCAGACCCCCGCCCCGTCCCTCGCAACCGAGGGCGTCCGGCGTATCGGAGTTCCGGACCGAATGACGAAACGTATGCTGATCGATGCCACCCACGCGGAAGAAACCCGCGTGGTGGTGCTGGACGGTAACCGCCTCGAGGATTTCGACGTCGAGACATCGACCAAGAAACAGCTCAAGGGGAATATCTACCTCGCCAAGGTCGTCCGGGTGGAACCCAGCCTGCAGGCGGCCTTCGTGGAATACGGCGGCGGCCGGCACGGCTTCCTCGCCTTCAGCGAGATCCATCCCGACTACTATCAGATCCCGGTCGCCGACCGGCAGCGGCTGCTCGCCATGCAGGCCGAGGAGGCCCGCGAGGACGAAGAAGACGACGAGGACGATGACGACCTCGCAACCCCGGCGCACCGCCGGGCGCCGGCGCCCGCCGAACGGCCGGCGCGCGCCACCCACGCGCCGCGCGCCGCGCAGGCACCGGCCGACATTGCTGCGGCCGGGCCGGAGCCTGCCGTTACCGACGCAACCGACGCCGCTGCGCCAGGCTGGACAGAGGAGCCGGAGTTCCTCGCCGCGGTTGACGCCGCCCCGGAATCGCCGCCGCCCGAAACCGCCGCCGACACCGTGCCGCACGACGAACCGCAGCACCCGCCGGAAGATGCAGCGACGGAAGATGCGGCGACGGATGAGGAACCCGGCCACAGCCGCGCCCAGCCCGCCGCCATCCCGCCCGAGGTGACCTACGGCGAGATCGCCGCGTTCGACCCCGCCGGGCACGCCGACCCCGACGACTTTCCGCTCGCCGCGGACATGCTGCCCCGTCCGGCCGCGCGCGAGCCGTTCGATGATTCCGACGAGCCGTCCGCCGATCAGCCGCCGCCCGAGACCATCGGCGGCGAATCCGATGCGTCGGACGAGCTGCGCACCCGCCGCGCCGCCCGCTTCCTGCGCAACTACCGCATCCAGGAAGTCATCCGGCGCCGCCAGATCATGCTGGTGCAGGTGGTCAAGGAGGAGCGCGGCACCAAGGGCGCGGCGCTGACCACCTACATCTCGCTGGCCGGCCGTTTCTGCGTGCTGATGCCCAACTCGCCGCGCGGCGGCGGCATCTCCCGCAAGATCACCTCGGCCGCCGACCGCAAGCGGCTGAAGGAAATCACCACCGCGCTGGAAATCCCGCAGGGCATGGGGCTGATCGTCCGCACCGCCGGCGCCAACCGCCCGAAAGCCGAGATCACCCGCGACTGCGAATACCTGATGCGGCTGTGGGACGACATCCGCGAGCACACGATGCGCTCGGTGGCGCCGGCGCTGATCTACGAGGAAGCCAGCCTGATCAAGCGCGCCATCCGCGACGTCTATTCGCGCGACATCGACGAGATCACCGTCGATGGCGAGGAGGGCTGGCGCGGCGCGCATGAGTTCATGCGCATGCTGATGCCGAGCCACGCCCGCAAGGTGCAGCTCTGGCGCGACCCCGCCCAGTCGCTGTTCGGCAAGTACCAGGTCGAGGCGCAGCTCGACGCCATGCTGTCGCCCACCGTGCAACTGCGTTCGGGCGGCTATCTGGTGATCAACCAGGCCGAGGCACTGGTGGCGATCGACGTCAACTCCGGCCGCTCGACCCGCGAGCGCGGCATAGAGGAGACGGCGGTGCGCACCAATCTGGAGGCCGCCGACGAGGTGGCGCGCCAGTTGCGCCTGCGCGACCTGGCCGGGCTGATCGTCATCGACTTCATCGACATGGAGTCGAAGAAGAACAACGCCTCGGTCGAGCGCCGGCTGAAGGACGCGCTGAAGACCGATCGCGCCCGCATCCAGGTCGGCCATATCAGCCATTTCGGCCTGCTGGAAATGAGCCGCCAGCGCTTGCGGCCGAGCCTGGCGGAAACCAGCTTCGTCGCCTGCCCGCATTGCAGCGGGCTCGGCCATGTCCGCAGCCTGGAGAGCAGCGCACTGCACGTGCTGCGCGCCATCGAGGACGAGGGCGCCAAGGGCCGCGCCAGCCTGATCCAGGTGTTCGTGGCCAGTGCGGTGATCATGTACGTGCTGAACCACAAGCGCGACCGGCTGGCCGAGATCGAGACGCGCGCCGCCATGCGGGTGCAGTTCACCGCCGACGAGCAGCTGGTGCCGCCGCAGGTGCGCATCGAGCGGCTGCGCGCCCAGTTGCCGGAATCCGAGCGTCCGGTGCCGCTTCTGCCGGCCGCGCCGGCACCGATGCCGGACGCGATCGATGTCGAGGATATCGTCGAGGAGGCCGATGAGGTGGAGGTGTCGGCGGCGGCCGAGCCTGCCGAGGTGGCCGGTGCGGCGGAATCGCGCGAGGAGAGCAACCGTCGGCGGCGGCGGCGGCGGCGGCGGCGCGGCGGCCGGGATGCCGGCCCCGGCGGCGCGCTGGGCACGGGCGACGACGGCGGCGCCGAGGACGGCGAGGATGGCGACGAGGACGAGGTGGCCGCCGCGACGCCGTCGCATTCGGACTATGCGGAGCAGCCGGAGATTCCGCGCGGCGCCTTCCCGGTGGTGCCGGAGCCGGTGGAGCCGGCACCGCCGCGTATCGCCGCGCCGCCGGTTGCCGAGGCGATCATCGCCGAGGCGGTCGCCGGCGACTCCGGCGCGACTGCCGCAGGGACGGAAACCGACGAGGCCGGCGGCGAGGAGAGCGATCAGGCGCGGCGCCGGCGCGGTCGCCGCGGCGGCCGTCGCCGGCGGCGGGACGGCACCGAGATGCCGGCCGAAACGGTGGAAGCGGCGCCGCTGCCGGTGTGGACCGGCCCGACCCCGGCCGACCCGTTCGGCGGCCAGACCTACGATATCTTTGATCTCATCGAGCAGCACGAACAGCAGGAACAGGCGCGGCCGGTCCCGCAGGCCGTGCCGGAGCTGCCGGTGGAAGCGGTTGTCGCGGTGCCGGCGGCAGCGGAGCCACCACCGGAAGAGCCTGCCCCGGCGGAGGCGGTGGTTGCCTCCCCCGAGCCTGCCGTTGTCGAGGCGCCCCTCGCCGAGGCGCTGATCATCGAAGAATTACCCGAGGTTGTGCCGGCCGCCGCGGCAAGCGCGCCCGAGCCGGAACCCGGCCCGGCAGAACCCGGCCCGGTCGAAACGGCGCCTGCAGAAACCACCGGGGACCGGTCGGAGCCGCAGGTCGGTGCGCCGGTGAAGCCGCTGGTCATCGGCCAGGACGATATCCCGGCCGCCCAACGCAAAAGCGGCTGGTGGCGCCGCTAACACCTTGGCGTGACTTGCTTCCCTCTCCCCCGCATCGGGGGAGAGGGCGGGATATGGGGTAGCGGCGCCGCGGTTCCTTCGCGCGAAAGCCGTGCCTCAGCCCGCCTTTTTCCGCATCTGGTTCATGTAGGCGCGCAGCACCGCATTGATCCTGGTCTGGTAGCCAGGACCGTTGTCCTTGAACCAGTCGAGCAGGTCAGGGTCGAGCCGGATCGACACCATCCGCTTCTGCACCGGCATGACCGCCTCGGCCTCCCGGTACCAGTCGGCGGGAATGTCCTTCCAGTCCGCGTCAGTCGCGATGTCCTTCTCCAGCTCGGCGTCGGTCCTGGCCCGCACCCGCTGGAGATCCGTCCTGCTTTCGCCGCGCGCACGAAGCTGCTGCAGTTCTTCAGCCGAAAACTTTTTGATGTTCGTCTCGTTCGCCATGTCGTGCACTCCGCAACGAGATAACGCGGATCGCCGTGCCGCGCAGGGTATAGACGACCGTCGCATACTCGGTCCCAACCAGACCAATGGCGATCCGGCGGGCCTCTTCCCCGACCGTTCTTGCCGGCGCGTCCAGGTAAGCCCCCTGAAACAGCAAAGGCGTATCGAGGAAGTCGAAGCCATGCTTCTCGATGTTCTTTATCCGCTTAACCTCATCCCACTCGAAATCCATGCGGAGTCCCCGGTTTTTCTTCGGGCAGAGCGCCGCTCTGCCGGATTGGCTCTATTGAACATAGGGAGACACCCTCCACGCCGGCCCGACGACCGGGTCGCATCACGTTATTACATAATGTATATACGGCTGTTGCTGCGATTCTGCAAGACCAAGACAGCTACCGCCAGCGCGCCAGCCGCGCCGCCGCCGCCGCCATGTCGGCTTCCGGCCCGCAGTACGAAAACCGCACGAACCGGTGGCCGCGACTGCGGTCGAAATCCACCCCCGGACTTGCCGCCACCCCCGCCTCGGTCAGCATGCGGGCGCAGAACGCGCGGCTGTCGTTGGTCCGCTCGCCCACATCGGCATACAGGTAGAACGCCCCCTCGGCCGGGCTGAGATGGGGAAAACCGGCCGCGGGAAGCGCGCGCAACAGCAGGTCGCGCGACCGCCGGTAGCGCGCCACGTTCGCTTCCAGTTCGACGCCGCACGCCATCGCCGCTTCGGCTGCAACCTGCGCGATGTGCGGTGCACTGATAAAGAAGTTCTGCGCCAGGCACTCCACCGGGCGCACCAGATCCTCCGGCAGCACCATCCAGCCGACCCGCCAGCCGGTCATGGAAAAGTATTTCGAGAAGCTGTTGACCACCACGGCACTCGGGCTCAGCGCCGCCGCGGTGGCGATCGGGGCGTCGTAGTGCAGCCCATGATAGATCTCGTCGGAAACCAGCCGCACCCCGTTGGCATGGCACCAGCCGGCGATCGCGGCCAGCTCCTCCGGATGCAGCATGGTGCCGGCCGGGTTGCACGGACTTGCCACGATCAGCCCGTCC
The DNA here is from genome assembly GCA_903907955.1 of uncultured Acetobacteraceae bacterium. GTDB lineage: Bacteria > Pseudomonadota > Alphaproteobacteria > Acetobacterales > Acetobacteraceae > Rhodovastum. The sequence continues at coordinate 10,947 of CAIVPZ010000165.1, read as the reverse complement.
GGCCGCGGCGACAGCCGCTCCAGCATGTCCACACGCGGCTGGAACCGCGTCTGCGGTCCCGCCTCCAGAATGACCGGCTCCATCCCCAGCGCGGCGAGAACATTGACATACGGGGGGTAGAACGGTGCCGCCATGGCCACCCGGTCGCCCGGATCGAAGGCGGCCAGGAACGCCAGCGGAAACGCCCCCGAAGCGCCGAGCGTCACCGCCACCCGCCCGGCCGGCACCGCGGCGCCATACCAGTCGCCATAATGCCGCGCGATCCTGGCCCGCAGCGATTGCAGCCCGAGCGCCTCGGTGTAGCCCATCGGCGCGCCGGCCCTCAGCGCGGCGGCAGCGGCGGCCACCGCGCCGGCAGGGGCGCCGGTGCCGGGCTGGCCGACCTCCATGCGGATGACATGCGGCGCCCCCGGCGGCAGCGCGGCCTGACGCGCATTGGCCCGGGTGATGACGTCCATCACGATGAACGGTGGCGCCTTGGCGCCGCAACCGACTTTCAGGGTCATTGGCCGGGCAAGAAGAGGAAGCAAACAAAGGCCAGGGCGCTGCCCTGGACCCGGCAGGGGGCGGTGGCCCCCTGCACCCCGTTACATATGGCTCAGTTGCTGCCGGCGGCCAGCCCGGCGCCGCGCGGGTCGGTGACCCAGCCGCAACTGTTCGGCTCGCCGGGCAGGTAGCCGGCGCAGCTGATCACATTGGCGCGGCCCGGCTCGGGCACCGGCCGCAGCGCCCCGTTGCTGCTCGACAGCACTGCCAGCGCCGAAGCCTGCACATCCGGGGCGTTCGGCCCTGGCGGCGGTCCGGCCCCGGCGCTCACCCGCGTGGTCACGCTCTGTGTCTGCATCAGGTCGTCGGCAACGGCCAGCGGCGCGCCTTCCTGGCCGGAGGCGCCGACGGCGGCGCGAAACGCATGGATATTCGGGTTCCAGGTCATCCCCGCCGCCAGCAGCGCCGGCGGCATCCAGCTCGGCGAGGCGGCGAGCAGCAGCCCGGTGCCCGGGGCGATGCGGCCGGTGCCGAACAAATTGTTCATGGTGAAAGCGCAGGCCACCGCGCGGCCATCATGATCGAGCGTCACCAGGCTGGTGGAGGCCGGCAGCAGCGACAGGCTCGCCGGCCGCACCGAACCGGCCAGCAGGGCGGCCGGATCGCCCTGTCCGCCCTGGGCGCGCCACGCGGCGGCCACCGCCAGCGCGCGGTCCTGCGCCGACCGCAGATCCCCGGGCCTGCTCAGCAGCACCTGGAACGCCGCCGCGGCGGCGAGGCCGCCATCGGCCGGCGGCGGCAGGAACACCGCCTGATCGCCGCGCGGCACATCGATGGCCAGCGTCGGGGCGAAGCGCGGCAGGCTGTCGCGCAGCGCCGACGGGGTCAGCCCGCCCCCGGCCTGCCCGGCCGCATCGACCAGCTTGCGCGAGACCGCGCCGACATACAGATCGCCGACGCCGGCCACCCGCAACTGCGCCAGGGTGGCGCCGAGGTCGGGCTGCACCAGAGTCATGCCTTCGGTCAGCGGCTCGCCGTTGGCCTGGAAGAACACCGCCCGCGCCAGCGGATCGCCGGCCAGCGGCCCGGCCACCACGGCGATGTCACGGGCAAAGGCGCGGCTGACCGGAACGCCGAACCGGGCGGCCTGCTCGGCATAGATGGTCAGGGAATCGAACGGCCGGCGGCCGTAGCGTGCCTGCAGGGCGAACATGCCGCGGGCCATCATCGGCACGGCGGCCGGGCGGGCGCCGGTCCCGCCGCCCGGCGGCGACACGAACAGCAACGCCTCGGGCACGCCGCCGTTGATGCTCGCCTTGTCGGGGTCATAGGCAAGGCAGGCGCCGCCGCCGCCGAGGCTCGCGCGGGACGGCAGCGTCACGGTCAGCATGTAGCCGGCCGCCACTGCCGCATCCGCCGCCGTGCCGCCGGCCGACAGCACCTCGCGCGCCGCCAGCGCGGCCCGCGGCTCGTCCGCCGCCACCCCGCCGAGGAAACCGCTCACGTAGCCCGGCGCGCCCGGCCCCGGGCCGCTGCTGCCGCCGGTGATGCTGTTGCCGACCGAATTCAGCGTCGCGCAGCCGGACGTTGCCAGGCCGAGCGCAAGCAGGACACCCATGCCGCCATGGGCTAGTCTGGCCCCCATGTTGAGCCGCCGATCGCTGCCAGCCGGACTGCCGGCCACGCCGCTGCCGACCACGCCGCTGCCGGGCAACCGGGCGGGCTGGCTGCCTGTCCTGCCGCCGGCGACCGTCGCGCAGGGTGGCTCGGCAAAGCCTGCCGTCATCCGGGCCGCGGAAACCGAGACGCTGCTGCGCACCTGTGCCAATCCCCTGTTCCGCGCGGCCGGCCTGGGTGTGAACCTGGTCCGCAACATCCATTTGAGCGATGCTGCCATAGACTCGTTCGTGAACACCGGCAACCGGTGTTCATCTCCCCCTTGCCGCTGATGCGGGCGGTAACACCGGTGCCGCGGCCACTTTGCTGCCGCGGCACCCCGCGCAGTTGCGCGGCGTGCAACCAGAACCGAGAGGAATCCCGATGCGCAAGGTCTTGAGCCTGCTGGCGGCGCTGCTGCTGGGTCTGGCGGCGGTGCCGGCACTGGCGGAGGGGTTCACCCCCCAGCAGCGGGCGGAAATCGTCGAGGTGGTGCGGGCCGCGCTGAAGGCCGACCCGTCCATCCTGCGCGACGCCATCGCGGTGCTGCAGGAAGATGAGGCCAAGGCGCAGCAGGCGGCGGCGCGCACCGCCATCTCCGGCCTGGGCGAGGCTTTGACCCGCGCGCCCGGCGACCCGGTGGACGGCAATCCGCAGGGCGACGTGACCCTGGTGGAGTTCTTCGACGTGCGCTGCCCGTACTGCCGGCGCATGCTGCCGGTGATGGCGGACCTGCTGCGCAGCGACCACAACCTGCGCGTGGTCTACAAGGACATCCCCATCCTCGGCCCGGCCAGCCTGCTGGGGGCGAAGGCGCTGCTGGCGGCGCAGAAGCAGGGCGGCTACCTGCCGCTGCGGAACGCGCTGATGTCCGGGCCGCCCGACATCAACGCCGAAACGCTGCGCGCCGCCGCCACGAAGACCGGGCTGGACTGGGACCGGTTGCAGCAGGACATGGCCGACCCGTCGGTGCCGCAGCGCATCGAAACCAATCTGGGGCTGGCCCACAAGCTCGATATCGAGGGCACGCCGGCCTACGTGATCGGCGGGCGCCTGCTGCCGGGCGCGCTCAGCCTGACCGAGCTGCAGGCCGCGGTGGCGCAGGCGCGGAAGAAGTAATGTGGCAACATGGCCAATGCCCGCCGGCCCGATCCGGCCGGCTGAACTCTCCCCAGGCGGGAGGCGCCGGATGATCCGCCAGCCGCACCGCCACAGACCCGCACGCGAAAGACACCAATGATGAGCATGAGAATGCGTCTCCTCGGCACATGCACGGCGATCCTGGCTGCCCTCGTCGCCTGCCCGGGCTGGGCGATGGACAGCTGCAGCGGCAGCTATGCCGCCACCATCCTGCACCCGCTTCCGGCGCCACTGGTGGTCGGGCTGGTGATCGGCGACGACTCGCCGCGCAATGTCGATCTCGCCGCCCGGTTCAAGGCCGGGATGCAGCGGGCCGGCATCACCGTGAGCAGCGTTTCGAACGCGCAGATGACGCTCAGGGTGACGGTGAGCGGCCGGGAAGGGGGGGGCAATGGCGGCCGGCCGCAGCAATCCGGCGCCGGTTTCAGCTGGTGGAACGGCGGCGCGGACCCGCAATTGCCGGGTCAGAGCGAGTTCGGCGGCACCAGGCAGGACGCGGTTCCGATGACGCTGCGGCTGCGCGCCGAGATCCGCCGGTCGCAGGCCGATCCGGTGGCCTGGGTCGCCACGCTGCAATGCGCCATGCAGGGCAGCGACGAGCGGCAACTCGCCTACGATATCGGCACCGTCATCGGCCGTGCGATCGGCCATCGGGTCGAGCGGAAAGCGTTCTGACCGCGCGGCGCGGCATCAGCCCAGCAGGCGGTCGATCTCCTGCTGGGCGAGGTCGGCCCCGCCGGCCGGTGCCACCGCTGGCGCATTGGCCGGGTCGGCGGGCGCGGCGTTGATCAGATTTTCCAGCAGGGTCTCGACGCGTTGCAGGTGGTCGATGGCGCGGCGGATGCGCTGACCGGTAATGTCCTGAAACGAACAGGCCTCGAAAATCGCGTTCACCTTGGCGCTCAGCAACTCGAGACCCGCCGGGTCGCGCCGCCCGTCGGCCACCCATTGGCTGATCGCCTCGGCGGCTTCCAGGATACGGTCGGCGGCGGCCTCGGTGGCCTGCACCACCGCCTCCAGTTCCAGCCCGCTGTTGCGGGTGGCCATTGCCGGCACCGCGACCACGCTGGCGATCTGGGTATGGATCAGGGCGAGTTGCGCCGACAGGTTGGTCTCGCTGAAATCGACCATTTGCACCGCGCCATGCACTTCGACGCTGAGTTCGGCGATGCGGCGGTCGATGAAGCGTCGGAGGTCGTCGACCAGGCTGCCCACTTCCTCGCGCACCACGGCGCGCAGGTCGGGGGGGGACTCTGTGGCTGCGGGGCTGCCCATCATCGGCCGTCTCCACCCTCTGGCATGCGCGCGGCGTCCTGCCGCGCGGGGCGGAGTGTGCACGGCCTGGCTTGCGGGGGAGTTAATGCGGGGAACCCGATGATTTGGGTTCAGGCCAGCGCCCTGGCCTTGGATTACTTCAAAGGCACCAGCAGGTTGAGACTGGGACTGGCCCGGGTGCGACGGTCGGGATCGTAGGTGCCGGCGGACCCACTGACATAACCGTCGCCGACGCGGCGTTCGGGCGGTGTGAACAGATTCGGCACCACCTGCGTGCGGGGCTGGGCCGCCTTGATGTCGGCCTGCGGGCGTTGCAGGTCCGGGTCGGGCACCGGCGCGGGGGCGAACTGCTGCAGCGCCTCATCGATCCGGCGCTGCCGGGGCGGCGGCACCGGCAGGGCGTCGGCGGGCAGCGGACTGGAAATCGAGGCGCCGGCCGGGGCTGCCAGACCCCGCCCAACCGGGACGCCGCCAGCCGCGCCGAGCGCCAGCAGCAGAACCGCCAGGAGACGGCGCGGGGTCAAAGCCCGGACCCCGTCCTGGCGGCTTCGGCGGGCAGGCTGGCGATGCCGCGCGGGTCGTCGGGCGGGTTGGTGGCGGGCGCGCCGAGCCGGCCGGAGCCGACCGCCCGCCACGCCTCCAGCGCCCAGCGAACCGAGGGAAAAGCGATCTCGTCCCAGGGGATGTCGTTCCAGCCGAACAGGCCGACCGCTTCGCTTTCGGGGCCGGCGGCGAATCCGGGCGGCCCGTCGAAGCGGCCGCGGAAGATCACCTGCACCTGGCCGATGCGGCTGATGCTGTAGATGGCCAGCACACCGTCGAGCATTATCTGCGCCTCGGCTTCTTCCAGCGCCTCGCGCCGGGCGCCGTCTTCGATGGTTTCGCCCATTTCCAGGAAGCCGGCCGGCAGAGTCCAGAAGCCGCGCCGCGGCGGGATGGCGCGACGGCACAGCAGCACGCGGCCGGATTCGACCACCACGGAGCCGACTACGATTTTTGGATTCTCGTAGTCGATATGCCCGCAATCCGGGCAGACCAGCCGCTCGCGGTTATCGCCGTCCGGAATTTGGCGGACGAATTGTGACATGCGTAAACAATGGGCGACCGGCACGCGATTTGCAACACTATTTGCGTGCTGACCAGCCGGTTGCGTGCCGACCAGCCGGAAACCCGGCCGAAAAGCGGCTGCCTGCGACGAATGCAGCCCCGAGCGGGCCGGAGCGGATCAGACCTGCAAATTGAGCAGCGACCCGCGCGGCAACGGCTTGCCGGGGGCGCTCGGCAGTGTCTTGGGCAATGCCTGGTTTGGCGTGGCCGGGTTGGCCGACTGCGCCCGCACCCGGTTGACGCCGCTGGCGGCGGCGGTGGCGCCGGATGCCTGCGCGCGCCCCAGCGCCGAGGTGGCGCCGCCGGCCGAGAAGGCGGAGAGGGAACCGAGCGAGATCATGCCCGGCATCCTGCCCCGCCTCTGGTTAACGGCCGATGAACGCAACCGGCGCGATCAGGCCGCCAGTGCAGCCACGCCCGGCAGGGTCTTGCCTTCCATCCATTCCAGGAAGGCGCCGCCGGCGCTCGACACATAGCTCATCTGCTCCAGCACCCCGGCATGCCGCAGCGCCGAGACGGTATCACCTCCACCGGCCACGCTGCGCAGCGCGCCGGCCTGGGTCCGTGCCGCCACCGCCTGGGCCAGCGCCACCGTGGCGGCGTCGAAGGGTGGTGTCTCGAAGGCGCCCAGCGGCCCGTTCCACACCAGCGTCTTCACCCCGGCCAGCCGCTCGACCAGCCTGCCCACGGTCGCCGGGCCGACATCGAGGATCATCGCATCCGCCGGCACGGCGGCCACCGGCACGGTCTGCGTCGGCGGGTTCGGGCGGAACTCGGTGGCGACCACCGCATCGACCGGCAGCACGATCTCGCAATTGGCCGCCGCGGCGCGCGCCAGGATATCGCGCGCGGTGGCGTGCATCTCGGCCTCCTGCAGCGACCTGCCGACCGCGATGCCCTGGGCTGCCAGGAAGGTGTTGGCCATGGCGCCGCCGATCACCAGCACGTCCACCCTGCTGACCAGATTGCCCAGCAGGTCCAGCTTGGTGGACACCTTGGAGCCGCCGACGATCGCCAGCACCGGCCGCACCGGATGCGCCAGCGCCGCTTCCAGCGCTTCCAGCTCGGCCTGCATCAGCCGCCCGGCATAGGATGGCAGCAGCTTCGCCACCCCTTCGGTGCTGGCATGCGCGCGGTGCGCGGCGGAAAACGCGTCGTTGACGAAAATATCGGCGATCGCCGCCAGTTCGGCGGCGAAAGCCGGGTCATTCGCTTCCTCGCCAGGGTGGAAGCGGGTGTTTTCCAGCACCATCACGTCACCCGCGCCGAGCGCCTCCGCCGCCTGCTCGGCCGGCAGGCCGATGCAGTCCTCGGCGAAGCGCACCTTGCGGCGCAGCACCTCGCCGAGCGCCACCGCCATCGGCGCGAGCGACATCGCCCGCACCCGCTGGCCGTTCGGGCGGTCGAAATGGCTGCACACCACCACCCGCGCGCCGGCGGCGGACAGCTCGCGGATGGTCGGGCACAGCCGTTCGATGCGCGTCAGGTCGGTAATTCTGCCGTTGCGCACCGGCACGTTGAGATCGGCGCGGAGCAGCACCCACTTCCCCGCGACCGCAACGCCGTCCAGCGTCCGGAACGCCATGGTCCGTCCCTCCCTACAGGCCGCCCCAGTAAGCGGCGGTGTCCGACATGCGGTTGGAGAAGCCCCACTCGTTGTCGTACCAGCTCAGCACCCGCACCAGCGCGCCATCGACCACCGCGGTCTGGGTCGCGTCGAAGGTGGACGAGGCCGCCACATGGTTGAAGTCAATGCTGACCAGCTTGTCGGTGTTGTAGCCGAGGATGCCGTTCAGCTCGCCCTGCGCGGCGGCCTTCATGGCGGCGTTGACCTGCTCCCGGGTGGCCGGCGTCTTCAGCACCACGTCGAGCGACACCAGCGAGACGTTCGGCGTCGGCACCCGGATGGCGGTGCCGTCCAGCTTGCCCTGCAGCTCCGGCAGCACCAGGCCGACCGCCTTGGCCGCCCCGGTGCTGGTCGGGATCATCGACAGCGCGGCGGCGCGGGCGCGGTGCAGGTCCTTGTGCAGCGTGTCCAGCGTCGGCTGGTCGCCGGTATAGGAATGGATGGTGACCATGTAGCCGCGTTCGATGCCGAAATTGTCGTGCAGCACCTTGGCCACCGGGGCCAGGCAGTTGGTGGTGCAGGAAGCGTTGGACACCACCGTCATGTCGCGCGTCAGCGTCCTGTGGTTGACGCCGTAGACGATGGTGGCGTCGGCATTTTCGCCGGGGGCCGAGATCAGCACCTTTTTCGCGCCGGCCTGCAGCAGCAGCGACGCCTTTTCCTTGGCGGTGAAAAGCCCGGTGCACTCCATGGCGATATCGACGCCCTGGTAGGGCACTTTGGTCGGGTCGCGCTCGGCCGAGACGGTGATCGGGCCGAACACGCGGCCCTTGTGGCGCACGGTGATGGTGTTGCCCGACACCTCGACCTCGCCGGGGAAGCGGCCGTGCACGCTGTCGTAGCGGAACAGGTGGGCGTTGGCCTCGGTCGAGCCGAGATCGTTGATGGCGATCACTTCCAGATCGTCGCGACCGCTTTCGACCAGGGCGCGCAGCACGAGGCGCCCGATGCGCCCAAACCCGTTGATCGCTACCTTCACCGTCATGATGGATGTTTCCTTCTCGTTTCTGAAGTTCAGCCTAGCCGCTTTCGGACCGCGTTGGCGACGGCTTCGGCGGTGATGCCGAAATAGCGGTAAAGTTCCTCGGCCGGCGCGCTGGCACCGAAGCCGGTCATGCCGATGAACACGCCGCCGGGACCCAGCCAGCGCTCCCAGCCCTGTTCCACCGCCGCCTCGATGCCGAAGCGCGGGGCGCCGCCCAGCACGCCGGCGCGCCAGTTCTCGTCCTGGGCGGCGAAAATTTCCCAGCACGGCAGCGACACCACCGCCACCTTGATGCCATCGCCGGCCAGCGCCTCGCGGGCCGCCATGGCGATGGCAACCTCCGAGCCGGTGGCGATCAGGGTGGCGGCGCGCGGCCCGTCCGCCTCGGCCAGCACGTAGCCGCCGCGGGCGGAGCGGTTCTCGCCGGTATCGGTGCGCAGCGCCGGCAGGTTCTGCCGCGACAGCACCAGCAGGCTCGGCCCGTCGGCGCGGCGCAGCGCCAGTTCCCAGCACTCGGCGGTTTCCATCGCGTCGGCCGGGCGCAGCACGTGCAAATTGGGCATGGCGCGCAGGCTGGCCAGGTGCTCCACCGGCTGGTGGGTCGGGCCGTCCTCGCCCAGGCCGATGCTGTCATGGGTGAGCACGTGGATAACCCGCTGGCGCATCAGGGCGGCCAGCCGGATGGCCGGGCGCATGTAGTCGGCGAAGCAGAAGAAGGTGCCGCCATAGGGGATCAGCCCGCCATGCAGGGCGATGCCGTTCATCGCCGCCGCCATGCCGTGCTCGCGGATGCCGTAATGGATATAGCGCCCGCCATAGCTGCCCGGCGCCACGATGCCCATGCCCTTGACCAGGGTCAGGTTGGAGCCGGTGAGGTCGGCCGAGCCGCCGACCAGTTCCGGCACCGCCGGCACCAGCGCTTCCAGCACCTTCTGGCTGGCGGCGCGGCTGGCGATTTTCGGCCGGGCTTCGGCGATCGCGGCGCGCAGGGCGGCCACCGTCTCGTGGAAGTTCTCCGGCAGGCGGCCGGCGGTGACGCGCTCGAATTCGGCGCGCTGGGGGTGGCGGGCCAGACGCTTCAGCCAGGCGCGGCGCGGGGTGGCGCCGCGGCTGCCGGCGCGTTCCCAGCGGGCGCGCAGGTCGTCCGGCACCTCGAAGGGGGCATGCGGCCAGCCAAGCGCGTCCTTTGCCGCCTGCGCCTCGGCGGCGCCGAGCGGGGCGCCGTGCGCGGCGGCGGTGCCGGCCTTGCCGGGGGCGCTGAAGCCGATGATGGTCCTGCAGGCGATCAGGGTGGGCTTTTTCGAGCGCACCGCCATCGACAGCGCGGCGGCGACCTGCACCGGGTCGTGCCCGTCCACCCGCTTGACCGCCCAGCCGGCGGCGGCGAACCGCTTCAACTGGTCTTCCGAGGTGGACAGGCTGGTGGCGCCATCGATCGATATCGAATTGTCATCCCACAGAACCGTCAGCTTTTCGAGCTTCAGGTGGCCGGCGAGGCCGATCGCTTCGTGCGAGACGCCTTCCATCAGGCAACCGTCGCCGGCGATGACCCAGGTGCGGTGATCGACCAGGCTGCGGCCGAAGCGGGCGGCCAGCAGGCGCTCGGCGAGCGCCATGCCCACGGCGGTGGCAAGACCCTGGCCGAGCGGGCCGGTGGTGGTCTCGATGGCCGGGTGCTCGCCGAATTCGGGGTGGCCGGCGGTGGGGGAATGCAGCTGGCGGAACTGTTTGAGCCTGTCGGTTTCCATGCCTGCATGGCCGGTGAGGTTCAGCAGCGCATAGAGCAGCATGGAGCCGTGGCCGGCGGAGAGCACAAAGCGGTCGCGGTCGGGCCAGTGCGGGTCGGCGGCGTCGAATTTTTGGAAGCGGGTCCACAGCACGGTGGCGGCGTCGGCCATGCCCATGGGCATGCCGGGGTGGCCGGATTTCGCCTTTTCCACCGCGTCGATGGCGAGGGCGCGGATGGCGTCGGCCATGTGGCGTTCGGGCGTGGCCGGGCGCGCGAGGATTTCCGCCTGGACCGCGAGGGCCGGGTTGTCAGCGGATAGCTCGGCGATCGAAGCCATGATTCCTCCTGGGGGCCGCCGCTGGGTTTAGTTGCGGGTGATGCACCGGGCAAGTGCCCGGCGGATTACGGCTGCGCCATGGTGGCGGCCAAGGGTGACGAGGGGGGCGTCGAGATGGCGGGCGAGCCAGAGCTAGGCGGCGTCGCAGGCGGTGAGGTTGTTGTGGTCGGCCAGGGTGACGAGTTCGGCGTGATCGACCGGCAGCATGTCGATATTCAGGCGGAAGAAGCCTTCGTAGGCGTTCAGGTGTTCCGCGCGCATTTCCTTATGCCGCCGCAGCCGGATCGCGCAGATGTTCGCCATTTCGTAGCCAAGAGCGCCGATTGGATGGCGACCTTCTCGAAAACCGTAACCGAAATGAAGCGCCTGGCTGCTGGCACTGCAAAAATGGTCAATTCGTGGTTTTGCGATGGTAAACTGCGGCTTTCAGCAAGGTGTTGGGGGTGAACTGCCAAAATCCGACAAGACCACCATGACGCTCGCCGCCGCCAGGGCGATGGCCAGCATGGTATGGATGAAACTGTTGAATAGCCGGAGACTGACCAAGACGAGGGCGTCGAGACGGCCTTGCCGGAAGGCGCCGCTCGAATCGATCGAATCCATTT
>CAIVPZ010000164.1 GCA_903907955.1 uncultured Acetobacteraceae bacterium | reverse complement strand
TTGCAACATCTCCTCACCCCCCTCTCAAAACAACCCTCCAAAAGTAATGGGTTCCAAGGGGCCACTGCCCCTTGGCGGGGTCCAGGGGCAGCGCCCCTGGCCTTCCTTCCCTTCACTTGTCGCCCCCCAGCGCGGCCGCGATATGCTGCAGCTCGGCCTGCCAGTTGGCGCGCAGTGTGGCGTGGGGTGCCCGCAGTTCGATGCCGGCGATCAGGGCCGGGTCGGTGGCGAAGGTGACGCGGCCGGCTCCTGCCAGCATTGCCCGGCAGGTCTGCTGCACCGGCGCCGCCAGTGGCACCGCGCTGGCGACCGTGACGGTTTCGCCCGGGTCGAGGAACTGCCGGCGCTCCGGCTCGGCCAGGGCGGCGAAATCGGCGGCGAGGGCGGCCTGGAACGCCTCGGCCGCGACTGCCGGCGGCAGCCGGGTGAGCAGCCGGCGGGCGATGAACAGCGCCAGGTCGGTGGCGGCGCTTTGCAGCTCGGCCTGGGCGGCGCCGCGCTCGCGGGCGATCACCGCCTGCGCCTCGCGCCACACCCCGTCGGCGTCGGCGCGCGCCGCGTCCAGCAGCGTCGCGCGGTCGGTGGCGGCGCGCGCCTGGGCCTCGGCGCGGATGCGCTCGGCTTCGGCGGCGAGGCCGGCGCGGGCGGCGGCCAGCGCCTCCGCTTCCTGCCCGGCCTGGGCGCGGACATCGGCGGCGTCGCCCAGCAGCTTCGCCGCCTCGGCGCGGCGCTGCGCGATGATGGCGATGACCGGGCGATACAGGAAACGGGTCAACAGCCAGACCAGGATGAGGGCGTTGACCGCCTGCAGCGCCAGCGTCCAGGGGTCGAGCCACATCGCCTCAAAGCCTCAATGGACAAACGGGTTGGCGAACAGCAGCAGCAGCGCCACCACCAGACAGTAGATCGCCATTGTCTCGATCATCGCCAGTCCGACAAACAACGTGCGCGACAGCGTGCCGGCGGCGTCCGGCTGGCGGGCGATGGCGTCCATGGCGGCGGCAACGGCGCGGCCCTCGGCGAGCGCCGGACCGATCGCGCCGAACGAGACGGCGAGCGCCGCGCCGGCGATGCTGGCGATCTGGATGATGTCGTTCATGCCCCTGCCCCGCCTCTCCGTCCGTCGTTTTGCTGCGCCTCGGCAAGCGCCCCGCCGATGAACACCATGGCCAGCACGCTGAAGATGTAGGCCTGCACCGCCCCGGTCAGCAGGTCGAGTGCCATCAGCGGAATCGGCACCAGCAACCCGGCCAGCGACAGCACGATGCCGACAACGAACACCCCGCTCATGACGTTGCCGAACAGCCGCACCACCAGCGAGAAGCTGCGGGTGACGGTCTCGGCGAGGTTGAGCGGCAGCATCAGCAGGGTGGGCTGGGCGAAGGTGGCGAGGTAGCGCCACGGGCCGAGCGCGCGGATACCGAACCAGATGCCGGCGAAGAACACGATCAGCGCCAGCGCCGCATCGGTCTCCAGATGCGCGGTCGGCGGATCGACACCGGGCAGCAGCGACGACCAGTTGGCGGCCAGGATGAACAGGAACAGCGTGCCGACCAGCGGCAGGTAGGGCGCCGGATCGGTGCGCATGGTGTCGCGGATCTGCGCCGCGATCGCCTCGACCAGCAGTTCCAGCGCCGCCTGCCGGGATGACGGGACCGGGCGCAGCCGGCGGGTCAGCAGGAAGCTGCCGCCGGCGAGCAGCGCCATCAGGAACCAGGTGGTGAGCACCTGGGCGGCGACCGGCACCGGCCCGATGCGGAAGGCAATGTCGGAGGCGAGCGGCGAGCCGATCATGGGTCGGCCCGCTCCCGGCGGGCCAGCACCACGGCGCGCGCCAGCAGGAAGCCGCCGGCGGCCAGCAGCAGCGGTGCGGCGCCCTGCAACGCGGCGGCGGCGAACAACGCCACCGTCAGCGCCAGACGCGCCGCCTGCAGGGCGACGGCATGGCGGAGGCGGCCGGCCGACACATACAGCCGTACGTTGCGGCGAAGGCCGAGGAAATGCACGACGCCCGCGGCGAAACCCAGCAGCGCGCACGCGACGAGCACGGCGGCACTCATCGCCCCCCCCGGCCGATCCAGCGCCAGGCGGACCAGCAGCCGAGCGACATCCCCAGCATGAGCAGCGGCGCGCTCCAGAAGATGCCGGAGCCAAGCTGCCGGTCCAGCCAGCGGCCGAGGAACAGCAGCAGCAGCGCCGGCGTGACCACCATCCAGCCGAGCACGCCGACCTGCGCCAGTTGCCGGCCGAAGGACGGCTCGCCCTCGCGCCCGGCGCGGCGGCGGCGGCCGGCGCGCGCGTGCACCGAGCGGACCAGCCCGTCCGGCGGCTCCGGCGGTGGCGGTTCGGTCATGGCCCCCCTCCTCCGCCGGGTCCGTCCGGCCGCAGCAGCTGCACGATCTGGCGGATCGCCTGCATGTGCAGCCGCAGCGATTCCACCCGCACCGAGCGGGCGGTGTCCAGCTCGGCCTGGAAACGCGCCAGCACGACGCCCTCGAGTTCGTCGAAATCATCGCCGGGGATGGCCTGGCGGGTCGCCACCGCCACCTCGCGCCCGCCGCGCACCGTCAGCACGCCGCGGCGCACGGCGCAGAAGCCGGGCCGCCCCCCTGCGTGCCGCCACGCCAGCACCGAGGGCACCAGCACGGTCAGCAGATCGGTGTGGCCGGGAAGAATGCCGAAACTGCCGCTTTCGTCCTCGGCGCGCACCGCGACGATGTCGGCATGGTCGGCAACGATCGAGACCGGATCGGTGATCAGCAGCCTCATGTCCCCTGGGCCGCGCGGGCGCGCGCCTCGTCGATGTCGCCGACCATATACAGCGCGGCTTCCGGCCAGCCATCCGCCGCGCCGTCGAGAATGGCGCGGCAGCCGCGCAGGGTCTCCGCCAGTGGCACCGAACGGCCGGCGGTGCCGGTGAACGCCGCGGTCACCATGAAAGGCTGCGCCAGGAAGCGCTGCAGGCGGCGCGCCCGGTTGACCACCAGCCGGTCCTGCGCGCCGAGTTCCTCCATGCCGAGCAGCGCGATCACGTCGCGCAGGTCGCGCCAGCGGGCCAGCGCCGCGCGCACCTCGCCCGCCACCGCCGCGTGCGCGGCGCCGACCACGGCGGCATCGAGCAGCACCGAGGCGGAAGCCAGCGGATCGATCGCCGGATACATGCCCTCCGCCGCCATCTCCCGCGACAGCATGATGATGCTGTCGAGATGGCCGGAGATCGCCGTCACCGCCGGGTCGGTGAAGTCGTCGGCCGGGACATACACCGCCTCCACCGCGGTGATGGCGGCGCCGGCCACCGAGGTGATGCGCTCCTGCAACGCCGCCACCTCGCTGGCCAGCGTCGGCTGGTAGCCGACCCGCGACGGCAGCCGGCCGAGCAGGCCGGACACCTCGCTGCCGGCCTGCACGAAGCGGAACACGTTGTCGATCAGCAGCAGCACGTCGGTGTGGCGGGTGTCGCGGAAGAATTCGGCGACGGTCAGCGCGGTCAGGCCGACCCGCCAGCGGGCGCCGGGCGGCTCGTTCATCTGGCCGAACACCAGGCAGGTGCGCGCCAGCACGCCGGAATCGTGCATGTCGGACAGCAGTTCGTGCCCCTCGCGCAGCCGCTCGCCGATGCCGGCGAACACCGAGATGCCGCGGTAGCGCTCCACCATGGCGCGGATCAGCTCCATCAGCAGCACCGTCTTGCCGACGCCGGCGCCGCCGAACATGGCCGCCTTGCCGCCCTGGGCGAGCGGGATCAGCAGGTCGATGACCTTGATGCCGGTCTCGAACACGGTGGTGGCCGCGGTCTGGCCGCTCAGCGGCGGCGGCGCGCGGTGGATCGGCCAGCGCGGCGTGTCGGCGGGCAATGGCGGGCCGTGGTCCTGCACCCCGCCCAGCACGTCCAGCACGCGCCCGAGCACCGCCTCGCCGACCGGCACGGTGACCGGCCCGCCGGTGGCGCGAACCCCGGTGCCGCGGCGCAGGCCGCCGACCGGCTGCAGGGCGATGGCGCGGATTGTGACGTCGTCGAGATGGCTCTGCACCTCGGCGACCAGACGGTCGGGGCCGATTTCCAGCGCCTCGTCGATGTGCGGCAGGGCCCCGGCGGCGAAGCGGATGTCGAGCACCGCGCCGCGGATTGCGGTCACGTTACCGGAAGAAGGCCAGGGCTCTGCCCGGCCCCCGCCGTCATGCGCAGCGCGCTCGCGCGCAACGGGCAATGGCCCCTTGGAACCCATTATTTAAGAAGGGGGTCCAGGGGCAAAGCCCCTGGTGGGTTCCAAGGGCAAAGCCCTTGGTGGGGTCCGGGGCAACGCCCCGGCAGGCCGCAGGCAGCCGCAGCACCGGGGCGAATTCGTCGGTGGTCGGAAAGAACGCCTGGCCGATCGCGCTGGCGACGCGGATCACCGCCTTGATCCTCGCGCCGTTCGGCGGGCGTCAGCATGGGCGGCTTTCCTCTGCGCTTCCGGCTCAGCCTGTCACATTCCGCCGTGTCGGGGGAAGTGGTGCGCCGGCTGCGCCCACAGCTCGCCCTCGATTTCGAACACCAGCAGGGCCAGGGCCATCCGGTTCTCTGTACGATACTATATTCGTGATTACTCACACGCCCTTCATGACGCAAACGGAGGCAACGTCCTGTAGGTTGAGCCAGAAGCCGTGCTGGATGTTGTCGATGCCGTTGGCACGCCCGAGGTTG
>CAIVPZ010000163.1 GCA_903907955.1 uncultured Acetobacteraceae bacterium | reverse complement strand
GGGATGCATGCTCTATGAGCTGATCCCAAACATGCCGGAGCACCGCCTTCTGCCGCTGATGCAGAGGTTCGCCGAAATGCTGGCGCAAAGCGGGCTGTTTTGCGGTTCACTCTCGGAAACGAAATGAGGGGATGAGTGAGGCCGATATGCCCCTTGATGAATACGTTTGTGCAGCGCCTCAAGTCGTAGATCGAGGTCTGCCTCGTATTCTTGCCATGTCATCCCGTCCACGCCTGGAGCCGCTTTACGCTTGAGCGCGTAGAAGGCGGTCTGGAGCGCGTCGGTGCTGACATGGTGGAGGAGCGCGGTGAACTGTTCCTTCTTCCGTTCTTTCGCTGCTTTCCGTACGCGATCCAGCGCCTGTGTCACGCGTGCCCGGCACTGTGTCCGGTGCGTGCTTTGCTGTCTCGCGTTTCCCTCGGCCCCTGCCCTTCGCTCCACCGATTCCGCCGCGGGCAGTGCCGCTTTGTTCACCGGTCTCTTCGCTACTATGGCAGGGTCTGACTTCTCGCGCCCGTGCATCATCGGCTTCGGCTCCTCGCCTTCCCGATGCGGACCGGTGACGCTTGCGGCGTCCCGGCCAGGTGCGAGATCTCCCGGTTCCCGTGCAAGGAGTGTGCGTGCGTGCCAGGGTCTCTGACCACGCCGGGTCGAACGCCGCTCGCGATGGCGCTGCGGTTCCGGCGCTTGGCTGCCGCTGCCTTCCGGTTCTATGGTTTCCAAGGCGACGCCGGTGTGGTGGGGGACCGCCAGGAGCCTTCGGGATTTCCCGCCCCCCCCCTTGTAAACTGACCGGCGCCGCCGCCATCCGTCGCGTGTTCGAGGAGGAGGGGGAACTCTCCGCCATTATCGAGGTGCGCCGGCGCTTCGCGGGCATCACCGACAGCGCCAAGGCGCGGGAATGCGCCCGGACCATCGCAGGGTGGACGCCGCTGCCAGGGGGGCCGGCGCCGGTCACACGACTGAGGCCGGGCCGAAGCTGACCCGAGATATCCCGACGGACCCTCCATCCGTCCGTACCACCCTGGCGGCCGGCGCCTACCTCTCGGCGATTTGCAGGCGGTGCCAGCACGCGGCCGAAATAGACTTGGCTGCGCTGGAGCGGCGAGGCCTGGGTGACGTGCAGTTGCTCGCGTTGCGGCTGCGGTGCACTGCCTGCGGCGCCGCCGATTGCAGCGTCGTGGTGGCCGGCCGGTATCGGGCGCCGTTCTGAGCGTTCTGGCGCAACGTTGGTGCTGCGCATCCTCCCGATGCCTGAGCGCATGCGGGATCCGCACGGCGCGCGGTGGCGAGTGGCATCATTCAACGGTGCGGAACATGTTGGCGTGAGGCGGGGGCTTACCGGGAAATCCGGGGCACCCGACCGCGTCCGTTCCGCTCCGTCCGGTATCATCCATGCCGTAGATTTGCCGTATGCCGCCTGGGGAGGCCGATACGCTGGTAACCGGGGCAAAACCCCGGGTAAGCAGGTGCAGCATGCGTCCGCCTGCGGAACGGCCGCCGCAGAAATCCGCCATTTTTTGGCCGTCGAACCCGGATTGACCCGCTTCCGTTCTGTGTTCGCCCGGGGTTTTGC
>CAIVPZ010000162.1 GCA_903907955.1 uncultured Acetobacteraceae bacterium | reverse complement strand
GGCAAAACCCCGGGTAAGCAGGTGCAGCATGCGTCCGCCTGCGGAACGGCCGCCGCAGAAATCCGCCATTTTTTGGCCGTCGAACCCGGATTGACCCGCTTCCGTTCTGTGTTCGCCCGGGGTTTTGCCCCGGTTACCAGCGTATCGGCCTCCCCGGACGGCATACGGCAAATCTACGGCATGGGTGATACCGGACAGGACGGGACAGGTGCGATCAGGTTCGCCAGATCGGCGCCGGTACCCGTCGATCCGGCGGCGCTACGG
This sequence comes from uncultured Acetobacteraceae bacterium, assembly GCA_903907955.1. Taxonomy (GTDB): domain Bacteria; phylum Pseudomonadota; class Alphaproteobacteria; order Acetobacterales; family Acetobacteraceae; genus Rhodovastum. The sequence goes on along the minus strand of CAIVPZ010000162.1, from coordinate 17,979 downwards.
CGAAGGCGGGCGGAACGGCTTCCATCATCGCCCCTATTACGCTTGAAGTGATACGCCGCACATACTAGCTTCCGGCCATGCCGATCCGCTCCTTTCGCGATGCCGACACCAGCGAGTTGCACCGGACCGGACACAACAAGCGCTGGGCGGCTATCGCCAAGGTGGCGGTTCGCAAACGCGATATGCTCGATGCGGCGCACGTGCTGGCCGATCTTCGGGCGCCCCCGGCCAATCGCCTTGAGGCCCTTCATCGGGATCGCGCCGGACAACACAGCATCCGCATCAATGACCAGTTCCGCATCTGCTTCCGCTGGACAGATGGCGGCCCCGAAGATGTCGAGATCGTTGACTACCACTGAAAGACGGGAGGCCCTGACGATGGACGAAATCCGCATTCGCACCCATCCCGGCGAGGTATTGCTTGAGGAGTTCATGCGCCCTCTGGGGCTGAGCGCGAACGCCCTCGCGCGGGAACTGCACGTGCCGCCCAATCGCATCACGTCCATTGTCGGGACCAACGCACCGCGCGCGGTCACCCCAGACACCGCGCTGCGGTTGAGCCGGTATTTCGGGACAACGCCCGAGTTCTGGATGAACCTCCAGGCCGCGCACGATCTGTCGCGGGCGCGCGCCGAGACGGCGGAGCGGATCGCGGCCGAAGTGCGGCCCCGCGCGGCGTAGCCCCCCGCCAGCGGGTTCGGCGCGGTTGCCAGGCCGGCCGGAGGCCGCTCTACCGCTTACCGCCAGGACGCAGCGGCGTGACCGGCGCCGGCCCCCCTGGCAGCGGCGTCCACCCCGCGATGGTCCGGGCGCATTCCCGCGCCTTGGCGTTGTCTATAATGCCAGGAAAATGCCGGCGCAGTTCGATCATGGCGGACAACTCGCCCTCCTCCTCGAACACGCGACGGATGGCGGCGGCTTCGGTCTCGGTGACACTGAACATGAGCCAAGCATGGGGGAACGCGGGCGCAACGGGCAAGCGCCGCGGATTCGGCTGCCTCAGGCCCTACCGGACCGGCGGGTGCCCATCTTGATGGAGCCAACAAGCGCCTCGGGCAAACCGGTACCGTGCGGGGCGACTGCCATCCTGAGTGATCGCGATACCGGCCGGGGGGAGTATTGCCGGCGCGGCGCGGGCTGTTACGGTGCCTGCCCATCGTCGCGTTTTCGAATTGGATTCAGCCGGATGCCTCCTGCTCAGATGTCCTTTCCTCCCAGCCCCCTCATGACGCTGCTGGAGGCGTTTCGAGCACAGGCCAAGACCGAGCGTGAGAAGGGCGCCTACTTCGAGAAGCTGGTGAAGCTCTATCTCAACCAGGAACCGTTCTATGCGGACCTGTATGGCGGCAAAGTGTGGCTCTGGGGTGAATGGCGCCAGGAATCCGCCCGCCGCTTTGCCACTGATCCGGGCACTGATGCTGGGATTGATCTGGTGGCGGAGACCACCGAGGGCGAGTTCCACGCCATCCAGGCCAAGTTCTACGCCGAGGATGCGCAGGTCAACCTTGACACGTTTGGCACATTCTTCACCGCGTCCAGCAAGAAGCACTTCGCCCGCCGCTTGATCTTCCTGACCGCCACCAAGGCCACTGCCCACCTGCAAGAGGCCTGGAAGGATCAGAATCCGCCCGTCACGCTCATCTCGCTCTACGATCTGGAGCGCAGCAAGATCGACTGGACAGCCTACCAGCCGGAGGCAGCAACCGCCCCGCTCAAGGCGGGCAAGCAGTTGCGCGACTACCAGGAAAAGGCCATCGCCAACGTCATCGCCGGCTTGGGCGAAGCTGACCGCGGCAAGCTCATCATGGCGTGCGGCACCGGCAAGACGTTCACCACCTTGCGCCTGGCCGAACGCTTGGTCGGCGCCGGCGGGCGGGTGCTGTTTCTGGTGCCCTCGCTCAACCTGCTTTCCCAAACGCTCACGGAATGGACCCAGGAAACCGAAGCCGGCCTGCACAGCTTCGCCGTCTGTTCGGATAGCGAGGTCGGCAAAAAGAAGCTGGACCAGTTCAACGACTTCGAGATGCTGGCCCACGAGTTGCAGTATCCGGCAACCACCCACGCCGCCACCCTCGCCAAGGTGGTGACAGCGCGTCATGACGGCCAGCACATGACCGTCATTTTCTCCACCTATCATTCGCTGGAGGTGATCTCCCGCGCACAGCGGGACTTCGGCTTGCCGGAATTCGACCTGATCCTGTGCGACGAGGCCCACCGGACCACCGGCGCCAGCTTCGAGAACGTCGACGAATCTGCCTTCGTGCTGGTCCACGATCAAGCTGTGATCCGGGACCGCAAGCGTGTCTATATGACCGCTACCCCGCGCATTTATGGCATCCAGGCGAAAGCCAAAGCCGAGGCGGAAAGCATTGCCCTCTATTCGATGGACAATGAGGCCCATTACGGCAAAACGCTGCACACCCTGACCTTCTCAGAGGCGGTGCACGATCTCAAAATCCTCTGTGACTACAAGGTCATCGTCCTGACCGTCTCCGAGGATCACATCAGCCGCAGCCTGCAAGCCCTGCTGGCCGATGCCAACAACGCCATCAACGTCAACGACGCGGCGAAAATCGTCGGCTGCTGGCGCGCGCTGTCCAAGATGGATTCCCAGGATGATCTGGGCTTTGACCCGGAGCCGATGCGCCGCGCGGTGGCCTTTGCCCAGGTCATCGAGATGCAGAAAGGGGCCAGGACCCCCAAGATCAGTTCCAAGCACGTTGCCGCCACCTTCACCCAGGTGGTCGACGAGTACCGCGCCCAACTCCTCAAAGGGAACCCGGAGCACCCGGAGGCGATCAGCCGGCTGCTGTGCGAAGCCAGCCACGTGGACGGCAGCATGAGCGCCGCCGAGAAGGAGGCGGAACTGTCCTGGCTCAAGGCACCGTCGCCGGAGGACACCTGCCGCATCCTCTCCAACGTGCGCTGCCTGTCCGAAGGCGTGGATGTGCCGGCGCTGGATGCCGTGCTGTTCCTCACCCCGCGCAACTCGCAGGTGGATGTCGTGCAGTCGGTCGGCCGCGTGATGCGCAAGCCGCGTGTCGCTGGCGGCGTGAACCCGCGGAAAGATGGCGCACAGCCATTCCTGGACGCCCTGGCCGCAGCGGGGTCTTCAGGGTGAATGCCGTTGGCACTTCCTGCCATGCCCAGTCCTGCAGGGTGTGGCCAGCCGCAGCGGGGTCTTCAGGGTGAATGCCGTTGGAACGCCTCCGGAAATGTTTTTATCCACAGTGCCATTTGCCGCAGCGGGGCCGTCAGGGTGGATGCCGTTGGCACATCTGCCGGGCCGCCGGCCGCCCAGATTTCAGACGGTCTCTACGAGCGTGGTCGGTCCATCGCCGCGTGTGCTGGTGCCCTGCCGGCAGGCGCTGCCCGCCATGCGCGCCGTGTACTTCAAGGCGCAGCAGCTGGCGCCCGCACCGTGATCCCCTGGCGCCGCAAATCACTGATAATGGCGCCTGCGCTGGCATCACCCTCTGCGGCGAGTTGTGCTGTCTTGCCGGCAAGCGTGTCGAGTTGCCTGCGCAGCTTGATTCCCTCCTGAATCGTCGGCTCCTGGGCGGTTGCCAACTCGGAAAGGCTCGCGCGATCTCGGATCAGCTGGATGCTCTGAAACGTTATCAGAAGGAACAAAGACAGCGTCACCAGCGCGAGTTGAGCCTTCACCCAATCCCGCTGCTCTGCGGGCCGTTGTTGGTCATCGCTCATGCCACTACCTCTTGGGCGCTGGGGCGTCGGTTGGCGCGGGGGGCGATGCTGTTTGTTGCGTCGTCCCGGTCGCCGCGCCCGCATTCGGCGTAACGGTGAAGTTGATTCCCTGCTCGGTCAGCAACTGCTGCAGCTTGGCGTCCTTGTTGTTGACCGCGGCGACGGCCAGCGCCCGCACCAGACCTTCGTTGAGGCGACCCAACTGGATGCTCTGGTTGATGAATTGCTGGCGCTGGTTGACATCCGCCTGGCGCGCCTGATTGCTGAGCACGAGCCAGACATTGAGGAAAACCAGGATCAGCGTGAGGGCGGCGAGGCCGAGCGGAATCGCGCCCAGCCACCCCGAGCCTATCTTCAGCACCCTCAAATCCGCCATCCGGCCTCCTCGACCCGCTCGGGCCATGACGACACAAACATGATACGGCAGCCTATCGCGCCGTCGCGTGGCTTTTCAAGCCTGCGGCGCGGCGCCGCAGGAAAGCAAGGCCCGCCAGCCCGCTACCGAGCAGCAGCAGCGAACCCGGTTCCGGGGTCTCCGTGGGGGGCAGGGGCGTCACGTCCCACGGGGTCAAGAAGCTGCCGTCGCCGAAGGCGAATATTTCACCTCGCAAGTAAGCATTACCTTGAAGGGTCGGGTCATAATAGATGTCAAGGCCGTTGCCAGTAAGGTTGGTTATCAGGCTGCCGGAGATACTCAGCCCATCGAGAACGCCGACATACAGCGCCTTTCCCGCACCCTCGAGCGTCAGCGTGTTGCCGGCATCGATCTTCAGGGTGCCCCAGGCGAAGTTGTTGAGAAAGCCGGATGCGGTCTGACCCTTGTCCACCCCGGTCACGTCGAGGATATGCGCGGTGCCGTCGAGGCCGCTGAACTCGAGCATGGAGGCACCAGTACTCCAGAGCGTGTTCTGAGTGCTGGTCGTAGTCAGGTTACCGGTCAGATCAAACAGATCCCCGGACGCGCCTTGCAGATACCCCGTCGGTCCCACTTTCAGGTCGCTGAAGTAGTTATTGGAGGGGTCGCTGATATAGGCGCCGTTGTTCGTGAAGGTGCCCTTCCAGGTCGCGGTCGAGTTGCTGACCGTGACCGTGCCATTGTTGGTGGTGGCGCCGGTCACCGTGATCGCGCTGTTGCTGACCGTGATGGCTGCGTTGGTCTGGTTTGTCAGAGTCCCGTTCACCGTGACGTTCGAGGCAACATTCACCTTGCCTGGGTCACGCTGAGCGGTGATCTGGCCGGCGTTGGTGACATTGCCGGTCACCGTCACCTTGCTGTCGGTGATCGAGATATTCCCGCTCACCGCGTTGTTCACGTCGCCGGTGATGGCGACGGTCGAGATCGGCGCGCTGGGTCCGTTGACGTCCTGGCTGATGCTGACGGTGCCGGCGTTGTTCAGCGCCGTTCCGGTGCCGTTGATCGTCACGTTGCTGCCGATAACCCTCAACAACCCGCCCGCCTCGTTGGTGAAGTTCCCGTTCTGCGTGAGGGTCGAGCTGGTATTGCCAAGTGAAGAAACGTTCACTTGCGCGAAATTATCCACGTTGCCGTTGAGCGTCACATCTGCCCCAGCACCGTTCTGCGCGGAAAAATAGGCGCTGGTATTACCGCCGTTTCCATTGGTGACGTCGGCGTTCAGCGTGCTCCGCGCCTCGAAGTTGAACGACCCGTTGTTCTGGAAGCCATTGGTTGCCGTCAGGCTGGGTCCCTCGCCTGGCGCGAGGAGGTTGTTCCCGATATTGAGTAAGCCGTTGTTGACGATTTTTCCGTCGACCGTCGCGGTGGCGCCGACCGTGCCGTTGTCCTCGATCTGCATCGAGCCATTGCTGCCGATCAGCAACTGGTTCCCCGCCCCGCCATCGCCGACCTTCAGCGTGCCGCCCTCGATCCCTACGCCGCCATTGACGATACTCATCGATCCCTTGACGTCGACGGTGGCGCCATGGGTCTCGTTGAAGTTGCCATAAGCGTTGGCGCCGATCGTCGCGTTGCCCCAGACGGTCAGGCTGGAGCCGGCCCCGCCGACCAACAACACGGAACCACCGCTGCCGGCCTGGTTGCTGACCACCAGATTCCCGGCGATGGTGCTGCTGCCGATCGTCACCGCCCCGCCGGTGTTGTAGAATTGCCCGAAACCCCTATCGCCCACCGTCAGGCCCTGCGCCTCGAGCGCACCACCGAACAGATTGTACTGGCCGTAACTGGCGTTCTGGGCACCGACGACGACCGACGAACCGGCGCCGGAGAGGCTCACGTCACCGCTGCTCTGGTTGACGAGGCCAGTGCCAGCGTTGCCAACGATGAGCTGCTGGTTGGCGTTGGCCAGAGTGACTCCGCCCGTCGTGGTGTTGATGTTAAGTGTGCCGGTCGTGTTAGCCGCGTTGCCAAGGACGATCTTCGTGCCATCGCCGGCCACAGCCAGAGTGCCGGCGCCGCTGATCGCATAGGTACCCGCACTGCCGGCCTGGTTGGCGACGGTAAGGCTGCCGCTGACGGTATGCGCGCCGCCGGTGTTGCTGAAACTACCAATCCCCGCATCGCCGACAGTCAGGCCCGAGGTTTCCAGCGTGCCGCCGGACAGGTTGTAGGTGCCGTGGCTGCCCGCGTTGGCGGCGATGTCGAGCGTCACGCCGTTGCCGCCCAGGTTCAGGTCGCCGTTGCCCTGGTTGAAGATGCCGTTACCGTTGTTGCCGACGATGATCTGCTGGCCCGTGTTGGCGTTGAAGCCGATCGTCCCGCTATCGCCCGCCGTGGTGTTGAAGTTGAACGTGCCATGCGATCCGGCAGCGCTGCCAACAATGACCTGCGCCCCGGCGTCGCTCAGGTTCAGCTTGCCGGTGCCGCCCAGCGTGTAGGTGCCGGCGCCGGTCGCCTGGTTGCCGAGGGTCAGATTGCCGCTGACCGTGTGCGTGCCGCCGGTGTTGTTGAACGTGCCGGTGCCGGCGTCGCCGACGATCAGGGCATCCTCCAGCGTGCCGCCGGTCAGGTTGTAGGTGCCGTTGCTCCCGGCATTGACGCCGATCTGCAGGCCGACGCCCTGCCCGCTCAGGTTCAGGTCGCCGCCGCCCTGGTTGAAGGTGCCGGTGCCGGAGTTGCCGACGATGATCTGCTGGCCCGTGTTGGCGTTGAAGCCGATCGTCCCGTTATCGCCCGCCACGGTGTTGAAGTTGAACGTGCCATGCGATCCGGCAGCACTACCAACAACAATCTGCGCCCCGGCATCGCTCAGGTTCAGCTTGCCGGTGCCCCCCAGCGCGTAGGTGCCGGTGCCGCCCGACTGGTTGCCGACGGTCAGGTTGCCACTGAGGGTCTGCACGCCGCCGCTCTGGCTGAACCCGCCGGTGCCCGCATCGCCGACGATTTCACCGCCGGCAACGTTCAGCGTGCCGCCATTCAGAACATACGCCCCCTTGCCGGCTGCATGGAAATTGCCAGCAAGGTCGTTCCCGGCTGCCTGGACGCCGATATCGAGGCCCCAGGTGCTGATCTGAACAGTGCCGTTGTTCTGCGTGAAGGTGCTGGTGCCGCCGTCGCTGAGCACGCCGACCTGGAGCCCCTTGACCGTGACCGTGCTGCCCGCACCGTCGAGGGTGAAGGTGCCGGTGCCGCCGGCCCGCCCGAGCGTGAGGGTGTCGGCGGTGAGGCTTGCGCCGTTGCTCTGGTGGAAGGTGCCGTTACCGGCATCGCCGACCACCGCGAAGCCGCCATAGCTGCTGGCCGCGTCATAGACCACCGACATGCTGCCGCCGGAAAGGTTGACGGTGCCGTTGCCCAGGCCGGTAGCGCTATCCCCGGACCCGTTGCAATGGATGCCGCCGCACCGCCCGACATCGAGTGCACCGATCACAGTTGTCGTGCCACCCGTCTGGGTAAACGTGCCGGAACCATGTTCCGCCACATCCAGGAAGCCGGGGCTCCCAGCCGAGCCGACATTGAGCATGCCGCCGTTTTTCAGCGTGTAGAGATTGCCGGTCGAGGTTCCCTGCGCGCCGATGACCAGCGCATAGGTGTTATGGGTCGAGCCATCATTGAGGAAGGTGCCGGTGCCGCCTGCGCCGACAACCGTGAACGCGGAAACCGTGGTCGTGCCGCTATCCGTCAGGTTGTAGGTGCCATTGCCCCCGGCCACGTTGCCGAGCACGAGGTTTGCTGTGGTGTGGGTCGAGCCTGCATTGGCAAAGATGCCGGTGCCGGCCGCACCGACAGTCGTGGCCCCGGAAACCGTCGTCGTGCCGCTATCCGTCAGGTTGTAAGTGCCATTGCCGGTGGACTGGTTGCCAAGGGTCAGGTCGCCGACGACGGTGTGCGTGCCGCCGGTGTTGTTGAACGTGCCCGTGCCGGCATCACCGACCACCGCGCTGTCCAACAATGTGCCGCCATTGAGATTGAACGTGCCGATGCCGCTCGCTTGCTTGCCGAGATCGAGCTGGCCGGTGATGTTGATCGTGCTGGTGCTGTCCTTGGTCACGCTGCCGGTGCCGGCGTCGCCGACCACGAGGTCGCCGGTGTTGGTCCAGGTCGCGCCGTTGTTCAGCACCACGCTGCCGTTCGAGCCGGCATACCAGCCGACGGATGCGGCCGCGCCGTCAAAGCCGGCGGTGTCGGTGACCGTGCCGCCATTGGAGATGGTCAGCAGGTTGTTGCCCGCGCTGTAGACGCCGACGCGCAAGGCGCCGTCCGTCATATTCCATTGCGAGCCGGCACCGTCCACGGTGGCGGTTCCGACCGATCCCACATAGCCGCCGAGAGTGCCGGCGGTGCCCGTGGGTGATACCAAGCCCGTCGAAGAATTCAGAATGCCGCCCTTGAGGACGTTGAGCGTGCCATTCCCGTACTCGCCAACCTGGACCTGTTGGCCGCTGGACCATGTCGTGCCGGCATCGGTCACCGTCATGGTGCCATTGCTGCCGGCTTGCAGGCCGATCCGAAGCAGGCCCCCGTTGGACCCGCTTGCGCCGTTCGAAACCGTCAGCGTGCCCGTGCCCCCGCCGCCGACGATGATGGACTGGCCGGCGGTGACCGAGCCGCCGGCGAGCGTGTAGGTGCCGGTGCTGCCGGCCTGGCTGGCCAGGGTCAGGCTTCCGTCGATCTTGGTCGTGCCGCTTTTCTGCTGGACCGTGCCGGTGCCGGCGTCGCCGACATACATGTTGCCGGCAGTGAGCTTGCCGTCGTTCAACGCATAGCTGCCGACGTCGCCGACCAGGCTGCCGATGAGCAGATCATGGCTGACGACCACCGCGCCGCTGTTCTGGACGAACGTGCCGCCCGTGCTGCCGGCGCCGGAACCGCCATTGCCGATATAGGCATTGCCGGTCACGTCAAGCGAGCCGCCGTTGACCGTGTAGGTGCCGCCGCCCGTGGGCGTTGGGGAGCCATCGTTGTTGACGTATAGATCGTGGCCGACCGTAACCGCCGCCATGCCCGACTGGGTGAAACTTCCCTGGGCCTGGTTGCCGCCAACGTTGAGGTAGTCTGTGTTCAGGTTGCCGGCGGTCGTCGTGTAGGTGCCGTTTCCGCCGCTCAGGATGCCGATGTCGAGGAAGGCGGCGCTGAAAGTGCCGCCATACTGATTGAAGGTGCCGACGCTGTTGCCACTTACGTAGGCTACGTCGGCGTTCAGCGTGCCGTCATTGAGGTCATAATTGCCGATTCCGCCATACTGTCCGATGCCGACCACGCCGGCCGTAACGGTGCCGCCATTCTGGGTGAACTGGCCGGTGCCACCACCAGCCAATCCCGTAAAGGCGGTGCTGCCGCCGATCTCCAGCAGCGGCGTGTCCAGTTTGCCGCCGAAGATGGCGTAGGTGCCCGAGCTTCCGCCGTTGATACCGAGCGCGACGCCGCCGGTCGCCAAGACCGCACCGCTATTCTGGATAACCTGGCCGAAGCCGTTGACGCCGACCAGGATGTTGCCGCCGAGGCTGGTGTTCCACGCGTCGGGGTTGACGCTCAGCGACGTGGCATCGGTGGTCAGGCCGCTCGTGCCGATCGTCAGGCTGCCGGCCGCCCCCACGCCGACGCCGAGATTGAGGTTGCCGTTCACCGTCAGTGTGGACGGGGCGGACTGGCTGGAACTTGACAGATTGTAGCTGCTCGCAAAGTTCGTTCCACCGGGTCCGGCGATATTGGCCTGGTTGCCGATGGTCATGTTGAAGACTGCATTCGACGTCCCGGCATACCCGGGACCGGCCGCCTGCCCGGCGAGCACGGCGCCGCCGGTCTGATTGAAGGTGCCGACCCCCGAATCACCGACGATGAAGCTGCCCGGGTAGCCGAACCGGCCGGTTGTTATCGTCAGGGTGGGCGTGGTCGCGCCAGGGTCGCTCAGGTTGTAGGTGCCGGTGCCGTTGCTTTGGCCGAGGAACAGCCCGTTGCCGTCGGCCAGCACGGTTCCGCCGCTCTGGTTATAGGTGCCGGTGCCGCCGTTGTTGCCGATATACGTCCCAGTGAAGAACGTCGCGGTTCCGCCGCTCTGGGTGTAGGTGCCGGTGCCACCGTTGTTGCCGAGATTGACATTGCCGATCACGTGGATGTCGCCGCTCGTCTGGGTGAAGGCCCCCGTCCCGCCGGAAGGCGTCGTCTGCGCGACGAAGCCGTTGGCGGAAGTTGCGGCGCCGCCGATGTTCAGATTGCCGCCCACCTCCAAATTGTAGCCGTTGTTGTTGGGGGTGGAGGTCGCGTTCAGCGAATAACTGCCGGTGCTGCCCTGGTTGACGCCGATGCTGACATCACCGTCGGTGTAGACGGTGCTGCTGTCCGACTGCGTGACGGCGCCATTGCCGTTCAGCCCGACCAGCATGTGGCTGCTGGAGGGATTGCTGTTGCCGGTACCGCCATTGGCGTAAACGTTCAGGCTGGTGCCGTCGCCCTGGATAACCAGGTTGGGATTTGCCGGCGTGGCACCGGGGGACGCGGGGATGGTGCCGGCGTTCGACCCGGCATCGCGGCCGATGATGACGCCGCCGTAAACGGTTGCAGTCGGTGCCGCTGGCTGGCCGGTGCTTCCCAGATTGTAGGTGCCTTGGCTGCCGGCCTGGGCGCCGATGATGACGTCGCCCTGATTGCCCGGAAGGTAGTTGTCGCCGGGGATGGGATAATTAACCTGGGGGGTCCCCGAAGTCACCGACCCGCCGATCTGGTTGAACGTGCCGATGCCGGCGTCGCCGACCACCACGCCCGTTCCACTGCCGATGCCGTTGGCGGTCAGGCTGCCGTCGGTCATCGTATAGGTGCCCTGGGCCTGGCCGCCAGCCGTGGCGCAACCGCCGCCGCACGGCTCCACAGGGGTGTTCTGCGCGCCAAGCGTCAGCGTGCCGTTGATCCCATGCGTCCCGCCGCTCTGGTTGAAGAAGCCCAGGCCCTGGTTGCCGACGATGGTGTTGGCAGTGCTCAACGTGCCACTGGTAAGGTTGAAGGTGCCCTGGCGCTGGAGAAGCTGCGAATCACCGGTGATGATTGCCCCGTCGCCAACGATCAGCGTGCCAGTGACGGAATGCGTGGTGGTGCCGAAACCGTCGGCGCCCTGATTGAACGTTCCGTTGCCCAGTTCGCCGACGATCTCGGTGCCATTGATGGTCAACTGGCCGCTGCCGTTCAGATTATAGATACCGTGCGGGTTGGGATCGGTTCCGCTGTCCGCGATCGTCAGCCCGCTGGCGGATACAATGCCGCCGGTCTGGGTAAACGTGCCCTGACCCAGTTCGGCAACCGTTATGATGCCGCCAACCGACAACGTCCCGCCGCTCACCTCGGCCGAGCCGATGCTGCCGAATCGGTTGCCCAGCGTCATGTTACCGGTCAGTTGGGCGGACCCGCCGCTCTGCGTGTACTTGCCGTTCCCGGCATCGCCGATGGTGGTATTTCCGCCGACCGTAAGCTGACCGCTATCCGACAGGGAATAGGTGCCGACGGCACCTGAACCGGCCCCCACCTGGAGATCGTTGGTGATCTGGTTCGAGCCGCCGGTATGAGTGAACGTCCCGGTGCCAAAGCTACCGATTTGCGCGCTGCCGGAGTTCAGTGCGCCACCGGACAGGTTGTAGAAGCCGGTGCTTCCGCCGGCATTCCCAACCCACAGCGCGTAGCCGTTATTCACAATGCCGTCGGTCTGGTTGAACGTTCCGACGCCGCTGTGGCCAACTTCCATCAGCGACGCGTTCAGTGTGCCACCGTTCATCTGATAGATGCCGGTGCCGCCGTCGAGATTGGCGCTGCCACCGCCGCCGATCAACAGCCCGGAATGGTCAGAATTGCCGACGCCCGTATAGTCAACGGACCCGGGCAAGCTGTCACTAACGGTGACGGTCCCGCCATTCTGCGTGAACACATTGCCTGGGCCGGTGGTCCCGGTACTGCCCCCGCCGACCACCATCTTGCCGCCGACGCTCAACGAGCCACTGTTCAGCGTGTAGGTGCCGGAGCTGTCCGTGGGCGCCCCGTTGGCGAGGCCTTGCGCGCCGAGAACAACGTCGCCGGCGACCGCTACCGTGGGCGCGTCGGTCTGGTTACCCAGGCCCTGGGTGACGCTACCGATTCCGTAGTTGCCGACGATCAGGGCGCCGTTCGGGTTGCCCGCGCCATTGCCACCGGAGGCGAAGCCGATATTGGTCAGCGCCGTATTGCCGGTAATGGTGTAGGTGCCGACACCGTTGATGTTTTGTTCGCCAACGGTCAAAATGCCGGCGACGTTGTGGGTGGCATTGTTGTTAAGGAAATCCCCCTGCTCGCCGTCGCCGACCACGGTATTGCCGGTCGACAGCGTGCCGCCGGTCAGGTTGTAGGTGCCGGTTGCGGGGGTGTTGGTCGCATATTGCAGCCCGACTTCCAGGGTGGTGGCGATGGTGTTCGTGCCGCCGGACTGGTTGAAAATGCCCGTGCCGGCATAGCCGACGCCCTCGGAATAGGCGTAAATCGCGCCGTTGCCCGAGAGGTTGTAGGTGCCGGTGCCGGAAAAGCCCTCCGTGAGGAAGTCCGTGTGCACCTCGCCGCCGGATTGATTCATCGTGCCGGTGCCGGTCGCGCCGACCTGCACGTTGGTGGTGGAGATGCTGCCGTTGTTCAGATTGTAGGTGCCGGTTCCGCCGCTGTTCGAGCCATCCCCATTGCCCACCCCACCGCCGATCGCCAGCACGGCCCCCCAGGGCGCGAAGCTTGCACTGCCGACGGGAACATAGTCGGGATTGGGGGGAGCGGAGCCCGTCAGGATCACCGTGCCGCCGTTCTGGGTGAAGGTGTTCGCCCCGGTGCTCTGGCCGCCCACCGCAAGCTGCCCGCCGACAGTCAGGGTGCCGGTGTTCAGGGTATAGGTGCCGACGCTGCCGACCTGCTGACCCAATACCATATCGCCGGCCACGTTCACCTGGTTGCCGGGGTCGGACTGACCCGGCGCCCCCTGGGTGAAGGTGCCCGTGCCGCCATTGCCAACGATCAGGGCGCCGTTCGGGTTGCCTGACCCCGCCGGATTGCCACCGGGAGCGAAACTCACAGTGGTCTGAGCGCTGTCGCCGGTGATCGTATAGGTGCCGTTGCCGCCGGACTGGTTGCCGAGGATCAGGTTGCCGTTGACGGTGTGCGTGCCGCCGGTGTTGTTGAAATACCCGGTGCCCTGGTCACCGATCACCGCATCGTCGTTCACCGCGCCCGCATTATAGACCGCGCCGACGCTCCCGGGCGTGGCGCCAACGGTCAGCGTTCCGGTCGAGTAGGGTGCGGCTGGGGTGACCGAAAGGACGCCCGGAACGCCCGGGTTGGTGCCGGCGCCGCCGATGAACGTGGCCCCCGTACCCGTCGTGTCGATGGCAACGTCGCCGCACGAATCGGAACCCACACAAGGGGGAGGGGCAGGGGGAGGACCGCCAGCAACCGACGACGCCCATGCCGGGCTTGCGGTAAGGAGGAAGCCGGCCAGAACCATTGAAAACAAATGCGCCTTTGTCATTTTCCGCCCCTCGCATTCATCCATTTTCCGCCTCCCGCATTCATGCAGTCCCGCGAAACCAAAGCCTGTAAGCACTGCACGAACCCCCACACCGGGCACGAGAAGGACAAAGCTGCCAAGCGCAAGGCAGCCTGCCACCGCGCCGCATCCGTCAAATCCGCGTTACAAAAAAAGCAAATTCCAGGCCAATTTTGGAAACTGCGTCAGATCAATCAGGTAGCGGCACCGTGGAAACGCATTTCAAAGAAAGTGTAAAGAATTCCGATACCTTCCTCCGCGCCACCGCAACAACCGCCGCACGGCCGGAATGGCGAAAACCCAGCCCCGGCGCCGGTCGCGCCCCTGTTCGTTGCGAAAGGAAAGAGAAAATGGCTGTAAAGTTTTCCGACACCCGGGCATGACTTCTCGAACTGATATACCCGTCCGCGGAAAGACCCACCCAGGCCGTCATGGCCGGCGCGGCGGCAGCCATTCAGGACTTTGGGGCGGCAAGAAAGACATGGATGCCCGGGACAACCCCGGGCATGACGCGCCAGTTCCAAATTCGCATTCGGTGCTGTCTTTTTCGTGGTGCGACTCCTTCGGTGGGGCGGGTTGAGCAGCGGGACAGTGGTTTTACCGGTCAGGGTGGTCGAATGGCCGCGGCGGGCCAAGCCAATACGGCGAGATGGGTCAGATCGAGTGCATGGGCCAGCGCCGTGGCGTCGGCCAGGCGAGCGGACGCGGAGAGTTCCCGCAGAGTGCCGGCGCGCCACGCGAACAGGCGAACAACGGCCCTCGTAGGGAAATGTCGCGGCCGAAATGGCCTGGATGACCGCCCTGGATCGCGCATCCTGCATTGCGCTGGCTGACCGCGACAGGGCGCCGGTTGGTATAGCACCTCGAAATCGCGCATCGGCAGGGCCGTCAGATGCTGTGCATTGCCCGGCTTTCCCGCGAATTGCGGTAAGGCATTGTACAATTTTGGGAATAACGGTATAGTAGAGGCCGAGGCACGATACTGGTGGCCACTGCCGCCCGGGGGGATGTGATGGGAAGGCGCTGCAAGGTCTGCGATCACGCCGGGCGCGAGGCAATCGAGGCGGACATGATCACCGGCATGGGCCTGCTGCCGCTGGCGGCGAAGCATGGCGTAAGCAAGTCGGTGCTGGCCCGCCACCGGACCAACTGCCTCGCACCCAGGCTGGCCGCCGCCGCCCGTCTGACCGCACCCGTGGCTATCACGCAGGGGAGCGCGCACGGGCCAAAGCCATCGCCGCCGGACAGGCGCCGACCGGCGCGGAGGTTCTGTCGCTGACCGGACTGCTGGAACGGCTGGCGCGGTCGCTGGAGCGCCTGGAGAAGTCGGCCGATGGTTGCCAGCCGACAACCTGCCCACCGCCCTGGCAGCCGTCTCTGGCCAGCTACACCGTGGCATCGAGGCTGCGGCCAAAATCCAGGGCATGTATGCCGAGCCGGTGCAGCAGCAGACCGACAGGTTCTCGATCACCTTCAACGTCGGCAGGACCACTGACACCACCATCGAAGGTCAGGTGGTGCGGACGCTGGCGGTGGCGGCCGATCTCGCCGAGGTGGAAGCAACGGACGAAGATGTTGGCCACGCTGACGATGAACCGGCCGGCGAGCCGGCCACCCTGGGGCAGCCGGTGTTGTCACCGGACTTTACGATGCTTCTCAACTTCAAGCAGCCGCCGGTCAGTTCCGCCGATCTTCGATCACCACGGTTGGAGAGCAACGGAGGTTAGGCCGCAGCAACACCCCGCGTGTCACACCAGCGCATCACCCACGTCGTGCTGGTCCCGCGCAGCAACGCCGCGACCTTGCCGCGTTCATTGATAGGCTTCCCGTCAGGCCCCTTGTCAGGCAGCGCGTGCCACTTGGCCAGATCGCGGGCAACGGCCTTTATGTCAACGCGACCATATAGCGAGGGCACAGACGGCAGTGTTGCAGCCAGCATCAGGAGCAATACGTCGGCCCAAAGCCTCATGGCGAGTGCGTAGTCGCCGAGATGGTTGATCTGGTGAGGGGAACCGACACTGCCCTCGCCAATCCTGGCGCCGGCAGCGCGTATCTCATAATACGCGTTGCCAAGCTGTGCTGCGTAGCGTGCTGCCGTAGCGGGTGCCAGCGCCCGACAGTTATAGAGGTGGCCGCCTTGCGCAATGCGAAGCTGACGCTTCTTCGCCGCCTCGGCTTCAAGCCCGTCGAAGGCATCGAACACTTCGCCGAGCACCGCCAGGCTGCCATCAACGCCGTCAGCGGCAAGAGAACCGAATGACCCTGGTCGCCTGGCTCTTGGCACTAAAAAATGGTTAATTCGTAGTATTGCGCCGGTAAACTGCGGCTTTTAGCAAGGTATTGGGGGGGGACTGTCAAAGTCCGTCCAGAGGTCCACCGCCGCCTTGCTGGCGCAATAGGCCGGCGCGCCCGGCGTCGGCACGAACCCGGCGACCGAGCCCACCACGGCGATCCGCGCGCGCACCCGGTCCGCCCCGGGCGACTGCCGGCGCATCGCCGCCAGCGCCGGCAGCACCGTGTTCAGCACCCGTCCAGGTTGGTCGCGAACACCGATCGCACGGCCCGGATCGTCCCCCGCGCGCGGGGCGCCGCCTTCACTGCCTCGAGCAAGTGCCGCAGGCGGCAGCCATCACCTGCGAGATCGCTGCAATCCCTATGCCGGCGGGCGCAGGTCGATGATGCGCTTGGCCTTGCCGACCGACCGTTCAACCTCTCCCGCCTCGGCCACGCGCACCCGCACATTCACGCCGATATAGGCCTTTACCGCATGGGCGAGCCTGCCCGCGCAGGTCTGCCGGGCAGCCTCATCGGGCGCGCCGGTGCCCGGCCGGGCCTCCACCACCACCGCGAGGGCGTCGAGGTGGTCACGGCGGGTGACTTCCAGCACGTAATGCGGCGACAGCAGCGGCTCCTTCAGCAGCAGTTCTTCAATCTGGCTGGGAAAGACGTTGACGCCACGGATGATCAGCATGTCGTCGGTGCGTCCGGCGATCTTCTGGATCCGCCGCATCGTCCGCGCCGTGCCGGGCAGCAGGCGCGTCAGGTCGCGCGTGCGGTAGCGGATGATCGGCAAGGCCTGCTTCGTCAGCGTGGTCAGCACGAGTTCGCCGGGTTGCCCGTCCGGCAGTGGCTCGCCGGTCGCGGGGTCAATGATCTCGGGGAAAAAATGGTCCTCCCAGATATGCAACCCGTCCTTGCTCCCGGCGCATTCGCAGGCAACGCCGGGGCCGATGATCTCGGACAGACCGTACAGGTCGTAGGCGTTCACGTCGAAACGCGCTTCGATCTCGTGGCGCATGGCGACGGTCCAGGGTTCGGCGCCGCACATGACCACCCGCAGCGAACTGGCGCGCGGGTCGAGGCCCTGGCGCTCGAACTCGTCGGCGATGGCGAGCATGTACGACGGTGTCCCGATGATGAGGTCGGGGCGGAAATCGGTGATCAGCTGCACCTGGCGGGGTGTCTGCCCGCCGGATATCGGCACCACGGTGCAGCCCAGATGCTCGGCGCCGTAATGGACACCAAGGCCGCCGGTAAACAGGCCGTAGCCGTGGGTGATGTGGAAGATATCGCCCGCGCGGCCACCGGCGGCATGGATCGAGCGGGCCATCACCTCGGCCCAGGTGTTGATGTCGGCGCGGGTGTAGCCGACCACCGTCGGCTTGCCGGTGGTGCCGGATGAAGCATGGATGCGCAGCACCTGCTCGCGCGGCACGGCGAACATGCCGAACGGGTAGTTGGCGCGCAGGTCGTCCTTGCAGGTGAAGGGAAAGCGGCGCAGGTCGTCGAAGCTGCGCAGATCGTCGGGATGCACCCCGGCCTGTTCGAACGCGCGCCGGTAATGCGGCACCTTGTCGTAGGCAAGCCGAACCGTCGCCCGCAGGCGCGGCAGTTGCAACGCGGCGATCTCGTCGCGGCTGGCGATTTCGATCGGCTCGCGCACCTCAGACCGATCGCTTGTGTCCAGCATCGTGCGTCCTCTCGTTGCATCGACCGGATGCGGCACCGCCGCAACAGGCATGCCCGTTGTGGCGCCGCAGAGTCCAGGAACCTGAATCGCTCTCCTACCCTGCTCAGCCCCGTTGGCCAATCAGGTGAAAAGTCCGGGCTGACGCGGCGATTGGACGCGGGCGACCGCCGGCAGGAAACCGCTTACCCTGCCGGCGAAGGCTGGACCGATCGGTAACCGGGGCAAAACCCCGGGCGAACACAGAACGGAAGCGGGTCAATCCGGGTTCGACGGCCAAAAAATGGCGGATTTCTGCGGCGGCCGTTCCGCAGGCGGACGCATGCTGCACCTGCTTACCCGGGGTTTTGC
>CAIVPZ010000161.1 GCA_903907955.1 uncultured Acetobacteraceae bacterium | reverse complement strand
CGACCCTGCCCGGCCTTGCGGCATGACGGCGAGCAACCATGGCGGTGTTCTCCAGCAAAGATATTTCCTTCCAACGACGCTAAAAGTTTCGGCACGCCCATGCAAGGGGCGCGAAATAAAACAAAACGATCGGAGGAAAAAAAGAACCGGCCCCGCCATATTCCCTCGACCATCATCTGGCCGCCCCGGCTTCGGCGACCCGCCGGAACGTGAAGCTGGTGCATGTGCTGCTGCCGGTCACCCGGCCGCTGAAGGTCAGGCCGCCGTCATCGGAACGCCCGCTGAGGCCAAACCAGGGGTAGCCGGCCGGCTGCGACACCCATTCGACCGGCGTCAGCGTCATTGCCCCGCCCCGCAGATCGATCGATCCTTCCGCCAGGAAGGCCCCGACCGGCACCTCCGGGCTGGTCGGCTGCGGGCCGAAACTGAACAGCGCGCGCTGCTGCCCGGCGCCGGCCGGCGGCAACACCTTCACCGTCAGCCGGGCCACCTGCCGCCCGCAGAAACTGGCGCCCCGGTATTCCGCCGCGTAGACGCCCTGCACCGCCGCGCCGGTCCCGGCCGGCGCGGGTGCGTCGTTCCAGCCGGCACGATAGTCCGGATTGGCGCGCAGCCATGCCTCCACCTGCGCCAGGCGCTGCCGGGCGGCCTGGCAGCCCCGGCTGAAATCGCCCAGGCTGGCACCGTTCGGCCCCAGGCAGGACAGCGGGTGCGGCGCGCCCAGTTGCTGCACGGCGAACAACGCGCCGTCATGGCTGGCCCCGCGCAGCCCGCCAACCCAGGCTTCCCACACGCGCCGGTCGTCGCGCCCGGCGGCGAGGCCAGGCCCCGGCGCGACCGGTTGCGACTTGTTGGGCGCAGGCGCCGGCGCCGGGGCGGGCGGTGCCGCGCCGGTATTCGCCGTGGTCGGCGCGTGGCTGTCGCTGTCGTAGACCGTGACATTCATCGAGACCAGGTCGGCGCGGGTCAGCCATTCGACCCGTCCCGGCGTGGTCTGCACCATCTTGCCGATGATCGCCGGCGGAATGCCCAGTTCGGCGGCGGCGCGCGCCATCAGCGTGGTCACCGCCAGCGAGGTGCCGGTCTCCTCGCCGTCCTCGCTGGCGCTGTGCACCCCCACCAGCGCATCCGACGCCGCCAGCCGCCGCGTCGAGGCGGCAAACAACAGGAAACAGGCCGAGACGCACTTGCTGTTGGCCGGGATCACCACCGACAGGGCGCGGCTGCGGATCAGGTGGGCGAGTTGCTCGCCCTCCACCACGTTGCCGCCCGGGCTGTCCAATGCCAGCGCCACCAGCCGTTGCCCCGGCGGCACCGCCGCCAGCGCCTTCTCCAGCCGCCCGGTGTCGCCTTTGACGATCGGCCCGCGCCCGCCGAGCATGACCTCGCTGGCAGCCGTCTGCACCTGCTCGAACTGCAACCCGGACGCCGGCCCGGCCAGCCCCAGCACTGACAGCCCGACCAGCCAGGCGAACCCCGATGCTCCCCGCCAACGCAAGGCCAATGCCCACCACCCAAGCGCGCCAACCACCCTCGATGATAACCACATCGCAAGGACGCCGCCATCGTCAGCGCAACACCGCAGCCCAGGGACTTCCGCCCGGGCCGCCGCTTTGATCGAGGCCATTCCCTCTCCTATACTGCCCGCGCCGGCAGGGATGCGTCCGTTGCGGACGATCCGCCCGACCGGGGCTTGTCAGGGGGTGGAGGTTATGGCGACTGCGTTTGAGCTTGGCTTGGCTTTCCCACCCATCGATCACACCACGTGGCGCAAGGCGGTCGAAAGCGATCTGAAGGGTGCGCCCTTCGAGAAGCGGATGATCGCGACGGGCGATGACGGGATCGCGCTGCAGCCGCTCTACACCGAGGCCGTGTTTCCGACCCGCGGCGATCCTGCCGGGGTTCCCGGCTTCGCGCCGTTCGCGCGCGCGGCCTCGCCGCTGGGCAATACGGCGCATGGCTGGGATATCCGCCAGCAGCCGGATCATCCCGATCCGGCGCGCGCCAACGCGCAGATCCTCGATGACCTCGCCGGCGGTGGCAGCTCGGTCGCGCTGCCGCTCGATGCGGCATCCCGCCACGGCCACGATGCCGACGCGCCGGCCGCGGCGGAGCTGCACGGGCATGGCGGCGTCGCTGTTTCCACCCGGGCCGATCTGGCGCGGGTGCTCGAGGGGGTCAGGCTCGACATCGCCGGGGTGTGGCTGCAGGCGGGCGCCGCGTTCCTGCCGGCCGCGGCGCTGCATGTCGCGACGGCCGAGGCCGGCGGCGTGGCAGCCGAAAACCTGCTTGGCGGGTTCGATGCCGATCCGCTCGGCACGCTGATGCAGCAGGGCGCGCTGCCGGTGCCGATCGGGCGCGCGCTCGGCGACATGGCCGATCTGGCAGGCTGGACCGCCGCCCACGCGCCGCACATGACCGCGGTCGCCGTCGGCACCGCACCGTATCACGATGCCGGCGCCAGTTCGGTGCAGGAACTCGCGTTCCTGCTGGGCACCGGCCTGGAGTATCTGCGCGCGCTGACCGCTGCCGGGCTGGACGTGACCGCGGCGGCGCGGCAGATCCGCTTCAGCATCAGCGTGGGGGCGCGCTTCTACCAGGCGATCGCCAAGCTGCGGGCGGCGCGGGTGCTGTGGTCGGCGGCGGTGGCGGCCAGCGGTGGCGCACCGGCCGGGCAGGCCATGCGGATGCGCGTGATCACCGGCCGCCGGGTGCTGACCCGGCGCAGCCAGTCGATCAACATCCTGCGCAACACCGTGGCCGCCTATGCCGGCGCGGTCGCCGGCGCCGAGGCGATCACCACCGTGCCGTTCGATGCCCCCACCGGCCTCAGCACCGCGCAGAGCCGGCGCAATGCCCGCAACACCCAGCTCGTCCTGGCCGAGGAATGCCATCTGAGCCGGGTCATCGATCCGGCCGGCGGGTCCTGGTATATCGAGAGCTACACCAATGCCATGGTCGAGCAGGCCTGGGCGCTGTTCCAGCAGATCGAGGCGCAGGGCGGCATGATCGCCGCTGCCACCGGCGGCTGGGTCGCCGGGCAGATCGGCGCGGTGCAGACGCGGCGCGCCCGCGACATCGCCAGCCGCAAGGTGCCGATCACCGGCATCAGCGAGCATCCCGGCGCGCCCGAGGTGCACACCCCGCAGGACTCCATCGACCGCGCCGCGCTCGGCCGCGCCGCGGCGCAGCGGCTGGCGGAGTGGCGCCGCGCGCACGCCCCCGGCGAAGCGCTGGCGGCCCTGGCCGCCGCCCGGGACAACCGGACCGCAACGGCGATCGCCGCCGCCCGCGCCGGCGCGACGCTGGGGGAGATCGCCGCCGCCCTCGTCCCCCCCGGCAGCGTGCCGGCGGTGGTTCAGCCGCTCGCCGCGCAGCCCGATGACGCGGCCTTCGACGCGCTGCGCGACGCCGCCGAGGCGTTCGCCGCCCGCCGCGGCCAGCCGCCGCTGGTGTGGCTCGCCGGGGTCGGCAGCCTTGCCGAACAGACGGCGCGGCGGAATTTCGCGCGCGACTTCTTCGCGGCGGGCGGTTTCGAGGTGCGCGCGACCGATGCCGCCGCCGACGTGGCCGCGGCGGTGGCCGGCTTCGCGCAGAGCGGCGCGGCGATCGCGGTGATCTGCTCGACCGACAAGCGGTATCCGACCGTGGTGGCCGAGCTGGCGCCGAAACTGCGCGCGGCCGGCGCCCGCCATGTGCTGCTGGCCGGCCATCCCGGCGCCGCCGAGGCGGAGTACCGGGCGGCGGGCGTTGCACGGTTCATCCATATCCGCAGCGACGTGGTGGAAACCTTATGGTCGTTGCTGCGCGCGGAGGAGGCGGTGGCATGAGCCGAATTCCGAATTTTGCCGACACCCCCTGGAACGCCGTCCGCCCCGTCGCCGCCGGCGTGCCGGCCTGGACCGAGGCCGCCGCGCAACTGGCCGGCCGCGCGCCGGCGGAACGCGGCTGGCACACCGAGGAAGGCATCACCATCCGGCCGCTCTACACCGCGGCCGATACTGCCGGCATCGCCCATCTCGACAGCTATCCCGGCTTTGCCCCGTTCGTGCGCGGGCCGTATCCGTCGATGTATGTCATCCGGCCGTGGACGGTGCGGCAATATGCCGGCTTCTCCACCGCCGAGGCGTCGAACGCCTTCTACAAGCGAAATCTGGCGGCGGGGCAGAAGGGCCTGAGCATCGCCTTCGACCTGCCGACCCATCGCGGCTACGATTCCGACAACCCGCGGGTGGCCGGCGATGTCGGCATGGCCGGGGTGGCGATCGACAGCATCCTCGACATGCGGATTCTGTTCGACAGCATTCCGCTCGATCAGATCAGCGTGTCGATGACGATGAACGGCGCCGTACTGCCGGTGCTGGCGATGTACATCGTCGCCGCGGAAGAACAGGGCGTGACGCAGGCGAAGCTGTCCGGGACCATTCAGAATGATATCCTGAAGGAGTTCATGGTCCGCAACACCTTCATCTACCCCCCCTCCCCCAGCATGAAGATCGTCGGCGACATCTTCCGCTACACCAGCCAGCACATGCCGGCGTTCAACAGCATCAGCATCTCCGGCTATCACATGCAGGAAGCCGGTGCGACCGCCGACCTGGAACTCGGCTACACGCTGGCGGACGGGCTGGAATACCTGCGCACCGGCATCGCCACCGGGATGAAGATCGACGATTTCGCGCCCCGGCTGTCGTTCTTCTGGTCGATCGGCAAGAACGTCATGATGGAGATCGCCAAGCTGCGGGCGGCGCGCATGCTGTGGACCAGGATCGTCCAGCAGTTCGAACCGCAGAACCCGAAAAGCCTGTCGCTGCGCACCCACAGCCAGACCAGCGGCTGGAGCCTGACCGCGCAGGACGTTTACAACAACGTCGTGCGCACCTGCGTCGAGGCGATGGCGGCCACCCAGGGGCAGACGCAGAGCCTGCACACCAACTCGCTGGACGAGGCGCTCGGCCTGCCGACCGACGCCGCCGCCGCCATCGCCCGCAACACGCAGTTGTTCCTGCAGGAGGAAACCGACACCAACCAGGTGATCGATCCCTGGGGCGGCAGCTACTATGTCGAATGGCTGACCAACGAACTGGCGCAGAAGGCGTGGGGCCATATCGTCGAGTGCGAGGCGCTCGGCGGCATGACCAAGGCCATCGAGGCCGGGCTGCCGAAAATGCGCATCGCCGACGCCGCGGCCCGCACCCAGGCGCTGATCGACAGCGGCCGGCAGACCATCGTCGGCCTCAACCGCTATCCGCCGACGCATGACGATCCGGTCAATGTGCTGAAGATCGACAACACCGCGGTGCGCGCGGCGCAGATCCGCCGCCTGCAGGAACTGCGCGCGGCGCGCGACCCGGCGGCGGTGGCAGCGGCGTTGCAGGCGCTGACCGCCTGCGCCGGCGGTGGCGAGGGCAATCTGCTGGCGCTGTCGATCGAAGCGGCGCGGGCGAAGGCCACCGTGGGCGAGATCAGCGACGCACTGGAAAAGGTATTCGGCCGGTTCCAGCCGCAGCCGCAACTGGCCACCGGCGTCTACGCAAGGCAGATGGGCGAGGGCGCCAGCGCGGTGCTGCGCATCCGCGCCCGGGTTGATGCCTTCCTTGAAGCCGAGGGCCGCCGGCCGCGCATCCTGGTGGCCAAGCTGGGTCAGGACGGGCACGACCGCGGCCAGCAGGTGGTGGCCTCCGCCTATGCCGATCTCGGCTTCGACGTGGATATCGGGCCGCTGTTCCAGACCCCCGAGGAAGCCGCCCAGGCAGCGGTGGACAACGACGTGCACATCATCGGCGCCAGCTCGCTGGCGGCCGGGCACCTGACGCTGATGCCGGCGCTGAAGCAGGCCCTGGTGGCGCTCGGCGCGCCCGACATCCTGGTGGTGGCGGGCGGGGTGATCCCGCCGCAGGATTATGCCGAACTCGAAGCCAGCGGCGTGGATGCGATCTTCGGCCCCGGCACGGTGATTTCCGACTCCGCCGGCGCCTTGCTGGACATCCTGGAGCGGCGGGCGGCGGCCTCAGCCCCGGCATGACCGATCCGGCGCCGCGACGCGGGACGGGCGTCGAGGACTACGCAGCGGGGTTGCTCGCCGGCAACCGCGGCATGCTGGCGCGCGCCATCACCCTGGTGGAATCGCGCCGGCCCGAGCACGCGGCAACCGCCGCCGCGCTGATCAACCTGCTGCTGCCGCATACCGGGCGGTCGATCCGCATCGGCCTCACCGGTGTGCCCGGCGCCGGCAAAAGCGCGCTGATCGAGGCGCTCGGCAGCTGGCTCACCGCGCGCCGCCATCGCGTCGCCGTGCTGTCGATCGATCCGTCCTCGACCCGCTCGGGCGGCAGCCTGCTCGGCGACAAAACCCGCATGACCCGGCTGAGCACCGACCCCAACGCCTTCATCCGCCCCTCCCCCAGCGGCCTGGTGCTCGGCGGCATCGCCCGCACCACCCGCGAAACCATGCTGCTGTGCGAGGCCTCCGGCTACGACGTGGTGCTGATCGAGACCGTCGGCGTCGGCCAGTCCGAGGTGTCGGTGGCCGACATGACGGATTTTGTCGTCGTGCTCATGCTGGCCGGGGCGGGCGACGCATTGCAGGGAATAAAACGCGGGCTGCTGGAAAGCGCCGACATGATCGCCATCACCAAGGCGGACGGCGACAACATCCCCGCCTGCCGCCGCGCGGTGACCCAGTACACCTTCGCCATGCACCTGCTGCGCGAACCCGGCGAACCCGAAGCCGCGGTGGTGATGTGCAGCGCCCTGGCGGGCACCGGACTGGAGCGCATCTGGGAAATCATCGTGGAGCGGCAGGCCGAGCGGGAAGCCTCCGGCGCGCTGGCGGCGCGGCGGGCGCGGCAGAATACCGTGTGGATGTGGTCGCTGGTGGAACAGCACATCCGCGCCCGGCTGAATGCCGGGGCGGCAGCGGCGGAAATCGAACGGGCGGTGCGCGCTGGCCGGCTCTCCGCGGTGCGGGGGGCGGAGGCGATTATCGGGGCACTGGGAGTGGCGGGCGAAGAAAAGTAAGCAAGGCCAGGGCTCTGCCCTGGACCCGCCAAGGGGCAGTGGCCCCTTGGAACCCATTCGGTTCAGGAAGTGTTGGGGTGTTGGGCGCGGAGGCTGCGGCTTTTTCGGTGGTGTAGGGGGGCGTAGGGCGGGAAAGCGGAGCGCATCCCGCCGTCGCAACTCGCGGCTCGCTCGGCACCAGCAATGAGTTACCGGAAACGGGAGAGCGGCGGTGACACGCAAGAGGCGGGATACGCTTCGCTTTCCCGCCCTACTGCGCTCCGGGCTTCCGGGCTACGCTTGCTGATACCGACGGGCGGCAGCAATGTGCGATGCTGGGCTGAAGCGCACCCTACGCTTGCTTGGCAGCAGAGCATTGTAGTGGATACCCGATCCAAGTTCGCCTAAACACTATACAACCGATGCCGTGTCGGACGGCTACGTATGTTGTCTGCTTTTTCCTTGTCGCAAGATGCATCGCGGCGAGCTTACGCCAGTGTGGTCCCAGAGGCCGTTATCGTGAAGAGTTTCGGACGCCGGTAGGCATACGAAACTCTTCACGATAACGGCCTTGCAACAGGAAGCGCCCTTGGCGCCTCACGTCCCCACCCTCGTTTGCGGATTACAGGTCGTCGGGCCAGTTGCTCACGTAGGCGCGAAAATGCCGCGCGCTTCGTCGGGCACCGGTTCGCCGTGCTCGATCAGGTCAGCGATCACCCGACAGGCCAGCGCGGCAGGGCCTCGGCTGCTGCGTTTCCCCAGGCGAGCGCGCCTGGCAGCATCGTGCGCTCCTGTAGGCAAAGGGGCCGCGCCAATGCGCGTGGAAAATCATGGGCATCCCAACGCGCGCCAGTGTCGCTCGTCGCCCCCCATTCCCATTGAACGGGTTCCAAGGGGCCACTGCCCCTTGGCGGGTCCAGGGCAGCGCCCTGGCCTTGCTCGCTTTCTTATGAAGGCAACAACAAAGCCAACATAATCCCCCCCGAAAGGGCCGTCCCGAACACCCCCGCCAGATTAGGCCCCATGGCATGATAGATCAGGAAGTTATCCGGATCGTCCGCCAGTGCCACCATATGCGTCACCCGGGCGGCGATCGGCACCGAGGCGATGCCGGCGGAGCCGAGCAGCGGGTTGATCGGTTCCTTCAGGAACAGGTTCATGATCTTCGCCCCCAGCACGCCGGAGCCGGTGCCGAACACGAAGGCCACCAGTCCGAGGCCCACCACTTCGAGCGTCTGCACGGTCAGGAACCGGTCGGCCGCCATGGTGGAGCCGATCGCCACCGTCAGCATCACGATCACCACGTTCATCACCCCGTTGGCGGCGGTGCGGGCGAGGCGTTCGGTGACCAGCGTCTCGCGGTAGAGGTTGCCCAGCATCAGCATGGTGATCAGCGGCGCCACCGGCGGCAGCAGCAGGTTGACGATGATGGCGATGATGATGGGAAAGCCGATCCGCTCGACGCGCGAAACCGGGCGCATCTGCGGCATGCGGATCAGGCGTTCGCGCCGGGTGGTCAGCAGCTTCATCACCGGCGGCTGGATCAGCGGCATCAGCGCCATGTAGGAATAGGCGGCGACCGAGATCGGCGCCAGCAGGTGCGGCGCGAGCTTCACCGCCATGAAGATCGCCATCGGCCCGTCGGCGCCGCCGATGATGCCGATGGCGCCCGCCTCGCAGATGGAAAAGCCGGCCAGTTTGGCGCCGATCAGCGCCACGAAGATGCCGAGATGCGCGGCGGCGCCCAGCACCACCAGCTTCGGGTTGGCGATCATCGGGCCGAAATCGGTCATCGCGCCGACGCCGAAGAAGATCAGCGGCGGCAGGATCAGCAGTTCCACCCCCTGATAGGCGTAGTGAAACAGCCCGCCCTCCAGGATCAGGTTGGAGCCGGGCACATTGGCGACGATGCAGGAAAAGCCGATGCCGACCAGCAGCAGCGGCTCGAATTTCTTCACCACGGCCAGCCAGATCATGGCGATGCCGAGGGCGATCATCACCAGGTTGCCCCACCAGAGATGCGCGATCCCGGTCTGGGCGGCGAGGGCGGCGACGAAGGCGGCAAGCTGGTCGAGCATGGCCTAATGGTTGCGCAGGTTGTCGTCGTCGAGCCGGCCGATGCGGTTGAGCAGCGGCAGCAGCGCCAGCACCACGCCGATGCCGGCGATCATGACGATGCTGAGGGCGAAATCGATCACGCTCAGCACGACGGCGCCTTGCAGCGTATCGGGGACGATCATGCGAATCCTCCTGCGGCGCGGACCGACTCAGCCCAGTGTCAGCAACGCCTGCCCGGTTTCGACGTTGTCGTTGACCTTGACGGCGATGGCGATGACGACACCGCCGCCTTTGGCGTGCACCAGGGTTTTCATCTTCATCGCCTCGATGGTGGCGATCTGGTCACCCGGGCTGACGGTCTGGCCGGGCACCACATCGATGGCGGTGACCAGGCCGGCCAGCGGGGCAACCTCGGTGCCCGGGCCTGCCGGCACGGCGGGCGGCGGCGCGGCGGCGGCGATGGCGGCAGCGGTCGCCACCGGGGATGCAGGCGCCCCGTCCGGCTGGGCCGGCGGGGTGATGTCCTCGACCACGACCGTGTAGCTGCGGCCATCGACGGTAATCCGGAAGGTCTTCTGCATGGTGCTTCTGCTCCCGCTCCGCCCGGATGCTGGCCGGGCCGTCTATTGGGGGTGATGGGAGGTCTGCTGCAACCATCGTCCCTGGGCGGACCAGACCTGCCCCTGCGGGAACGCCTCGATATGCACGATACGGTGGTGGTCCAGCATGGCGGCGACCGCTGCCGCGATCACCGGCAGATCTTCCGCCAGCCGGTCATGCGCGCGCGGCGGCGGCGTGGCGGGGTCGATCGGCGTGTTCTGCGCATAGCGGATCAGCGCCGCGAGCAGGCGCCAGCCCCAGTACAGGCAACTGACGATGCCGATGCCGGCCAGCCAGTCGCCGAGCGGACCGCGGAACAGCGGCTCATACATCAGGGAAGCTCCTGGTCGTGACCTCTCACAGCGGGATGTTGCCGTGCTTCTTGGGGGGGCGGGTCTCGCGCTTGGTCGCCACCTTGCGCAGTGACAGCGTCAGCATCCAGCGGGTCGTCGCCGGATCGATGATGTCGGTGAGATAGCCCTGGCCGGCGGAAAGATAAGGCGTGGCGAACTTGGCGCGATAGTCGGCGGCCAGTTCGGCCGCCTTGGTGCGGCGATTCTCCGAGCCGTTCAGTTCCTTGCCGTACAGCACGTTCACCGCGCCCTCGGCCCCCATCACCGCGATCTCGGCGGTCGGCCAGGCGTAGACGAAATCCGCCCCCATCTCCTGGCTGCACATGGCGAGATACGACCCGCCATAGGCCTTGCGCATGATGACGGTGAGCTTCGGCACGGTCGCCGCGGCATAGGCGAACAGCAGCTTGGCGCCATGGCGGATGACGCCGCCACGCTCCTGGTCGATGCCCGGCAGGAAGCCCGGCACGTCCACCAGGGTGACCAGCGGAATGCTGAAGGCGTCGCAGAAGCGGATGAAGCGGGCGCCCTTGTCGGAGGCGTCGATGTCGAGCGCGCCGGCCCGTACCGCCGACTGGTTCGCCACCAGCCCGACCACGTAACCGCCGATGCGGGCGAAGCCGACGATCAGGTTGCCGGCGAAATCGGCATGCACCTCGAGAAACTGGCCGCCATCCACCAGCCGCGCGATGATCGGGCGCACATCCATCGCCATCATCGGCTCGGCCGGGATCAGTTCGTTGATCGCCTGGTCCGGCGTTTCGTCGATATCGACCGCCGGGCGATGCGGCGGCTCATCGGCGTTGTTGGCGGGCATGTAGCTCAGCAGGCGGCGCACCAGGGCCACCGCATGGTCGTCGTCCTCGGCGAGGAAATGCACGTTGCCGCTGACCGAGGCGTGCATCACCGCCCCGCCCACCTCGTCCATCGTCACCGTGCGGCCGCTCACCGCCTTGATCACTTCCGGCCCGGTGATGAACATCCGCGCGTTGCGGCGGGTCATGATGATGAAATCCATCAGCGCCGGCGAATAGGCGGCGCCGCCCGCGCAGGGACCGCAGACCACGGCGATCTGCGGCACCACGCCGGACAGCAGCACGTTCTGATAGAAGACCTCGCCATAGCCGGCCAGCGCGTCCACCGCCTCCTGGATGCGCGCCCCGCCGGAATCGTTGAAGGCCACCACCGGGATGCCGGCGCGGCCGGCGAACTGCATGGCGGTGACGATCTTGCCGGCGTGACCGAGGCCGAGCGTGCCGGCGGCGACGGTGAAATCCTGGCTGAACGCGGCCACCGGGCGGCCATCCACGTAGCCGGTGCCCACCACCACGCCGTCGGCCGGGAACTCCTTCGCCACGCCGCCCTGCGGCTTGGCGCGGACATGCATGCCGATTTCCTGGAAGGTGCCGTCCTGGAACAGGTGGGACAGCCGCTCGCGGGCGGTCAGCTGGCCCAGCGCATGCCGCACCCGGATCTTTTCCTCGCCGCCACCGGCGAGAATTGTGGCGCTGCGCTCACGCAACTCCTGCAGCAGCCTGGGCGACAGCGTCATTCATTCCATCCGTGGTTGCATCGCGCGGCGCTGCCCCAATGGCGCGCCCGCGCTCTCCTGTCAGAGCCTGAAAAACAATCGAACTTGAAAAAGAACGCCCGCTGACATCATTGAGTTTTCCGTCATCGTTCGGCGGCTTGCGGGCATTCTTTTTCAAACTCTCAGGCCTGCTGCAGCTCCACCAGCGTGCCGTTCAGATCCTTCGGGTGCAGAAACAGCACCGGCTTGTCGTGCGCGCCGATCTTCGGCTCGCCGTCGCCCAGCACGCGCAGGCCGGTCGCCTTGAGCTGGTCGCGGGCGGCCAGGATATCCTCGACCTCGAAGCAGATGTGGTGGATGCCGCCGGCGGGGTTCCTGGCCAGGAACCCGGCAATCGGCGAGTTCGCGCCGAGTGGGTTGAGCAGCTCGATGCGGGTGTTCGCGACATCGACGAACACCACGGTAACGCCGTGCGCCGGTTGCGCCAGCGGCGCGGAAACCACCGCGCCGAGCGTGTCGCGATAGGTGCTGACCGCCGCATCAAGGTCAGGCACGGCGATGGCCACGTGGTTCAGTCTGCCAAGCATGGTGGGTCTCCCTGGGTCTCGTCGCATCGTCGGGGGTTCGCCCCGCACCCCACCAGGGGCAAGCCCCTGGAACCCATGAATCGGGTCAAGGGGGCCACTGCCCCCTTGCGGGTCCAGGGCGGCGCCCTGGCCTTGCCTGCCTCACTCCTCGCGCGCCAGCTCCCATTGATCGGCCGAGCGCCAAAGCCGCGACCGCAACAACTCGCGCTCGAAGATGAATTCCTTGGGCAGGCGGTCGAAGAACCGGTCGAACAGTTCCTCGTGCGACCGCGCCTCCACCGTCCCGGCCTCGCGGCCGACCGCCATCAGATCGTAGAAAGTCTTCGGCGCGTAATCGAGGCCGGTCCATTCGATGTCCTCGCGGCGCGGCATCCAGCCGATCGGGCTTTCCACCCCATAGCCGCGGCCGTGCACGCGATCGACGATCCATTTCAGCACGCGCATGT
Source organism: uncultured Acetobacteraceae bacterium (assembly GCA_903907955.1). GTDB lineage: Bacteria > Pseudomonadota > Alphaproteobacteria > Acetobacterales > Acetobacteraceae > Rhodovastum. Next base: position 37,954 of record CAIVPZ010000161.1, on the reverse strand, counting down.
TGTCGCCAAAGCCCGGCCAGAGGAACTTGCCGTTGTCGTCCTTGCGGAACCAGTTGACCCGGAATATGCGCGGCGGGTTGACGACGCGCCGGCCCACATTCAGCCAGTGGCTGAAGTAATCCGCCATGTTGTAGCCGCAGAATGGCAGCATCGCCATGGGATCGCGCCGCATCGCGGTCATGCCGATGGCGGCGGCGGTCGCCTCCGACCCCATGGTCGCCGCCAGATACACACCGTGGCTCCAGTTGAAGGCCTGGAACACCAGCGGCATGTTCTTGCTCATGCGGCCGCCGAAGATGAAGGCACTGATCGGCACGCCCTCGGGCTTCTCCCAGTCCGGATCGAGGCACGGGCACTGGCTGGCCGGCGCGGTGAAGCGGGCATTCGGATGCGCGGCCGGCCGGCCGCAGCCGGGCGTCCAGTCATGGCCCTGCCAGTCGATAAGGTGGGCCGGCGGCTCGTCGGTCATGCCCTCCCACCAGATGTCGCCGTCATCGGTCAGGGCGGTATTGGTGAAGATCGCGTTGCGGGCGAAGGTCGCCACCGCGTTCGGATTGGAACGGCTGTTGGTGCCCGGCCCGACGCCGAAGAACCCGGCTTCCGGGTTGATCGCCCGCAGCACGCCATCCGACCCCTTCTTGATCCAGGCAATGTCGTCGCCGACGGTGTGGACCTTCCAGCCTTCGAAACCCTTGGGCGGCACCAGCATCGCCAGGTTGGTCTTGCCGCAGGCGCTCGGGAAGGCCGCCGCGATATAGGTCTTCTCGCCTGCCGGCGATTCGATGCCCATGATCAGCATGTGCTCGGCCAGCCAGCCCTCGTGGCGGGCCATCACCGAGGCGATGCGCAGGGCCAGGCACTTCTTGCCAAGCAGCGCATTGCCGCCATAGCCGGAGCCGTACGACCAGATCTCGTAGGTCTCCGGGAAATGCACGATGTACTTGCGATGGATATCGCCTTCGCAGGGCCACGGCACGTCGGCCTGGCCGGGCACCAGCGGGGCGCCCACCGAATGCATGCAGGGGATGAAGGCGCCGTCGCCAAGGGCGTCGAGCACCGCGCTGCCCATCCGGGTCATCAGCTTCATGTTGACCACGACATAGGGGCTGTCGGTGATCTGCACGCCGATCTTGGCGATCGGGGAGCCAAGCGGCCCCATGCTGAACGGAATGACGTACATGGTCCGGCCGCGCATGCAGCCATCGAACAGGCCGCCCAGCGTAGCGCGCATTTCCGCCGGCGGTGCCCAGTTGTTGGTCGGGCCGGCGTCCTGCTCGCTCAGCGAGCAGATGAAGGTGCGGTCCTCCACCCGGCCCACATCGGACGGGTGCGAACGCGCCAGGAAGGAGTTCGGCCGCTTAGCCGGATCGAGGCGGATGAACGTGCCCGCCGCGACCATCATCTCGCACAGCCGGTCGTATTCGCTCTCCGAACCGTCGGTCCACTCGACCCTGTCCGGCTTGCAAAGCGCGGCCATTTCGCCGACCCAGGCATGCAGCCGCCTGTTGGTCGTGCCGCCTGATGCGGCTGCGAGAGCATCCATACTCACGTTCCTTCTGTGGCGCGAAGTGATCCCGCCTTCCCCGGATGAGACGACGAGCGGCGACCGGCCGCCCGCTTCTTGCGTCCTGGCAGGTGGACCATGCGGCGGAAAATGCCCCCAAACCCCGGCAGGCCGCAACCGTGGGCTTTCCGGGGGAGCTTGTCGTGGAACGGGGTGTCAGGGCTGCAATTCTCATGATATCAGGCGAGCGTCACGATCTCGACGGACCGGCACGCAGCACAGCAATGCCATGGACAACGCGGCGCCGGCATTCGATACGGTGACGCAGAACGCCGGCGCACGCGTCGGGCGGGGCCTGCCGCTGTTGCCGGGGCAGCACGGCAGGCCCGGCAACCGGACCGTCCCACGGACACGGCCGGCCGAATCAAGGAGCCTGCCCATGAGCCTCGAACTGGACCGCAAACCCGCCGCCGGCGGTTTGGGATTGGACATCTTCCACTACGTCGAGAATACCGTCTACGCAGCCCTTGGCGGGTTGCTCTGCATCACCGCGCTCCTCGCCCTCGGCAGCGCCGGGATGGAGGTTTGGGAGGCGCTGCGCGACTGGAGCACCTCCGACGCCATCTTCGCCGTGATCGAGCGGCTGCTGCTGGTGTTCATGCTGATCGAGATTCTGCATACGATCCGCACGTCGATGCAGGAGCGCACCCTGAAGTGCGAACCCTTCCTGATCGTTGCGCTGATTGCAACGGTGCGCCGCGTGCTTGTCATTACCCTGCAATCCGCCGAGGTCACGCGGGACGCCGCCTGGACTCCGGAGCACGAGGCGGTGTTCCGTTCGACGATGCTGGAGCTGGTGGTGCTCGGCGTGCTGATTCTGGTCATGGTGGTGTCGATTTACCTGCTGCGCCGCAGCCGCATCCACGAAATCGCGCACCGGCGTGAACACGGCGAGGCGCATCCGAGGCATGGGTGACCAATGAGGCGGCGGCGGCAAAGCGCGGCGCTGCCGCCTAGAGCGCTTTGTTTTGGCAAGCAACTTTATCGGCCGGCTGTCGCCGGTCCCGCCGATGTTGCTCTAAGCCCAGGCGATGGCCAGCATTTTCCGCCCCGGGCGATCTTCCGGTGAGATCGTATAGTCCCTGTACAGGTAGAATTTGTTAACCGCCGCATTCTGCGCAAGTTGTGCCCGGAATTCCGTTGACATAGCCATGTCCCGCTGTGCACGATGCTGTCCTGCTAGATCGTCCGGACCTCGAGTCGGAGCCATAGATCCGGCACCGACGGAGAAGCTGTGTGCCTGTATCCGTGCAGAATATCCGAATACCGCATAACCGATTACCGTAAGGCCGCTGATGCCGTCGTGGCAATGTTCGAACTGACCACTGTCATTGGCTTGTCATGGTCCGCCGGTCCGTCTACCACCGCAATCCGAGCCGACTCCAACCGCTCTGTGGCATTTTTGGCCTGATTGGACTCTCCTGTGTGTCCTCCTGCCGACCCGCTTGACAATACTTCACCCGACCCCGACCAACAGTCTGAAACGTTGCAGGCAGCCGAATCGCCGTCATTGCAAGACGCCGAAACCTGGGCGCGGCATGCCCTCGGCACCGGTCGAAACCCGGGCCACGATGATCGGCCGAACCATCGTTCTTCTGCCGCATCGAGCATGACGATGGACGGACGAGCCGGGCCGATGCGTCGTCGTTTCGTACGCGACGGTGATGTCACGGTCGTCGTCGCCCAACCCGGCTCCGGCATTGGCTCCGCGCATCGCCCCACCATCACGGGCGCGCCGCCGGTCAACCGCCTGGCCAATGCGGAAGCGGCGCTCGCAACCGAACAGGCAGCCCGCCAGCGGGCCGAGCGCGCCCTGTTGGAAGCGCAGGCCACCATCAAGCGGCTGCAGACGCAGGTGGTGCATGCCGAAATGACCGGGCGCGAAGCACTGGAGGCGGCCCAGCGCGCCGAAAGCGAGCGCTGCGCAATGGCTGCCGCGCTCGATGCCGCGCAGGCCGCCCGGCTTACTGCCCAATCGACGCTCCATGGCACAGCGGCAATATCGCGCGCTCCGGCGCGACTGCTCGCCGGCGATGATCAAGCGGGCGAAGCGAAGCCGGCAAAACGGCCGCGCGGACGCCCCCGCCGCGAAGGCTCCGTGGCAGCGCAACGTCCGGCGAAGCAGCAGCAGCCCGTCAAGTGGTGGTAACGGCCGCCAGGTTCTCCTTTCCCCCTGTATTGGTCCGTACCGGCCGGCCTCAACGCGCCGCCACCGGCACCGCCACCTCGTTGCGCCGCAGGAATGGGATGCTCCAGGGCGGGTCATAGAACCAGGTCAGCGGCGTGCCGATTGGTTTCCAGGCGGTCGCCTCGAGCCGCTGCAGCAGTTCCGCCTGCCGCGCGGCGATTGCCTCGGCGCCCCAGAAACCGCTGAAACGCAGCACCGCCATGGTCTCGCCGGGCACCTGCCTGAGCACGACGGCAGGGTCGTCCGGCGTCGGCAGGGTTTCCATGGTCGATTCCGCCGGCATGAAGAAGCGGATCACCCACTGCCCGTTGTCGCCGCGCGCCTGTGCGACCGGTGCGGTCATGGCGATGGTCTCGCCGTGCTGCTGGGCCACCGGCACCGTCATGTCGATCTTTGCGTGCGCCCGGTTCGCCCCGAAGATGTAGCCGGCAAGACGGCGGAATCCGTCATAGCGCGCCTGCTCCTCGTCGGCGGCGACGGCCGTCTCGGCGGCGATGCGCGGGCCGTAGCTGCGAATTTCCAGGCCGTTCGGCGCGGCGAGCACCGCAAAACGCGGTTCCGCGGTGCCCTCGCGGATGCCGAACACCGTGCAACCGGTCAGCACAAGCCCCGATACCACCGCCGCAATCCGCGCCTGCCGCATTTTTCCCGTCCCCCTGTCCGCCGCATAACCAGTTTGCCCCGCCCCCAGCGAATGGGGTCAAGGGGGCCACCGCCCCCTTGCGGGTCCAGGGCAGCGCCCTGGCCTTGCCTGCCTCGACTTCATCGCCCCGCCCGATGATATTCCCGGTTCGGCATCATATCGGTCGCCGCCGCCATCCGGTTCGACAGGTTGAAGAACGCCGCCGTCTCGGCGATGTCGAAAATGTCCGCGCTGGAGAATCCGTGCGCGCGCAACGCCGCGCGGTCGGCCTCGGCCACCTCGTGCAGCGCCACCGTGAGTTTGTGGACAAAATGCAGCATGGCAAGCTGGCGGGCCGGCAACTGCGCCAACCGGTAGTTGAACGCCAGCATCTCACCGAGTTCGGGATCGCCCGACAGCATCCGCACCGCCGCCCCATGCGCCACCAGGCAGTAGTAGCAGCGGTTGGCGCTGGAGACGACCACGGCGATCATTTCGCGTTCCAGCTTCGACAGCCCGGACGGCGCCAGCATGATCTCGTTGTACATCGCCATGAAATTGCGCAGACGCTGCGGCCTGAGGCTGTAGGCGCTGTAGACGTTCGGCACGAAGCCGAGCTTCTCCACGCATTTGGTCCAGATCGCCTGCAGATCATCGTCCAGCGCGGCCGGATCGGGCACGCCGAGGGCGGAAATGTGGTCGGGCTGCGGCATGGCCGGTCTCCCTACGCCACCGTCTCGATATCCTCCAGGCTGAACTGCTGCGCCTCCTCGTCGAAGCTGTACAGTTCGGCGTAGCGGCCCCAGGCGATGATGGCGCGCAGCGTCTCCTCGGCGTAATCGGGCGACATGTGGTCTTCCAGCTCGTCGCGGAAGCGCACGGCGGAGGCGCGGTGGTTCCAGCGCTCGTCCAGCGTGCGGCGGATGGCGGCGGCGAGCTTCACATGCGCCAGCAGCGCGGCGGCGAACAGTTTCTTGCGGTCCTCGGTGTCGCCCTGCACGAACTGCCGGCCGGTCTCGGTCAACCGGATATCGCCCTCCTCCAGTTCGCCGAAGCGGAGCAACTGGAGGGTTTCGCCGATCGGCAGCAACTCGTCGGCTTCCAGCTGCAACGAGGCCGCCAGCGCCGGCAGGTCGGCCCTTCCGTCATAGGGTGCCCCGGCCAGCGCTTCCATCAGCCCGGCCAGCAGGTTGGTCGAGACATGGTGCAGCTCGGCGGCGAACGGTGCGTCGGCGGGTGCCACCGGGGCGGGCGCGGGCGTCGGCGCGCGGCGCGTCATCACCGCGTAGATGTCGTCCACCAGTTGCCGGAACGCCGGGTCCAGACGGTTGCGCGGGTGGGCGAACGGAATCCGGATCTCCTGCGCCACCCGCCCGGGATTGGTGGCGAACACCAGCACGCGGTCGCACAGCAGCACCGCTTCCTCGATGTTGTGGGTGACGATCAGGATGGACTTCACCGGCAGGCGATGCTCCATCCACAGATCGATCAGGTCGGTGCGCAGCGTCTCCGCGGTCAGCACATCCAGCGCGCTGAACGGCTCGTCCATCAGCAGCAGGTCGGGATGCACCACCAGGGCGCGCGCCAGGCCGACCCGCTGGCGCATGCCGCCGGACAGCTCCTTGGGGTAGGCGCTCTCGTAGCCGCCCAGGCCGATCAGGTCGATCGCCTCCTCGGCCCGCTGCTCGCGCTCCGCCCGCGGCACGCCCTGCGCCTCCAGCCCGAGTTCCACGTTCTCCTGCACCGTCAGCCAGGGGAACAGGGCAAAGCTCTGGAACACCATGGCCACGCCCGGCGCCGGGCCGCGCAACGCCTGGCCGCGCCAGATGACCTCGCCGGCGGTCGGCGCCAGCAGGCCGGAGACGATGCGCAGCAGCGTGGACTTGCCCGAGCCGGAGCGGCCCAGCAGGCCGACGATCTCGCCGGTCTGCAGCGTCATGTTCACATCGTCCAGCACCACCAGGTCGGCGGCACTGTCCTTGTGGTAGGCCTGCCGGCAGCCGCGCACTTCCAGCAGCGGCTCGGTGATGGCGAGGTCCATCGGCCTGCTTCCTTATCCCAGGGTCGCGCGGCGGCTGGCATAGGCATAGAGCGGTCGCCACAGCAGCCGGTTGAACAGCACAACGTACAGCGACATCACCACCACGCCGAGCACGATGCGGTGAAAATCGCCGGCATCGGTGGCCTGGGCGATGTAGGCGCCCAGCCCATGCGCGGCCAGTCTGGTGTCGCCCCACGACGCCACCTCGGCAACGATGGCGGCATTCCACGACCCGCCCGAGGCGGTGATCGCGCCGGTGACGTAATAGGGCAAAATCCCCGGCAGGATCACCCGCCGCCACCACAGCAGGCCGTTGACGCGGAAGTTGCTCGCCACTTCGCGCAGGTCGCCGGGGAAGGCGGCGGCGCCGGCGATGACGTTGAACAGGATGTACCACTGCGTCCCCAGCACCATCAGCGGGGTGAGGAACACGTCCTGGTTCAGATGGAACTGCACGATCACCACCACGAAGGGCGGAAACAGCAGGTTGGCCGGGAAGGCCGCCAGGAACTGCGCCACCGGCTGCACCCGCCGCGCCCAGGCCGGCCGCAGCCCCAGCCAGACCCCCACCGGCACCCACAGCAGCGAGGCCAGCGCCATCATCACCGTCACCCGCAGCAGCGTCAGCCCGCCGAGCAGCAGGGTCTCCCGCAGGTCCGCCCAGGCCAGCGTGGCGGCGACGTAGCCGGACACCTTCCACAGCGCCGCTGCCACCACCAGCCCGACCAGCATGGCGAAGGCGGCATCGGCCACCCGCCTGGGCACCACCTGCTGGCGCACCGCAGCGGCGGGCCGGCCGAGGCGCAGCGAGGTGATCGACCCGAAGGCGCGCTCGATCGCCTCGCTGGCCAGCCGCAGCACCCGGGTGCGCCGCAGCAGCGCCAGCATCCAGGGGTCGTCGGCAGTGGCCGAGGCGGTGGTCTCGAAGCGGAACCGCGCCGACCAGGCGACCAGCGGACGGAACAGCAACTGGTCGTAGGCCAGGATCACCACCAGCATGGCGCCGATCGCCCAGAACACCGCGCCGATGTCCCGCGCCTCCAGCGCGGCGGCGACGTAGGAGCCGACGCCCGGCAGCTTCCAGGTGTTGTCCCCCAGGGTGATCGCCTCGGACGCCACCACGAAGAACCAGCCGGCCGACATCGACAGCATGGTGTTCCACACCAGCCCCGGCATGGCGAACGGCACTTCCAGCCGCCAGAAACGCTGCCAGGTGGTCAGGCGGAACAGCTTGGTGGCCTCATCCAGGTCGGCCGGAATGGTGGTCAGCGACTGGTAGAAGCTGAACGCCATGTTCCAGGCCTGGCTGGTGAAGATGGCGAAGATCGCCGCCAGCTCCAGCCCCAGCACGCGGCCGGGGAACAGGTTCATGAAGAAGGCGACGGTGAACGACAGGAAGCCCAGGATCGGCACCGACTGCAGAATGTCGAGCACCGGCACCATGATCAGCCCGGCGCGGCGGCTTTTCGCCGCCAGCGGCGCGTAGGTGAAGGTGAACAGCACCGAGCAGGCCAGCGCCGCGAACATGCGCAGCGTGGTGCGCAGCGCGTATTCCGGCAGCCGCCCGGGATCGAGGTCGATCGGCACCGCCTCCAGCGTGCCCAGCGGCACCAGCGTGCCACGCACCGCGGCGGCCATGGCGACCAGCAGGCCGACCACGCAGCACAGCGCCGCAATGTCCCAGACATTCGGCAGTCGCCGGCCGGAAAGCGCGGCCGGGGGGGCGGTGCCTGTCATCAACGCATCCACGGCCTGGGGGTTGGGAGGGATAGCTGCCCGGGGTGTTAGACCATGCGGGATGGCTCCGCCACCCGGGCGGGGATGTCAGTTCGATGACGGGTTGGCGACCGGAAGGCGAAGGAAGGAAGGCCAGGGCACTGCTGGACCCGCAAGGGGCGGTGGCCCCTTGGAACCCATTCTATTGGGACGTCTTGGGCACCGGCGCTGCGGGCTTCGTGGTGGGGCGGGGTGTGAACCTCCGCTGCGGGTGGATGGCTGCGGTTCCAATGTCCGCTCTGCGCCCAAGGCGGTCGTCCAGCCGATTGTCGTGGCTCATCCAAAGCGGACGTTCCATTCGCAATATCCCCCGACCGCAAAGGTATGGTGAGCGGCCGCGTGCGAGGATTTCATTTCGGCCCGGTGTCCTGCCATTTCTGCAGAATTTCATCTTGCGTGCGCCGACGGGCAGCCTTGAACGGCTCCAGGAATGCGGCGACATCGACGGCAACCCGTTCGCACTCCTTGTCAAGAAGCGTGTCCAGCCGACAGTCGGGGCGGGCAAGGAACAAGCTTCTCTCGACGGCACTTGCCAACGTATAGTCGACGCTGCGGCAGATATAGTCATCGCGGTCCTCGGGCGTTGCTTCCTTGGGGTCCACGAGATGGCGAACAAAGGTCCCATCTTCGCACGCAAGAGCCCCTTCTCGCCCGTCGATAAGCTCAAGAACAGTCCGGCAACTTGCTGCTGAGACAAGGTCGATCCGCAGGCCACCCCCCTGATCGTCCCACCCTGCGGGCGAGAATTGCATGACGAGCGCGGGCTCTTTGCCGATCAGGGCGGCGCAGCGCGCCTCATGCTGTTCAAGATCGGCAGGAGCACCCAGATCCAGGCCCCATGTGTAGAGATAATGGTCGTCCATCGCCATCCAGTCGCTGGGCAGCCAGGGCCACGATACAAACTCAGGCAACTCGTCGTTTGGGTCATCCGGGACGCAAAGTTCGCGCAATCGGGGGTTGGTCAGATGGATGAGCGTCCAAAGCCTGGTGATGAACACAGGCTCGGGGCTGCCGCCAGCGCCGACCGGGAGGAGGCCGAGCCGCACTTCAGCGAAAAGCTTCGCTGGTGCACGAAAGGGTTTGCCGTCCTCCCGTCTGAGCGCGTCAAGGCGTTTCGCGCCGTCTGCTGCAGCGATCCACCGCGACACCATGAATTGCGGGTTCTCCCAAGTGTTGGTGCCTGGAGCCAATCCTGATGCGGCCGGGTCGCCCCAGCCGATGCGCAGGTTCGGGTATGGGAGAAGCCAGCAGTCATTCCGGAATCGTGGCTCGGGCGAACTGATAGCGGTGGCCAGGTCATCGATTCCGCTTACGCGGACACCGTCGGCGAAACTTCCCCAGAGCGCCGCCCAATCGTCACGGCTGGACCACAGGGTGCCGTGGCGGGGATCGCGACAAAGCCGATGTTCTTCGATATCGCGAAACACGCGCATGAGATCATGCTTGCGGGCAATGCCGCGCGACACCTCGCGGATCATGTTCGCCAACTCAGTATAGACATCGGCATTGTTTACATCTTCAACACTGTCAGTCGACAAACCGATCGACGTGCCCGCAAAAAGTGCTGCAACAAAGTGGTCTTTGTCGCCGTTGCATGCCAGCTTTCCGGCAGATTCAGCGATCATCAGATATTTTCGTCCGTCCTGGACAAGTTCTTTGGCTCGACGGCATTTTTCGTCATTTAACAGAGTTGGATCAATTGCATAGTGTGGGAGTCGCTTAGTGGAATCTCCTGCACCACCCTTACCAGCGTCCTGGAGGGTACGTGCCTTGCTTATGCCGCTCTCTTCGGCCTTCGTCAGAATACTCCAGAGATTCTCGGCCGTGCGCAGTCGATCGGCCTCCTTCATGCGTGGAGCCTTCTCGAGAGCGCTCCTGATATTTGTTACGTGCGCGCGCCAACTCGTTTCGTTACCTAGCACTTTGCGCACATGCTTTGCGGAACCTGCTGTCGGGAACTGAACTATTTCCGCCATGTTGGCATCCTCCCTCAACGGCCCTGGGTGCGACGGCGACGGGACGTGTGCCCGCGCATGGCGTGCCGATAGCGTCGGCTTCGCGCGCTGCGGCCCACGATCACGGTAAGAACCCGTCCGTCATCCCCGACGGCCGCGCGGCGTCGCGCCAGAGAGATCATCTGCGGAGACAACCCTTCCGCGCGCATTTCTTCTCCGGCCTCGGCGCTGAGGCTGAATGCCGTCACACCGGAGCCAACCGCAACTTCCACATCGGCCCAATCGAGCAGGGCGGCAAGCGTCCGGTATGACGTGCCGCGCTGGCGACAGCGCGCCCGGCCGTGGGGTGAAATCCAGATAGTCGGGCGGCGTGCGACTTGCGGATGGTCCATGGCGCGTATCCTCGGGTGTTTGCCAGCAAAGGCTTACCCGCCCGGGCAGCGAATCTCATTCCCTAAACGGCATGGAGTCCAGAAGTATTTCGGGAAGCGCTTCGGGAACCTTTTCGGGAATTGACCCGGGAAACCGAAGGCCGGTTCGCTGTCGTCATCGCCCGTCTTTTCTACAGCAATCTCACGTATGTTAGGCGCGCTATCCCGTTCTGGGCCGCTGGAGCAGTGGCGCGGACTTACCCATATCTGTTGCGTTACGCCCGCTCACGGTCGGCTCCTGCCGGTGCATGGCTCGATGCCAGCGTCTGCTTCGCTGCGTCGAACGCCCGGAAGCGGACTGACCGCTTCCGGCCAAGGTCGGACCTTGGACCAGCAAGGGGGGGCTTCAGCCCACCGTCCCATGTTGCAACCGTTTGCGGTGGACCCCATTGGCTCGACAGGTTTGCGTTGGTGGGCTGAAGCCCACCCTACAGAATCAGCGTCGGCTTTGAAGCTCTCGCGTTCCGAAACGGCCAGCCAGATACGGACCTTGGACCAGCGACAACAAAGGCCAGCAAAGGATCGCCCCCCTCCGCCGCAACCACCGCCATCACCCCGAACCGGAAGAATGCCCCCCCGCCCCGGTCGAGCCGAACCCCCCAGCCCCGCGGGCGGTCTCCACCGAGAACGCGTCCACGATACGGAATTCCGGCCGCAGGATCGGCACGAACAGCATCTGCGCGAACCGCTCGCCGGGCTGCAGCACCACCGGCTCGCTGCCGGGCGGGCTGCGGTTCCAGGCGCTGACCAGGATCGGCCCGGTGTAGTCGGGGTCGATCAGCCCGACCAGATTGCCGAGCACCAGCCCCTTGCGGTGCCCCAGCCCGGAGCGCGGCAGCACCAGCGCCGCCATGCCGGGGTCGGCGATGTGCACCGCCAGCCCGGCCGAAATCAGCAGCGGGGCGGCGCCCGGGTGCAGCAGCGCGGGGGCATCCAGGCAGGCATGCAGGTCGATGGCGGCGGCGTGCGCGCTCTGAAAGCGCGGCAGGCCCCATTCGTGCAGGCGCGGATCGAGAACCCTGATTTCCAGCGTGGGGGCGGGGTCGGTTGGCATCCTGGCTCCGGCGGTTGTTCTGGCCTTGGCGGCGGCAGCGTAGCCGGGGAAAACGGTCGCCGCCACGAGCGGATCGTTGACGCCGGCCGCGCCGGTCCGCACAAAGGACGCGAGGAAACGATCCACCGTGCCTGGCCCCGGGCGCCGCCGTTGCCCAGGTGCTGATCCGTACTCGAACGACCGAATGGACCGCGCGCATGAACGACGCTCCTGGCATCGCCGCCCCAAACGCCGTGGTTGATGCCCCCCCTGTGCCTGATGCGATCGCGGCCCTGCGCGCCGCGATCCGGCAGAAACTGGCCTATCAGGTGGGCAAGCGCGAGATCGAGGCGACCGAGCACGACTGGTTCATGGCCACCGCCCTGGCGGTGCGCGACCGCGTGGTGGATGGCTGGATGGCCGGCATCGCCCAGGCCTACCTGCAGCAGGAACGCCGCGTCTATTACCTGTCGCTGGAATTCCTGATCGGGCGCCTGCTGTTCGACAACATCGAAAGCCTCGGTCTGACCGACCATGTGCGCGCGGCGCTGGCCGGGCTGAACATCGACCTCGAGCGGCTGCGCCAGCTGGAGCCGGACGCCGCGCTGGGCAATGGCGGCCTCGGCCGGCTCGCCGCCTGCTACATGGAAAGCATGGCCTCGCTGGGCATTCCCGCGCATGGCTACGGCATCCGCTACGACCACGGCCTGTTCCGCCAGGTCATCGTCAACGGCTGGCAGCACGAATACCCCGAGGAATGGCTGTCGGCCGGCAACCCGTGGGAGTTCCCCCGGCCCGAGGTGGCGCACGAAATCGGCTTCGGCGGCACGGTGGAAGCGGTGCCGGCGGCGGGTGGTTCGGTGCGGCAGGTCTGGCACCCGGCCGAGAAAATCGAGGCGCTGGCGTTCGACACCCCGGTGGTCGGCTGGCGCGGGCAGCGGGTGAACACGCTGCGCCTGTGGTCGGCGCGGCCGGCCGATCCGCTGCGCCTGGATGCGTTCAACCTCGGCGACCACGCCGGCGCGCTGAGCGACCAGATCCGCGCCGAGTCGATCTCCAAGGTGCTGTACCCCAGCGACGAGACCCCGGCGGGCCTCGAATTGCGGCTGCGCCAGGAGTTTTTCTTCACCTCGGCCTCGTTGCAGGACCTGGTGCGGCGGCACGTCAAGGCCGGCAATCCCATCCGCACCCTGGCGGAAAAGGTCGCCATCCAGCTCAACGACACCCACCCGGCGATCGGCGTGGCCGAGCTGATGCGTATCCTGGTCGATCTGCACGACCTGCCCTGGGACGAGGCATGGGCGATGACCCAGGCCACGTTCTGCTACACCAACCACACGCTGCTGCCCGAAGCGCTGGAAAGCTGGCCGGTCGGGCTGATGGAGCGGCTGCTGCCGCGCCACATGCAGATCATCTACCTGATCAACGCGCTGCACCTCGACCGCGTGCGCGCGCTGCATCCGGGCGATGACGCGCTGTTCTCCCGGGTGTCGCTGATCGAGGAACATTACGACCGGCGCGTCCGCATGGGGCATCTGGCCTTCGTCGGCTCGCACAAGGTGAATGGGGTATCGGCGCTGCACACCGACCTGCTGCGCGAAACGGTGTTCCACGACCTGAACGCCCTGCTGCCCGGGCGCATCGTCAACAAAACCAACGGCATCACCTTCCGCCGCTGGCTGCACCAGGCCAATCCGGGGCTGACCGGGCTGCTGGTGCGCGCCGTCGGGCCGGCGGTGCTCGACCACGCGGAGGCGCTGGAGGGGGTCGAGAAGCTGGCCGGCGATGCCGCCTTCCGCCAGGAACTGGCGGCGGTGCGGCGGGTCAACAAGCAGGCGCTGGCGACGCTGATCCGCGACCGGCTGGAGCTGCGGGTCGATCCCGACGCGATCTTCGATGTGCACATCAAGCGCATCCACGAATACAAGCGCCAGTTGCTCAACCTGCTCGACACCATCGCGCTGTACAACTCGATCCGCGCCCAGCCGATGCACGAATGGGCGCCGCGGGTGAAGATTTTCGGCGGCAAGGCGGCGGCGAGCTACCACCGCGCCAAGCTCATCATCAAGCTGGCGCACGACATCGCGCGGGTGGTCAACGGCGACCCGACGGTGCGCGACCGGCTCAAGGTGGTGTTCGTGCCGAATTACGGCGTCAGCCTGGCCGAGGCGATCATTCCGGCGGCCGACCTCTCCGAGCAGATCTCCACCGCCGGCATGGAAGCCTCCGGCACCGGCAACATGAAGATGGCACTGAACGGGGCGCTGACCATCGCCACGCTCGATGGCGCCAACGTGGAAATCCGCGATCGCGTCGGCGCCGACAACATCTTCATCTTCGGCCTGACCACCGGGGAGGTCGAGGCGCGGCGCCGCGAGGACCCGTCCGGCAGTTCGGCGATCAACGCCTCGCCGCGGCTGGCCGAGGTGCTGGCACAACTGGAATCCGGGCTGTTCTCGCCGGACGACCGCGACCGCTACCGCGACCTGGTCGGCGGCCTGCGCCACCACGACCATTTCATGATCTGCGCCGACTTCGAATCGTACTGCCGCGCGCAGACTTCGGTGCGGGCGCTGTGGCGCGACCCGGATGCCTGGTGGCGGGCGGCGGCGCTGAACATCGCCCGCACCGGCTGGTTCTCCTCGGACCGGGCGATCCGGGAATATGCCGACGAAATCTGGAATGTTCCGGTCGTTCCGGCCTCGGGGGCAACGCCATGAGCGGGTTGGCCGCATGAAGACCTGGCGCGCCGCGGCCGAGGATATCGCGGCGCTGCTGGCCGCCCGGCACGGCGATCCGTTCGCCGTGCTGGGGCCGCATCGCACCCGCACCGGCTGGCTGCTGCGGGCCCTGCTGCCCGGCGCCGAACGGGCCGAGCTGCTGACGGCGGAGGGCGCCGTCGCCCTGACCCGCCGCGACCCGGCCGGGTTCTTCGAGGCAAGGCTGCACGGCGATCCCCCCGCCCCCGGCTATCGCCTGCGCGCCGCCAATGCCGCGGCGGCCTGGGAGGAGATCGACCCCTACGCCTTCGCCGGCGTGCTCGGCCCGCTCGACGACCATCTGCTGGTCGAGGGCACGCATCGCCGCCTTTACGAGCGCCTGGGCGCGCATGCGCTGCACCACCAGGGCGTCGATGGGGTGAACTTCGCCGTCTGGGCGCCGAATGCGCAGGCGGTGTCGGTGGTCGGCGACTTCAATTTCTGGGACGCCCGCCGCCATCCGATGCGTAAACGTATCGACAGCGGGCTGTGGGAGATTTTTCTTCCCGGCATCGGCGAAGGCGCCGCCTACAAGTTCCGCATCCGCGGCCAGGATGGCCACGACCTGCCGCTGAAAGCCGACCCGTACGGCTTCGGCGCCGAGCTGCGCCCGGCCACCGCGTCCGTGGTGGCACGCACCGACGGGTTCGCCTGGACCGACGCGGCCTGGCTGCGCGCGCGCGCCGGCCTGGACACCCGCCGCGCGCCCATTTCCGCCTATGAGGTGCATCCCGGCTCATGGCGGCACGGTCCGGCTGGCGGCTTCCCCGACTGGGACATGCTGGCCGACACCCTGCTGCCCTATGCCGCCGGGCTCGGCTTCACCCATCTTGAGCTGCTGCCGATCACCGAGCATCCGCTCGATGCGTCCTGGGGCTACCAGCCGGTCGGCCTGTTCGCGCCGACCGCCCGTTTCGGCCCGCCCGCCGGCTTCGCCCGCTTCATGGACCGTGCCCACGCGGCCGGGCTGGGGGTGATCCTGGACTGGGTGCCGGCGCATTTTCCCACCGACGCGCACGGGCTGGGCCGTTTCGACGGCACGCCGCTGTATGAGTGCGCCGACCCGCGGCGCGGCATGCACATGGACTGGGGCACCGCCATCTACGATTACGGCCGGCGCGAGGTGAGCGCCTACCTGATCGCCAGCGCGCTCTACTGGCTGGACCGTTTCCATGTCGATGCGCTGCGCGTCGATGCGGTCGCCTCGATGCTGTATCTCGACTACTCGCGCAAGCCGGGCGAGTGGCTGCCCAACCCGGACGGCTCGAACGACAACCGCGACGCGGTCGGCTTCCTGCAACGCATGAACGAAGCCGTCTATACCGAGCATCCAGGCACGTTCACGGTGGCCGAGGAATCCACCTCCTGGGCCGGGGTCACCCTGCCGCCGCATGCCGGCGGCCTGGGTTTCGGCCTGAAGTGGAACATGGGCTGGATGCACGACACGCTCGACTACATGGAAAAGCAGCCGGTGCACCGCCCCTGGCACCACGACCGCATCACCTTCGGCCTGCTCTATGCCCATGCCGAGAATTTCGTTCTCCCCCTCTCGCACGACGAGGTGGTGCACGGGAAGCATTCCATTCTGGGCCGGATGCCGGGCGATGACTGGCAGCGTTTCGCCAATCTGCGGGCCTATTACGGGCTGATGTGGGGCTATCCGGGCAAGAAGCTGCTGTTCATGGGCCAGGAGTTCGGCCAGGAGCGGGAATGGGATTCCGCCGGCGAACTGGACTGGCACCTGCTGGAGCAGGGGCGCCACCGCGGCGTGCAGTCGCTGATCGGCGACCTCAACCGGCTCTACCGGCGCCTGCCCGCGCTGCACGCGCGCGACTGCGAGCCGGATGGGTTCCGCTGGCTGGTGGTGGACGATACCGCGCAGTCGGTGTTCGCCTGGCTGCGGCTGGCGCCGGATGCCGACCCGGTGGTCTGCATCGTCAACTTCACCCCGGTGCCGCGCGCGACCTACCGCGTCGGGCTGCCGCGCGCCGGGCGCTGGGTGGAGGTGCTGAACAGCGACGCCACCATCTATGGCGGGTCGGGGCTGGGCAATGCCGGGTCGGTCATGGCGGAGGCGGTGGGGGCGCATGGGCAGCCGGCATCGGCGGAGTTGCTGCTGCCGCCTTTGGCGGCCTTGTGGCTGGTGCCGGCGTGAAAGCAAGGCCAGGGCGCTGCCCTGCACCCGCCAAGGGGCAGTGGCCCCCTGGAACCCGTGGGTTCCAAGGGCGAAGCCCTTGGTGGGGTGCAGGGGCAAAGCCCCTGCCGGGGTCCGGGGCAGCGCCCCGGCTGCCAGGAAACAAGGTGCCATGAACCAACCAGGTCGAAGAATGTCCGCCAGCGCCCCGATCGCCCGCTCCGCCATGGCCTATGTGCTGGCCGGCGGACGCGGCAGCCGGCTGCAGGAACTCACCGACAAGCGCGCCAAGCCCGCCGTCTATTTCGGCGGCAAATCGCGCATCATCGATTTCGCCCTGTCGAACGCGCTCAACTCCGGCATCCGCCGGATCGGCGTCGCCACCCAGTACAAGGCGCACAGCCTGATTCGCCACATGCAGCGCGGCTGGAACTTCTTCCGCCCCGAGCGCAACGAAAGCTTCGACATCCTGCCGGCCAGCCAGCGCATGGGCGACGACGCCTGGTATGCCGGCACGGCGGATGCGATCTGGCAGAACCTCGACATCATCGAACCCTACAACACCGAATTCATCGTCGTGCTGGCCGGCGACCACGTGTACAAAATGGACTACGAGAAGATGCTGCAGCAGCACGTCGAGCAGCGGGCCGACGTCACGGTGGGCTGCATCGAAGTGCCGCGCGCGCAGGCCAGCGGGTTCGGCGTGATGGATGTGGACGAAACCGGCCGCATCACCGACTTCATCGAAAAGCCCGCCGACCCGCCGCCGATGCCGGGCAACCCGGCGCTGTCGCTGGCCAGCATGGGCATCTACGTGTTCGGCATGAAATTCCTCATCGAGCAGCTCCGGCGCGATGCGAACGATCCCGAGTCCAGCCGCGATTTCGGCAAGGACATCATTCCCTACGTGGTGCGCCACGGACGGGCCTTTGCGCACCCGTTCTCGCGCTCCTGCGTGCGCTCGGGCATGGAACCGGTGGCCTACTGGCGCGATGTCGGCACGGTGGATGCCTATTGGGAGGCCAACATCGACATCACCGCGGTGGTGCCGGCGCTCGACCTGTACGACCGCGACTGGCCGATCTGGACCTATGGCGAAATCACCCCGCCGGCCAAGTTCGTGCACGACGAGGACGGGCGACGCGGCAGCGCGGTGTCCTCGCTGGTTTCGGGCGGCTGCATCATCTCCGGCGCCGCGCTGAACCGCACCCTGCTGTTCACCGGCGTGCACGTGCATTCCTACGCGCTGGTGGAAAACTCGGTGATCCTGCCGGAGGTCGATATCGGCCGGCATGCGCGGCTGCAAAACGTGGTGGTGGACCATGGCGTGCGCATCCCGCCCGGCCTGGTGGTGGGCGAGAACCCGGTGGCGGACGCGCGGCGGTTCCGCCGCACCGACAAGGGCATCTGCCTGATCACCCAGGCGATGATCGACGGCCTGCGCGGGTGACGTCGCTCGCCGTCCTCTCGGTGGCATCCGAGGTCTACCCGCTGGTCAAGACCGGCGGCCTGGCCGACGTGGTGGCGGCGCTGCCGCAGGCGCTCGCCGCCGAGGACGTGCCGGTCTGCACCCTCGTGCCGGGCTACGTGGCGGTGCTGGCGGCGCTGGAGGACGGGGCGGAGGTGCATCGCTTCGCCGATCTCTACGGCGGGCCGGCGCGGCTGCTGCGCGGCCGGGCGGCCGGGCTCGACCTGATGGTGCTGGACGCGCCGCATCTGTATTCGCGACCGGGCGGCCCGTACCAGGACCCGAGCGGCCGGGACTGGCCGGATAATGCCTGGCGCTTCGCCGCCCTGGCACGCGCCGGCGCCGAGGTGGCGCTTGGGCGCGCCGGCGCCTATGTCCCGGACCTGGTGCAGGCGCATGACTGGCAGACCGGCCTGCTGCCCGCGTATCTGCACGCCGAGGGCGGCCCGCCCACGGTCATGACCGCGCACAACCTTGCCTTCCAGGGCATTTTCCCGGCCCCGGTGTTCGGCACGCTCGGCCTGCCGCCATCGGCCTGGAGCATCGACGGAGTCGAATACTATGGCAGCGTCGGCTACCTGAAGGCGGGCATCGCGCTGGCCGATGCGGTGACCACCGTCTCGCCCAGCTATGCCGCCGAAATCCGCACCGCCGCGGGCGGCATGGGGCTGGACGGATTGCTGCGCAAGCGGGGCGAGCGGCTGCTGGGCATCCTCAACGGCATCGATACCGCGGTCTGGGACCCGGAAACCGACACGGCGCTGCCAGCCTGCTACAGCGCGGCCCGCCCGGCCGGGCGGACGCTGAGCAAGGTGGCGCTGCAGGCACGGCTCGGCCTGGATGTGCAGCCCAACGCGCTGCTCTACGGGGTGATCAGCCGGCTGACCTGGCAGAAGGGGCTCGACCTGCTGCTGGAGGCGCTGCCCACCCTGCTGGGCACCGGCGCGCAACTGGCCGTGCTGGGCACCGGCGAGCCGGCCCTGCAGGCCGGCTTCGCCGCCGCCGCGCAGGCGCATCCCGGCCGGGTCGGCTGCGTGATCGGCTACGACGAGAAGCTGGCCCACCTGATCCAGGCCGGGGTGGATGCGCTGCTGGTGCCGTCGCGCTTCGAACCGTGCGGGCTGACTCAGCTCTGCGCCCTGCGCTACGGCGCGCTGCCGGTGGTGGCGCGGGTCGGCGGGCTGGCCGACACGGTGGTGGACGCCAACGAAATGGCGGCGGCGGCCGGCGTCGGCACCGGCGTGCTGTTTGCTCCGCCCTCACGCGACATGCTGGAGGCGGCGCTGCTGCGCACCGCCCGGCTGTGGGGCGATCGCGAGTTGTGGCGGCGGTTGCAGCGCAACGCCATGCGCACCGACGTCTCCTGGAAGCGCCCCGCCGCGCGCTATGCCGCGCTGTTCCGCGACCTGCTGGCCAGCCGGGCCGCATGACCGGCGCCGGCTGGCCCGAGCCGCTGGGCGTGGTGCCGGCGGCGGGCGGGGTCAACGTCGCGGTGTTTTCCGCCCATGCCGAGGCGATCGAAATCTGCCTGTTCGATGCCGATGGCACGACCGAACGCGCCCGGCTGCGCCTGCCCGGCCGCACCGGGCCGGTGTTTCACGGCCATCTGCCCGGGGTGGCGCCGGGCACCAGCTACGGCCTGCGCGCGCATGGCCCGTGGCGGCCGGCCGCGGGGCACCGGTTCAACCCGGCCAAGCTGTTGCTCGACCCGTTTGCCACGGCGATCGACCGGCCGTTCCGGCTGGTGCCGGCGCTGTTCGACCCGCCCGGCGCCGGCTTCCCCGATCCGGCCGACAGCGCCGCGATGATGCCGAAGGGCATCGTGCTGCCGCTGCCCGCCCCCCTGCCCGCCCCGCCGCCGTTCGCCTGGGACCGGCAGGTGATCTACGAACTGCATGTGCGCGGCTTCACCCGGCGCCATCCCGCCATCCCGCCGGCGCTGCGCGGCACCTTCGCCGGCCTGGGCCACCCGGCGGCGCTCGCCCATCTGCGCGCGCTGGGCGTCACCGCCGTCGAACTGATGCCCTGCGCCGCCTGGCTCGACGAGCGCCATCTGCCGCCGCTCGGCCTGACCAATTACTGGGGCTACAACCCGGTGGCCCTGTGCGCGCCGGACCCGCGGCTGGCCCCCGGCGGGTGGGCGGAGGTGCGCGTGGCGGTGGCGGCGCTGCAGGCGGCCGGCATCGCCGTGCTGGTGGATGTGGTGCTCAACCACACCGGCGAGGGCGACCCGCTCGGGCCGACCGTGTCGCTGCGCGGCCTCGACAACGCGACGTATTACCGCCTGCACCCGGACGAGCCGGCACGCTGCATCGACGATGCCGGTTGCGGCAACACCCTCGCCCTCGATCGTCAGCCGGTGCTGCGTCTGGCCATGGAGGCGCTGCGGACCTGGGCGCTGCGGGCCGGGGTGGACGGGTTCCGGCTCGACCTCGCCACCACGCTGGGCCGCCGCGCCGACGGCTTCGATCCGGCCGCCCCGCTGCTCGCCGCCATGGCGCAGGACCCGGTGCTGCGCGGGCTGGCGATCATCGCCGAGCCCTGGGACATCGGCCCCGGCGGCTACCGGCTCGGCGCCTTTCCGCCCGGCTGGGGCGAGTGGAACGACCGCTACCGCGACACGGTGCGCCGCTTCTGGCGCGGCGATGGCGGCATGCTCGGCGAACTGGCGACCCGCTTCGCCGGCAGCGCCGATGTGTTCGCGCCGCCGCGCCCGGTGTCGCGCAGCATCAATTTCATCACCGCGCATGACGGCTTCAGCCTCGCCGACCTGGTCGCCTACACCGGGAAGCACAACGCGGCGAACGGCGAAGCCAACCGCGACGGCACCGATAACAATCTGTCCTGGAACAACGGCGCCGAGGGACCGAGCGACCATCCGGTGGTGCGGGCGCGCCGGGCGCGCGACGTGCGGGCGCTGCTGGCCACGCTGCTGCTGTCACGCGGCACGCCGATGCTGTCGATGGGCGACGAGGCCGGGCGGACCCAGCACGGCAACAACAACGCCTATGCGCAGGACAACCCGCTGTCGTGGTTCGACTGGGAGGGGATGAACCGCGATCTGCTCGGCTTCACCGCCCGGCTGGTGCGGGCGCGGCGCGACTGCCCGGCGCTGCGCGGAGCGGCGGCGCTCACCGGGGCGGCGGTGGACGCGGCCGGCGTGCCCGACGTCGCCTGGTATGCCGCCGATGGCCAGCCCATGACTGCGGACCGCTGGAACGATGCGCGGAACCGCACCCTGCTGGCGGCGCTCTACGCCCCGGCCACGCTGACGGAAGCGGCCGACCGGGTGCTGGTGGTGCTGCATGGCGGCGCCGCGCCGCTGGAGGTCGGGCTGCCGGCGGCCCGCCCCGGCTTCGGCTGGCGCCTGCTGGCCGACAGCGCCGCCCCCGCTGCGCCCGAAGCCGCTGCGCCCGAAGCCGCCGTCGCCGGCACGTTGCACGTCGCCGGGCGCGCGGTGGTGCTGTTGCGGGAGGCACCTGCCCCGCGATCCGGCCGTGCCGATGCGGGCGACACCCTGGCGCGGCTGGCCGCCGCCGCCGGCATTGCCGCCGGCTGGTGGGACCTGGAGGGCAACCACCATGTGACCGGCGATGACACCAGCCGGGCCTTGCTGCGGGCGATGCGCCTGCCCGGCGACACGCTGGCGGAGGCCACCGACAGCCTGACCCTGCTGTCCGAAGAAGCCGCCCGCCCCCTGCCGCCCGTGCTGGTGGTGCGCGCCGGTGAAGGCGGCGCCCTGCGGCTGGGGCCTGCCTTGCGCGACGGCACGCTGCGGCTCGTCATCGCGGGCGAGGACGGGCACCACACCGCACTCGACATCGCCGCGGGGCAAGGCGTGGCCGAGCCGGTCGCCGCGCCGGACGGGCGCATCCTGTGGACACGGCGCATCGCGCTCCCTCCCCTCCCCGCTGGCCGCTACCGGCTGCGGATCGATGGCACGGAGGCGTTGTGTCACCTGACGGTGGCGCCGCCGCGCTGCCATCTGCCGGCGGGGCTGCGCGCCGGCGGCCGTGCCACCGGCATCGCGGTGCAGCTCTACACGCTCCGCCGCGCCCAGGGCGACCAGGGCATCGGCGATCTGACCGACCTGGCCGCGCTGGCCAGGCAGGCGGGCGCCGCGGGGATGGACGCGATCGGGCTGAACCCGCTGCATGCCCTGTTCCCGCAGGACCGCACCCGGGCCAGCCCCTATCACCCGTCCGACCGTCGCTTCATCGATCCGCTCTGCATCGACGTGGCGGCACTGCCGGTGGAGCCGCCGGCGGTGCGCGCCGCGCTGGCAGCGGCGGCGCCGGTGTTTGCCGCCCTCGCCGCCGGCGATCTGGTGGACTATCCGGCGGTGTGGGAGGCCAAGCGCGGCGTTCTCGAGGCCGCCTTCGCCGCCTTCCGGCCGGTCCCGGATTTCTTCGATTTCGTCACCAGGGGCGACGACCCGCTGCTCGGCTTTTGCCGCTTCCAGGCGATCGCCGAGTTGCACGGCACGGACTGGCGCCGCTGGCCGGTGGCGCTGCATGACCCGTCGAACCCCGCCGTCGCCGCCGCGGCGCCACCCAGGCGGGTGCAGTTCGCGCTGTTTCTCCAGTGGATCGCCGACCGTCAGCTTGCCGCCGCCGCGGCAGCCGCCGGCGGGATGGAGATCGGCCTGTACCGCGACCTCGCGGTCGGCGCGGCGCCGGACGGGGCGGAAGCCTGGGCGGCCGGTGCTGCGCTGATGCACGGGGTTTCGGTCGGCGCCCCGCCGGACCCGCTGGGGCCGCAGGGACAGGTCTGGGGCCTGCCGCCGCCGGACCCGCGCGTGCAGCGGGCGACCGGCTACGCCTCCTTCGTCGCCCTGCTGCGGGCCAACATGCGGCATGCCGGGGCATTGCGCATCGACCACGTGATGGGGCTGGCCCGGCTGTTCCTGGTGCCGGCGGGCGGGCGGGCGCAGGACGGCACCTACCTCGCCTATCCGCTGCATGACCTGCTCGGGGAACTGGCGCTGGAGAGTGTCCGTTCGCGTTGTCTGGTGGTGGGCGAGGATCTGGGCACGGTGCCGGATGGCATCCGCGCGGCGCTGGCCGGGCACGACGTGCTGTCCACCCAGGTGCTGCGCTTTGCCCGCGACGGGGACCGGCTGCGTCCGCCGGCACGCTATCCGGTCAACGCGGCGGCCTGCGCGGCCACCCACGACATCGCCACCATTGCCGGCTGGTGGCAGGGCAACGACCTCGACGAGCGCGTGGCGCTCGGCCTGCTTGACGCAGCGGCCGAGGCGGCGGAACGGCGTGCCCGCGCGGCTGAGAAAGCCGGGTTGCTGGAATTGCTGGCGGCCGAAGGGCTGGCGATCGGGCCGGGGGATGACCTGGTGGCGGCGGTGCATGCCCTGCTGGCGCGCACGCCCTGCCGGCTGGTGCTGCTGCAGGCCGACGACCTGGCCGGCGAGGTTGTCGGGGTAAACCTGCCCGGCACTGACCGCGAGCGGCCGAACTGGCGGCGCCGGCTGCGACCCGGAATGCTTCTTCTTAAATAGTGGGTTCCAAGGGCTAGCCCTTGGTAGGGTCCAGGGGCAAAGCCCCTGGCGGGGTCCGGGGCAGCGCACCGGCAATCCGCGCAGCCAGTCGCCGCGCCACCTCCTCCTTGCCCAGCCGGGGCCAGCTTTCCAAACCATCGGCGGTAAGAAGGTGTACCTCGTTCTCCGCCCCCCCCATGATGCCGGTAGCGGGCCGCACGTCATTGGCCACGATCCAGTCGGCGTGCTTGCGCCGCCGCTTGTCCTCGGCATGCGCCAGCAGGTCGTGCGTCTCGGCGGCGAACCCCACCACCAGGCGCGGCCGGGCCGGGCCGGGGGCGGCGATGGTGGCGAGGATGTCGGGGTTGGCCACCAAAGGGAGGTCGGGGGCTTCGGCGCCGGGCTTCTTTTTCAGCTTCTGGCCGGCCTCGCGCGCCACCCGCCAGTCGGCGACGGCGGCGGCGAACACCGCGGCGTCGGCCGGCAGCGCCGCCTGACAGGCGGCCAGCATTTCCCGCGCGGTTTCCACCCGGCGGACCGCGACGCCGGGCGGGTCGGGCATGGCGACCGGGCCGCTGACCAGCGTCACCCGCGCCCCCAGCGCCGCCAGCGCCGCGGCGATCGCGTGGCCCTGGCGCCCGCTGCTGCGGTTGGCGATGTAGCGCACCGGATCGATCGGTTCATGGGTCGGGCCGCTGGTGACCAGCACGTGCCGCCCGGCAAGCGGTCCGGCCGGCGCCTCCGCCAGCGCCGCCCGGATGGCGTCGCGCAGAACCGGCGGTTCCGACATGCGGCCCGGCCCGACTTCGTTGCACGCCATCTCGCCGTTGTCCGGCCCGACCACCTGCACGCCGCGCGCCCGCAGGGTGGCGACATTGGCCACCGTCGCCGGATGCAGCCACATGCGCACGTTCATTGCCGGCGCCACCAGCACCGGCTTGTCGGTGGCCAGCAGCACGGTGGCGGCGAGGTCATTGGCCAGACCCGCCGCCATGCGCGCCAGCAGATCGGCGGTGGCCGGCGCCACCACCACCAGATCGGCGCTGCGCGAGAGCTGGATATGGCCCATCTCGCTCGCGTCGGTGAGCGAGAACAGGTCGGTATGGACCCGGTCCCCGGTGAGCGCCTGCAAGGTCAGCGGGGTGACGAACTGCGCCCCGCCCGCGGTGAGCACGCAGCGCACCGCGCAGCCCTCGCCGCGCAGCAGGCGGATCAGTTCCGGCACCTTGAAGGCGGCGATGCCGCCGGCGACGATCAGCAGGACCCGCTTGCCGGCAAGGCTCACGGGCCGCGCCCTACAACCGCCAGCCGGTGTGGATGGCGGCGATGCCGCCGGTGAGGTTGCGCACCTTCACCCGCGACAGCCCGGCATCGCGCATCATGCCGGCGAGGGTGTCCTGGTCGGGCATCATGCGGATGCTTTCCGCCAGGTACTGATAGCTGTCCTCGTCGCGGGCGACGTAGCGGCCGAGCCGCGGCAGCACCTTGAACGACCAGGCATCATACACCGGCACCATGGCCGCCACCTGAAAGCGGCTGAACTCCAGCACCATGAAACGCCCGCCGGGCTTGAGCACGCGCCGGGCTTCGCGCAGCACCGCCGCCTTGTCGGTGCAGTTGCGCAGGCCGAACGACATGGTCACGGTATCGACCGTGCGGTCGGGCAGCGGCAACCGCTCGGCATCGGCGACCAGGAAGGACAACCCGCGGGCAAAGCCGCGGCCGAGCGCACGGTCGCGCCCGACGCCCAGCATGGCGGCGTTGATGTCGGACAGGATCGCCGGCCCGCCGCCGCCGGCGAGCCAGCCGAAGGTGATGTCGCCGGTGCCGCCGGCGAGGTCGAGCAGGAAGCGGTCCGGGCGCGGCGCCAGGGCGGCGATGAATTCCCGCTTCCAGAGTCGGTGAATGCCCAACGACATCAGGTCGTTCATGAGGTCGTAGCGCGTCGCCACGCTGTCGAAGACCTCGCGCACCAATGTCTTCTTTGCCTCGACCGGCACCTGGCGGTAGCCGAAATCGATGGTCTGCTCGCCCGAAGGGAGTGGATTGTCGCTCATGGAGGCGCTCTATAGCCTGCCTTCCGGTCATGCCGGAACTCCCCGAAGTCGAAACCGTGATGCGTGGATTGCAGGCCCGGCTGGAAGGCCGGACGATTGCCCGCGCCCGCCTGCACCGGCCCGACCTGCGCTGGCCGTTTCCGGCGGGGCTGGTGGCGCGGCTGACCGGCGCCCGCGTGGCGGGGTTCCGGCGGCGGGCGAAATACATCCTGATGCGGCTGGACGGCGGCGACAGCGTGCTGTTCCATCTCGGCATGTCCGGCCGCATGCTGATCGGCCCGGCCGGGGCGAACGACATCCCGCTGCACGAGCACCTGACGCTGGAAACCGGGGACGGCTGGCGGGTCGGCTTCGTCGATCCGCGCCGGTTCGGCTGCGTCGATCTGCTGCCGACCGCGCAGGAGGCCACCCATCGCCTGCTGGCCGGGCTGGGCCCCGAGCCGCTGGACGCGGATTTTACCCCGGCGCTGCTGTCGGCGGCGCTGGCGGCGCGGCGGACCCCGATCAAGGCGGCGCTGCTCGACCAGGGCACGGTGGCGGGCCTGGGCAACATCTATGTCTGCGAGGCGCTGTTCCGCGCCGGCATCAGCCCGCTGCGGCTGGCGCAAACGGTGGCGGGGGCACGCGCCGCGCGGCTGGTGCCGGCGATCAGGGCCACCCTCGCCGAGGCGATCGCGGCCGGCGGGTCGAGCCTGCGCGACTATGTGCAGCCCGATGGCGAACTCGGCTATTTCCAGCATGACTGGAAGGTCTATGGCCGCGCCGGCACGGCCTGCGAACGCTGCCCCGGGCCGCCCGGCTGCGCCGGGGTGGAGCGGATTGTGCAGGCCGGCCGCAGCACGTTCTATTGCCGGCGCACCCAGCGCTAGCCTACAACGCCGGGGCGAAGTTGGGGAGCGAGCCATGACGACGACGACGGCGCCAGAGATGATTTTGGTCGAGACGCATGGCCGCGTCGGCCTGATCCGGCTCAACCGGCCGAAGGCGATGAACGCGCTGTGCGACCAGTTGATGCAGGAACTCGGCGCGCAGCTGGATGCGTTCGACGCCGACCCGGCGATCGGCGCCATCGTGCTCACCGGCTCGGACAAGGCGTTCGCCGCCGGCGCGGACATCAAGGAGATGCATCCGCGCACCTATCCGCTGGAGGATTTCATCGGCCGGCACTGGGAGACGGTGCCGCGCATCCGCAAGCCGGTGATCGCCGCGGTGGCGGGCTTCGCGCTGGGCGGCGGCTGCGAGCTGGCGATGATGTGCGATATCATTCTCGCGGCCGAAAACGCGCGGTTCGGCCAGCCCGAGATCAATCTCGGGGTGATCCCGGGCGCCGGCGGCACGCAGCGGCTGACCCGTGCCGTGGGCAAGGCGAAGGCAATGGACATGGTGCTGACCGGGCGGATGATGGACGCCGCCGAGGCCGAGCGCGCCAATCTGGTGTCGCGGTTGTTCCCGCTCGACCAGCTTGTCCCCGAGGCGCTGAAGATCGCCGCGCGCATCGCCACCCTGTCGCCGGTGGCGGTGGCGGTGTCCAAGGCCAGCGTCAACCGCGCCTTCGAGACCACGCTGGCGGAAGGCGTGCGCTATGAGCGGGCGGTGTTCCTGTCGCTGTTCGGCACGCCGCACCAGCGCGAGGGCATGGCGGCGTTCGTCGAGAAGCGGCCGGCGGATTTCGGCCTGGGCTGAACGCGGCGGTTGCAGCGCCGCAACGGCAGCCGCGCTTCCTTGACTCTCCACGCTGTCCTGCCCTACACAAACCCCCCTCGTTGTCGCGCGGACTTCATTGCCGCAGCGACGGACGTTCCGCCGCACGCGATTTCCGTTCCACGCGATCATACGCACACTGCCGAAGAGAGCTCATGGCCAACACCGCCTCGGCGCGCAAGCGCATCCGCCAGATCGAGCGCCGCACGGCGCGCAACCAGGCCCGCAGGTCGCGCATGCGCACCTTCATCAAGAAGGTGGAGACAGCCATTGCCGGTGGCGACAAATCGGCGGCAGCCGACGCGCTGCGGGTAGCGCAGCCGGAGCTGCAGCGGGCAGCCACCAAGGGCGTGGCGCACCACAATACGGTGGCGCGCAAGATTTCCCGGCTTTCAGCGCGGATCAAGGCGCTGGCGGCGGGCTGATTGTCGATCCGTCCGGGCGCTGACGCGCCCGGATTGCTGACTGAAATTCGACGTCAAATCACAATCAAGTAATAACACCCTGAGATCGGGTCGTTGACGCGCAAAAACTGAAACAGTTTCAGCGCATGATGATTCCGTTTCATCGCCCCCCAGATTACGGTTGCGTTTCGCCCGTAATCTGTTTACTCATTTCTCCGCCGCCAGTGCTCCTGTCGGTCCTCTTCGGAGGCGGGATGAGGGGACAACCTTGCCCGCACGTCCGGATTGTTGCGGCGGCGGTTCAGGGACCTGTTTGTGCAGGGGTGTGTGGTGGCCGACGGCGGTAACATCGACAGGGATGCCTCTGTTATGACGGCTGGGCAGCGATCCCGCGATGAACCGCAATTGGCTGCGCAATGGGCCCGCGTCCGCGGGCGTCTGCAAAGCGAGGTCGGCGACGTCGAGTACCGCACCTGGCTGCGGCAGATGTCGCTCGGCGGGCTCGATGGTGACGAGATCACGGTTCGCCTGCCCACCCGCTTCCTGCGCGATTGGGTGCGCACCCATTATGGCGACCGGCTGAACGCGCTCTGGCAGGCGGAGAACCGTCGGGTGCGCCGGGTCGATATCCGCGTCGGTGGCATCACTCCCGGCGACGGCCTGGCCGAACCGGTTAACGTCGTCGAACCGGTTAACGTCGTCGAACCGGTGAGCGTCGGCGAGCCGGTGAGCGTCGGCGAGCCGCCGCCCCAATCCTTGCAGCCCCAATCATCGTCGCCCCAGTTTGCGCTGCCGCCGCCACTGCCGGCGTCCGAGCCATCGCCAGCCGGCGGACTGCCCGCCCCGGACCGCGCCGACGGGCGCAGCGAAAACGCCGCCGCCCTCGATCCGCGTTTCACCTTCGACAGCTTCGTGGTCGGCAAGCCGAACGAGTTCGCCCATGCCTGCGCCCGCCGCGTCGCCGCCAACCCGGCCAGCGCGGGGTTCAACCCGCTGTTCCTGTACGGCGGCGTCGGGCTGGGCAAGACCCACCTGATGCACGCCATCGCCTGGGATCTCACCCGCAACGGCGACGCCTCGCGCCGCGGCGCGCCGGTTTCGGTCGCCTACATGTCGGCCGAGAAGTTCATGTACCGCTTCATCGCCGCCATCCGCAGCCAGTCCACCATGGAGTTCAAGGAGCAACTGCGCAGCGTCGACGTGCTGATGATCGACGACCTTCAGTTCCTCATCGGCAAGGATGCGACCCAGGAAGAATTCTTCCACACCTTCAACGCGCTGGTGGACGCCGGCAAGCAGATCGTGGTGTCGGCGGACAAGTCGCCCTCCGACCTGTCGGGGCTGGAGGAGCGCGTGCGCACCCGGCTCGGCTGCGGCATGGTGGCCGACCTGCACGCCACCACCTTCGAACTGCGCGTCTCGATCCTGGAGGCCAAATCCGCCCGCGCCGGCGTGCCGGTGCTGCCCAAGGTGCTGGAGTTCCTGGCCCACAAGATCACCAGCAACGTCCGCGAGCTGGAAGGCGCACTCAACCGCCTGATCGCGCATGCCAATCTGTTCGGCCGCACCATCACCCTGGAATCCACCCAGGAGGTGCTGCACGACATCCTCAAGGCGCACGACCGGCGGGTAACCATTGAGGAAATCCAGCGCCGCGTCTCCGAGCACTGGAACATCCGCCTGACCGACATGTCCTCGGCCAGGCGCGCCCGCAACGTCGCCCGCCCGCGCCAGGTGGCGATGTATCTGGCCAAGCAGCTCACCAGCCGCTCGCTGCCCGAAATCGGCCGCAAGTTCGGCAACCGCGACCATACCACCGTCATGCATGCCGTGCAGCGCGTCGGCGAACTGATGGAACGCGACGCCAGCTTCGCCGAGGACGTGGAACTGTTGCGCCGGATGCTGGAATCCTGACAGATGCCGCAATAGTTCCCGCGCCCGTCAGGTTTTCCCGGACAAGACCGAATTATCTCTACTTGCATTCGTCCACCCGTTCGATCGCCCCCGGCACAACGGCGGCGGCCGGCCTCGTGCCGCTTTGCGGGCGGCCAACTGGTTGCTAGAGTGGCCGGCCCGGCATCCGGACAGCGGCGCGCCTGCGGGTGCGCCGCTGTCCGGATGCCGGTCCCCGCTGCGCCGGTCCAAGAGGATGACGCCATGAGGTTCAAGGCCGATCGTGCGACCCTGCTGAAGGCCCTGGCGCATGTCCAGAGCGTGGTGGAGAAGCGCAACACCATCCCCATCCTGGCCAACGTCATGATTGCCGTGCGCGACGGCCGCCTGACGCTGACCGCCACCGACATGGAAATCGCCATCGTCGAGGAAATCGCCGCTACCACGTCGCGCAACGGCGCCGCCACCGCTCCGGCCGCCACGCTGTATGAGATCGTCCGCAAACTGCCCGAAGGCGCCGAGGTCGAGCTGGAACACGGCGGCGCCGACGCCCAGCTGGCGCTGCGCTCCGGCCGCTATGCCACCAGCCTGGTGGTGCTGCCGACCGATGACTTCCCATCCATGACCGCCGGCACATTGCCGCACCGGTTCTCGCTGTCGGCCCTCGCCCTGCGCGGGCTGATCGATCGCACGCGATTCGCCATTTCCACCGAGGAAACCCGCTACTACCTCAACGGCATCTACCTGCACGCCGCCGAGACGGACGGCACCAAGGTGCTCCGTGCGGTCGCCACCGACGGCCATCGCCTGGCCCGCGTCGAGGAACCGTTGCCGGACGGCGCCGGCGCCATGCCCGGCGTGATCATCCCGCGCAAGACCGTGGCCGAGTTGCGCAAGCTGCTCGACGAGGTCAGCGGCGAAGTGCGCATCGATCTGTCGGACACCCGCATCCAGTTCCGCGTCGATGCCATCACGCTGACCAGCAAACTGATCGACGGCACCTTCCCGGAATACGAACGCGTCATCCCGCGCGACAACGACAAGGTGCTGCGCGTCGGCAAGAAGGACTTCGCCGACGCGGTGGCGCGGGTGGCCGCGATATCGTCCGAACGCTCGCGACCGGTGAAACTGTCGCTCGCCCGCGACCTGCTGGTGCTGTCGGCCGCCAGCCCCGAACAGGGCACCGCCACCGAGGAACTCGACGCCGACCACGTGAAATACGATGCCGGGCCGCTGGAAATCGGCTTCCAGGCCCGCTACCTCAACGACATCACCGACCAGATCGCCGGCGACGTGGAGTTCCGCTTCTCCGATGGCGCCGCACCCACGGTGGTGCGCGACGCCGCCGACGCCAGCGCGCTGTATGTCCTGATGCCGATGCGGGTTTAGGGCAAGGAAGGCCAGGGCTCCGCCCTGGACCCGCCAGGGGTCAGTGGACCCCTGGACCCCGCTACTAAAGGGTTGTTGGGAGAGGGGGGTGAGGAGATGTCGATACATCTCCTCACCCCCCCTCTCCCAACAACCCTTAAAGTAATGGGTTCCAAGGGGCCACTGCCCCTTGGCGGGGTCCAGGGGCAGCGCCCCTGGCCTTCCTTGCCTTAACGCGCATCAGCATCGGAGACCCACATGCGCGCAGGTGTCGCGCTGGTGCGGCTGACGCTCACCGGGTTTCGCAACTATGCGGCGCTGACCTGGCGGCCTGAGGGTCGCGTGGCGGTATTCTATGGCCCGAACGGCAGCGGCAAGACCAATTTGCTGGAGGCGGTATCGCTGCTGGTGCCGGGGCGTGGGCTGCGCGGGGCGCGGCTGGCCGATCTGGCGCGGCGGGGCGGCTCAGGCTGGGCGGTGGCCGGGCGTTTGTCCACGCCGCAGGGCGATGTGGACATCGGCACCGGCACGCCGCCGGAGGGGCCGGCGGACCGGCGGGTATTCCGTCTGGACGGGGCCGCGCCGCGCAGCCAGGCCGAGATTGCCGGGCGCGTGTCGGCGGTGTGGCTGACGCCGCAGATGGACCGGCTGTTCCAGGAGGGCGCCGCGGGGCGGCGGCGGTTCCTGGACCGTCTGGTCTATGCGCTGGAGCCTGGCCATGCGCGCGCGGTGGCCGCGCACGACACCGCGATGGCGCAGCGCAACCGCCTGCTGGCCGAGGGCGGCGCCGATGCGGCCTGGCTGGCAGGGCTGGAGGATGCCATGGCGCGGCATGCGGTGGCCGCCACGGCGGCGCGGGCGGCGCTGGTGCAGCGGTTGAACGCGGCGCCGCAGGAAGCCGCCGCGGGAACCTTCCCGGCCGCGCGGCTGTCGCTGTGCTGCCCGATTGCCGCGCGGCTGGCGGGGGAGCCGGCACTGGCGGTGGAGGACTGGCTGCGCGCGGCCCTGGCGGCCGGGCGGGCGGCCGATGCCCGCGCCGGTTCGGCGGCTTTGGGGGCGCATCGCGCCGACATGGGGCTGGCGGATGCGGCCAGCGGCCTGGCGGCGGCGCTGGCCAGCACCGGACAGCAGAAGGCGCTGCTGATCGGCGTCGTGCTGGGCCATGCGGCGCTGCTGGCCGAGGCCCGCGGCTTCGCGCCGCTGCTGCTGCTGGATGAACCGGCGGTGCATCTCGATCCCGACCGGCGCCGGGCGCTGTTCGACGCCTTGCGGGCGCTGCCGGCGCAGGTGCTGCTGACCGGCACCGACCGCGAGACATTTCTCCCCCTGCGCGGCATGGCGGAAGCGCTGCGGACCGGTGGCGATGCGTTGGCACGCGACCCGGAATTCCCCCCCGCGCCAGGCTGATGCGGGTGGCCAGTTCCGCGATTTAACTATATAGATTGCAAGAATCTCACCACACCCCGGAGCACCACGTCGGCATGTCCGAAAACGTCGCGCCGATCCCCGAGTCCGATGCCTACGACGCCTCCTCCATCTCGGTCCTGCGTGGCCTGGATGCGGTGCGCAAGCGGCCCGGAATGTATATCGGCGACACCGATGACGGCTCGGGCCTGCACCACATGGCGTTCGAGATCATCGACAACGCGGTGGACGAGGCGCAGGCCGGTTTCGCCGCCCATGTCGAACTGGTGCTGAACGGCGACGGCAGCGTGACGGTGCGCGATGACGGCCGCGGCATCCCGGTCGATATCCACGCCGAGGAAGGCATTTCCGCCACCGAGGTGGTGCTGACCCGGCTGCATGCCGGCGGCAAGTTCAACCAGAATTCCTACAAGGTTTCGGGCGGCCTGCACGGCGTCGGGGCGGCGGTGGTGAATGCGCTGTCGGAATGGATGGAGGTGCGCATCTGGCGCGACGGCGCCGAGCACTTCATCCGTTTCCGCCATGGCGACGCCGAGGCACCGCTGGCGCGCGTGGGGGACCAGGCCCGGACCAGCGGCACCGAGGTGACGTTCAAGCCGAGCACCGGCACCTTCACCCAGGTCGAGTTCGACTTCGCCGTGCTGGAACGCCGGCTGCGCGAACTGGCCTTCCTCAACTCGGGCCTGGAGATCGTGCTGCGCGACGAGCGGCATGCGCCGGCGAACGAGGTGCAGTTCTGCTACAAGGGCGGGCTGGTTGCTTTCGTGGAATGGCTCGACCGGGCCAAGACGTCGGTATTCGCCCCGCCCATCCATGCCGCCGCGGATTTCAACGGCACCGGCATCCGGGTGGAATTCGCGCTGTCATGGAACGACAGCTTCCATGAAACGATGCTGTGTTTCACCAACAACATCCCGCAGCGCGACGGCGGCACCCATCTGGCCGGCTTCCGCCAGGCACTGACCCGGGTGGTGACCAAATACGCCGAGGGCATGGGCAAGAAGGACAGCCTGTCGCTGGTCGGCGACGATATGCGCGAGGGCATGACGGCGGTGCTGTCGGTGAAGGTGCCGGACCCGAAATTCTCCTCGCAAACCAAGGAAAAGCTGGTCAGTTCGGAAGTGCAGCCGGCGGTGCAGGCGGTGCTTGCCGATGCCGTCGCGCATTGGTTCGAGACGCATCCGAAGGAAGCCAAGGGCATCATCCAGAAGGTGATGGACGCCGCCGCGGCGCGCGAGGCGGCGCGCAAGGCGCGCGAACTCACCCGGCGCAAGGGCGTGCTCGATATTTCGACCTTGCCGGGCAAGCTGGCCGACTGCCAGGAACGCGACCCGTCGAAATGCGAATTGTTCATCGTCGAGGGTGATTCGGCCGGCGGTTCGGCCAAGCAGGGCCGCGACCGCAAGTTCCAGGCGATCCTGCCGCTCAAGGGCAAGATCCTGAACGTCGAGCGCGCCCGCTTCGACCGCATGCTGGGCAGCGCCGAAATCGGCACGCTGATCACCGCCCTGGGCGCCGGCATCGGCCGGGGCGAACCGGAACAGGGCGGCTTCGATGTGGGCAGGCTGCGCTACCAACGCATCGTGATCATGACCGACGCCGATGTGGACGGCTCGCATATCCGCACGCTGCTGCTCACCTTCTTCTATCGCCAGATGCCGCAGTTGTTCGAACGCGGCCATCTGTACATTGCCCAGCCGCCGCTGTACCGGGCCAAGCGCGGCAATGACGAACGCTACCTGAAGGACGACACCGCGCTGGAACGCTTCCTGCTCGACAAGGTGCTCGGCGAAGCACGCCTGACCTATGCCGACGGGCGGGTGCTGCAGGGTCCGGAACTGCAGGAGGAAACCGCCTGGCTGCGTGAGGCGAGCGCGCGGCTGCGCCGAATGTCGGCAATCATTCCGGTGGCGCTGCTGGAGCAGGCGGCGATCGCCGGGGCGCTGACGCCGGACATCGATCGCGCCATCGCCGCGGCACAAACGCTGGTGCAGCGGCTCGACGCCATTTCGCTGCCAGCCGAGCGGGGCTGGAAGGTGGTGGCCGACACGCACGGGCTGACGCTGGCGCGCACGGTGCGGGGCGTGGCGGAGTTGCACAAGCTGGACATGGCAGCGCTGCGCAGCGCCGAGGCGCGCTGGCTGGCGGAGCGGGCGGAGGCGCTGGGGCAGCGCTTCGCCGAGCCCGCGCGGTTGAAGCTCGACCGCGAAGAGGCATCG
Organism: uncultured Acetobacteraceae bacterium; assembly: GCA_903907955.1. GTDB lineage: Bacteria > Pseudomonadota > Alphaproteobacteria > Acetobacterales > Acetobacteraceae > Rhodovastum. Next base: position 3,422 of record CAIVPZ010000161.1, on the reverse strand, counting down.
GCTGCCGGCCCGGCGAGTGCGTTCGACCGCATCCTGGCGCAGGGACGGCGCGGCCTGACCATCCAGCGCTTCAAAGGGCTGGGCGAAATGAACCCGGATCAGTTGTGGAAAACCACGCTCGACCCGGCGGTGCGCACGCTGCTGCAGGTGCGGGTCGGCGATGCCGAGGATGCCGGCCAGGTTTTCTCCACCCTGATGGGCGACGTGGTCGAGCCACGGCGCGAATTCATTGTCAGCAATGCGCTGAAGGTGGCGAATCTGGACGTCTAGCCCAGTTGCCTGGGCGGATTCCACTACCCGAACAAGAGCACCGGTTTCTGACTCCCCTGGTTGTCATGCGGGTTCATGGCAGGCGGGCGAAGCGGTGGCAGGCTGCGACGTCGTCGCCAGCCTCGCGGAACGCCTGGCCAGGTCGTGACCGTTACGGTCTGCCGCATCGGCGCCGCGATGGGCCGCTGCCACCGTCCGGTTTGATGCGGCCAGCCGCAGCCGGCGCCCGTCACGTCCTGCCCACTCGGTCTCCGACCTGAGGAAATTCTCCACCTCGCCTGCCGGCATCGGCCGTCCCAGCAGGAAGCCCTGGATCTCGGTGCAGCCCTGCTCGCGCAGCATCGCCAGTTGCTCCTCGGTTTCCACACCTTCGGCAACCACCCGCAGGTTCAGCCGCTTGCTCATCGCCAGCACCGCTTCCAGAATCGTACGGGTTCCGGAATCCTGCTGCTGGGCATGCACGAAGGTCTTGTCGATCTTGATCCCGTCGAACGGAAACCGGCGCAGGTAGCTGAGGCTGGAATAGCCAGTGCCGAAATCGTCGAGCACCAGGTGCACGCCCAACGCCTTCAGCGCATGCAACGTGGCCAGGGCCTGGTCTTCGTCCTTGATCAGCACGCCCTCGGTAACCTCCAGTTCCAGCAGGCTGGGCGGGAAGCCGGAACGCCGCAGGATACCCGACAGCAAGGGCACCAGGGTGCCGTCGTGAAACTGGACCGGCGAGAGGTTCACCGCCACCCGGCAGCGCGGCTGCCACCCGGCGGCCAGCACACAGGATTGCTCCAGCACCATGCGCCCGATCGGCACAATCAGGCCGCACTCCTCCGCCAGCGGAATGAAGGCGCCCGGCGGCACGAAGCCACGCTCGACATGACGCCACCGCAGCAGAGCCTCCAGCCCGACCACCCGCAACGTGTCGCAGGTGAATTGCGGCTGGAAGAATACTTCAAACTCGCGGCGCTCGATCGCCAGCCGCAGATCGCGCTCAAGCGAGCGGCGCTCCGCCAGTGATCGGTCCATCCAGCCCTCGAACCGGCAGAAGCCGCCCTTTCCCTCGGCCTTGGCCCGGTAAAGCGCGGTGTCGGCGTTCTTCAGCAGGGTCGGGCCATCCGCGCCATCTTCGGGATACAGCGCGATGCCGATGCTGCTGCCAAGCGTCGGCGCACAACTGCCGGAATCGACCGGCAAGGGCAAACCATCGAGCATACGCCGGGCGACATTTTCGGCCGTTGCCGCCTTGGCGAGGCCGCGCACCAGGATGGTGAACTCATCGCCGCCAGTCCGCGCCACCGTGTCGCCGGGTCGGACCAGCGCACGCAGCCGGTCGGCGAAGCGGCACAGCACCACGTCGCCGATATCGTGCCCCATCGTTCCGTTGATCGTCTTGAACCCGTCAAGGTCGAGGCAGAACAGGGCGATGTGGTTCGCTTCGCGCGCCGCCTGCGCCACGGCTTCGGCAATGCGCATGTTCAGCAGGGTGCGGTTCGGCAGACCGGTCAGTGCATCGTGATGGGCAAGGTGCAGTATGCGCGCCTCCGCCAGCTTGCGGTCGGTGACATCGGTGTAGGTCAGCACGGCGCCGCCAAACGGTGTGGGATGGCCCTGCACCTCGATGATCCTGCCGTCCGCGCGCGCGAGTTGCATCACCGTCCCGCCCGCCGCCACGCCACCGCCCTCCGTCGCCAGCGGCCAGGCAACCATTCCCGAACCAGGCAATTCCTCCGGCCGCAGGTCCAGCAGTTCCAGCGCCCGGCGGTTCATCACCGGCGCATGCCCGCTGGCATCCAGCAGCACGATGCCCTGGCTGATGGTCTCCAGCGTCAGCCGCAGCGCCCGCTTGGATGCGATCCCGCGCCGGCGCAGGAGAATCCACAGCGTGCCCAGCAGCAGAACACCGACGGTGGCGGCGCCACCCGCCATCAACGCGCGCGCGCGGGTGGTCGAATAGGACTGGAATACCTGGGCGGTATCGAACCCGACCAGCACGACGAGCGGCTGATCCGGCAGGCGCCGGAAGCTCACCACCCGCTCGACGCCGTCGATGGGGCTGCTTGCCAGGGTGGCGCCATGGCGCCCGGCGCGGATGCGACCGAAAAACGGATCACCGCTGATGTCGCTGCCGATCCCCCCTTCGCGCAGCGGCCGGCGGGCGCGGATGATCCCGTCGGTGCCAGCCAGCGCGAGCATGCCGTGGCCAAGTTCAAGCCGGTCGTAGAAGCGCGACAACTCGTCGCAGCCGAGCGAAACCACCAGCACCCCAGCCAGACCGCCGTCCTGATTGAGCACCTTGCGGGTGAACTGTACCGTCCACTGGCCGCCGGCCGGGCCGGCCACCGGCTTGCTGATGAACAACGCGTCGCGGTCCGGGACCAGTTGGGCGCGGAAATAGTCCTGGTCGGACAGGTCGACGCGCTGCATCGCCGCCCCGCCCATCGTGGCACCGCGGGCGAACCCATCCAGGCCGATCATGGCGAGTTGGACCATGAAACGGTCGGGCCACATCTGCCGGCGCTGCCACGCGTTCGGGTCAAAGCTGTCGGGAGCGTCGGCATAGGCGGTACGCACCGACAGCAGAATCTGGTCGATGCCGGCGACGATGCGTTCGGTGTTTGCCTCGAATGCGTGGGCAAGGTTGCCGGTGTCGCGGACGGCCGCACGCTCGGCCGCATCATATTGCTGCCCCAGCATCGCGCCGATGCTGAACCAGATGACGCCGATGAAACCGATCACCGCGACGCATTCCGGGAGCAGTTTCAGCGTGTCGCGACCATCGAGGTACGCGCTCACCCGGCGGCGCAGGCGGTCGATGCCGGACGCTTTCTCCGGCACCGGACTATTCCGCGTCCAGGCGCCGCCCGCGATCCCGGCGCTCGCTTGCACCATCGAATCTCTCCCGTGAGGCTGCCGCCAGAATCGGGAGTGGCCGGATAACATCCGGTTAACGCTGGTGAACGGCGACAGGATGGATCAGGGCCATTCCGGTCGCGGGTGAGCGTCGCCGACAGGAAGAGGCCGCCTGCGGAGGGTATTCTCCGAGGCGGCTAATATTTATGATATGGGAGGTTATTTTGGTTGCGGGGATAGGATTTGAACCTATGACCTTCAGGTTATGAGCCTGACGAGCTACCGGGCTGCTCCACCCCGCGTGGGTG
>CAIVPZ010000160.1 GCA_903907955.1 uncultured Acetobacteraceae bacterium | reverse complement strand
CCGCAAGCGCCTCGCGCTGAAATGGATCATGGAGCAAAGGCTGCTGACTGGCACCGACGAGACCAGGCGCGCCCTGGCCCTGCTGAACAACCCGGAGGAGCAACTTCCCACGCTTTACGGGTCGCTATCGTGGCCGCAGTTGCAGGTTCAGGCCGAGGTTGTGGCGCACTGGCAAGGGGCACTGGCGGCCCTGACGACCGATCCTCTGGCGGAGTTGCCGCAGTGACCGCGCTCGCCGATGCCCTGGCCGGTGCGCTCGCCCGGCGCAACCATCTTGATGCCATCGCGCGGGCCGGTGACGCGGTGCCGGCGCAGCTCGCCGCCGAGGTGGAGCGCGATATACGCACCGCCGAAGCGGCCCTTGTGCGCTCCGACCGCTCCCCCGAAGCGCACGTTCTCGCCTGCGCGCGGGCGCGCCTTTGGATGCTGGAATATGCCGCCGCCGTCACGCGACAGATTGAGCCGCCCGCCGCGGTGCTCGCCGAAATGGCCGCCGAGATCGAGCAGGCGCGGCACCAAGTTGCGGCGGCGCATGCAGCATGCCGTTCCTGAGGAAGTGCATCGACCTGAAATTTGAGTTGCTCAACAAAGCCTTTGCCGCGACGGGACAGAATATCGTCACGCTGAAAGGAATGCGCGTTTCCGCGCAGATCAGCAAGGCGGGGGGCATGGGGCACAACTGCGCGCAGGTTCGCGTGTTCGGCTTGTCCATGTCGCTTGCAAACCAGATCAGCACTCTTGGAAAGGTTCCATACAAGGAACGCGGCAACAAGATCACCATCCTGCCCTACGACGAAGGCACCATGCCCGCCGTCGCATTCTATGGCGACATCAGCCAGGCATGGGTGGACATGCAGTCGGCGCCGGATGTCTCGCTGACTGTGGAGGCTTTCACCGGCATGGTTGAGCAGATGCGCCCGCTGCCTCCGACCAGCTACGCGGGCGCCGTCGATGCAGCAACGGTGCTGGCCAGCATCGCCGGGCAAATGTCGTGGACGTTCAAGAACAACGGCGCCTCTGTGATGCTGTCAAACCCATACTATGCCGGCACCGGGCGTGAGCAGGCTTACGCATGCGCGCACGACGCCGGGATCAACATCACCATGGACGACGGCGACGTGCTGGAAATCTGGCCCGAAGGCGGTAGCCGGGGTGGAGCGGTTCCGCTGGTGTCCGCAGATACCGGCATGGTCGGCTCGCCCTCCTATACGCAGCAGGGGCTTTCGGTCCAATGCCTCTACAACCCGGCAATCCAGTCCGGCGGGAAGATCAAGGTGCAATCTGGCATTCTCCCGCAGGCCAACGGGACGTGGTGGGTGCAATCGCTGGCGCACAATATCGAAAGCGAAACGCCGGGCGGGGCTTGGTTCTCGACCGCCGATTGCACGATATATGGAAGCGACCTGAATGGTTGACGCAGCGGGGGATTGACGGGCCGTCGCCAACGCCCTGGCCAACGCCCCTCCGAGGAAGTTTCGGCGCAAGTTGCGCCGGAACCTCTGCGGCCACCTTGGTTTCCGTCAGCCGCACCGGGCGGAACTGACGGCGCTGGAACGGGCCGAACACATCGCCGAGTGGGTGCGGCTGACGGAAAAGAAACTGGCGCAGGTTGCGCCGGTTTCTGAGCGGGGCCGGGTTGAGGGGCGCGGCAACAAGGGCGGCATCAACGCCGCGACCCGCGAACTCGGCATTGACCGATCCGAGGCGCAGCGGGCCGTGAAGATCGCGGGCATCGCCGAGGAAGCGGGCGGCGATGGGCTGGCGATGAACTCGCACCCGTCAGCCATGCATCAAACGCGCGGCGCTATGCGTTTTCAAAGGGTCCGCAGATGGTCCGCAGCGTTCGGACTAACATAAGAAGGCGGAACGATTTCCATCTAACCCATTGAAAACTTGGAGCGGACGACCGGAATCGAACCGGCGACATTCAGATTGGAAATCTGACGCTCTACCAACTGAGCTACGTCCGCGCCACGCCAGCAGTCGCCGAGGCGACCTGTGGGCTGCTCAACAGATACCGCGCGGCACCGGAGACCGGCAAGGGCAAACCCGCCTGCGCCGCCGACGGCACACCGCCGCATTGACGCACAACGACGGGATGGCGCGCACCGGGGCAAGACAGTCCTTTCGGGCCTGCCGCGCCGCCGGCGCCGGCACGCTCAGAGCCTGGTAACTGCCCCGGCCCTCGGCGGGGCCTGCGGAGCCGGTGCGCCCTGGCGCAGGCGCGCGTGGCCGGACGTGACGGCGGCGCTGGCGGGATCCCGCTGACGGTGGCCGCGCAGAATTCCGTTGACCCGATGCGGGGCGATCGAGTCAAAGGATTTGGTGGACCCTGCTGACCTTGCCAGGCTTTCGAAGGACGATCTGATCGCGCTGCTACGGGCGCCGGAGGCCCGGCAGGCGGCCGAATTGGCGGCGCTGAAGGCCCGCATTTCTGCTGCTGGTGGACCCGCAATACAGCCGCATGCTGCAGGCCAACACCACGCTCGGCCCCTACCCCGAGACGATGCAGCAGGCCGCCATGCTCTCGCCCCGGCTGCTGGACATTCTGTGGGACTACTGAAGCAAGGCCAGACCCAAGGGATGGCTGTTCCCTTGCCGCCTGCCTCTGGCGGTCCACTTCGGCGAAACGGGTCTCGATATCCTTGGTCAGTGCCGCGAGCTGAACGTCGAACCGCCCGACAACGGCGGCGTTTGCAGCTTCCTGTTGCTGCCGGAGCAGGCGGACTTCATCGGCCAGCAGGGCGACCTCGGTCGGCGCCCTTGGCATGGCGATCCAGGCCGCGCCTGCCAGGACCACCACTACCGCGGCCGCGGCGACCGCGGCGCCGCCGGGCCGCGCGAACGGTCGCAGCAGTCGCGACCAGCCGAGCTTGCGCGCGAGCGCGATGCCCGCGCGTGCCTCCGGGGTCGTCGGGCGCCGCGGCGAGGGCGCGTTGCCATTCCGCAATCGCATCTTCGAGCCGTCCGGCCTGGGCCAGTTGCTTGGCGGAAATTCCGGTTGGAGTCCCTGTTGCTAAATTTAAGAGGGGAACCGGGCAAGGTGCAGGCAGCTGGGAAGCACAGGTTGCCAAACGCGATCGCTAGCTAGCAGCCCTCGGTGTGCCCATAGAGGAGGCGCGCAGGGCGCAGGCTGGAAGCCATCCGGCAGCGTCATGCGGGTACGTTCGGCGCATTACTCGGGAGGGGCACAGCACCAGCATAGCGCCTGGGCGGGCCGACTGATGCCCGCAGCCCTATCAGCGAGTCCAGGCTGAGAGTTTGAAAAAGAACGCTCTTATTGCGAATCATGTTGCGTCGAGGCCGGCTGGAGCGATGCGGTTGGATGACGGAGGCTTTGCGTGGATCTGTTGGTGTTTTCGATCTGGCTCTCGGGCGTTCGGGATTTGGATGCTGTGCAGCGCGGAATGGCGTTCCAGGAGCTGGCGCTGGCGGAAGTGAACTCTGCGGACGCATTGGGCGATGGCGAGAATGTCGCGGTGGCCCAGCCTGCTGAGACCGAAGCGGTGCCTGCGTTCGCGGTGGATGGTACGGTCGCTGCGGCAGCCGGGGAGGGTTTGTTGTCCCGTATCGGCCAAAGCCGGATTGCCGGCTTTGGCTGTCCGCATTGTGGCGCGGATGACATTCGTCCCTGGGGCACGGCCCATGGCAAACCTCGGTATCGCTGTACGGAGTGTCGCAAGACATTCAATCCGTTGCCCGCGCGGAAGCGGTCCGGCTCCGCGACGATCCGGAGAAGGGCGACGGCAGCAAGCAGATTGCCGAACGCGCGCACGAGGAGGAGCACCTTCGCGATCACGCCTTCCACCGTTACCACCTGTTCGAGGCGGTGGT
>CAIVPZ010000159.1 GCA_903907955.1 uncultured Acetobacteraceae bacterium | reverse complement strand
GGTGAAAACCCGCGCCGCCGGTTTGGTCGGCCTACGGTCGGGCTACGCCCGCCCTTCGGCCGACCAAACCGGCCATCCTACGTGTCGCTGACCGGCCAACTTTGCTGTCGCGCGGCAGTCCAGCCGGCGCGCATGGTTTTGGGTCCGGGAGGCTTGTAATAGCAGTTCCATCCGCCGAGGCGGGCGATGATCCAGGCGAGCCAGGCGAGCGAGTGGCGCGGATGGGGGTTTTGCTGACGCACGGTTCTGCCTTCGAGAGTTGCGCCAATGGCTTCGGCGGCCGGCAGCAGGGCCGCATCGATGACATCGGTCGCGGGTCGCGGGCTGCCATCACGGGCGTTGACCAGTTGCATTGTGCGGATCGCCGCGGCAAGGCCCACCAGAGCCAGCTTGAACAACCGCCCGGCGAAGTGCATTTGGGTTTCCTCCAGGCGCATGCCGTCACTTTTCAACGAACGAAAGATTTCTTCAATCCGCCAACGCAATCTATAGAGGCGCACGATTTCCTGCGCGTCGGCGGCGCTGGTGACAGGTAGCGTGGTCAACAGCCGCCACAGCAGCGGCTGTCCATCTGCCGGGCCATTGATCTCTCGCGCCTCGACCATATGCAGTGTCAGTTGCGGCGGGTCTGAGCGATCGCTGGCATGGCGTGGGCGCGAGATCACGACCGGCCCGGCGCGCAGCACAACCGTGGCGATCCGGGCGCGACCGCCGGTGCGGGATGGAGCCACACGAACCTCGGTTCGCGCCAACTCCGGCCATGCGGAAGGCGCCGCGAACAAGCGCTTCCCGCCATGCAGCGCACGGTCCTGCGCAGCCCGCACAATCAGATCGACCGCTGCCGGGCGTCGCGCGAAGCTTGCATAGATATCACCCTCGCGATCTGCCACGACCACCACCGAAGCGGCATCAGCTAAACACGCTGCCGCACACTCAGCCCCTTCCAACCAACGGATGCTCTCCTTGTCTTCCAACGCGCGGGCGTGCGTGGGGGCTATCTCGTCCGTTCGAGTCCAAATTCTGGCGCCGACCACACCGAGAACGGCCTCTGTCTCGCTGTCGATGGCGATCAGCGGATGGATGAAGAACCCGGCGGAAACGCCGTCGCCTGCCGGCCCCAGGCCACGCCGCCGCTCCTCGCGGCCAGCGAAATTGATCTCGGTCGTATCCTGCGCCACGACAATCCGTCGTCCTGCGCAAGCGGCGGCGGTGCGGACCGCCAGCGTCTCCACGATCTCGACTGTCGTGACGGAGGGTGCTGCCAAAAACCGGTGGAGCGCCATCTCCCCGGCCCGATCACCGCCAAGTTTGCGGACAACCAACGACCCGGTTTCCATCACCCGCTCAATCAGCGTGGTGCCCACCGCCGCGCGACGGGCATCCCCAAAATAGCCAAGCTCGCCACACTGATGCCTCACGTAGCCCCCTGAATCGCGGAATGCCACATGGATTCAGAGCGTTATATCTAGCGCAAGCAAAATGTGTGAATGCCGTAGGCCATAAGCCGGGGCGGAGGGGGGCGGTTACGCTGGAAAGTGGCGCGGATTTCCTGAGCGGTCTGGCAGCGGAGGCGGCGGCGGTGCGGGCAGCGAAGGCGGAGGCTGACCGGCTGGCGTAGGCTGGGGTTGCTGCTGACCGGGCTGGCGTAGGCGCCGGGGGTCTGGCCGGTAGGCTGGCCGCAAGCCTGCCTGCGGTTTCTGGAGAGTCACCAGGACTGCGGGCGGGCGGGCGGCGCAGGTTTGCACCGTTCGGGCAATGAGGCTACTACGACTCTGGAACGACTACGGCCGGAAGATTGCAGAATGACCATCCTTACCCCGCTTACGGAGCGCTCATGCCCACAGGCGTAATCGTGTTCATAGTTGCGCTCGCCGTGTTCATGGTAGCGTGGTTCTTGGCGCGCCTTACCATCGGGGATCCATGGAAGGGCAAGGTTACATCCGCCGTCGCTGCACGTCCGAAGCCCGAAAGCATAGAGACGCAGTTGCGCGCGGAACTTGCCAGCACCCAAGAACGTATGACACGCTTGCACGTTGACCACGATGCATGGAAGCACTTAGCCGAACAGTGCAAGACCCGCATTGCTGCGCTTGAAACGGATTTACTACAGGCGCGGGGCGGAGACACCACGGGCGATGGTTCCCGCTTCGGACGCCTCCGTAGACTGATTGCTACTGAGTTCCACCCCGACCATGCTAAGCATGAAGGAATAGAGAAGTTGGTCAGAGCGGAGATATTCAAGACGCTATGGCCGAAGATAGAGCAAATCGGCCGTCCGCTGTAGCTTGGGGGAGGCTACTATCCTTCCTGATCGAAGGCCGCACCGTCGACCCACCTCTTGAACGCCTTGGCCTCGGGCTTCCGGCTGGTCAGGATCAGGGAGTAAAGGCCGGACTCGCTGATAAGAATAGTTTCCTGCTGTCCGCCAAGGGTATCAACACTGCTGATACCCTTTTCGTCGTCATCCAGACGGCTTGCCGCCATGCTCGGGTTGCTGTGCGCCGTCGCCGCGCAGACATCCACCAGGGCAAACCACGGCGCACCCTCCCGAAGCACGACGCGGAGCGGGCGGACCAGCCGAGTGCCGTGCGGGAGGAAGTTGAAGATGTTGATGTTCACGGCGCGGCCGGGGGCGGAGGCGTAGGCAGCCGCACAGACGCCACGCACGCCACCTTGGCCGCATCGGACGGCCCGCCGGAATACACGTCATCGGTCATATTCCCGACTTCATGCCCCACCACGGCGGCGACGACGGCGCGGTCAAACCCGGCGCGGGCCTTGGTGATGTAACCGGGGCAAAACCCCGGGCGAACACAGAACGGAAGCGGGTCAATCCGGGTTCGACGGCCAAAAAATGGCGGATTTCTGCGGCGGCCGTTCCGCAGGCGGACGCATGCTGCACCTGCTTACCCGGGGTTTTGCCC
>CAIVPZ010000158.1 GCA_903907955.1 uncultured Acetobacteraceae bacterium | reverse complement strand
TCGCTCCTCCCCAGTGAGATTGATCTCGTATGGGCTCTTCCTCGGCATGATACGCCCTCCTGACCGAGGGTGATCCTGCCAAGCCCTCGCGAGTCGGCCTTACGGAATACGTCACCGTAATTGCGAAAAGGAGTACTTAGCACCGGCTGCTGACTGCGATGGCCGCCGGCCCCGGAAGATTGCGTGCAACTTATGTTCGATATGCATGCGCGATACTGGTTTGACCAGATAGCCCTGGATCTTGAGGCGGGCGGCGCTTTGGATCGCTTCGCCATCGGTGTGCGATGTCAGCACGATCACTGCCGCATCGCGCACCGCGGGGTTCGCGTGGTTGCGCAGGCCGTCAATGACCCGCAGCCCGTCCATCGGCTGCATGTTGATGTCGCAAAGGACCAACTCGGGATGGGTCTCGGCAATCAGCGATAATGCCGATTCGCCATCCCCTGCCACACTGACAACAAAACTGCGGTCGATGGACCGCAGGATCGCTATCATGGTGTGTCGAATAAATGGTTGATCATCAACCAACACAATACCAAGACCATGAAGATTATTTAAGTTTAACGGTCGTGTCATATTTGTATTATTTATCTGACAAAAAAATGGTCTCATGCACAAATCTGATTTGATCACGTGATCAATTAACCATTTTCGAAGAAAAAAGCTCATATTTTTGTGAGCTATAAATAGATCGTTATCTTTAATATCCGCGAGTTCCGATTGAAGGCGGACGATTGAATTAATCATTTCGACATGTGTATGACGATGAGCTTCGCATTCTGCGAAATTTATGGATCGCTGAAGTTCTTCCTCTCGCCGAAAATGCCGTTTCGTATAATCATGCAGTTTGATAATGATAGTCCGCAACTGCTCCCGGGCCGCGATACCGGGGGCAACGGTTTCGAATTCGTTGATGATTCTGATCAGATTTTGATGATCCCCATCGATCAGCCCGCCATCCACGGACATTGATTCGCGCCACATAATCGGCATGGTCGGCAAGCCTCCTTGACCCACGGTCTGGGGACGCACTCTTCTGCCACGCAAACAATCGGAAGCCCGGACACTGTTCCAGGGTGTCCGTGGCCTTCCGTACCGGTAGCAAATCCCAGAGGAGGATCGACGGCACAGTTCAGACCCTGCGCCGCAATGGCAAACACCGCGTTAACGGGACGATCCACCCCGCCGGCACGGAGACGGGCGGCTGGCCTCGCGACCGGCCGCTTCGCGCACCTGCATCAGCAGCACATGGTTGATGGTCGGCCACAGCCCGCTATCGCGCCAGCAGTAGAACTACCGTTGCACCGTGGTGGACGGCGGGAAATCTTTCGGCAGCATGCGCCACTGGCAGCCGGCCTGGGCCATGCAGAAAACGCCGTTGATCGCCTCCCGACGGCTGGCCTTGCGCGACCGCCCGCATGTGGCCGGCGGCAGCAGAGGCGGCGCGATCACCGCCCATTCGGAGTCGGTGATGTCGCTTGCATAGCGCAGCCCGTCGCGCCGATACTTCGGCCGTGTGATGTCAGAGCTTGAAAAACAATTCGAACTTGAAAAAGAACGCTCGCTGATATCATTGAGTTTTTCGTCATCGCCCGGCGGCTTGCGGGCATTCTTTTTCAAATTCTCAGTCCAGACCATGGCCTGTCTCCTCGGTGTCTTCGCAATCCCGAGAAGATCGCAGTCGCTGGCATCACCCAACCCCCGCGCGAAGGCCGCTCGGCCCACGACATCAAGCCGCTGCAACGAATCAATATATCATTCCGAAACGATTCCGGGTCAGCCTCTGAGGCAATCAGGCCGCCGGTGGTCCGGCGGCCTGAAGGAGCAGCGCAAGCGAAAAGAGCCGCCGTCCACCCGAACCGGTCACACCACAGGCCCCGCCATCCTCACGAGCGCTCCCGCCCGAGCCCGCACGGGAGTTGAAGCCGCCCCCGCTTGGGTGCACATCCCGGCAATACCCGAGGAGCCCGCACATGCCCGTCCTGCGTTCCCGCACCTCCACTCATGGCCGCAACATGGCCGGCGCCCGCGGTCTGTGGCGGGCCACCGGCATGAAGGACGGCGATTTCGGCAAGCCGATCATCGCGGTTGCCAACTCCTTCACCCAGTTCGTCCCCGGCCATGTCCATCTGAAGGATCTCGGCCAGCTGGTTGCCCGCGAGATCGCGGCGGCCGGCGGCGTGGCCAAGGAATTCAACACCATCGCCATTGATGACGGCATCGCCATGGGCCATGACGGCATGCTGTACAGCCTGCCCTCGCGCGAGCTGATCGCCGATTCGGTCGAATACATGGTCAACGCGCATTGTGCCGACGCGCTGGTGTGCATTTCCAACTGCGACAAGATCACCCCGGGCATGCTGATGGCATCGCTGCGGCTAAACATTCCCACCATCTTTGTTTCCGGCGGGCCGATGGAGGCGGGCAAGGTGGTGCATAAGGGCCAGTCCCGCACGGTCGATCTGATCGACGCCATGGTGCTCGCCGCCGATGCCAGCGCTTCCGACGAGGAGGTGCTGGTGATGGAGCGCTCGGCCTGCCCGACCTGCGGCTCGTGTTCGGGCATGTTCACCGCCAATTCGATGAACTGCCTGATGGAGGCGCTCGGCCTGGCGCTGCCCGGCAACGGCACGATGCTCGCCACCCATGCCGACCGCCGCGCCCTGTTCCTCGAGGCGGGGCGCACCATCGTGGACCTCGCGCTGCGCTGGTACGAGCGGGACGATTCCAGCGTGCTGCCCCGCGGCATCGCCAGTTTCGCGGCGTTCGAGAACGCGATGTCGGTCGATATCGCCATGGGCGGCAGCACCAACACCGTGCTGCACCTGCTGGCGGCGGCGCAGGAGGCCGGCGTGCCGTTCACCATGCAGGATATCGACCGCCTGTCCCGCCGGGTGCCGGTGCTGTGCAAGGTGGCGCCGTCGGTCGCGAATGTGCATCTGGAAGACGTCCACCGCGCCGGCGGCATCTTCGCCATCCTCGGCGAACTGGACCGCGCCGGGCTGATCGACCGCGCGGTCTCCACCGTGCACAGTTCTAATCTCGGCGAGGCGCTGGAACGGTGGGATGTGCGCCGCACTGCGGCGGCCCCGGTACACGCGTTCTTCAGCGCCGCGCCCGGCGGCGTGCCGACCACCGAGGCGTTCAGCCAGTCCGCCCGCTGGGACGCGCCGGACTTCGACCGCGATTCCGGGGTCATCCGCGATGTGGCGCACGCCTATTCGCGGGATGGCGGGCTGGCGATCCTGTTCGGCAACCTGGCCATGGATGGCAGCGTGGTGAAGACCGCCGGCGTGGATGCCGCCAATCTGTGCTTCTCCGGGCCTGCCCGTATCTTCGAGAGCCAGGATGACGCCGTTTCCGCCATTCTGGGCGGGCGCGTGGTGGCTGGCGACGTGGTGCTGATCCGCTACGAGGGACCGCGCGGCGGGCCGGGCATGCAGGAGATGCTGTATCCGACCAGCTACCTGAAGTCGAAGGGGCTGGGCAAAGTCTGTGCGCTGATTACCGATGGCAGGTTCTCCGGCGGCACCGCCGGCCTGTCGATCGGCCATGTCTCGCCCGAGGCGGCCGAGGGCGGCACGATCGGGCTGGTCGAGGCGGGGGACCGGATCGAAATCGACATCCCGGCGCGGCTTATCCGCCTGGATGTCGACGATGCCGAGCTCGCCCGCCGACGCACGGCGATGGAGGCGCGCGGTGCCGATGCCTGGCAGCCGGTGGCCCGCGACCGCAAGGTATCTCCAGCGTTGCAGACCTACGCGGCGCTGACCACCAGCGCCGCGCGCGGTGCCGTTCGCGACGTATCGCAACTCCGCCGGCGCTAGAGCAACGCCGGCCAGACTGGCGACAGCCGGCCGGCAAAGTTGCTCGCCAAAACAAAGAGCCAGAGCGCGCTGACCGTTTACGGTCAGCCTGAAAGCGCTCTAGTGCCGGGGATTCCGGACCTGGAAATCGTCGGTGCCCCGTTGGCCTGAAGAATCAGGGAGATAGTCTGGGTTTACGCGAAGCCCCTGGTAGAGGTCGGCGCATCGGCATTACCACGCCAGTGCCAACGCCTGTTCGGCCGCCAATAAGCGCTTGATTATAAACTGCAATCCAAAAAGCGGTGTTGAAGTCGGATCTCAGCCGCTGGCCCGCCCGGCCTCTGCCTTCGGCGGCGCGTCCGGAAAATCGCTTTCCCATCCCCCGCCGAGCGCCTTGTAGATCTGCACCAGATCGATCGAGACCTTGGTGGTGCTGTCGGTGAGCTGCTGCTCGGCCGCCAGCAGGTTGCGCTGCACGTCCAGCACCTGCAGGAAGTCGGTGACGCCCTGGGTGTAGCGGTCGCGCGCCAGCGACAGCGCCCGGCGGTTCTGCGCCACCGCCTGTTCCAGCCGGTCGCGGCGGCGCTGCTCGGCATCGTAGGTGGTCAGTGCGTTGTCCACCTCATGCAGCGCGCCGAGCACGGTGCGCTGATAGGTCACCGCCGCCTCCTGCTGCTGCGCCTTGCGCAGTTCCAGCGTGCGCGTCAGCCGGCCGCCCTCGAAGATCGGCAGGGTAATCGACGGGCCGAACGCATAGGTCTTGGCGGCGCCCCAGTCGGCCAGGTCGTTGAACTGGATGGCCTGGATGGCGATGCTGCCCGAGAAGGCGAAACGCGGATAGAAATCGCCCACCGCCACGCCGACATCGGCGGTGGCGGCGTGCAGTTGTGCCTCGGCGCGGCGGATATCCGGGCGTCGGCGCGCCAGCTCCGAGGGCAGGCCGACCGGCACGCGCGGCGGCACCGGCGGGATCGCCTTCGGGTCGCTGAGGTCGGCGGTGAGCGCCGCCGGCGGCGCGCCAAGCAACAGGCCGAGCGCGTTGATCAGTTGCGCCTGCTGCGCTTCCAGCGCCGGCAACTGGGCGGCGACGGTGTCCACCTGGGCGGCGGCGTTGGCAACGTCGAGGTCGGTGGTCAGCCCGCCCGCGGCCCGCTGGCGGGTCAGAGCCAGGCTCTGCCGGGCGATGTCGAGATTTTGGCGGGTGATGTCGAGATTGCGCTGCACCCCGCGCAACTGCAGGTAGTCGCGCGCCAGCTCGGCGGTGGCGGTCAGCAGGGTGTCGCGGCGGGCCTCCTCGGTGGCCTGCTCGCCGGCCTGCGCGGATTCGACGGTGCGGCGGACCCGGCCCCAGAGGTCGGCTTCCCAGGAGGCGTCGAAGCCGTACTGGTACAGGTTGAAGGGCTGGAAAATGCCGATATTCGGCACCGCGGCGCTGCCCGAGGGCGAGCCGTTGGCCTGGCTCGCGGCGTTACCGGTGTTGACCAGTGACAGCGCGCCCTTTTCGCTGAGCTGCTGGCGCGTATAGCTGGCATTGCCGTTCAGCGAGGGCAGGGTGGCCGCCTGCGCCACGCCCAAAGTGGCGCGCGCTTCGGCGAGCCGGAGGCTGGCCACCCGCACATCGAGGTTGGCCGCGGCCAGGCGCTGCTCCAGGCCGGTCAGCAGCGGGTCGTTGAACACCTGCCACCAGCGCGGATCGACCGGCTCGGTGACCGGCTGGCTGGCCGCTGGCGCGGCGGCTTCCGGCTGGCCGGTGCCGCGCCAGGAAGCGGGGTTCCACCAGGGCGTGGGAGGTTCGAAATCCGGCCCCACCGTGCAGGCGGGCAGCAGCATCACCACCGGCAGGATGGCGGCACGCAGCAGTTTGGCAGGCCTCGGCAAGGTCGGCGATCTCCCCTCGCGCGCTGTCGGTGCGCGGCATGGCGGTGCCAAACTAGTCGCCCCAGGGTGGCGGTCAACGCCGCCCCCGACACGCGCCAGCCTTGATGAGAATGTCCTTTCCGGATATATTATGAGATGACATTGGTGGCGGGCATGACTGGAACAGTGCACGGGGACGATAGATATTATGAAGTTACGCAGCCCGGCTCGCTTGCCGAGCGCCTGATGGTGCGCGCCCGTGATCGCATTTACCGTGACTTTATGGCGACCATGCGGCCGCCCCCTGTGGCGCGCATCCTCGACGTCGGCGTGTCCACCGTGGTCGGCGAAGGGGCCAATCTGCTGGAGCGGCTCTATCCTCATCCCGAGGCGATCACGGCGGTGGGATTGGACGACGGCGCAGCCTTTCGGCGTGCATTCCCGCGTGTTCGTTACGTACGCGTGGCGGCGAACGCCGGCCTGCCATTCGCCGATGGCGCCTTCGATATCGCCTTCTGCAATGCAGTGCTAGAGCATGTCGGGAGCGATGATGCCCAACGGGCTTTCCTTGCCGAGCTGCGCCGGGTCGCACGCAGTGTGTTCGCGGCTGTGCCGAACCGATTCTTCCCGGTCGAGCATCACACGGCATTGCCGTTCGTTCATTACGCCGATTCGACGTTCCGGCTGGCATGCCGCCTCGCCGGCAAGCGGAAATGGGCGGATCCGGCCAACCTGATCCTGATGTCGTCCCACCGGCTGGCGCGACTCGGCCAAGCTGCCCCGGCATGCCGGATCGGCCATACCGGCCTGCGCCTTGGTCCGTTCAGCTCGAATTTGTATCTCGCCATCGGCTGACCTCGCCAGGCATCAGCCCCGCCGGACCCCCCAGAAGATCGGGAACGGCGCCTTGACCACGTCGGTCAGATTGCTGCGCATGGCGGTCGGGTTGAACCACTGGCCGAGCGGGACATAGGGCACCTCCTGCCACGCCAGAAGCTGCATCTCTGCGCACAGCGCACGCTGCAGCGCGAGGTCCGGGGCCGCGAACCACGCGTCGCGCAGCGTCTCGATCCGCGGACTGGTGGGCCAGCCGAACCAGCCGTCCAGGCCGGTGCCGCGCAACGGCTGGTGGCTGGCCGGGGTGGCCAGCGCCAGCCCTTCATAGGTGGTGCAGAAGGCGGTCCAGCCGCCCTTTTCCGCCGGCTCGCGGCTGGCCCGGCGGCGCAGCAGGGTGGCCCAGTCCATGCTTTCATAGGCAACATTCAGCCCGGCCTGCTCGAACAGGTCGCGCGCCACCTGGCACAGCGCCTGGATGGCCGGCGTGTCCGAGGGCGACATCAGCAGCACTTTCTCGCCGTTGTAGCCGCCTTCGTCCACCAGGCGGCGGGCCAGCGCCGGGTCGCGCGGGGCGGCGAGTACCTCCAGCCCGGCATCGCTGGCCATCGGCAGGCCGGGGGTGAACACCCCCACCGGCACATGGACAAGCTCCGGCTCGCTGCCCACCGCCGCCTGCACGAAGGCCGGCTGGGCGACCGCGGGCAGCAGGGCGCGCCGCAACAGCGGATTGTCGAACGGCGGGTGCAGATGGTTGAGGGCAAGGACCGGCATCACCCCGATGCTGTCGTTCACCATCACCTGCACGCCGAGGGCATCACGCAGCACCGGCAGCAGATCGAGCAGCGGTTGCTGCACCCAGTCCACCACGCCCTGCTGCAACGCGGCCGCGGCGGTGGCCGGGTCGGGCAGGATGATCCACTCGACGCGGTCGAAATTTGCCACCTTGCCGCCGCTGGTGAAGTCCGGCCTGCCCTCGATCGGGACGTATTTTTCCCAGCGCGCATAGGCCGCCTTGGAGCCTGGCGCCCATTCGTGGCGCAGGAAGCGAAACGGCCCGCTGCCGATGTAATCCCTGATCGGGCCGGACGGGTCGGCGCGGGCGATGCGCTCCGGCATGATGAAGCAGGTGTCGGTGCCCAGCGCCTCGAGCACGAAGGAAAACGGGCGTTTGAGGCGAAGCTCGAAGCGGCGGTCGTCAAGCGCGCGGATTTCGTGCAGCCGCGCCAGCAGCGCCTGGCCGAGCGCGCGCCGCCTGGCCCAGCGCAGGATGGAGGCGACGCAATCCTGCGCGCGGACGGGGGTGTTGTCGTGGAAGGTCAGCCCGTCGCGCAGGACAAAACGCCAGGTCAGGCGGTCGTCGGAAACCTCGTGGCCGGCGGCCATCTGCGGGGTGGGGACGCCGCTGCTGTCCTGGCCGTAGAGCGAGTCCCAGATCATGAATCCGTGGTTGCGGCCGACCATGGTGGGGGTCCAGACCGGGTCCGGGTTCTGCAGGTTGCCTTCGGGCACGAAGCGCAGCACCCGGGTGGCGCGCTGGGCGATCGCCGGACAGGCCAGCGCCGCCGCAGCGCCGGCAGCCAGAACGGTTCTGCGGCGTGGCAATCGCACCTCAGGACAGTCCGGAAAGGCGGGCGTTCCCCGTTTGCGGGTCCACCAGACTCTCCCGGCAGGCGGAAAACAGGTTCAAGGCGTCCTTCCACGGCATGCTTCGTACGCCGACGGGTGGAATCAAGCCCGCCCGAGCCGTGCAGGCATCCATCCTGCCGTGAAGGGAATTCCAGGTGCGATTGCCCTGGGCCGCCTGGCCAGCGGGCGGGGATTGGCAGGGCGGCAGCGTATCGCTTCTCTACGCCGCCGGCAACGTGACCCGAAAGGTCGCCCCCTCCCCAGGCAGGCTGCTCACCGCCAGCGTTCCCCCATGCCGCTGGGCGATGGCGCGGCAGATTGCCAGCCCCAGTCCGGTGCCGGGTGGCTTGTCGGTCATGCCGTTGCCGGCCTGGCGGAACCGGTCGAAGATCATTTCCTGGTCCTCGGGCGGAATCCCCGGCCCGTTATCCACCACTTCGATCGCCTGGCCGCCCTCGGCGCGGAACAGCCGCAGCCGCACCCGACCGGTTCCTGCCGGCGAGAATTTCACCGCGTTGGACAGCAGGTTGATCGCCACCTGTGCGATGCGGTCGGCATCGGCCTGCACCGGCGGCAGATCCGCCGCCAGTTGCAGCGTCAGTGCCACGCCGCGGTCACGGAACAACTGCCCGGTTGCCGCCGCCGCGTCGCGCAGCACCGCCTCCAGCTGCACCGGCTCGAACTGCCAGTGCAGATCGCCGGCCTGCATCTTGGCCAGGTCGAGCATGTCGGTGATCAGCCGGGTCAGCCGCTCGCTCTCGCTGACAATGATGGCGAGGAACTGCAGGCGCTGTTCCAGGTCAAGATCCGGCTCCTCATAGAGTATCTCGGAGAAGGAGCGGATCGCGGTCAGCGGCGTGCGCAGCTCGTGGCTGACATTGCTGACGAACTCGTCCTTCAGCCGGTCGAGTTCCTGCAACGCGGCATTGGCGCGGCGCAGTTCCTCAGTGGTTGCTTCCAGCTGGCGCGACTTCTCCTCGAGCTGGCGGCTGTACTCGCGGATCTCCGAGGATTCGTCCACGATGCGCATCACCTCCTCGACTGCGACCGGCCGTTCGCCGGCCACCGATGCTACCAGCACATGCGCCGAGGCGCCGCCGATCATTCCAGCCAGCAGGCGCTCCACGCCGCGCACCACCACAGGATCGGCCTGCGGCGCGCGGGGGTCGGCGCCAGCGGCGCGGGTGAGTTCCGCCAGCCGCGCCTGGGCGCGCGCCGGCTCCATGAAGCGGCCGAGCAGGGCGGCCAGGTCGGCCCGCCGCGCCGCCCCGCTCCAGGCGCTCGCCTCGCCGGAGGCGGCGAACACATCCACGAAGGCGCGCGCCTGCGCCCGCTCGAAGGCCGAGGGCCGCGCCAGCACCGACAACCCCACCAGCAGGCCGATATTGGCCAGCATGGACCAGAACAGGCTGTGGGTGATCGGGTCGAACCCGGTCAGGCCGAACAAAGCGCGCGGATGGGTCCAGGCCCAGCCGAACAGGCCGGTATCCAGGAAGCCGCGGGTGAGGATGTCGGACAAAGCGAGCGAAGGCAGGAACAGCGTCCAGGCCCACACCAGGAAGCCGGCGGCAATGCCGGCCAGCGCGCCCAGCCGGGTGGCGTCGCGCCAGAACACCCCCAGCACGATCGCCGGCGCGAACTGCGCGGCGGCGCAGAACGACACCAGCCCGATCGACACCAGCGCATAGGTGTTGCCGACCTGCTGCATGTACAGGAACCCGAGCAGCACCACGGCAATGATGGCCGCCCGCCGCACCCCCAGCAGCAGACCGGTCAGGTCGGCGCGCTTCCCGCCGGGCAGGCGCAGCAGCACCGGCAGCAGCAGATCGTTGCAGACCATGGTGCTGAGCGCCACGCTCTCCACCACCACCATGGCGGTGGCCGCCGACAGCCCGCCGATGCAGGCCAGCAGCGACAGCCAGTGGGCGCCGGCCGCCAGCGGCAGGGTCAGCACCACCATGTCGGGATCGCTGCCCGGCGGCAGCAGCAGCAGGCCGGAAAAGGCGATCGGCAGCACGAACAGGTTGATGGCGAACAGATAGAGCGGAAACCCCCACAGCGCCGGCGCCAGGTGGCGTTCGTCGCGGTTTTCCACCACCAGCATCTGGAACTGCCGGGGCAGGCAGATGGTGGCGGCCATCGATACCAGCAGCAGCCCGGTCCACTCCGCACCGGGCGCCTGCAGCGTGGTCAGCGAGGCCGCCTGCGGCAGGGCGGCGGCGCGGGCGAACAGGTCCGGGAAACCGTCGAACAGCACCAGCCCGGCGAACAGGCCGACGGCGGCGAAGCACGCCAGCTTCACCACCGATTCCAGCGCGATGGCGGTGACCAGGCCGCGATGATGCTCGTCCGGGTCGATCCGCGCGGCGCCGAACAGCACGCCGAACGCCGCCAGCAGCACCGCCGCCCCGAGCGCCACCGCGCTTTCCGCGCCGGCGCCGGCTTCCGGCGACAGCATCACCAGCAGGCTGGACGACACCGCCTTCAGTTGCAGCGCGATATAGGGCACCGAGCCAACCACCGCGATCAGCGTCACCAGCCCGGCCAGCAGGCGCGACTGGCCGTAGCGGCTGCCGATGAAGTCGGCGATCGAGGTGATGCGATGCGCCTTGCTGATGCGCAGGATCTTGGCCAGCAGCGGCCAGCCCAGCACGCAGACCAGGGTGGGGCCGAGATAGATCGGCAGGAAGTCGATGCCGCGCACCGAGGCGCGGCCGACCGAGCCGTAATACGTCCACGACGTGCAATAGACGCCGAGCGAAAGGACATAGAGCCAGGGCGGCGGCGGGCGGCGGCGGGCGCGCTCGGCCAGGGCGGCGACGCCGAACAGCAGGCCGCAATAGGCAGCCAGCGGCAGCAGCACGAACAGCGAGGACGTCACCGCCCGTGGGTCCGCCGGCGCCTGCCGGCGTGGCGCAGCACCACGGCGAGCAGCAGGATCACCAGCGCCCATTCCGCATAGACGGCGACGAACAGCGCCGGGATGCCCAACACGGTGCCGGGGCCGGCGAGTCCGACCAGCGGCGGCAGGAACAGCACGAGGCCGAGCAGGAACAAGGCACCGAGCCGTCCGCGTGTCTGCGGGTCGGGGTTCATCGCCGGCATCAGAAGGCCATCCGGTTCTGCCGCAGCCGCGCCGACAGGTCGATCGCCACCGCCAGTTGCCCGAAACGCTCGATGCCGCGCGCCTCCAGCCGCTCGAACTGCCGCACCAGGATCGCCGCTGCGGTCAGCGCATCGCCCAGGGCGTTGTGGCGCGCGGTCACCTCGACCCCCATGCGGGCGGCGATGCCATCCAGCGAATGGTCGGCTTCCTCCGGGTCCAGCCAGGCCGAGATCAGCAGCGTGTCCAGCACCGGATGGTCGAACGCCAGGTCGCAGGCGGCGGCACCGCGGCCGATGGCGGTCATGTCGAAGGCGGCGTTGTGCGCCACCAGCACGGCGTCGGTGGCGAACCGGTGGAACTGCGGCAGCACGATCGCCAGCGGCGGCTTGTCGCGCACGGCGGCATCGGTGAGGCCGTGGAAGCACACCGACTCGGCCGGGATCGGCCGGCCCGGGTTCACCAGGCGTTCAAAGGTCTCCATCGGCAGCACCCGCCCGTTCACCACCCGCACCGCGCCGATCGACACCACCTCGTCGCCCTTCGACAGCGCGAGCCCGGTGGTTTCGACATCGAACACCACGAAGGTCAGCTCGCGCAGCCGCCGGTCGCGCAAGGCATCAGTGACGGCGGGGCGGTTGGCAAGGTCGAAATCGTAGAATTCCGGGCGCATCTGCCGCGGCCGGGGCGGCGGCGCCGGCGCCTCGGCGGAGGGCAGCGGAATGCGGATCAGCGCCTCGCCATGGCCGGCCGGCTGGCTCCAGCAATCGGTGCCGTGGCGTTCCAGCACGGCGCGGGCGTCGACCGCGCTGGTGCCTTCGAACGGCGGTTTGAGCCAGCCATCCAGCGTGCTTTCAGGCACCGGGTCGCCCTGCCAGACCAGATCGATGCAAACCCGCCCGTGCTCGCGCGCCACCGCCGCGCCCAGCAACGGCACGCCGCAGTCACGGCTCAGCCGCCCGCAGAAATGTTCGAGCAGATCAAGCAGCGAAAGACTGTCCACATAGACCCAGTCCGGCACCCCGGTGGGCACGATCCACACCGGCGGGTCCTGCGCGGCGGTGCGGCGGGCGAGCAGGGCGAACAGGTCGGCGGTGCCGATCTCGGCCATCGGCCAGGACCGCCCGCCCAGCTCGTCGAGCGCAGTGGCGAGGCAGGCGTTCTGCTCGCTGAGCTGGATGGTTTCCTCCAGCAGCACGCGCTCGAAGGCGTGCTGCTCCTCGGCGGACAGGTCGGGGACATCCGCCAGCGTCTCCGCCGCGGCGCGCAGGCTGGCCAGCAGGCCGCGCTGGCGTTCGATGGCGGTGCGCAGCAGCCGGTCGAGCCGCCCGGCGCGGTCCACCTCGCGCCCGGCATCAACCAGGGTCAGCACATAGCCGGAGGGAAAGCCGGCGGCGTCGGTCAGCAGCGCCATGCGCGCGTAGAGCAGGCGCTCGCCGCCTGCGGTGGCGCAGACGAAGCGCTCCGGCCGCGCCCCGGCCTGCCGCTCCAGCCGCTCCAGCTGGTGCTCCAGCGGGGCCCGCGACAGCACCTCCGCCACCGGCCGCCCGAGGCCCAGCGCGTGCGGTGCGTCCACCTGGTCGGCGGCGGCCTGGTTGAACAGCAGCACGTGGTGGTCGCGGCCACAGACAATCACGCCATGCGAGAGGTCCAGCAGGATCGCTTCCAGCCGGCGCTTCTGTTCCTCGGTGCGGGCGGTGGCGGCGGCCAGCGCCGAGACGCGCTCGGCCTCGGCGGCGGCGAGGCGGGACTGCAGGGCGGTGGCGGCCTCGCCGAGCCGGGCGGCCCAGGCAAGGCGGGGCCAGGGCACGTGCCGCGGGTCGTCACGGGCGGCGACCAGGAGGTCGCGGGACAACCGGTCGAGCGGGCGGGCGAGGCGATACTCGGCCAGCAGCCAGGCCAGCAGCACCAGCGTGGCCACGGCGGCGGGGCCGGCCCAGGGGGGGGCGCCCCAGTTGGCGACCGCGCCGGTTGCGACATGCGCAACCAGCGCCACCGCCAGCCCCAGGACCAGAAACAGCCGGCGCAGGCGGGCAACCGCACCGGGCGGCGGCGGCCGCATCACGGCGCCTGCTGCAATCGAACGCGCAACTGGGTGTCCGCTGCCATGATCGCATTCTTCCGCATTGTTCGGCGGTTCGGGGGCATTCTGTCACAGGCGCGCATGGAGGTGGCCGGGTTTCTCAAGGCAGCGTTGCGGTTCCGACAGGAGGAACCCCTGCCGGTTGGGATCGTGGCGTGCTGTTGCCGGGGCATCGCGCCGGGAGGCGTGGCCCGGCCGGCGTGACGCTCCGGCAACAGCAGCGAAATTCACGCCGCCACAGGTTGCGGCGGATAGCAGTAATATGCATGGTGATATTTTCACGCGTCAAGGCTCGAATGTAGGCGCTTTTTGTTGTAGACGGCAAAATACCGGCCGATCAAAGCGCAGGTTTCGCAGATTCGATCACAATATCACATATATAAGTTCGCATTTGACAGCTTGCGGCCTTCACGCATTTTACGTGTGCGCGTGCCAAACCTCAGACTCTCTGCGAGAGTTCTTGATTCGGGATATCATGGGGCGGGAGCCTGGAAAGCTTGGTCATTGTCTCCGAGGCCGAGATGGCATTCCTCAACGTCGAACCCGCTTCAGACGGATGATGCGGTTATTCGGGATCAGGCCTTAAGCGGCGCCGAAACGCTGTCTTGATGCACCCGGCCACTTTTCAACAGAAGCGACGACCGGCATATTATTGAACTTCCATCGCACTAATGATGGCATCAAAAATCTGATCGGCGCGCACGGCGTGTTCCCCTTCGATGCAGGCATAGTCAGCGCGTGTACATTCATGTATGCAACCGACGCATGGCAATTTTGGTGTCAACGGGGTCACGCGCCAACTAAATACACCATGCCGCCAGGAAATTCTATGCTGAGGAAATACCGATGTATAGACAGTAACAATAGGGGTATCAGTGGTTGCGGCGACATGACTCATTCCAGTATCTGCGCTGACAAAACACCTGGAATATTGAATCAGCGTAGCGAGTTGCTGCAAAGAAAGCCGGCCTGTCAGGTCCGCTACGCCATCGATATCTGCAACGGAAATTTCGCGAGTGGCCCCGACAACGACAGGAATAAGATTGCACCCAATAAGTCGATTAATGATACCCTCCCATACGCCCCGCGTTACTGTTCGAGCGCGGCTGGTTTGTCCGGGATGCAGTACAACGCACCGGGTCCAGTCGAGTTTAATACTTTCTGGAAGCCGGTGTTTGGCTATGAAAAGCTCCTTGGATGGCCACCGGGTGTCGCCGAAGGCTTCAACCATATAGGCGTCTATGGTATGAAGATCGCGCCTCTTTTCATATGCATTATCAAGAGCGATAACTAAATCGTAGCTTTCCTCCATGGATACCCGCGCAGAATTAACGTGTGGATTCCCGATGAAGACATGCGGATACGCCGTTTCAACATCTACGATTGTGTCCGGACCGAGCAAGTAACGCAGCCTTGCCATTACGGGGGTTGACATAATCACATCGCCGAGCGCGGCCTTTCGGCGGACGAGCACCCGGCGCGCTGCTTCTAATTCAGATATTTTGTCCATCCCAGGCATCAGTGATTCTCAATTTGCATCATCGCATCACTTCTAGTGCGTTAATCACCGCATCCTTCTCAACAAAAAAACTTGTGTTTATATCGCTGCTATCAGCTTCACCAAGAACCAAACCAGTTGGCTGAGCAAGCACACTGCCGATACCGAACTGGATGAAGGCAGGGTGATGACGCGCGCCCCTAATAGTACAGATAAAAGTACCAGGAGAACTAAACATACTCCAATGCATTGCAGAACCGTATTCACCGACAATTCTTCGCGCAGAAGAAAATGTGCGGGCCTGATCGATCATCTCCATCGTCTCTGGATAAATTAATTCGTAGCCGGAATCCTGAGCGATCTTTTCTATCTCTTCCCGATTTCTTAAGTTCCGGCTCTGACTGGTTTTGCTGCGTGACACAAAGATATCGCGCGTCGGCACAGCATCGACATAGCCAGAATAGAGCGTGGCACGCTTAACAAGCAGGTCGACCGCATCCTTGAATACGCACGCCGCACGGACACCATTGTGAAGGATGGGCGGCACAAGAAGTTCATCAACAACCAACTTCTCTTCGCTGCCATTGAATTCTATGATCTTCTCCGCTGAAATACCGACCATATCCAATAGTTTCCGCGCAAACATTGGTGAATCACTCGGAATAATATACTTAAGAGAATCAATATCATATCCAGACATCTGCAAAATAACCAGCTTCGGCAAGAAGTCTACAAGCCAATGACCAAACACCCTTTGCCCGGGGCCGGCAAGAAGAACACACTTTCCTTCGGCATGACGTATTGTCGTCGGACTCGGCGAAACATTAAGCCGATCTTGAACATGCAACGGGTGAATATTGGCCTCAAAGCACGAATAGGCGGTGCCATCTAACGTAATGAGAAAGTCGAGTGACACCTCTGCCCGTTCAATTGAATACGTGCCGAGGCTAGGCATATCCGTTCGACGATAGAACATTGCCGCCAAATCAGCCGGAAATGGACCAAAGACAAAACGCGGCGGCGTCGGAATCACCCGCGAACCGCCCTCCACTACGCAAAAACTTATTCCGGACTTTCCGATATTCCGGTGAAGAGCATCGAACATTCACGCAAAATCCTGTTACTACAAGTCTTAATTATTATCACAGAATACACCGGAGTGTCAACTTCCTTTGCGGATTCTCAGCGGTTCTCAATGCGACCGAGTCGCGTCTCGCGCAGATGCAGGGACAGCGCCATCGCATTCCGCTTGCGCGCCCGGCGAAACGCCGCACCGACGTGACCACCAGAAATGCCCGCGAGTGTGGCTCTGTCAAATGAGCGACCGCGAACCCAGGACCGACCAGGAGCCGCAAATGCGCCGTCCTCCGGTCAATGTTGGATGCCGATTGACGGTCAAGGGAATTCCAGGTGCGATTCCCCTGCAGGGGCACCGGCATGCTGGCCCCGGCTGACCGGATGAACGGACTCTGTTGCGACGTCCGGACGCAAGGCAACCGGCAATACAATGTCGAATCGCGCGCCGCCGCCGTCGTTGTGGACGGTGATGCTGCCGCCCATCTCCGTCACCGTTGCCAGGCTGATCGACAGGCCCAGGCCGGTGCCCTTGCCGACATCCTTGGTGGTGAAGAACGGGTCGAACACCCGCCCGAGCACGTCTTCCGGAATGCCGCCGGCCTGATCGGCGATGCTGAGCCGCAGCGTATCCCCGTCGCCGCTTGCGGTAATGCGGATCGGGCGCACCGCACGTTCCGGCCGTTCCCGGTAGGCATCGCAGGCATTGCCAAGGATGTTCAGCAATGCCTGCTCCAGCACCACGCTGATCCCCATGACCGGCGGCAGGGTGGCCGGCAGTTCAACCTCCACGGCGATACCGTCCGCCTCCAGCCGTGGCGCCAGCCGCTGCAGCGCCTCCCGCAGCACCGGCGCAATGTCGAGCGGCTTCGCCTCGGACGTCCTGGTCCGGCCGAACAGGTTGATGTGGTCGACGATCGTGGCGATCCGGTGCGCCTGCTCGCCGATGCGCCGGAACTTTGCGGTGGCGGCGCTGATGCCGGGCGGCGCGTGGGCCAGCGCGCGCGCGCCGTTCTCGGCGGCCATGGCGATTGCCGCCAGCGGCTGGTTCATCTCATGCGCGATGCCGGTGGCGATCTCGCCCAGCACCGCCAGTTTCTCGGCCTGTTGCAGCCGCTCCCGGACGGTGTGTTCCTCGGTGATGTCGGTGCTGCAGCCGACCAGCAGGCCGCTGCCATCGGCGGCGCGTTCCATGCACATGACGCTGCCGCGCATCCAACGCCAGCTTCCGTCGGCATGGCGCATCCGGTAGGTGCCGGTGCTTCGGCCATTGCGCAGCGCGTCCAGGAAGAGCGTCGTGCGTTCCTGCATCATGGCGGGATCAGTCAGCGCCACGAACGCGCCGGGCTGGCGCAGCGTGCGCCATGGCCAGCCGGTCACCGCAGCGGCGCTGCGGCTCAGGTACTGCCGCACCAGGCGCCCGTCCGGCCAGACGCGACTCACCCAGATGACCGCCGGCAGATCGGCCAGCACCCGGTCGAGCTGGGCGTAGGCGGCACGTTCGTCCCGGCGGCCGAGCCACACCAGACCGATGGCCATCAGCAACAGGGCGGCGATGCCGGCGCCGGCGATCAGCAGCCGTTGCACCGGGCGCGTCGCCGCGGCGGCAACGCTGTCGAGCGGCATCCACACCGCCACCCGCCACGACCCGGCAAACCGCAATTTCTGGAGGGCGAACAGGCTCGTCCTGCCGTCCAGCGCCACGCTTGCGACCATGCCGTGATCGCTGAACTCGCTGGCCGGCATCCGCGCCGGAGCAATGCGGCCGATGTAGTGTTCGGGGTCGGCGGAGCGCGCGACGACCTGCAGCCGGCCGTCGGTGACCGCGGCGAGGGCTCCCGGCGGCAGCCCCTGCTCGACCAGCAGCCGTGACAGGCTGGCCGGCTCAAAGACGAAGTTGATCACGAAGCGCAGGCTGCCGGCGTGCAGCACGGGCACCGCCACGGCGATCGCCCGGCCGCCGGTCAGCGGCGCGATGAACATGTCGGTCACCACCGGCTGCCCGGACACCACCAGGGCGCGCCGGTCCGGCGCGTTCAGCACCTCCGGCGGCGGCCGCTCCGGCAGCCGGCCGCCCGGCGGCACCGCCGTGTTGACGATCTGCGGCCGGGTCGGGTCGCCCGTGCTGATCACCACCCAGCCGCCGAGCGCCTCGCCGACCGCGCGGGCCTGCGGGTACAGCGCCGTGGGGTCGCCCCCCGGCTGCAACTCGGGCGCCAGCGACAGCACGGTTGCCGCCGCCCGGTAGCTGGCCAGCCTGGAATCCACCGCCAGCGCGGTGGTCCGCGCGGCTTCCTGCAGCCTTGCCTCGAAGTTTGCCCGGTAGGCGGCCAGCGATTGCGCTGCCGCGACGATGCCGACCACCAGCGCCGTCGGCAGGGCGACCAGCACCAGCAGCGTCAGCGCGCGCCGGAACTGGTCGGCGGGCAACCTGCCCCAGCGTGCGCCCGACAAGCCGGTCATGGCACGTCAGCCGGTGCGGGTGCCGGTGCCGATGCGCCGGCCGCCACCGGCAGACGGATCTCGAACACCGCGCCGCCCGCGTCGTTGCGCACGCTGAGTTGCCCGCCCATTCCGGTGATGGTGGCCAGGCTGATCGACAGGCCGAGCCCGGTGCCCTGGCCCGCCGGCTTGGTGGTGAAGAACGGATCGAACACGCGCGCAATCACGTCCGGCGGAATGCCGCCGGCGTGGTCGGCGACGCTGAGCAGGACGGTATCGCCCTCCCGGCTTCCGACGATGCGGATGCGCCGTTTGGCCGCCGCGCTGTCGCCCGGCCCGCTCTCCGCATAGGCGTCGCAGGCGTTGACGATCAGATTTATCACCACCTGTTCCAGCAGGATGGGCGTGCCGAACGGTTGCGGCAGGTCGGGCGGCAGATCGACGGTGACGGTGGTTGCCGCCGATTGCAGCCGTGCGTTGACCAGCAGCAGGGCGTTGCGCACCACTTCGTCCACCGGGAAGGCAACCGGCTGCGCGGTCTCCTTGCGGCCAAACATGCGGATATGATTGATCACCTTGCCCAACCGGCGCGTCTGTTCGCTGATGCGCACGAACTTTGCCGCCGCCGTGTCAATGTTTGGTGGGTCGCGGGCCAGCGCGCGGCTGCCGTTTTCGGCCGCCATGCCGATCGCGGCCAGCGGCTGGTTCAGTTCGTGGGCGATACCGGTGGCGAGCTCGCCCAGCGTGGCCAGGCGCTCATTCTGCTGCGCCCTGATCTTGGTTTCGCGCTCGGCGGTGATGTCGGTCACGTAGGTGACAATATCGACCCAGCCGCCTTCCTGCCCGGCCAGGAGCAAGTCATCGCGCAGCCAGCGCATTTCGCCGGCAGCCGTGGGGAACCGATACTCCACCACGGCCTGGCCGGTCCGCGCGCACTGCCCGATGGCTTCTGCCAATAGCGGTGCGTCGAGCGGGTGTATCCGGCCCATGACGAAGCCGGGAACGCAAACCTGTTCGACCGTGTAGCCCAGCTTCGTAATGAAGTTGCTGGCGGGAACGGTGGGGCATCGTTCGCCATTGGGACCGATGGCGATCCGGTACAGCATGCCCGGTCCCAACTGCAGCAATGAGGCCAGATCCTCCCGCGCCGCGTGCTCGGCGGTGACGTCGGTCAGGTAGCCGATCACGATCGTGCAGTCCCCGTCCTGCCCGGCAACCCGCATCTCATCGCGGATCCAGCGTATCTCGCCGGCGGCATTGGGGAATCGGTACTCCACCAGGGCCTCGCCCGTTTTCAGGCAACGCTGCTTGGCCTCGAGGGTGCGCGTCAGGTCGAGCGGATGCACCCGCCGCAGGAAGAAATCGGAGTTCAGGTCTTCGGCCGCGTAGCCCATCTTCTCCAGGGGGCCGGCGAAGGGAATCCTGAGCCGCCGTTCGCCGTCGGGGCCGATGCTGACCTGGTATAAGGTGCCCGGCCCCAGCCGGTAGAGGTTCTCCAACTGCTGCTGCGTCTGGCGCAGCGCCGCCTCGGCCTGCTTGCGGCTGGTAATGTCGCGGCTGATGGAAATGTAGCGGCAGCCGGTTTCGTCGCCGATGTCGGGGATCGCCACCATCTCGGTTTCCAGCCAGCGGAAGCTGCCGTCGGCATGGCGTGCCCGGAAGGCGAAGCGCGTCGCGCCACCGGTGCGGTCGAGGCGGTCGAGCGCCGCCGCGACGGCGGGCGCCTCGGACGGGTCGGCGGGCGCGCCGAACCGGCGGCCGATCAATGGGCGCGGGTCGATGCCGAGCACGCTGCGCAGGGCAGGGCTGACATAAAGGTTGCGCTGCTCGGCATCCTGCAAGGAAATGATGTCGGTGGCATTTTCGGCGATATGGCGCAGCAGCGCCTCCCGCTCGGCGAGGTCATGGACGCGCAGACGCTCCCGCGACAGGCCGCGCTGTCGCCGCAGGCCCCAGCTCAACGCAGCGGCGAGGAGGGTCAGCGTGAAGCCGAGTGCCGCGGCCCCGCGCAGCACCACCGCGCTTGACGCATGCACCGGCGCCATCTGAACGGCGGCGTCGAGGCCGACCACGATGACCAGATCGGACCCGGGAATCCGGCGCGCCGCGTAGAAGCGAGGCACACCGTCGCGCGGGCCTGGCTCGAGCGCTTCGGCGCCGCCGGCTTGCCAGGCGGGCCACCACACCGAGCCCTCCTTTGGGACGACCTCGCCGATATGCGCGCCGATGCTGCGTGCCAGCAGAACGCCATCGTTGCGGTCGAGGCTGATGACGCCGCGATCCGCCATGTTCAACTCGCGGGCCAGCGCCTCGGCCAGCCCGGCATCGACCGACACCACGGTGATGCCAAGCAGCCTGCGGTCGGAATCGCGCAGCGCCTCGGCAAACTGGATGGTCCAGCGCCCGGACACCGCGCCGCGCACCGGGCGGCCGACGATATGGTCCAGGCCGTCGCGCGCGATCGCCTGGTAGTGCTCGCGCTGTGCCAGGTTCACCCGCCCGGGCGGCATCGGCAGGGTGGACCAGATCACGTCGCCGGCCGCGTCGAGGCCGGAAACCTGCAGAACGTTTGAGCCGGCCAGTTCGACGGATTTTCGCAACTCCGCGAGGGAAGCCGGATCGCCGGGCGCGCCGGCCAGATGCGCCAGGGTGACCAGCCGGCCGAGCCGGTGCAGCGTCTCGACCCGCAGCACAAGTTCGGTGCCGTGCAGCTTCAGCAACTGGGCCATGCTGCGCGCCTCGGCGAAGGCGTATTCCATGCCGTGGCGTTCGATTCGCGCGGCCATGAGCAGAGCGGCCGTCCAGATCGCGCCCAGCAGCAACGCCAGCACCAGCCCGATCTTCAGATCGTCGGGCAGCCACCGCTTCCGGCCGGGCACAAGGGCAAGCCGCAAGGTGGGCGTCGTCAGCCGGGGGAGGCGGGCAGCACGACCGCCGCCGTGGTGCCACGGCCGGGGGCGCTGGTCAGATCAAGCCGCCCGCCCAGCGCCGCCACCGCGCGTTCCGCCAGGGAGAGGCCCAGGCCGAGCCCGCCGGTGGTGCGCGTCAGCGACATGTCGCCGCGCCTGAACGGCTTGCGCAGCTCCGCCAGCTCCGATTCGGTCATGCCGGGGCCGCTGTCGGTGATCCGGAACGCCACCTCGCCGCCGGAAGCAGCGGCCTCGATCCGGATGGCCTGTCCCGGCAGTCCGAAGCGCACGGCGTTGGTCACCAGCTGATTGAGCGCCATCAGCAGATAGCGGCGATCGGTGGTGATGACGATGTCAGCCGGCGCGGGCGCGTCGATGGTCTGCCCGCGCTCATGCGCTTCCGCCGCATGCCGGCGCGCCAGTTCGGCGACGATCGGGCCGGCACGCTCCGGGCGCGGCTGCACGCTGCGCGCGCCGCCCTCCAGCGCGGCCACGTTCAGCATCACATCGATCAGCCCGGTGAGCCGCTCGCCCGCCTTGCGGATCAGCCC
Source organism: uncultured Acetobacteraceae bacterium (assembly GCA_903907955.1). Lineage (GTDB taxonomy): Bacteria > Pseudomonadota > Alphaproteobacteria > Acetobacterales > Acetobacteraceae > Rhodovastum. The sequence continues at coordinate 39,172 of CAIVPZ010000158.1, read as the reverse complement.
GGCATACTCGGCGACCTGCCCGGGCGGCAGCGCGGTGCCCGCCTCCTCGATCAGTTCGGCCAGGCCCACCACCGGCACCAGGGGATTGCGCAATTCATCCGAGAGAATGGCCAGGAAGGCGGAGCCGACGCGTTCGTCGGCGTTGTCCGGGCGGGCGGACAACTCGGCGACCCGGGCGGACAGCGTCTGCGCCTCGGCCTGCAGCCGGGCCAGCGCGTCGGCGTTCTCGCGCTGGCGGCGGCGGCGCGCCATGGCGGCGGCGTGGGCGCGGCGGATGACGGACCCCAACTCGCTCAGGCGCAGCGGCTTGCGGATGAAGTCGAACACCCGGGTGCGCAGGGCGTCGATCGTCATGCCCATGTTGGCGTGCCCGGTCATGACGATGACCTCGACGGCGTTCGCTTCGGGGCAGGCCCCCAGGACATCCCGGGCGAACGACAGCCCATCCCGCCCCGGCATCTTCACGTCGGTCAGGATGACGGTGATGGCGCCCGGCGGGGCCTGTTCGATCTGCCTTGTGGCGGCCTCCGCGCTGCCCGCCGCGGTGGCGGCAATGCCCTCGTCGGCGAGGAACTCCAGGATTTCCTCGACGATGACCGCCTCGTCGTCGATCACCAGGACATGGATGGCAGCCGCGTCCGATGCGAGGGGGGGAGAAGTTGGCATGGTGACCGTCACCGGGTTGCGCGCAAAGCAGGGCATGGGCTATTGTATGTCGGGTCGGTTGAATCGAATTGCAATTTTTTGTCGTTTACAATCGAGGCATTGACGTCGCAAATTTTACGAACGTAATTCCGCCGTCAGCCTTCAGTAAATATTTCGTGAGCACGATATGAGAATCGGACATGCCTGACATCGTCCTGGTGGAGGATGATCCTCCGTTTGCCGAGCAACGCGTCGCGTATCTCATGGCGCACGGCATTGAAGCAGTCTGCCTGAAATCGCTCGCCAATCTGGAGGCGATCGTCAGCCGCCGGACCTGCTGGTGCTGGACCAGTTCGTCGGCGGGCAGGACGCGCTGGCGCTGCTGCCCGCGTTGCGGCGCAGCTATGCCGGCGACATGGTGCAGGTGATCTACCGCAGGTCTGGTCTTGCCAGGCTCGCCGGGATGGCCGGCGATGGGTTTGATGTCGTGGCTGCTGCGCACCATGCGGAAGCCTTGCTGCTTACGGCGGCAACGAAGATGCAGCAATTGGGCGTGCCATGGGGAACACCCTGCGGGAAATAGTCGCGGTGCCGCGAATGAACCGGGAAATGGGTGTTCTGCCGGATGCAGGCATGGAGTCCGGCTTCCCGCTGCCAATGGCCGACTCTGCGTGCTGCGCGCGCGAACTGGATTGTGCGCCGAGCGCGAAGCGCTGGCCATGGCGCGTCGCGCTTCCGGTGATCGTGTTTGTCTTCGTGCTTTGGCGGGCCGCGATTTTTGATATCGTGCAGGAATTTCTGTTGCTGCACGATGGGTTCTTGCGGGGCGAAGTCGTTTTTCGCTGACATGAAGCAACAGCGCATGCTTCTGATGGCAATTCTGCCGGCGACGATAGCCGAACCGGCGCACGCAGGCCGGGGGTTGGTGTTACCCTACGCCACTGACAGCATGATCTTGCCGATATGCGCGCTGCTCTCCATCAGCGCATGCGCCGCCGCCGCCTCGGCCAGCGGGAACACCTGGTGGATCACCGGCCCGCAGCGCCCCGCATCCAGCAGCGGCCACACCCGCGCGCGCAGCGCCGCGGCGATCTCCCCCTTCAGCGCCGTGCTGCGCGGCCGCATGGTGGAGCCGGTGACGGTCAGGCGCTTTGTCATGATCGGCAGCAGATCGAACGCCTCCACCTTCGAGCCGCCGAGGAAGGCGATGATCACCAGCCGCCCGTCCACCGTCAGACAGCGCAGGTTGCGCGGGAAATAGCTCGCCCCCACCATGTCCAGCACGACATCGACGCCGCGCCTGCCGGTCAGGCGCTGAATCTCCGGCAGGAAATCCTGGCTGCGGTAGTTGATCGCCGCATCCGCGCCCAGCCGCAGGCAGGCCGCCACCTTGTCGTCCGACCCGGCGGTCGCGTAGGCGGTGGCGCCGAACGCCTTGGCCAGTTGCAGCGCGGTGACGCCGATGCCGGACGTGCCGCCATGCACCAGCAGCGACTCCCCCGCGGCGAGCCGGCCGAGCATGAAAACGTTGGCCCAGACGGTGAAATACGTCTCCGGCAGCGCCGCCGCCCGCAGCGCGTCATAGTCGGCCGGCCAGGGCAGCACCTGCGCCGCCGGGGCGGTGCAGTATTCGGCATAGCCGCCGCCATTGGTCAGCGCGCACACCCGATCGCCGATCCGGTGCTGCGTCACCGCGTCACCGGCGGCCACCACTTCGCCCGCCACCTCCAGCCCCAGCACCCGGCTGGCGCCGGGCGGCGGCGGATAGGCGCCCTGGCGCTGCAGCACGTCCGGCCGGTTCACCCCGGCGGCGCGCACGCGGATCAGCACCTCGTCACTGTGCGGCTGCGGCAGCGGGCCGGTGGCGGGTCGCAGCACCTCCGGCCCGCCGGGGGCGGTGGCCTGGATGAAGGTCATGCTGGTGGGCAGGGTCATGCGGAGGCCTTTCGGTGCACCGGCGCAGGGTTCCGCCGGGCAACGGCCGGCGTCAAGCGAGGAAGGGCAGGGGCAGTGCACGGCTTCATCTCGCCGGCCGGTCTCCGCCCGAGGCGGCTTCAGTCCGTCGCCAAGCCAGTGCCAGCTTCGATCCTGATCGCCCGGACCGCGGTCAGTACTTACGGCAGCCTGCTTTTCTCACGAACTTGTGTTTTCCAGAAACATTGATCTCCGCCAGGTCAACCGGTCGCAAACACTTTGACGCAAATCAATGCCCGTCATGCGAGGCATCAGTAGAATTCCACGTTGGCCAGGAAGGTTGCTATGCCAATTCTCCTGCTGTTGAAAAGCGTTGCCGGTTTCCCGTCCGACAGGCGACATTTTCCGGGACAGTCGTTGCCATCCCGCAAGATGCCGGTTTGCTCGACCATATTCATTCTGCTTGTCACGACCCTGGGGGCCGGATGCGCTCCGACCTCGCGCCCTGAGTTGCCTTTTCAACCGCCGCGACAGGTGACCTGCGGCGACGCGAGGTTGATGGGATTTTCGCGAGGGACCGACGGCTTCCCGGCAGCCCATTCCCGGCACGGGGGGAACGGGTTCTCGGTCGTGCCGCCGGAGCAGGGGGACTGGTGCTTCGCCTTCGATCACACGGCGGAAGTCAGTGCCAGTCTCGGATTTCTCAGAGGCAAGATCGTCTTTTCAAGAAATAACTATTCAGGTGAATTGCTCACGGCGGAACCGACGTATCAGCGCAGATATCATACCTTTCTTGCCTATGCCATGCTGTGGGGGCGACGTGCCTCGGCTGTCCCGCCCATATGGGATATCACGTCGCTACAGAACGAACCAACCGACGTTCAATGCGGCGAGGGGTGCAGGGTAGTTTCTCAGCAGAAGCGACTGGCGAACAGGTTTTCCGCGCAGTGTATTCTAAAGGAAACGACCGTCATAATGCGTGAGTTTGCCAAGACAGAGTATAGCTATGAATGTATTCATCCGCAGAATCCGCGCTTCCTGGTGGAAGTTGGTGTTTCGGAGCGCTATATCAGCGGCTCTCCGTATTATGCGCCATTGCTGATGGATAAACTCAGGCCAGAATATGGGTCATTCCTCGACAGCCTGATGTTCGCCCCGCTCAAGGTTGATTGAAAAAGAACAGGCCCCAGGCACGCGCTCTCGCGATGTCAACCCGCCGCCGGGTTCCCGGTCAAGTGCAGCGCCACCGCCTCGGCCACCCGGATGCCGTCGATGCCGGCGGAAAGGATGCCGCCCGCATACCCCGCCCCCTCGCCGGCCGGATACAGCCCGCCGGTGTTGATGCTCTGCAACGCGGCATCGCGGCGCATGCGCAGCGGCGAGGAGGTGCGTGTCTCCACCCCGGTCATCACCGCATCCGCCATGGCGAAGCCGGGAATCTGCCGGTCGAAGCCGGGCAGCGCGGCGCGGATCGCCGCGACCACGAAATCCGGCAGACACGCCGCGAGGTCGGCCGGCGCGATGCCCGGCTGGTACGACGGCGCCACCGCCCCCAGCGCCACGGAGGCCCGCCCGGCCAGAAAATCCCCGACCCGCTGCGCCGGTGCCGCATACGCCCCGCCGCCCGCGGCAAACGCGCGGGATTCCCAGTGCCGTTGCAGATCGATGCCGGCCAGCGGCCCGTCCGGAAAATCGCGCTCCGGCGTCACGCCCACCACCAGCCCGGCATTGGCGTTGAACTCGGCGCGCGAATACTGGCTCATGCCGTTGGTCACCACCCGCCCGGGCTCGGAGGTCGCCGCCACCACGCGCCCGCCCGGGCACATGCAGAAACTGTAAACCGAGCGTCCGCCGCCGGCATGGTGGACCAGCTTGTAGTCGGCCGCCCCCAGCAGCTTATGCCCGGCGAAATCGCCGAAGCGGGCGCGGTCGATCAGCGCCTGCGGATGCTCGATGCGCACCCCGAGCGAGAACGGCTTGGCCTCCATGAACACGCCGCGCGCGTGCAGCGCGGCGAAGGTGTCGCGGGCGGAATGGCCGAGCGCCAGCACCACATGGTCGGCGCGCAGGTATCCGCCATCCGCCAGATGCAGCCCGCGCACCTGGCGGCTGCCATCGGCGCGCGTCTCGAGGTCGAGATCGGCCAGCCTGGTGCCGAACCGGTATTCGCCGCCGAGGCCCTCGATGGTGGCGCGCATCGCCTCCACCATCGAGACCAGCCGGAAGGTGCCGATATGCGGCTTGCTGGCGGTGAGGATTTCCGAGGGCGCGCCGGCGGCGACGAACTCGGTCAGCACCCGGCGGCCGAGCCGGTTGGCCTCCTTGACGCCGCTGTACAGCTTGCCGTCGGAGAACGTGCCGGCGCCGCCCTCGCCGAACTGCACGTTGGACTCCGGATCGAGCACGCCGCGCCGCCACAGGCCCCAGGTGTCCTGCGTGCGTTGCCGGACTTCCCGGCCGCGTTCCAGGATGATCGGCCGGAACCCCATCTGCGCCAGGGTCAGCGCGGCGAACAGGCCGCAGGGTCCGGCGCCCACCACCACCGGCCGCAGCTTCAGGTTCTCGGGGGCACGCGCCACGTAGCGGTATTCCAGGTCCGGCGTCGGCCCGACCTGCGTATCGGCGGCGGAGCGGCGCAGCGCCTCCGCCTCGTCGTCGAGCAAGAGGTCGAGCGTATAGACCAGCACGATGGCGTGTTTCTTCCGCGCATCATGGCCGCGGCGGAACACGGTGAGGTCGCGGATCGCCGCCGGCGCCACGCCGAGGCGCAACGCCGCCGCCGCCGGCAGGGCTTCCGGCGGGTGGTCGAGCGGCAGGCGGAGTTCGGTGAGGCGGATCATCCGGGTCACTCCGGCCAGAACGCCCCGTCCATGATCTGCGCGAACGACCACGGGCAGTCCGCCGGAAACACCTCCTCCGGCATTCCGGTTTCGATGGCGGCATCGCGGCGGGCATACCGAAAGACCGTTTCGGTCGCTTCCGCCAGCCGGTCGCGCGTATTGGCGATCGAGAGCCGCCAGGAATGGCCCTGCAGCGCCGGCTGCTCGTTTGCCCAGGCGTGAAAATCGGCGTCGTCGAGGGGGCTGTCCATGCCGGCGCTCCTGCCGTGATGTTGGGTTGCGCCGGGAAGAATTCAAAGAAAGTCCAAGCGTTGCCCCGGATCTCCCTTAAGTAGCGGGGTCAAGGGGGCCACTGCCCCCTTGCGGGTCCAGGGCAGCGCCCTGGCCTTTCTTGTCTTGCTCACACCCCGCCCGGCACCCCCGTGCTGGTCGAATAGGCGAAATGCAGCGCCTTATCCGGGAACACGATCGGGTGAATGGCATGCGCCGCCACCGCCGCCTCGGCAAACCCCTGTAGAATTAACTTCAGCTTGCCCGGATAGTTCGCCACGTCGCCGATGGCGAACACCCCCGGCACCGAGGTCGCGCAGGTGGCAGGCGCGACCGTCACATGGTGGCGTTCGAGAGCAAGTCCCCAGCCGGCGATCGGGCCAAGATCCATCGACAGCCCGAAGAACGGCAGCAGCACATCGGCCGCCAGCCGCCGGGTGCCGCCGTCGAGGTCCGCCACCTCCACCGCCTCCAGCACCCCGCCGGCGCCGTGCAGCCCATGCAACTGATAGGGGATCACCATCTCCACCTCGCCGCGCGCGGCGGCGTGGTCGAGCTGGGCGGCGCTCTCGGGGGCGGCGCGGAACTTGGCCCGCCGGTGCACCACCTGGATCGAGCCGGCGATGCCGCGCAGGGTCAGCGCCCAGTCCACCGCCGAATCGCCGCCGCCGGCGATCACCACCCGCTTGCCGCGCAAATCCTCGCGCCGGCGCACGAAATACTGCACCGCGCCGGACGCCTCGTAGGCGGGCAATCCCTCCAGCGGCGGCCGGTTGGGGCCGAAGGCGCCGGCCCCGGCGGCCAGCACCACCGCCTTGCAGCGCACCACATCGCCGCGATCGGTGCCCAGGGTGAAACCGCCCGCGCTGCCTTCCAGCCGCTCCACCCTTCGCCCGAGCAGCCGCCCCGGGCCGAACGGGGCGATCTGCTGCTCCAGCCGGGAGATCAGCTCGCCCGCTTCGATGGCGGGGTGGGCGGGGATGTCGTAGATCGGCTTTTCGGGGTAGAGAGCCGTGCACTGCCCCCCCACCTCCGACAGCGCGTCGATCAGCACGCTGGAGAGCTTCAGCATCCCCAGTTCGAACGCGGCGAACAGGCCGGCCGGCCCGGCGCCCACGATGGCAACATCGGTGTCGATCTGTTGCGGCAACGGAGTCTGTGTCATGGCCCGCACCCTACCCCGGCGCGCGGCCGAGGCAAGCGGGAGGTTGAGGCGGCGCGGCCGCGTGGGGCAGATTGGCGGGATGTCCGACTCCGAACCAACCCTGCTGCGCGACCTGCCCGACCTCGCCGCCACCGAAACCCTGGCCGCCGAGGTGGCGGCGCTGGCGCGGCCCGGCGATGTGATCCTGCTCGACGGCCATTTCGGCGCCGGCAAGACCGCCTTCGCCCGCGCCTTCCTGCGCGCCGCCAGCGGCGACCCCGCGCTCGAAGTGCCCAGCCCGAGCTTTACTCTTGTCCAGACCTACGACACCCGGATCGGCCGGGTGCACCATTTCGATCTCTGGCGGGTGGGCGGTCCGGCGGCGCTGACCGAACTCGGCTGGGACGAGGCGCGGGCCGACATCGTGCTGGCGGAATGGCCGCAGCGGCTTGGGGCACTGCGCCCGCCCGAGGCGCTGCTGCTGCGGCTGGACCTGCTGGAGGGCGAGGCGCGCCAGGCCGCATTTTCGGGCTGGCCCGACCGGATCGGAAACCTGGCATGACCCACCCGCGCACCGCCATGCTGCTCGCCGCCGGCATCGGCTCCCGCATGCGCCCGCTCACCGAGGCCACCGCCAAACCGCTGCTGCCGCTGGGCGGGCGCAGCCTGATCGACCACGCGCTCGACCGGCTGGCCGCGGTCGGGGTGGAGACGGTGGTGGTGAACGCCCATTGGCACGCCGATCTGGTGGCGGCGCATCTGGCGGCCCGCCCCGGCCCGCCCGGCATCGTGCTGCGCCGCGAGGACACGCTGCTGGACACCGGCGGCGGCGTGCGGGCGGCGCTGGGCCATCTCGGCCCCGACCCGTTCTTCGTGGTGAACGGCGATTCCTTCTGGCTGGATGGCCCCGTTCCGGCGCTGGACCGCCTCGCCGCCGCCTGGGACGCCGCCACCGCCGATGGCGTGCTGCTGGTGCATCGCACCTTCCAGACCCAGGCGGAAACCGGCCCCGGCGATTTCGCCCTGGACCCCTGGGGGCAGGCGCGCCGCCGCCGCGAGCGCGAAATCGTGCCCTACATCTATGCCGGCATCCAGCTGGTGGCGCCGGGGCTGTTCGCCGGGGCGCCGGAGGGGCGGTTTTCCATGAACCTGCTGTGGGACCGCGCCATCGCCGCCGGACGCCTGCGCGCGGTGGTGCATGACGGGCTGTGGTTTCACCTCTCCACTCCGGCCGACCTCGCGGCGGCGCAGGCGACGCTGTCGGCGCAGGACACCGGCGGCAGCCGATGAATCTGGCCTCGATCCCCGCCGACGTGCCGTTCCTCGACACGCTGGCGCGGCGCTGGCTGGCGGCGCATGGCGACGACGAACTGGCCCGCGGCCTGGTGCTGCTGCCTACCCGCCGCGCCGCCCGGTCGCTGGCCGAGGCGTTCCTGCGCGTCGGCGGCGGCCGGCCGATGCTGTTGCCGCGCATCGCCGCCCTGGGGGCGCCGGACGAGGCGCCGCTGGCCCTGTCCGGGGCGCTCGCCCTGCCGCCGGCGGTCGACCCGCAGGAGCGGCTGGGCGCGCTGGCGGCGCTGGTGCTGAAGCTGCCGTCGGCGCTTGGCGGCGCCGGCCGGGCCGACCGCGCGCTGCTGCTGGCGCGCGAACTGGCCGCCCTGATGGATGAGGCCGAGCGGGCGGAAATCGATCTGCCCGCCGCCCTGGCGCAGGCCGCCGACGCCGCCTACGCCGAGCACTGGCAGGCCACGCTGCGGTTCCTGGCGATCGTCAGCCATGCCTGGCCCGAGTGGCTGGCCGAGAACCGGCTGATGAACCCGGCGGCGCGGCAGGTGGCGCTGTTGCGCGCCCAGGCGCGGGCCTGGGCCGCCACGCCGCCCGACGAGCCGGTCTGGGCCGCCGGCACCACCGCCGGCATTCCGGCGGTGGCCGAGCTGCTGCGCGTGGTGGCGCGCCTGCCGGGCGGCCGGGTCGTGCTGCCCGGGCTGGATCTCGATCTCCCCGCAGCCGCCTGGGAGGCGGTCGAGGACTCCCATCCGCAGGCCGGGCTGAAACATCTGCTGGCCGGGCTGGGCGCGGCGCGCGGCGATGTCGAACGCTGGGACGGCCCCGCTGTGGCCCCGTCCGGGCGGGTGCACACGCTGGCGCAGGCGCTGCTGCCGGCGCAGGCGCTGTCCGCCTGGCGCCAGCCCGGTCCGGTGCAAACCGACGGGCTGTATCGCCTGGAAGCCGCCGACGAGCAGGAGGAAGCCGCCGCCATCGCGCTGATCCTGCGGGGCGCCCTGGAGAAGCCCGGCACGCGGGCGGCGCTGGTGACGCCGGATCGCGCGCTGGCCGGCCGGGTCTCGGCCGAGTTGCTGCGCTGGGGCGTGGTGGCCGATGACAGCGCCGGCGAGAAACTGGCCGAGTCGCCGCCCGCGGTGTTCCTGCGCCTGCTGGCCGAGGCGGTGGCGGCGCGGCTTGCCCCGGTGCCGCTGCTGGCGCTGCTGAAGCATCCGCTGGCGGCGGCCGGGGGATCGCGGGCTTCCTGCCGGGCGGCGGCGCGGACACTGGAAAGGCAAGCGTTGCGCGGCCCCAAGCCCCAGCCCGGCATGGCCGGGCTGCGCGCCCGCGCCGGATCGGCGCCGCAAGCCGCAAGCGACCTGCTCGACACCCTGGAATCCTGCCTGGAGCCGCTGCTGCGCGTGCAGGCCGCCGCCAGCATCGCGCCGGACACCTTGCTGGCGGCGCTGGTGCAAGCCGCGGAGGCGCTGGCAACCACCGATACCGCCCCCGGCCCCGCCTGGCTCTGGGGCCAGGAGGAGGGCGAGGCGCTCGCCGTGCTGCTGGCCGGCGCCCGCCCGGCGCTGCTGCGCCTGCCCGACCAGCCGCCCGCGGTGCTGCCCGGGCTGCTGGATGCGCTGCTGGAAGGCGCCGTGGTGCGCAGCCGCCGCGCCCTGCGCGGCCGGGACGGCAGCGAGCACCCGCGGGTGTTCATCTGGGGCCTGCTGGAAGCCCGGCTGCAATCGGCCGAAGTGATGGTGCTGGGCGGCCTGGCCGAAGGCGTCTGGCCGCCCGCCACCGACCCCGGCCCGTGGATGAGCCGTCCCATGCGCACCCGCGCCGGGCTGCCCGGCACCGAGCAGGTGGTCGGTCAGGCCGCCCATGATTTTTCCCTGTCCGTCGCCGCCGCGCCGACCGTGGTGCTGTCCTGCCCACGCCGGCGCGACGGTGCCCCCGCCGTGCCGGCGCGCTGGCTGACCCGCATCGATGCGTATCTGCGCGGAGTCGGGCTGGCCTTGCCCCGCCATCCCGCCGCCGACTGGGCGCGCCAGCTCGACCAGCCGGCCGGTCCGCCCGCCCCGGTGCAGCCGCCGGCGCCGCGCCCGCCGGTGGAACTGCGCCCGCGCCGGCTCAGCGTCACCGCGATCGAAACCTGGCTGGCCGACCCCTACGCCATCCACGCCCGCTACATTCTCGGCCTGCAAGCCCTGAAGCCGCTGGAGGAAGCCACCGACGCCGCCGATTACGGCGCCCTGGTGCACAAGGGCATGCAGCACTTCCTGGCCGATGTCGGCGCCGCCTGGCCGCCGGACGGGCCGGAGCGCCTTTGCCGCGCCATGGAACGGGCGCTGTCCGAGGCCGGGCTGCGGCAGGCGTTGCAGGAATGGTGGCGCCCGCGCCTGCTGCGCATCGCCGGCTGGGTGGCGCTGCGCGAGGGCGACCGCCGCCGCGCCCTGCCAAGCCTGATCTGCGGCGAGGTCAAGGGGGAGTGGTCGCTGCCGGTGCCGCGCGGCTTTCTGCTGGTCGGCCGCGCCGACCGCATCGAGCGCCGCGCCGACGGCAGGCTGGCCATTCTCGACTACAAGACCGGCGCCCCGCCCTCCGACAAGGAGGTCGAGGCCGGGTTCCGCCCGCAGCTTCCGCTTGAAGCGGCGATGGCCGAGGCCGGCGCCTTCGGCCCGGAGCTGACCGGCGAGTCCGCCGAACTGGTCTACTGGCACCTCACCGGCGGCTTCGTGCCGGCTGAGGAGCGCACCATCCTGCGCGCCGACGCCGCCCGCATCGCCGCCGCGGTAACCACCGCGCGCGACAAGCTGGCGGCGCTGGTGGCGGCCTTCGACGACCCGGCGAAACCCTATCTCTCGCAGCCGCATCCCGGCCATGCGCCGCGCTTCTCCGACTATGCGCAACTCGCCAGGGTCGCCGAATGGGATTTGTCCGGGGACGAGGCATGACCACGACCGCCCGCCAGCTTGCGGTGGCGCAGCAGCGCCTCGCCGCCGACCCGGAGGTGTCGTCCTTCGTGTCCGCCTCGGCCGGCTCCGGCAAGACCAAGCTGCTGACCGACCGGCTGCTGCGGCTGATGCTGCGGGGCGACAATCCGGCCCGCATCCAGTGCCTGACCTTCACCAAGGCCGCCGCCGCCGAAATGGCGGTGCGGCTGCAACGCCGCCTCGGCGCCTGGGTGACGCTGCCCGACGCGGCGCTGGCCGAGGAGCTGAAGGCGCTGTCGGTCACCCCCACCCCGGCGCAGATGGAGAACGCCCGCAAGCTGTTCGCGGTGGTGCTCGATCTGCCCGGCGGCATGCGCATCGGCACCATCCACGCCTTCTGCCAGTCGCTGCTGCGCCGCTTTCCGGTCGAAGCGGCGCTGTCGCCGCATTTCCGCCTGCTGGACGACATCGACGCCGAAGTCACCTGGCGCGAGGCGCGCGAGGCGATGCTGGAGGGGGCGCATACCGAGGCCAGCCGCGCCGCCCTGACCGCGCTGGCCGGGCTGGCCTCCGCCGACCAGTTCGGCCGGCTGGTGCAGGACCTGCAGCAGAACCGCGACCGGCTTGACGCTCTCCTCACGCTCGATCTGGACCGGATCGCCGCGGCGCAGCAGCGCGTGCTGGGCGTGGCCGGCGACGAGGCTGCGGTGATCGCCGCGGCCTGTGCGTGGAATGCGGCGAAGCTGCGGGCGGCGTTGCATGTGGTCGCCGACAAGGGGGCCGCCACCTGCGCCGAGAAGGCGCGCAACCTGCTCGAATGGCTGTCCGGCCCGCAGTCGGAACGGGCGTCGCAATGGAGCGCCTGGCGCTATTGTTTCCTGCTCGAGGACGGCGCGCCGCGCGGCCCGACCACGCTGATCAACAAGAAACTGGCGGAACAGCGCCCGGAACTGGCCGAAACCCTGCTGGCCGAACAGCAGCGCGTGCTCGAGGTGGAGGATGCCTGCCGCGCCGCCCGCGCCGCCGCCGCCTCGGCGGCGCTGCTGCGCCTCGCCGCCCCGGTGATGCACGCCTATGCCGGCAGCAAGGCGGCGCAGGACAAACTCGACTACGACGACCTGATCGGCCGCGCCGGCCAATTGCTGGTCGATCCCGGCGCCGCCTGGGTGCTCTACAAGCTGGATGGCGGCCTCGACCACCTGCTGCTGGACGAGGTGCAGGACACCGCGCCGGCGCAATGGCAGATCGCCGGGCGGCTCACCGAGGAGTTCTTTGCCGGCGCGGCCGCCGCTGCCGCCTGCCGCACCGTGTTCGCCGTCGGCGACCGCAAGCAGTCGATCTATTCGTTCCAGGGCGCCGACCCGGATCAGTTCGAGCACTGGCGCGGCATCCTCCGCCGCCGGGTCGGCGATGCCGGCGAGACCTGGCGCGATGTCGAGCTGAACGTCTCGTTCCGCTCGGTCGCCCCGGTGCTGGCGCTGGTGGACGCGGTGTTCGAAGACTCCGCGGCGGCCCAGGGGGTCACCGGGCCGGCCAGGCTGCGCCACGTCGCCGACCGCGCCGGCCATGCCGGGTCGGTTGAACTGTGGCCGCTGGCGCCGCCGCCGGAGGCGCCGCCGGCCGAGCCCTGGACCGTGCCCGACCGCAACCTCGGCTCGATCAGCGCGCCGCAGCGGCTGGCCGAGGCGCTGGCCACGTGGATCGCGCAGGAAACCAGCGGCACCACGATGCTGGAAAGCAAAGCCCGCCCGCTGCGCCCCGGCGACGTGCTGGTGCTCGTGCGCCGCCGCAACGATTTCGCCCGCGCGCTGGTGCGTGCCCTGAAGGGGAAGAAAGTGCCGGTGGCCGGGCTGGACCGGCTGGTGCTGACCGACCAGCCGGCGGTGGCCGACCTGCTGGCGCTGTGCGACGTGCTGCTGCTGCCGGAAGATGACCTGCAACTCGCCTGCGTGCTGACCAGCCCGCTCGGTTCTCTGTCGGACGACAGCCTGATGGCGCTGGCGATGGGGCGGAAGGGGGCGCTGTGGCCGGCGCTGCGCGCGCGCGCCGGCGAGCGGCCGGAGTGGCGGGCGGCGCATGATTTCATCGCCGCCCTGCTGGCCCGGGTGGACTACGCCGCGCCGCATGCGCTGCTGGTGGAGGCGCTGGGCCGGCTGGGCGGGCGGGCGCGGCTGCTGGCGCGACTCGGGCCGGACGCCGCCGAGCCGATCGACGAACTGCTCGGCAAGGCGCTGGAACACGCGCGCAGCCATCCGCCGGCGCTGCAGGGCTTCCTGCACTGGCTGCGCCAGTCCGGCGCCGAGGTGAAGCGCGAGGCCGAGGGCGCCGGCAGCCAGGTGCGCATCATGACGGTGCACGGCGCCAAGGGGTTGCAGGCGCCGCTGGTCATCCTGCCCGATACCACCGCCCTGCCGCCGGATGACGGCCCGCTGATGTGGGCGCCGGACCCTGAAATTGGGCTCGACGTGCCGATCTGGTCGCCGCGCAAGGAACTGCGCTGCGCCGCTTCCGACGCGCTGCGCGAGGCGGCGGCGGCGCGGCGCCGCGAGGAACACAACCGGCTGCTGTATGTCGCGTTGACCCGCGCCGAGGACCGTCTGCTGGTATGCGGCTGGCAGCCCCACCGGACGCCGCCGGAAGGCTGCTGGTACGACCTGGTCGGCCGCGCCTTCGCCCGTCTGCCGGTCATCCCGGCGCCGGTTGATTTGCCGTGGGTGGGCGAGGCGCTGCGCTTTGCCTGCAAGCAGACCCGCCCGCCCGAGCCGGAGGCGTCCGGGGCCGGGCAGGGGGCCACGGTGCCGCTGCCGTCCTGGGCCGGCCAGGCGCCGGGCTGGATGCCGGCCGCCCCGCCGCACGAGCCGGTGCCGCCCGCCCCGCTCGCGCCGAGCCGGCCCGAGGGGGCGGAACTGGGGCCGGTGCCGCAGGCCGCCAGCCCGCTGGCGGCGCGCGACATGAGCGGCACCCGCTTCCGGCGCGGCCAGATGGCGCATGCGCTGCTGCAGCACCTGCCCGCGCTGCCGCCGGCGGAGCGGCGGGCGGCGGCGCTGCGCTGGATCGCCGGACCGGGCAGCCCGGTCGCCGATCCGCAGACGCTGGTCGACGAGGTGCTGGCGGTGCTGAACGACTCCGAACTCGCGCCGCTGTTCGGTCCGGAGGGGCGCGCCGAGGTGCCGCTCACCGGGGTGGTTGGCGGCGTGGTGGTGGGCGGGCTGGTGGACCGGCTGGCGGTGCTGCCCGACCGCGTGCTGGTGGCCGACTATAAAACCAACCGCCGCCCGCCGGCGCGGGTGGAGGACGTGCCGGTGCTCTACCTGCGGCAGATGGCGGCCTACCGCGAAGTGCTGCGCGGTGCCCTGCCCGGACGGATGGTGCGGTGCGTCCTGGTCTGGACCGCGGTATCAGTGGTGATGCCGCTTCCCGATTCGCTGCTGGACCGGCATGCTCCGGGCGCGGGTTGACCCGTGCCGCGGGGGACTTAATTGGCGCAAACGCCGCAAAGGTGGGAACACATGACCGAGATTACCAAGGCCGTCACCGACGACAGCTTCCAGACCGACGTGCTGGCCGCCAAGGGCGCGGTGCTGGTCGATTTCTGGGCTGAGTGGTGCGGGCCCTGCAAGGCGATCGCCCCGGCGCTGGAGGAGATCGCCACCGAGTTCGCCGGTCGCCTCACCGTCGCCAAGGTGAATATCGACGAAAACCCTTCGACGCCGAATAGTTATTCGGTTCGCGGCATTCCCACGCTGATCCTGTTCAAGGACGGCCAGCCGGTGAGCCAGAAGGTGGGGGCGGCGCCCAAGAGCGTGCTGAAGAAGTGGGTTGAAAGCGCGCTGGGCTGAGAAAGTGGAATCCGGGGATCAGTCCCTGGAACCCGGCAGGGGGCCGAAGCCCCCTGCACCCGGTTAGTTTGTCAGTGCCGCCGCCGAATATGCAGCGCTATCTCCCCCGAGATTGCAGGCCAGCTCCGGGCAGTACGCTGGGCGGTTTCTTGTCGTGGTGGACTTTTTCCTGGAAACGTCTTGCTCATACTCAACCAGCATTTCTTCGTAGTCGTCATCGTACTTGTAGCTAGCCATAACCGTCCTCGCCTGTGTGAGGTGCGTGAGTGCGAACCCCGGCGCTCACTGTAACGCAATGTAAGCCACAATCCTTAATGAGTCGTGATGTTTTTCGGGCATCCCTGCGCTCAGACGATTTCGGTGCCGTCCGCTTTCAGCACCTCGCCGGCAAGGTAGAGGCTGCCACAGATCAGCACGCGGGCCGGCCGGCCGGTGGCCGCAATGGCGGCCAGCGCTGCGGCCACGGTCGGGCCGGGAAGGGCCGCCCCGCCCGAGGCGGCGATGATGTCGGCAACCGGCATGGCGAGGTGCTGGCCCGGTTCGGCCACCGCCCGGACGGATAGGGCGCGGGGCAGCAGCGGGCGCAGGAAATCGGCTGAATCCTTGCCGGCTTTCATGCCCACGATCAGGTGGGTGGGGCGCTCGTCAGCGGCCAGATGGGCGGCCAGCGCCAGCCCGGCGCCCGGGTTGTGGCCGCCATCCAGCCACAGCTCCCAGCCCGCCGGCAACCCGGCGGCCAGGCGGCCGTGCAGGCGTTGCAGCCGCGCCGGCCAGACCGCGGCGGCCAGGCCGCTGGCGATGGCGTCGGCGGACAGATGCAGCCCGGCCCGGGCGGCGGCGACGGCAATGCCGGCATTGTCGATCTGGTGCGGCCCGGGCAGCGCCGGCGGCGGCAGGTCGATCCGGCCGGCATCGTCCGCATAGGCGAGGCCGGTTTCGGTGGGCATGATCGTCCAGTCGCGCCCGCGCTCCAGCAGCCGGGCGCCGACCCGCGCCGCCTCGGCGCGCAGCACGTCGCGCACCGCCGCCTGCTGCAGGCCGGTCACCACAACCCCGCCGGGTTTCATCACCCCGGCCTTCTCGCCGGCGATCGCCGCCAGGGTGTCGCCGAGGAAGTCGCGATGGTCGAACGAGATCGAGGTGATGGCGGCGGCGGCCGGCACGGGGATCACGTTGGTCGCGTCATGCCGTCCGCCCAGGCCGACCTCCAGCACCACCAGCCCGGCCGGAACGCGGGCGAACAGCACGAACGCCGCGGCGGTCAGCAGCTCGAACACGGTGATCGGCGCGCCGGCATTCGCCTGTTCGGCTTCGTCCAGTGCCGCCGCCAGGGTGTCGTCATCGACGATGCGCCCGGCCAGGCGGATGCGCTCGTTGAACCGCACCAGATGCGGCGAGGTGAACACGTGCACGCGCCCCCCCGCCGCCTCGCCGATCGCGCGCAGGAAGGCGCAGGTGCTGCCCTTGCCGTTGGTGCCGGCCACATGCACCACCGGCGGCAGCCGCCGCTCGGGGTGGTCCAGCTTCGCCAGCAGCGCCTGCAACCGCCCCAGGCTGAGGTCGATCAGCCGCGGGTGCAGCGCGTGCAGCCGCTGCACCACCGCGGCGAAGCGGCCCTGCGGCGGGTTGTCGCTCATCCGGCCAGCCCTTCGGCCGCCAGCCCTTCAGGCCGCCTGGCTGAGCTCCGCCCGGCGCAGCAGCGACAGCACCCGGGCCAGCGTTTCGGCCATCTGCGGGCGGGGCACCACCATGTCGATCACGCCGTGTTCCAGCAGGTATTCCGAGCGCTGGAAGCCCTCCGGCAGCTTTTCCCGCACCGTCTGCTCGATGACGCGCGCGCCGGCAAAGCCGATCTCGGCGTTCGGTTCGGCGATGTGGATGTCGCCCAGCATGGCGAAGCTGGCGCTGATGCCGCCGGTGGTCGGGTCGGTCAGCACGGCGATGTAGGGCAGGCCGGCCGCCTTCACCATGTCCAGCGCGATGATGGTGCGCGGCAACTGCATCAGGCTGACCGCGCCCTCCATCATCCGCGCGCCGCCCGAGGCGGTGTAGCACACGAAACCAGCCTGCTGGAGGATGGCGAGGCGGGCGGCGGCGACGAAGCCCTCGCCGACCGCGGCCCCCATCGAGCCGCCGATGAACTCGAAGGCCATGGCGGCAACCACCGCCTTCTGGCCGCCGATGGTGCCGTGCGCCACCACGATGGCGTCATCCAGCCCGGTCTTTTCGCGGGCGTCGCGCAGCCGGTCGATGTAGCGCTTGGTGTCGCGGAAGCGTAGCGGGTCGGCCGGCACCTTGGGCAGCTCGATGCGGGTGTACTCGCCGTTATCGAAGGTCCAGTCGAGCCGCTCCTCGGCCAGCGGGCGCAGGTGATGGCCGCAATGGGTGCAGACCTTCAGGTTCTTCGCCAGTTCGGTGTGGTACAGCATCTGCTGGCAGGCCGGGCACTGCACCCACAGATTGTCGGGCACCTCGCGGCGGCCGAGCAGGGTGCGGATTTTCGGGCGGACATATTCGGTGAGCCAGGTCATTCGGAAACTCCCTGGGGCTGGGTTGCCCCGCCCCCGAACCCCCTTCCGCAAGGAATGGGGAGAAAGAAATTAAAGGCTTTTGCGGGCGGAGCGGACGCCGTCGGCCAGGGCGCGCACCTGGTCGAGCACACGGCGGACCGTGTCGGGGCCGGCGCGGCCGCGGTCGTCGAGGCTGCCGGCCAGCGTGTCGATCAGCGCCGAGGCCACCACCGCGCCATCCGCCGCGCGCACCGCGGCGGCCGCCTGGGCCGGGCTGCGCACGCCAAAGCCGATGGCAACCGGCAGATCGGTATGGCGGCGGATCATCGGCATGGCGGCGGCGAGTTCCGCGGCGCTGGCGGTGCGGGTGCCGGTGACGCCGGTGATGCTGACGTAATAGACGAAGCCCGAACTGCCGGCGAGCACCAGCGGCAGCCGTTGCTCGTCGGTGGTGGGGGCGATCAGGCGGATGATGTCCAGCCCGCGCGCGGCGGCGTGCGGGGCCAGCAGCGCGGCCTCCTCGGGCGGCAGGTCCACCACGATCAGCCCGTCCACCCCTGCCGCCGCCGCGTCGGTGCAGAAGCGTTGCGGGTCGTAGCTCAGGATGGGGTTGAGGTAGCCCATCAGGATGATCGGCGTGGTGTCGTCCTCGCGGCGGAAGTCGCGCACCATGGCGAGGCTGTTCATCATGCTGCCGCCGGCGGCCAGCGCGCGTTTGGCGGCGAGCTGGATGGTCGGGCCGTCGGCCATCGGGTCGGTGAACGGGCAGCCGATTTCGATCAGGTCGGCGCCGGCGATCGGCATGCCGCGCAGCAGTGCCATGGAGGTGGCCGGGTCGGGGTCCCAGGCTTCCAGGAAGGTGATCAGCGCGCCGCGGTTTTCCGCCCGCAGTGCTTCGAACCGGGCAGCAATCCTGCTCACAGTTTCACTCCCAGATGCTCGGCCACGGTGAAGATGTCCTTGTCGCCGCGGCCGGACAGATTGACCAGGATGATCGCGTCCTTCGCCAGGGCTGGGGCGATCTTTGCCACGTGCGCGAGCGCGTGCGCCGGCTCCAGCGCCGGGATGATGCCCTCGGTGCGGGTGAGCAGCTGGAACGCCTCCAGCGCTTCGTCGTCGGTGGCGGAGACGTACTCCACCCGGCCGATATCGTGCAGCCAGGAATGCTCGGGGCCGATGCCGGGATAGTCGAGGCCGGCGCTGATGCTGTGCGCCTCGGTGATCTGGCCGTCATCGTCCTGCAGCAGGTAGGTGCGGTTGCCGTGCAGCACGCCGGGCCGCCCGCCGGTGAGGCTGGCCGCGTGCTTGCCGCTGTCGAGCCCGTAGCCGGCCGCTTCGACGCCGACCAGTTTCACCGCGGCATCGTCCAGGAACGGATGGAACAGCCCCATGGCGTTCGAGCCGCCGCCGATCGCGGCGACCGCGATATCGGGCAGGCGGCCTTCCGCTTCCTGCAGCTGGACCTTCGCTTCCTCGCCGATGATGCACTGGAAGTCGCGCACCATGGCCGGGTAGGGGTGCGGGCCGGCGACGGTGCCGATCAGGTAATAGGTGTCGCGCACGTTCGCCACCCAGTCGCGCAGCGCCTCGTTCATCGCGTCCTTCAGCGTGGCGGCGCCGGAGGTGACCGATTTCACCTCGGCGCCGAGCAGCTTCATGCGGAACACGTTGGGCTTCTGCCGCTCGACGTCGGTGGCGCCCATGTAGACGGTGCAGGGCAGGCCGAACAGCGCGCATACCGTGGCGGTGGCGACGCCGTGCTGGCCGGCGCCGGTTTCGGCAATGATGCGGGTTTTGCCCATGCGGCGGGCCAGCAGGATCTGACCCATGCAGGAATTGATCTTGTGCGCGCCGGTGTGGTTCAGCTCCTCGCGCTTGAGGTACACGCGGGCGCCGCCGAGATGGCGGGTCAGCCGTTCGGCGAACCAGAGCGGGCTGGGGCGGCCGACATAGTTTTTCAGGTAGGCGTCCAGCTCGACCTGGAAGGCGGGGTCGGCACGGGCCGCGCTGTAGGCCTGTTCCACCTCGAGGATGAGCGGCATCAGCGTCTCGGCGACGAACCGGCCGCCGAACGTGCCGAACCGGCCGTTGCCGTCCGGGCCGCTGCGGAAGCTGTTGGCGCCGCGCGGGGCGCCGGGGGGGGCGGGATCGCTCAAGGGAGACACTCCAAACGACGGGGCGTCTTTAGCGCAGAGCAGCGAAGGAAGGCCAGGGGCGCTGCCCCTGGACCCCGCCAGGGGGCAGTGGCCCCTTGGAACCCAATTCCTGAAGGTTCCTGGGGTCCACCGACCCCTGGCCCTGCTTTCAGGCTGCCAGCAGCACCGGGACCTTGGCGCGGATCAGCTTTTCGATGCCGCGCAGGAACGGCCGCTCGTCCGGCCCGCACAGGCTGATGGCCACGCCCGAAGCGCCGGCGCGGGCGGTGCGGCCGATGCGGTGGACATAGCTTTCCGGCACGTTCGGCAGGTCGAAGTTGATGACGTGGGTCACGTCGTCCACATCGATGCCGCGGGCGGCGATGTCGGTGGCCACCAGCACGCGGGTGCTGCCGGAGCGGAAGTCCGCCAGGGCCCGTTCGCGCTGGCCCTGGCTTTTGTTGCCGTGGATGGCGGCGGAGGGGACGCCGTATTCGTCGAGGTATTTCACCACCCGGTCGGCGCCGTGCTTGGTGCGCGTGAACACCAGCGTGCGGCCCTTGGACTTGGCCAGCAGGTCGCGCAGGGCGCCGCGCTTGGCGGAGGTGTCGACGAACATGACGTGCTGGGTGACCCGCTCGGCGGTGGTGGCGGCCACGGCCACGGCGACATGGACGGGGTCGCGCAGCAGGCCGTCGGCCAGCTTGGCGATTTCCGGCGGCATGGTGGCGGTGAACAGCAGGGTCTGGCGCTTGGCCGGCGTCAGCGCGGCGATGCGCCGGATCGGGATGATGAAGCCGAGGTCGAGCATGTGGTCGGCTTCGTCCAGCACCAGCGTTTCCACGCAGTCCAGCCGGACGGCGCGGTCGTTCAGGTGGTCGAGCAGGCGGCCAGGCGTGGCCACCAGGATGTCCACGCCGGCGGCAAGCTGGCGGCTCTGGCGCGGCTTGGGAACGCCGCCGAACACCAGGGCGACGGTCAGGCCGGTGTGGCGGCCATAGACGCGGAAGCTCTCGGCGATCTGGCCGGCGAGTTCGCGGGTAGGGGCGAGCACCAGGGCGCGGCAGGTCTTCGGTGCCGGGCGGCTCTTGCTGGCGCCGAGGCGCTGCAGGATGGGCAGGGCGAAGGCGGCGGTCTTGCCGGTGCCGGTCTGGGCGATGCCCTGCACGTCGCGGCCGGTGAGGGCGGGCGGGATGGCCTGAACCTGGATCGGGGTGGGCACGCTGTAGCCCTCGGTCGCGACAGCCTTGAGAAGGGCGGCGTTCAGGCCGAGGTCGGTAAAGTTCGTCATCAGGGGTCTTTCATACGTATCGGCGCACGCCCCGCCCGCATGGTTCGGGACAAAATGGGTATGCGTCATCGCGATCGACAGGATCGCGGGCCGGCGCAATCATTTGAGGAAAAGCGGGCTACCTGGGTGTGCGCCCGGACCCTTGCGAGGTGCAAGAAAGCTGGTCGGGCGGGCAGCGCACGAAACCACAGCAGGGCGCGCAGAACGGTAGATGGGGGAAGGGGGCGGGAAAGTCAAGGAAAACCGGGCACGCGGCGTGGTTGGCGCGGGAACTGTCAAATCGGACTTTGACAGTTCCCCCCAATAACTGGCTGAAAGCCGCAGTTTAGGCGGCGCCCAACAATCCCCGAATCACCCCGTCGATGCGCGCCTTGGCGCGAACAGGGGATTCCGGCGCGGTTCGCTGAGCACGTAGACTCCGCGCATGGCAGATGCATCTGCGATTGGCGAGCGCTATGCGGCGGTTCGTCGCAGTCTGAACGAACGTGGTCGTCGGCTGTTCGCGGCGGCGGCGGCGCGAACGGCCGGGCATGGCGGGATCAGCGCAGCTTCGCGGGCCACGGGGATTGCGCGCAGCACGATTGGCCGTGGTCTGAAAGACCTCGACGACCCTGGCGGACTGTCTGGAGAAGTGCGACGGCCCGGCAGCGGCAGGCATGCGCTGACCGCCACCGACCCGAAATTGCTCGATGATCTGCGTCGGTTGGTGGAGCCGGCGACGATGGGCGATCCGATGCGGCCGCTACTGTGGGTTTCGAAGAGCCACGCGAAGCTGGCTGCAGCGCTGTGCGAGATCGGTCACCAGATCGGCAAGAGCAGCATCCCCAGGTTGCTGGACATCGTCGGCTATCGCCGCCAGGTCAACCGCAAGACCCTCGAAGGCAGCCGCAATCCCGATCGCGACGCTCAGTTCGAGCATATCAACGCAGCCGTTATCGCAACCCAGGCGGCGGGTCAGCCGGTGATTTCGATCGACACCAGGAAGAAGGAGTTGATAGGTCCCTACAAGAACGTTGGCAGCGACTACCGGCCGCAAGGCTGTCCCGACCAGGTCAAGGTTCATGATTTCGTCGATGCCGGGCCTGGCAAGGTTGTGCCGTACGGTGTCGACGACATTGCGGCCAACGCTGGCTGCGTGAGTGTCGGCATCGATAACGACACAGCGCAGTTCTCGGTCAACTCGATCCGCCGCTGGCTGGATGTGATGGGCCGGGAGCGGTATCCGACTGCCGGGCGGTTGATGATCACCGCGGATGGCGGCGGTTCCAACGGTTCGCGGGTCCGGCTGTTCTCCTTGCCGGAAAGCTCGACCTCAGCCTGCCGGCATAAGCCCGTTCCCATCCACACAAGATAGCGAGGAGCCGACAATTTCCGTATCACAAACCCAACGGAATACCGAATTATCGCGTGAACAGGGTATAACAAATTAATTCTAGGACGATTGCTTCCGCCCTGCAACCAAGTATGAGCCTAAATCAATACCAAAATTGAGCCACGCCCCCTCAATCATCACACTGCTTGTAATTAGACCCCAAACACCGCTGCGCCATAGCCTGCGCCGTTTCGATCTGGCTGATCGACATCTTCGCTTCGACCGCGTTGCGGTTCGCCGCCGCACTGTCAATTCCCTGCGTCGCCGCGATATTCAGCCACATATGCGCCCGCTTGTAATTCTGCAGCACTCCAAGGCCGACATAATACATATTGCCCATATTGAACTGGGCCATCGCCTCGCCCTGCTTCGCCGCCGCCGCATACCAGCGCGCCGCCCATTTGTAGTCCTGCGCCACGCCATGCCCCTTCTCGAACATCGTCCCGAGACTGTTCTGCGCCGCGGCGTTGCCTTGCTCCGCGGCTTTCGCATACCATTTCACTGCCACCCGGTAGTCCTGCGCAACGCCCTCGCCGTTGTCGTACAGCCGGCCGAGATTGAATTGCGCCCCCGCATCCCCCTGTTCGGCCGCCTCTGTGAACCATTTGACTGCGAGGGCAAAATCCTGCGCCACCCCGTGACCGCCGGAATACATGCCCCCGAGACCGGCCTGCGCCGCCGCGTCACCCCGTTCCGCCGCCAGCGTGAACCATTTCAGGGCCAGCTTGTCGTCCTGCTCCACGCCGAGGCCCTCGTAATACATTCTGCCGAGTTCGGCCTGTGCCTCCGCATTGCCGCGTTCCGCCGCCTTGGTGAACCAGGTCACCGCCAGCCGGTAATTCCGCTCGACGCCATAACCCAGGGAATACATCCGCCCGAGATTGGCCTCCGCCGGCGCAAAGCCGCTTTCCGCCGCCGCCATATACCAGCCGGCCGCCGCGGCGTAGTCCTGCTCGACGCCGTGTCCCTTGTAGTACATCGTCCCGATGTCGAATTGCGCCACGGCATTGCCTTGTTCCGCCAATGGCGTCAGCAGCCGCATGGCATCGGCATAATCGCCCCGGCGATAGGCGGCCGCTCCCTCAACAAAATCCTCGGTGCCGGCGATCGCCGCGCTGCTGAACAACGCCGAAAGAACGACTGCAGCAAGCAACCCGCGCATAACATGGGCGTATTCCTGGCGCATTTCGATCGCTCCCTGTTTCCGCCCCCTGGTTGCTAGCATGTCAACCGCGGCGTTCCAACCGGACGCTACCCCGGCTGGAAGCCGAAGATGCGGAAAAACCGTTCCGCATAGGCGGGCCAGACCTCCGGGTTCAGCAGCCGCGGCGGGCGCCGGCCGTCGAGGATATCGAGCACCTGCTCGGCCGCCATGCGGGCGGTCATCTCGCGCGATTCCGCGGTGACGCCGGCGATGTGCGGGGTGGCGATGACGTTGTCGAAGCGCAGCAGCGGATGCTCGGGCGGCGGCGGCTCGACCGCCCACACATCCAGCCCGGCGCCGGCGATCGCCCCGCTCGCCAGCGCCGCTTCCAGCGCCATTTCGTCGTGCAGGCCGCCGCGGGCGGCGTTGAAGAACCAGGCCGTCGGCTTCATCAGCCCGAACTCGCGCAGCCCGATCATGCCCAGCGTCTCGATGCTGCGTGGGCAATGCAGGGAAACGAAGTCGGCACGATGCAGCAACTGATCCAGCCCGACCTTCTCGGCCCCGTGCGCGGCGATCTGCTCGGCGCTGAGATAGGGGTCGCAGGCCAGCACCGGCATGGCGAACAGCCCGCTGCACAACTCGGCCAGCCGCGAGCCGGTATTGCCCAGCCCGACAATTCCCACCGTCTTGCCATGGATGTTGTTGCCGGTATAGGCGATGCGGCTGATCCCGGCCTCGCGCCGCATGTGCCGGTCGGCCTGGATGGCGCGCTTGGACAGCAGCAGCATCATGCCGAGCACATGTTCGGCCACCGCCTCGCGGTTGCCGCCGGCCTGATTTACCGCCAGCACGCCGGCAGCGGTGCAGGCATCCACATCGATCGTGTCATACCCCGCGCCGCTGCTGGAC
This sequence comes from uncultured Acetobacteraceae bacterium, assembly GCA_903907955.1. Lineage (GTDB taxonomy): Bacteria > Pseudomonadota > Alphaproteobacteria > Acetobacterales > Acetobacteraceae > Rhodovastum. Next base: position 14,960 of record CAIVPZ010000158.1, on the reverse strand, counting down.
ATCACCAGCATATCCGGCGCACCGGCGAGCAGCGCCGCGGTGCCGTGCAGATGCCGCGGAATCTCGTCACGCGAGGCGCCGATCTGGTAGGCATGGGCGCGCGACAGCACCACGTCGATCCCGGTCTGTGCGGTGTCGTTCTCCAGCCTGTCCAACCGGATGTCGTCCCGGGCGCCGAGCAGGTCGGCAAACACCGGATGGGTGAGCCGGTTGACGTAGAAGACGTGCTTGGTGATCGCGGCCATGTGGGCTCCGGGCAAAGGCGTGCCGGAAGCCTAGCGGCGGGGTGCATGGCGGGCAATGCGCCAGCAGCGCGCGTGGTTGCCGCGAACCGGCGCGCCGCTATTTCTTATTGATTGCCACCATTGACGCGCAGGCACCATAATATTTCGTATTCAAACCAAATAGCCGATGAGATCCGGCCGTTCCAGCGCAACCGGCGAATACAGCCCCTCGCTTGCACCACCTCACGCCCACGTGCAACAATTCGCGAGTGCAAAGCGGTCGCAAATGCCCGCCGGAGGATAGGCCAGCATGTTCGTCAGCATGATCATCGTCTTCCGCGAAGCCATGGAAGCGGGGCTGATCATCGGCATCGTCCTCGCGGCCACCGAGGGGGTCGCCGGCCGGGGACGTTGGATCGCTGCCGGCATCGCCGCGGGGGCTGCCGGGGCCAGCCTGGTGGCCGCGTTCGCCGCGACCCTGTCCGATGCGTTCCAGGGCGCCGGCCAGGAAGTGTTCACCGCTGCGGTTCTGGGCTTCGCGGTGGTGATGCTGAGCTGGCACATCGTGTGGATGTCGCAGCACGCCCGTTCCATGGCCGCCGAACTCCGGCAGGTCGGGCAGGAGGTGCGGCTCGGCGAGCGCTCACTCGCCGCCCTGGCGGCCGTCGTCGCCATTGCCGTAATGCGCGAGGGGGCGGAGGTGGTGCTGTTCCTGTTCGGCATCGCCGCCGGCTCGCAGACCGCCGCGCTGTCGCTCGCCGCCGGCGGCGCCGCCGGGCTGGGCCTCGCCGGGTTGCTGTCCTGGCTGCTGTATCGCGGGCTGGTCGCCATCCCGCTGCGCCACCTGTTCCGCGTCACCAATGCGCTGATCGCGTTGCTCGCCGCCGGCATGGCGGGGCAGGCGGCGGCCCAGTTGCATGCCGCCGATCTGCTGCCGGGCTGGGGTGAGCACCTGTGGGACACCAGCGCCGTCCTTGCCGATGACAGCATCGCCGGGCGCGGCCTGCGTGCCCTGATCGGCTATTCCGCCCGGCCGTCCGGCATCCAGTTCGCGGCCTGGAGCGGCACGCTGCTGCTGCTGGCGGGGTTTTCCCGCCTCGCCGGCCGCCCGCGCGTGCGCCCGCTTGCCGGCGCCGTGCTGCTGGCCGCGCTGCTGCTGGGGGGGCAGCCGGCCCGCGCCGACGACCTGCCAACGCTGGTGGTCCACCAGCACCGTTTCGAGCCGGGCCGTATCGAGGTGCCGGCGCATGTCAAATTCCGCCTGCGGGTGCAGAACACCGACGATACCGCCGAGGAGTTCGAGAGCGTTGCCCTCAACCGCGAAAAGCTGGTGCCGTCGGGTCAGACCATCACCGTGTTCCTTGGCCCGCTCGACCCCGGGGAGTACAAATTCTTTGGCGACTTCCATCAGGACACTGCCAAAGGTGTGCTTGTAGCGAAATGACCCGGCTGATCCGCGCCCTGGCCGCGGCTCTGGCGCTGCTGGCGGCCGTGCCGGCGCGGGCCGACTACCGCGTGGTGTCGCCCTACGAGATCGACCTCGGCGAGCTGGAAATCGAAACCAACGGCGCCGCCGCGTTCGATCACCGCCCGGCGCAGTCCGGGGCGACCAGCTACACGGCGGAATTCGGCACCGGCCCGACGGCATGGTGGCACACCGAAATCGAATTCGGCTTCGACCGCCAACCGGGCCCCGGCCAGCCGACCCTGCTGACGCAGGTCGTCACCGAAAACATGTTCCAGCTCACCGAGCCGGGCGAGCAGTTCGCCGATCTCGGCTTCTATGTCGAGTATGGCCAATCCACCACGCGCGGCGCCGCCGCCGCGTCCAACCAGATCACCTTCGGCCCGGTGATCGGCAAGGATATCGGCCGCACCACGCATATGATGAACCTGTTCTTCACCCGCCAGCTTGGGCCGGACCAGACCAGCCAGGGCCTGGATGTCAGCTACGCCTGGCAGAGCCGCTGGAACCTGTGGGCGCCGTTGTCGCCGGCGGTGGAGATCTACGGCGACACCGGCGCGCTGGGCGCCATGCCGGGCCTGTCGCGCCAGCAACTGCTGGCCGGGCCGGTCGCGGTCGGCGCTGTGCCCCTGAATCAACTTGGTCTCGGCAATGCCGGCAAGCTGAAATACGAAATCGGCTGGCTGTTCGGCGCCACCCCGGCCACCGCTGCGGGCACGCTGCGCTGGCGGCTGGAGGTGGAAATTCCGTTCTGACGCGGTGGCGGGGAGGGGGCGACGCACCGTCATGGATGCCGGTGCCGGTGGTGCAGATCCGGGTAATGCGGATGGGCGTGACGCACCGGTTCATGCCGGTGCCAGTGCGAATGCGGCTCCGTAACCGGCCCGTCATGCGCATGCTGGTGATGTTCGTCGTGCACATGGCTGTGTTCGTGTTCCAGCGCCTCATGCTGGTGCGCATGCTGGTGCCGTTCCGCCAGATGTAGCCATAGCCCCGCCGCCATCAGCACGCCGGCAACACCGAGCCTGAGCGTCAGCGGCTCGCCCAGGAGCATGATCGCCAGCAGCGTCCCGATGAACGGCGCCAGCGAAAAATACGCCCCGGTCCGCGCCGCGCCGAGATGCCGCAGCCCGCGCACATACAGAACCAGGCTCACACCGATGCCGATGAACCCCACCAGCGCCGCCGCCCCGAGCACCCCGGCGGACGGCAGCGCCGCCCCCCACCACAGCGCCACCCCGGTGTTCACCGTCCCGGCGACGAGTCCCTTGAGCAGGGCGATCAGCACCGGGTTGGCGGCGGAGAGCCTGCGGGTCAGGTTGTTGTCGATGCCCCAGGCCAGGCACGCCCCGGCGATCAGCACCGCGCCGCCGTCGATCGTGATGCCGTGTCCCTGCCACGACAGGAGAACGGCGCCCGCCAGGATGGCGAACGCGCCGAGCAGCAGCCGCCGGTCAACGTTTTCCCGGAATACGATCCAGGCCAGCCCCATGGTGGCCAGCGATTCCAGATTGAGCAGCAGCGACGCCGATGCCGCCGGGGTGCGGCAGAGACCGAGCATGAGCAGCAGCGGCCCGATGATGCCGCCGAACCCGATGACAGCCCCGAGCCACGGCAGATCGGCTCGGCGCAAAGGGGCATCCTGGGCCGGCATGTCCAGCGCCGCGCGGGCGAGGTGAACCCCGGCAAGCCCGATGCCTGCTCCCAGATAAAGCAGCCCCGCGAGCAATTGCGGGTCCAGCGATGCCAGCAGCAGCTTGGACAACGGAGTCGACGCGCCGAATGCCAGCGCGGACCCCAGGGCCAGCGGAACCCCCGGCCAGAGATGGGAATGGTTGGCTTGCATCCTGCCCTGATCCTGTCGGGGCGTTGCCCCGAACCCCACCAGGGCGTCGCCCTGGACCCACCAAGGGCTTTGGCCCTTGGAACCCGATACGTTTGCCATGCCTCGCAGGCCTCCCCGAGGCATGCGATCATGCCGCATGGAAAAGCATGTGAGCCTTGCTCTTGCGATCACGCTCGCGCTGGCCGCGGCCAACCCGGCGCGCGCCGACCCCCTCGAACCGCTCAACCGGGCGATGTTCACCTTCAACGACAACGCAGTCTATTACGTCATCGACCCGGTGGGTCGCTTCGCCGATACCTGGGTTCCCGATACGTTGCGCGTGGCCGGCAGCAACGTCTACGAAAACCTGACCGAGCCCGAATTCATCGTCGCCCATTGGCTCGCCGGCAACCGCCCGGCGGCGGCGGATTCCATTTATCGCCTGGTCATCAACTCCACGCTCGGCATCGGCGGGATTTTCGACCTCGCCAGCCGCCTGGGCATTCATCGCCGGAACATCGAATTCGGCGCCGCGCTGTGCGATGCCGGTCTGCCGGCGGGCCAGTATCTCGTGCTGCCCCTGGTTGGCCCGACCAATGCGGTCGCCGCCGGCGCGATCTCCGGCTTCATCGTCGGGGGCTGGTACCTGCTGAGCATGATTTCCACCACGCTCGCCACTGCCGATCTGGTGCTCGATCTCAGCGCCTCGGCGGCCAGCCTGCGCTATGCCGGCGATGTACCGGACCACCAGGCGCAGGATGCCTACTCAATCCAGCGCGAGGAATATCTCGCCTATCTCGCAAAATCCTGCCCCGGTTCCCAGGTAGTTGCACAGCGCCGGTCGGATCCCTGAATATCCGCCGGCGCCCGCTGCGTGGCCGACCCGCCGGCGGCGCATGAGGACTGGGCGCCGTGCAGGAACAGCCCCACTGCGCGGCACGCCCAGTCCTCCAGCCCCGCGGCTTCGAGTGGCTGGCCGTATGCCAGCCCCCGTCGTTGCGGCCCCGCCACCGCTCAGAGCTTGAAAAACAATCGAACCTGAAAAAGAACGCCCGCTGACATCATTGAGTTTTCCGTCATCGTCCGGCGGCTTGCGGGCATTCCTTTTCAAACTCTCAGTCGATGGCGTGCTGCCTGGGCGCGTGGGCGTTGACCACCGCTTCCATGGCCCGGCCGGCAAAGACCAGCGCCGAGCCGGCACTGATCGCCACCGCCACCCCCAGCGCCTCGGCGACTTCCTCCTGGGTGGCGCCGACCTTGGCGGCGCGCAGCGCGTGCACGCCGATGCAGCCGTCGCATCCCTGGCTTACCGCCACCGCCAGCGCGATCAGCTCGGTGGTCTTGGCGTCCAGATGCTGCGTCTTGAAAGCGGCCGCATCAAGGCTGCGGAAGCCGTCCAGCGCACCGGGCGCCGCTTTGCCGAGCGCCCGCATGTGCCCGCCCATCTGGCGCAGGTATTCTTCCCAGTCCATCGGATGTCTCCTTCAGCCCGTGGTCACTTTACCCCGCGCCCGATCGCACGCCACTGTTGATTGCGGAGGCACGCCCTGCGCGGCGCCTGACGGCCCCTTATCCCCGCGCGTACCGGATCACCACCTCATCCCCCGTCCCGCCCGCCAGCCGCCGCGCCCCGACGCCTGCATCCGCCCCCGGCTGCGCCTCCATCCACGCCTCGTACAAACCCTCCAGCGCCGCCGCCAGCCACAGCCCCGGCGGTTCGCCGAGGCCCCCCACCCGCGGCACCCCGGCATGGGTGAACACCAGCGCCCGCTCCGCCTCATGCAGCGACAGCCGGGTTCGCCCCCAGCCCATGCAGTCCAGCGCCGCGTTCATCTCCGCCTCCAGCGCTTCCAGCGAGGTCACCGCCGCCAGCGGCGCCAGCCGCGCCATCTGCCGCCCCACCGCGCGCAGCAACGCATCCCGTCCGGCCGCCCCGGCCTGCCCGTCGATCTCCGCCGCCAGCGCCCGCAGAAACAGCGTCACTACAAATCTCCATTGAAGATGTAGCGGGCATACAGCGTGCCCACGAACTGGCTCCAGTTGCCGGCGTGCTGGTAGGCCGCGCCCGCCCCCAGCTGCAGTGCCGGGTTGACCCGGTACTCCACCTTTGCCTGCGCGGTGCCGCTGATGCCGGAGGAATTGCTGCTCGGATACATGGTCAGTCCGGTTGGCCCGCCACCCTGCTCCACCAGCGTGGCCTGCAGCGTCGGATTGTTGGGGAACACCGGCGAGGCGTTTTCATGGTAGGTCTGATAGCCGATCGCCCCGCCGACGGACCAGTTCCACACCTCGCCCTTTGAGCTGTAGGAAATCGGCACCAGGGCGGCGAAATAGCTCTGCGGGCTGAAATAGCCGCCCTGGCCGAGCGAGAAATAGCGCAGGTTCTTGCTGTAGCCGAAATACACCAGGTCGAGCCCGAGCCGCACTTCCTCGCCGCCACTGCGCCACACCGGATAGCCGCCGCCGGCGCCCATCTCGATTTCCTGGTTGGTCTGCACGTTGATGCCCTGGAGCGTGGCAAAGCCGCCGCCGGCATAGAAATTCGCCTCCCCTGCGGTCAGCTCCAGCTGCGTATGCCCGGCGGTGCGGGTTACCCCGCCCCACAGCGTGTTGTTGGTGGTGTCGTGCGTGCCGGCATAGGACAGCACCGAATCCGTCACCGCCCGGCGCTCGCCGCGCAGCCGCAGCCGCAGCGAGTCGCTCAGCGCCGGCGACAACTCAAGCCCGCCGATGATGTTCTGGATCGGGAACCCCACCGGGCTGCTGCCGATATCGGCGCGCAGCCAGTCGAGCTTATAGGCGACATCGAAGCCCACCCCCTCGGCCTGCTGGCTCGGCGGTGGCGGCTTGGCGCCGAACGCCGCCGTGCCGAAGCTGGCCTGTTCGGTGGGAGTCAGCGGCACCGAGCCGGCCGAGAGGAAGGTCGGCGTCGTCGCGATGGTCGCCTGGCCGCGCCCGAACGGCATCACCATCAGCTCCGCCGCGGCCGACACCTCGGTAAGCTGGTCCAGCCCGGTGGTGCCGGTGCGCATGCGCAGGCCCGGACCGAGCGTCAGCTTCGGCGCCAGTTCGTCCTGCAGACCGACCACCTGGCGGTCGATGTCGGCCAGCGTCGCATCCGGCGGCGGCTGGCCGGGCATCCCTGTCAGGGGGGAGATGCCGGCATCCGCTTCCGTCGTGGCCTGGTTGCGGCGGAACGGATTGCTGCCGGGCAGCAGCGCCGCGGTTTCCACCCACTGCCGGGAGGTCAGCGGCATGTCGGTGCCCAGTTGCTGCGCGCGCAACTCCCGCGCCGTGTGCAGGTCCTGCAACGCGCGGCGGTCGTTGCCTTGCGCCCGCGCCAGATCGGCCGCCATCATCCAGACCTGCGGATCGTTGGGAAACAATTGCGTGCCATCGCGCACCAGCTTCCCGGCGAGGTCGAACCTGCGCGCCTGGATCGCCGCCCCCACGGCCGCCCGCCGCGCCGCCATGTCGGTCGGATCGCGCGACAGCACCGCCAGGTTGATGGTCAGTGCCTTGCCCGGGTCCTGCGCGCCCTGGTACAGCCGCGCCAGCGCCAGGTTCAGCGCCGGGTCGTCCGGGTTCTGCGCCAGCGCCGGCGCCAGCTGGTCATAGGCATCGGCCGGCCGCTTCTCGGTGTTCAGCGTGTCGGAGTTGCGCACCGCGATGCCGGCGCGCAGCCGCTCCAGCGACGCCTGCTGCTCCGGCGTCAGCCCGCCGGCGCCCTGCACCGCCGCGGCCATCGCCCGCGCCCCCGCCTCGTCGCCGGCGGACAGCAAGGCGCCGGCATAGGCCAGCCGCTGCGCCGCCGTCGGATGGCCGGTGGCCGCCATGGCGGTGGCCACCGCCTCGCGCGCCCCGGCCGGGTCGTGCAGCTCCACGAAGGCGCGCACGATCGCCACGCCGCGACCGCCATCCGGGTCGGGGGCGGCGGCCAGCGTCAGCAGCTTCTGCCGTGCCGCCAGCGGGCTGGTGGCGGCCAGGGCCATGGCGTTGCGGATGTCGGCCTGCACCTGCGCCTGCGCCAGCAGCCCCTGCATCTCCGGCCCGCGTGCCGCCGCCGGCAGCCGGCGGATGATGGCGGCGGCGTCTTCGGGCCGCCCGTCCTCGGCGGCGAACAGCGCCGCGGCGCGCAGCGAGTCGGTCGCGCGGCTGTCCGCCAGCCCCGCCATCAGGCTGCGCGCCTCGATCTTCTGGCCGCTCGCGCTCAGTGCCCGCGCCAGGTCGAGCCTGATCCAGGGGTCGGACGGATCGGCCTCGCTGGCGGCGCGCAGCAGCGCCACTTTCTGCATCGGATCGGCCAGGGTGGCGGCGCGCTGGCGCAACTGATCCGCCCGCAGGCGTGCCACCGCCGGGCGGTTGCCGGCGCCCTCGGCGCGGGCCAGCACCGCCTCGGCCTCGGCGTCACGCCCCTGCCGGGTCAGCACCTGCGCCAGCCCCACCAGCAGGTCGGCATTGCCCGGCTGGCGCTCCAGCGCCGCCCGATAGCTCGCCTCCGCCCCCGGCAGGTCGCCGCTGCGCGCCTGCACATCGGCCAGCATGCCCTGCGCGCCGGCGACGCCGCCGCCGCGGGCGATGATGCCGCGCAGCAACTGCGCGGCCGGGCCGTACTGGCCGCGTTCGATCATGGTGCGGGCGCGCGCGTAATCCTCGCCCGCGCTCGCCCCGGCCAATGCCTGCTCCCAGCGGGCGCGGCTGGACGGGTCGGCGGCGATGGCGCGGCCCAGCAATTCGCGTGCGTCGTCGGTGCGGCCCTGGCGCAACCGCACCAGCCCGAGTCCGCCCAATGCATCGCTGTCCGCCGGGTTCACTTCCAGGGCGGCGCGGAAGGCGGTTTCCGCCTCGCCCAGACGGCCGGCGTTCAGGGCGGCGAACCCGCCGCTGCGCCGCTGCGCCGCCTCGTCGGCCGGGGTGCGCGGCGGGTTGCGCGCGGCCTGCAGCCGCTGCGCGATGCCGTCGTCGGGATGGCGGTCGAGATAGGCCTGGTAGGCCGGGATGCTGGGCGTATCCACCGGCAGCCATTCCAGCGCCTGCCGCCATGCCTTGGTGGCGGCGGCTGCCACCGCGCTGCCCTGCGCCAGCGCGGCCAGCCGGGCGATGCCGTCGGTGCGGGTCGGCGCCCGGTAGGTCAGCAGTTCGGCATAGGCCAGTTGCGCCCGCGGGTCCTGCTGGTTGGCCGCAAGCTGGCCAAGCGCCTCGCGGGCCGGGTCCCAGCCGCCGGGGGTGCCGGCCAGCGTCTGGTAGTATTCCACCGCCAGCGGGCCGGGCGGCGGGCTGCCGTGGAAAAGCTGCTGATAGCGCGCCACCGCCTCCGCCGTGCGGCCTTCGCTGGCGAGCTGGCGCGCCTGGGCCAGGCCCGATGGGTCAATCGCCCCGGCCCGCAGCGTCTGCTCGATCGCCGGCAGCCGCGGATCGTCCGGCCGCGTTTGGCGCAGCAGCGCCATGCTGGCCTGCGCCCCGGTGCGGTCGCCCCGGCCGGCCTGCAACTGCGCCTGCAACGCCAGCGCGTCGGGGTTGCGCGGGTCCAGCCGCAGCAGCCGCGCCAGGGCGCGCTCCGCCTGCTCGGGCTGGTTCTGCGACATCCAGTAATTCGCCTGGTCCATCAGCACCTTGGCGGCATCGGCGGCGGCGCCCGGCGGCGGTGCGCCGACCTGACCACCGGGCGCCTGGGCGCCGGCCGGGACAGCGGCGGCCAGCGCGGCGAGGGTGATGAAAGCCGCTGATGCACGCATGGCGTTCTCCTACTCCTTCCGCCGCCAGCCGATCCGCCGCGCCGCGCTCCACACGAGCACGCGCAGCAGCGCCATCCCGAGCAGCCCGGCCGAAATCACCATCAGTCCGAGGATCCACAGCGGATCGTCGCGCAGCAGCCAGTCCGGCCACAGCCAGGGCGGGATGAAACCGACGGTGTAGCCCGGCCCGGTCCGCCACGAGGTCACGTGCCCGCCGGCCAGCAGGGTCAGGTCGCCCTGGATGTCGGGCACCAGCCGGCTATCGCCCAGCGCCGCCACCATGGCATCAAGGCCCTGCGGCTCGCCCGCCAGCAGGGCCACCAGCGAGCGGCCGTTGCGGGCCGGCGCCGCCGCCCCGATCATCGCCGCCCCGCCGCCGCCCAGCGGCGCCGCCAGCGCCGCCGCGGCGGCCCGGCGCGCATCGGCGGTGCGGTCGCCGAACAGCCGCCACACCCCTTGCATCGGCGCCGGCAACTGCACCCGCAGGGCGTTGCCCTCCAGCCGGTACGGGCTTTCGCGCAGCAGTTCGGCCGCCCCGCCCATATGCGCCAGCGTGCCGATCACCAGCAGGTCCTTGTCGGCGATCGCGCCCGCCTCGCCGGCCCGCAGCACGCTGACCCCTAGCACCGGCGTGCCGGTCAACCCGCCGATCCGCCCCATCAGCCCCAGGAAGGCGGACAGCTCAACCGTGCCGGGCCGGTCCGCCAGCACCACCGCGGTTTCCGACAGGTCGGCCAGCCGGGTGAACGGGAATCCCGAATCGACGAAGAACGCCAGGTTCGGCAGCGTGGTGAAGTGGTAGGCGTTGCTGAAATCGATGGTGGAATCCGGGTCCACCGCCAGGTGGATGTCCTCGGGGATGGCCACGCAGTCGCCGCGGTGCAGCGGCCTGGCGTCGAAATAAAGCTGCAGGTCGTTCTGGCCGAACACCGACCACGGCGGCACCGGGGTGACATCGCGATACTGCGGCACCGCGAAGCCGAGCTGCCGCGCGACCCAGTCCCACGGCCGCTCCTCCGGCGCCAGCGAGTAGCTTTTCAGGAACAGCCCGTTCATCGCCACATCGAGCCGCGACGGCCCGGTATCGATGACCGGCCCGGGCGGGGAGCGGAAGTTGATGCCGGCGGCATAGGGCCGGCTCCGCCAGGTGTACAGGTCGGGTGCGGTGCGGAACGGCACGTGGAAGGTGCCCGGCACGTAGCCGGTGCCCTGCAGGGTGCCGGCATCCACCAGCTCGCCGAACCGCACCGGCCGGTCGGTGGCGATCCAGCGCGGCGCGTCGTACGGCTTGCGCACCGGCAGCGCCGGCGCCTGCACCGTCATCGACCCGCCGGACAGCACCTGTGCCCCTACCGCGAGCGCGCTCGCCGCTGCGATCGTCTCCGCCGGCGTGCGGCCCGCCACTACCAGCAGGGTGGCCAGCGGATCGTTCGGGTTGGGCATTTCCAGCAGGGTCGGCCCGCTGATCGGCGGCAAGGCGAGCCCCGCCGGCCCGTCGCGGCCGCTCACCACCAGCACGGCGTTGCCGTCCGCCGGCGGCTCGTTGGACACCGGAAATGACACGCCGCGGAAATCCGCCAGCATGCCGAACCACGAGGCGACGATCGCCGCCGCCTGCAGGGTCTCGTTGCCGGCCTGTGCCGGCAGCACGAAGGGCAGCACCAGCCGGGTGCGCAGGTTCGGGTCGAACAACGGCAGCGGCAGCCGGGCGAGGTCGCGTTGCGGCGGCAGCCGGGCGATGGTCAGCGTCAGCGTCGAGCGCTCCGACACGGTCGCCCACAGCAGCCCGCTCAGCGGGTCGTTGCACTCCTGCGTGTAGCGCCCGCTGAAGCGGAAGTTCAGCCGGTTGCGGTCCTGGAAGAACACCGGGTTGACCGGCATTTCCAGCGGCCCGAACTGCGGCCGGTCGCGCTCGGCCTGGATGGTGCCGACATACTGTTCGTTCAGCGTCACCGTGACTGCCGACAGCTCCGGGATCAGCGACGGCGACATCGCCCCGCTGAGCGACAGGCGCGCATCGGTCACCACCTCGTCGCCGCGAATGCCGAACAGCACTCCCTGGATGACGCTGGTGCCGCGCATGGTCATCGCGGCGGCGGCGCGCTCCCCGCGCGACGCTTCCGTGGCCGCGAGGTCCCCCATGGTCAGCAACACCCGGCGCCCCTCCGGTCCGACCGGCGGCAGCGGCGAAAGTGTGAGGGAAGGGGGGGCGCCGGAGGGGAGGGGCGGCGGCGAAGCCACCGGTGCGGCGACCGGCATGGCCGTCGGCCCGGCGGGCGGTGGCAGCGACGGCAGTTGCGGCACCGGCGACGCATAGGGGCGAACCACCGGCTGCGCGGCGGCGGGGACCGCCAACGGTGCCGGCGCCGGCACCCGCGAAGCTGGCCGGGCCGGCGGCTGGACCGGCGGCTGGGCCAGGAACTGGCCCGGAATCGGAATCTGGGCCTCCGCCGCCACCGGCAGCAGCAGCGCCAACGCCAGTACTGCCGCGGCCTTGCCCTGCCTGCCCGGCTTCGCCACCGGTGCCGCCCCGCGCGGCGCCAGCACAAGGCTTTGCCGCGCCAGCGTGCCTTCGGCCACCGGCCGGGAGGCCGCCATCGCCATCGCCGGCAGTTCGGACACCGCGAGCAACTGCCCCTTCGGCCGGAACAGCCCGCGGATGCTCACCAGCACCTCCAACAGACTGGCCAGCGGCCGGTCGGGCGGAAAACGGTCCCAGTCCAGCCACGCATCGGCCCGCCCGAACACCAGTTGTACCACCCGGCTCTCCGCCTCGATGCTGTCCAACCGCCAGCCAACCTGCAGGTAGCGGCTCGACCAGCGTTGGATGAGCGCGGGCACCAGCAGCCGTTCGGTGCCGAGCATAAACTCCAGTTCCACCGGGGTATCGGGCGGCACGCCCTCCAGTTGCTCAACGATCAGCCCGGCGCCGCCGAGCGAGAGGTTGTTGCTGGTGCCGTGCGCCGCCCGCCCGTCCGCCAGCAGCACGGTCACCGGAACCCGCGCCCGCACCCGGGCGTTGCGCCGCACCTGCCGCGTCTCCCGCCCCACCGCCAGCGCCCCCAGCACGATCAGCAGGCTGAAACTGACCCACACCGAGTTCAGCAGCAGCGCCTGGAACTGCAGCGTGTCCGGGTGCTGGAAGGTGATGCCGTACAGTCCGCGCAGCAGCCCGGCCGCCAGCACCGCGGTCAGGATCAGGTTGGGATACACCGCGCCGGTGTCGAAATAGCCCCTGCCCAGGATGCCGCCCTTGTCGGTCACGTTGAACTTGCCCTTGCGCGGACTGAGCATGGTGGCGACGGTCACCCGCACCAGGAACAGCGCCAGCACGGTTTCATAGATCTCGCTCCAGAACGAATGCCGCCAGTGCCCCTGCAGCCGCGCATTGGTTGCCACCGAGTGGAAGATGTGCGGGAAGGCATAGGCGACGATGGCCAGCGGCGAGGCGGCGATCACGTTCTCGCCAAGGAACAGGAAGGCCAGCGGCGAGGTCAGGAACACCATCCGCGGCAGCGAAAAAAAGAAGTGCATCATCGCGTTCAGGTAGCAGACCCGCTGGCCGAAACTCAGCCCGGGGCCGAGGGCGGGGTTGTCGAGGCGCAGGATCTGCAGCATACCGCGCGCCCAGCGCATGCGCTGGCCGATATGCAGCACCAGCCGCTCGGTCGCCAGCCCGGCCGCCAGCGGGATGCGCAGATAGGCGGACTTCCAGCCCTTGCGATGCATTTTCAGCGCCGTATGGGCATCCTCGGTCACCGTCTCGATGGCGACCCCGCCGATGCTCTCGAGGGCGGTGCGGCGCAGCACGGCGCAGGAGCCGCAGAAGAACGCGGCGTCCCAGAAATCGTTGCCGTCCTGGATCAGGCCGTAGAACATGTTGCCCTCGGCCGGCACCCGGGTGCCGGCGGCGAGGTTGCGCTGGAACGGATCGGGCGAATAGAAATGATGCGGTGTCTGCACCAGCGCCAGTCTCGCATCACGCACCATCCAGCCCATGGTCATCTGCAGGAAGGCGCGGGTCGGCACGTGGTCGCAGTCGAAGATGGCGATGAACGCGCCGTCGGTCACGCCCATCGCGTGGTTGAGGTTGCCGGCCTTGGCGTGGTTGTTGTCGGGGCGGATGATGTAGCCGCAGCCGGCTTCGGCGGCGAAGTCGCGGAAGGCGCGCCGACGCCCGTCATCCAGGATGTACACCCGCAGCTTGTCGCGCGGCCAGTCGATCGTCATCGCCGCCAGCACGGTGGCGCGCACGATCGCCAGGTCCTCGTTGTAGGTGGGCACGAACACGTCCACCGTCGGCCATTCGGCCGGATCGGCCGGCAGCGGCACCGGCTTGCGCTCCAGCGGCCAGACCGTCTGCACGTAGCCCAGCGCCAGCACCAGGATGGCATACAGCTCGGCCAGCGCCAGACCGGTGCCCAGCAGGCCCTGGAACGGGGTGGCGAAATCCAGCGTCTCGGTGAAGCGCCACAGGATGTAGCGGATCGACACCGCCGAGGAGAGCACCATCAGGAACAGCGTCATCGGCCGCCCCGGCACCCGGTTGCACAGCAGGAACACCACCATCGTGCCGATCGCCAGCACCGCCTGCCGGGCCGGATCGAGCTGGACGGTGGCGGCGGTCCACACCAGCAGCGCACCGCACAGGCCGACCAGCCCGATCGCCACCCAGGCGAGGCCATGGGGCGGCGTGCCCTCGGTGGAGGTGATGCCGGCCAGCCAGCCGCTCATGCCGCCACCCCGCCGGCAGCCGCTTCCTGGCCCGGTTGCAGCCACATGGCCACCGCCGCCGCCACCTGCGCCATGTCCTGCGCCGCCTTGGAGCCCGGCGCGTAGTCGGCCACCAGCTTCTGCGCCGCCAGCGCCTCGGCCACGTTCTCGTCGCGATACACCCGCCCCAGCAGCCGTTTGCCGACATGGCGCGCCACCGCGTCGGCGATCGGCGGCCCGAGCCGGGTGCGCGGGTCGTACTGGTTGAGCACATAGACGAACCGCGCCCTGACCGGCGGCGGCTGCCCCGGCCGTTCCTGTGCCGCCGCGCCGTAGCTGGCGCCGCTTTCCACCGCCGGAATCAGCGACACCGAGCCGGCATCGCCCAGCAGCACCGTCACCACCAGGTCGGCGAGCGGCAGCGCCGCGGCCAGCAGCGGCGAGGGGCCGGGCATGGTGTCGGCCACCACATACAGCCCTGGCCGCGACAGCAGGCCGCGCAGCGGGGCGGTGAGCAGCTCCGGCTCGGCGCTCACCGCGGCGGCCAGTGCCATCGCCGCCGTCAGGTCGCACGCGCCATGCGCCAGCAGCCCGACGCCGCACGGCGTGCCCCGCAGGCAGCGCTGCCAGTCCGGCCGCGCGCGCAGCAGCGCGGTGAAGCCCGCCGGGTCGTCCAGCCTGACGCCGAACGGCAGCCGCAGCGCATTCTGCGGATCGAGATCCAGCGCCACCACCTCGCGGCCGGCGCGCGCCAGCTCGCGCGCCACGTTGGCGGCCAGCGTGGTCTTGCCCACACCGCCCTTGGGCGAGGCGAAGCAGATCAGCGGCATGATTGCACCCGGGACGGGCGCCGTGCGCAGCAAACCGGGGCGCGGGCCATACACAAGGTCAGAGGCGCCGGAACAGGTCGTGCAGGCCGCGCCCGGCCGGGCCGCCGGCGGGCGGTGCGGCGCCGCCGCGCAGGATGCGGAACACCCGCTCCAGCGGCGTTGCCGCCG
>CAIVPZ010000157.1 GCA_903907955.1 uncultured Acetobacteraceae bacterium | reverse complement strand
GCGGACCCGGCCGGACGTGACGCAGAAAGGCATCGCCATGATCGGCGACCTGCGCACCGATGCGCTGCATCTGGCGCTCGCCGACGCGCCGATCGCCGACGACACCCTGCTCGGTATGCTGGTCCTCGCCCTCGGCGGTGATTATGCCAAAAACGTGGTTATGTACAGTTCGCTGACGCGCTGCGTGTTGGGCGCGGTAGTCAGGCCAAAGTTGCCGTGCGCAGTGCGCAGCGAACTGGACATAATTCAAAGGCTTTGTAGGAACTGCAACAGCTGATCCTGAGGCCGATAGCGTGGGATACCGGTCTGCGGAGGTTGGAGACGTTCGAGCGCGCGTTCCTTCATGGACAGATCGGCTTCGATGTACATGTGGGTGGTCGTGGGGCTTTCATGGCCGAGCCAGAGAGCGATTACCGAGATGTCTATACCCGACTGCAGAAGATGCATGGCCGTGGTATGGCGGATCGTGTGCGGCGAGACGGAGCGGCCGAGTAGTTGTGGGCTGCGCTCGGCCGCCACCTTGACGCAAAGCGCGAGACGTTGGGCAACGTTCGAACGGGTCATCGCCGCCCCATCTCGGTTCGGGAACATCGGCGCGGCATTTGCCACGTCGCCAAGCTCTCGCTTCCAGACCCGGAGCAGGGCTGCAGTCGACCGCCAGAGGGGAACCGAGCGCTGCTTGCGCCCTTTGCCGTGGATGTGGATGCAAGGGGAACCCTCAAGGACGACGTCACTGACGCGCAGGCCAATGATCTCGGACACTCGCCCTCCTGTGTTGTAGATTACGGTGAACAGCGCCTGGTCCCTTCTGCCAGTCCAGTTCCTCGTATCGGGAGCGTCAAGGATGGCCTGCATTTCGTCCCGCGACAGGAAGCCGAGTAGAGGCTTGTCGCAACGCTTCATTGGTACGGCTAGCGTCCGTTGGATGACCGGCAGGGCGGAGATATCGTAATGCGCAGCATAGTGAAGGAAGGAGCGGATGGAAGCGAGTCGCGCGTTGCGACTACGCGGACCGTTGGCACGATCCTGTTCCAAGTGATCGAGGAAAGCCAGCACCAACGCGGCATTGAGGTCGGTGAGCGCGATGGCCGTTGGCGGTTTACTGATATGCTTTTCGGCGAACAGGAGTAGTAGTCGGAACGTGTCCCGATAGGCGGCAACGGTCCGTGGGCTGGCAGCGCGGTGCTGGATGAGGTTCTCGGCGAAGTACCGCTGCAGCAGCGTCGCGAATGAGGGCGGTGCCGGGATGTCAGCCATGATGATCTTCCCCGCGATTCGTGGCAAACTCCTCAAAGCGCAGGCCGGCGACTGCCATCAACTCTGGCACGCCGGTGAGGTACCAATAGGTGCTCGATACGCTGGCGTGCCCGACATAGGTCGAGAGCGCCAGCATGGCGTTGTCGATTTCGGTCCCGTGCTCCTGCCACAGCAGCACCCGGCGGCATATCATCGTGTGCCGAAGGTCATGAATCCGCGGTACCGAATGGCCGCCGCGGGCAATCCATCCAAGGTCAGCCCTCAACCGCCCGAAGACGTGATGGACTGTCCTGTTCGCAATGGCAGTCCCGTTCGCCGACAAGAAGACGCGGTCGCCCGACGCAGACGGCAGCAGCCGTTGCCGGTACGCCATGAACTGACTCATTGCCTCAGTCACCGTCGGGTGCAAAGGGACGAGCCGGGACTTGCAAAACTTGGTCTCGCGCACCGTCAAGTGGCCGGCAGTAAGGTCAATGTCGGAACACCGAAGGTGCAGCGCCTCAGAAATCCGCAATCCTGTAGCAGCGATCAACCCGAATAACGCCTCATAGGTGGCTGGGCGCAGTGTCCCCAGCGGAGGCAGCCGTCTGGCTGCAGCCAGCAGGTCCGTGATTTCCGCGTCGGTGTAAATGTGCGGCGTAAGGCGACGTCGCGTCCGACCGAAGACATTGGCATCGGGCACCTCGGTACCGACGTCTGTCTGAGCGCAGTATTTGGCAAAGGAGCGAATGGTCTCCAGACGTCTTGCCCAGGTGATCGGCGTGGCCCGCGTGGCCTCCCCTTGCGCCCAGGCCACAATGATCTCGGATGTCAATGGGCCGATATGCCCGACCCGGTCAGCGAAACGGGCAAACGCCATCAACTGCGTGCCAGTGATCGTGAGCGCGAACCCAAGGCGCCGGCGATCGTCCAGGTATTCCTGGGCCAGAGACTGCATCGTGAGTCTCGTCATCACGACGTCCTCCCTGGCCATGGCAGCGCCACAGCGAACAGACGGCCAGTGTCAACCTTGGCATAGATTGCCGTGGTGTTGAGGCTTCGGTGCCGCAAAACGTCTGCAATTTCCTTGAGCGGCGTTCCGTGGCGGAGAAGTCGACTCGCGACGCTGTGCCGAAGAATGTGAACACCAGAACGCTTCCAGCCACATCGCCGGTAGGCCTTGTTGACCGCGATCTGCAAGACACCAATACCGATCGGCTCGTCGTAAGGCGCGATATGGCGAACGAACACGGCACGATTGGCCGTTGGTGGCCTCTCTATGCGCAGGTAGTCGGCGATTTCGCGGCCGGTCTCCGCCGGAAGCGGGAGCACATCAGCACGGCGGGACTTGCCCTTGGTTAATCGCAACGTTCCTGCGTGCCAGTCGATATCGTCCAGGCGCAGGTGGATGACCTCGCTCGCGCGAAGCCCGAGATCGGTAAGGCAGCGCACCATGGCATAGGCGCGTCGCGCCGACGGAAATGATCCGTCGAAGGAATCGAGAAGTTGCTGGATCTCAGCATCGGAAAGCACTTCGGGCAGCGTGGCCAGCCGCCAGTGAGCCGGCCTGGGGATCGTCGCACCCAGTGTCCCAATTGAATCGCCCGCAAGTTCACGGAACCGAAGGTAGCAGCGCACTGCGTCTGCCATCACGCTGACGGTCCCGGCACTGTACGGCGCATGTCCCCCCAACACAAACTGCTGGACGTCTGCGGCAGTGATCGCTGACGTGGTGATCGGGTCGGATCCGAAGCGAGAGGTTAGGAATCGTGTGAGGATCAGCACGCGATGGTAGCGCGTTTTAGCTGCAAGACCGCAGGTCGCGTCCATGTAGCGGTCAAAACTACTAAGCTCGGATCGTATGTGGTCCGCGGAATGTGTAGCGACAGGCGCACTTGCCCTGAGGACCTCATACAGATGGGAAAGGGCAGCTTTGATCTCGCGGGGATCGCGGCGGACAGGATGCGGGCAAGCGCATAGTGGAAGATGCTCGGCAACAAAACGTCCGCCGGCCACCTCGTTAATGCCATCCAGCCCTATCTTTTCAGCCGTAAGCCAACGAGCGAAGTGTCCAACACAGTACAAGTAGCCGCGCTGCGTAGTCGCTGCATAACGCCGCTTGATCAGCCTGGAACGGTAGTCCGATATATACGGCTCAAGAACGCTACCTACCAGCATGGCGCGCGTCCAGGGTTTCAGATCCGAATCGTCGACCATGACGACCTCCTGTGAGGGTGAAAGCCCCCCAAGGAAGCCATAGAATTATGTACAGCTCGGCTGGGCAGCGTCGCCTCGGAACGCTTGGCGAAGTCTCCGCCTGGCTGCCCCACGTGATGAGGCCATGTGCATAACAGAAATCTGAACATAATCGCCGTTATGGAAAGATTTCCATAACGGCGACAATGTCGCCGTCGACAGCGGCAGCAACCTGACCGGCAACGACCGCCAGGCGATCTCCCGCACGCTCACCGAAGGCGGCGTGCTGACGGCCGATCCCGACCGACTGCGCCGGGCCGCGCGCATGATGCTGGCCGCGGTGCTGTCCTGCCGGGAGAACCGCACGCAGAGCGGACCCTTCGCCCGGATCGCTGGCGAGGCGATCGGCGCCTCGCTGCGGCTGCCGAACATGGCGACCGAAGAGTTCCTGTCCTGCCTGTCCCGTGGCGCGCTGGAGAAAGCCGCCGCGGCTGAGGGCGTGCGGGTCGAGGTCCGGGCGAAAGACACGCGGGCACGGATGGTCGGGCGCTTCACGGACGGCACTTTCGTCTATCCGGGTGCGCTCTTCCGGCTGGCGCCCGAGGATCTGACCGCCGCCGCCGAGCGCCGGCACGGCCACACCGGCACCGGCTGGGTCGGCCCGGTGACCGGCGCAGACGGCGAAGGCGACAGCCCCGCCGAGCCGGAGGACGGGTACGAAGACGACGCCGGCGACCTACGCGAAGCAGCCTGACCCGAAGCTGAACCTGCCCTGGTCCGGTTATGCCGGACCGGGGTTTCCCCGCCGAACGAGGACCCTACCATGACCCACCTGACCCCAGGCGGCGCCGGCACCGCCGCGCCCCCGGCTCTGTTGAGCACCGCGCAATCCGGCCTGCTGGCACCCTACGCAACCCGCGGACGGCTTGACCGCGCCGGTCTGTGCGCCGGCATCGCGCGCCGCCGCCAGACCTTCGCTGATCTCGAGGCCAGCCTGGTCATCGCCTGCGAGCAGGCCGCCGCGCGCGGCGCGGCCCACGCCGTGCGCATCGATGACCGTGCAACCTGGGACCGCGCCACGTGGCAGCGGTACCTGGACGCGGCCACCCGCCTGGAACCCGACTACGGCCCGCCCATGCGCCGGCTGTTGCAGGAGATCGACCAGCTTGCCCGGCTGATCGACCTGCCGGTCGCCGCATAGCTGTAGCGGCGCACAATGGCTGAGACAGATCATTGAGTAAGCCTTGGGCAGAGCGGGAGGATGCCGAATCGGGCCATCACCCTTGACGCTGGCCACCGCTTGTGGTAGGAAAAGAACCCTACGACAGTGGTGGTGTTGCAATGAGTTGGGAGGATCAGGGGCGACAGTACCACATGTGGTTCGGGCACGGAACCGCGCCCGGCAAGAGTTCGACGGGCGGTGCTGATCCGTCAGTGACGGGCAAGAGTACGGCAGACCGCGTCCAGGCGCTCGCGTATGGTGCGATCGCATTGCTTCCGGCCGCGCAGCGAAGGCAAGCCGAAGCCCAATACCGTAACGGCACGCTGCCTCGCTTGACCGCAGCGATGTCGGCGTGGATGCGCGGCACCCGGCTCGACCAGGCAACCTTCGCAGATCGGTTCTTCGGGCGCAGCGCCGACGATCACGTCGTCCGAATCCTGCACAGCGCCGCTCTCGACGCTGCCACGGCGACAAGCCAAGCCGATATCCGGGAGGCTGCTGGAAAACTAGCGGAGGCCATGCAGGCGGTCGGTCTTTATCAGTGGCCAAGCTTCGTCGCCGATGCCGAGGAGCGTGCCCGCAATCCGGCCACTGTCGCAGCGATCGAAAAGAGCCGACAGCCTCCTGATCCCGGCAAGGATGCGATCCGGCCGGTGTACCCTGTGGAGACCCTGCTTGGGATCGGTGCCGCCGCCGTTGCTGGGGGAGTCGCGGCCGCAGCCCGTGTCGTCGTAGGGGCAATTGCAAGGCAGGCTTTAACTAACAAATCGAGTTCACCGCCCAAAATTAAATCCGCAAACGAGCTTGTTGTTGTAGCGCCTTCTGTGAAGAGCGAATCCGCCGCTAGCGTATATGATAAATTATCCCGATATTTATTAAATGCAGATCACCCGATCGGCAAATCCAAGGCAATGTGGTTTCGACAGGCGCTTGGATTTACGCGCGAAAATATCGACGATCTTGCCAAGCAGCTTGTGTTTGATGAGTCGAAAGCCGTTCAAACTGAAATTACAAAATACGGCACAAAATTTAACCAAACAATTAATGTTGTTGGCGCTAACGGAAGGACAATTCCCGTGGTCACGGCGTGGATACGAAAGCTAGATGGCGTGGTAAGTCTTATAACCGCTTTTCCAGGTAAGTAAACATGTTCCAGGAATATGACGTTGTGCGCCTAAGGGAGACGTCGGACACAGTCACTCTGCCGGCTGGCACGAAAGGCACAGTTCTGATGATATATCCAGACACCAAAAATGCTTATGAGGTGGAATTCGTGGACGATGCCGGCAACTCACTTGGAACCTTCAGTGTTTCAGAAACCGATCTGATCTTTGATGCGAGTAGCTAGCAGAACTGGATCGTCTGACATTCGAAAATCCGAATACGGGCGAAATCGTCCGCTCCGACAAAGGCCGCCCGGGGGGACCCCGTTTTGAAGGGAAAGATCATTACCATCGTCTGAACCCGAACAGGACCGGTAAACGCAATGAGTATTTAGATATCCACGGCAATCCGGTCGCCCGTGGCAGCGATGCGTCTCACATTCTTCCGAGGACACCATGACGAACTTTGATCAAGATTTAACTCAGACAAGCTTTCATGAAGCAAGTATCGTCGGCATACTCCGCAAAGGGAGCACCGTAAAACTAGACCTTGAAGACGTGTTCATTGCTGGCGTCCAGAACGCAGCAGAGGTAGAGATCGAAGGTGTAAGCGCTGTGTTGCGTGACGGGCTTCCTGTTGATGATTTTCATATGGAAACGGAGGATGGCGAGATTATTACTTTACGTAAAGAAGACGGTCAATTCGCGCTTGCCGTCCAGTGGAACGACTTCGCTGCCAAGAGCCAACACACTGTCGTTTACAACCTGATCGGGCCAAAAATCGTGCTGCGTATCACGCCTTCCGTAGCGCGGTAAGCAGGGCACTCGTTCTTGGACCTGTCGTGGAAGTCTCAAGTTGTGGTGGTTTTTCATGAATCAGTGACATCCCATGGATTGTGGTTGTCAGAAACTAATAACTTCGTCCAGCGAAGCCATTCGGGATCTCGCCAGCTTCGCACCCACCATGGCTGGAGAACCACGCACGGTCCGCGCCCGCGCTGCCTTTGCCAGGAAATCAGCCAACTCGACCGGCTGATGGCACGACCGATCGCCGCCTGATCGCGTTGCCCGGCCCCCTGCCCTGCCCGTGACGAACGCAGCGGAAGCGCTCTCGGGTTGTCCACGTGCGCAGGCCCGCGAGCCATTTCCCGGCGGCAAGGCAGAACGGCTCCACCTGCTCTGCGCTGGCACTCCGGCGGGTCCACGCGCTCGTGGCGATCAGCTCGTCGGTGCGCATCTACGCGCCGCTGCCGGGTGCGCGAGACCGGCCCCAACGGTCAGGCAGAGCACGGCAACGCGGCGACGCCGGCCGGCAGACCCGCAAGCCTGCGCCCCGCCCCCTCCTTGCAACATCGGCGCACCCGGCAGGCTCCCCGATCCCGCCGGCGCCGGCGGTCGAACGTGTGCCAGCCGAAACGGCGCGGTTCGGTATCGGCGGCATGATCCCGGGCAGGCGACCAGCCCATCGGTGTGGATGATCTACCGCGCCGGGCGGGAAACCGTGGGGCTGCGCGGACCGGGCGTGAACCAGGCCATGAACGCGTCGATCTCTCTCCGGCCACGGGGATTGCCGGCTCTCTCCGGCCACGGGGATTGCCGGTGTGGCGTGTCGGCGTCACCCCCTCGGATGCGTGCGGTTTGGGCCGGGCGCCGGTCACTTCAAGCCCCGCTCCGCCAGCGGCGGAGCGCCTGCGGTTCGGCCGGCACCGTGTCGCTGCGCTCCCG
>CAIVPZ010000156.1 GCA_903907955.1 uncultured Acetobacteraceae bacterium | reverse complement strand
GTACTCGGCACCCGTTTCGATACGCCGAATCTGCCGCCGCGTGCCGTTTCGCCGACCGTGTGGCAATCCGGACTCACCACCATGCCCCGAGGGAGGACGCCACCGGGCGCAAATGCAACTCAACCACATTGAGAACCGCTGCTGGCGTGCCCGCTTGCTTGACAGCAGGGGCAGAGAAAGGCTTCATCCGCCCCCGTCCCCCGCCCCCCGGAGTTAGACCCTCTTCCCATGGCGCAGCAGCTCACGGCCAGGCGCAAGTCCGGCGGACTGACCGAGAACGTCAAGACCATCTTCTACGCCGGCCTGATCGCCATCGGTATCCGGACCGTGGCGTATGAGCCGTTCAACATCCCCTCCGGGTCGATGATCCCCACCCTGCAGGTTGGCGACTACCTGTTCGTGTCGAAATACAGCTACGGCTACTCGCACTTCTCGCTGCCGCTTTCGCCGCCGCTGTTTTCCGGCCGCGTCTTCGGCCAGTTGCCGCAGCGTGGCGACGTCGCCGTGTTCAAGTTTCCGCGCGACACCAGCCAGGACTACATCAAGCGCATCATCGGCCTGCCTGGCGACCGCATCCAGATGAAGGCCGGGCAGCTCTACATCAACGGCGTGAAGGTGCAACGCAAGCCGGAGGACGTGGAGTACATCGACGACTGCCGCACCCCCATGATGGTCAAGCGCTTCGGGGAAGTCCTGCCCAACGGCAGCGAGCACGATATCGTCAAGGCCACCGACGACGGCCCGCTGGATGATACCCCGGAATACAAGGTGCCCGAAGGCCACGTCTTTGCCATGGGCGACAACCGCAACAACTCGTCGGACAGCCGGGTGATGGATGGCGTCGGCTTCGTGCCGGTGGAAAACCTGGTCGGCCGCGCCGAGTTTGTCTTCCTGTCGATCAGCTGCAACGCGTCGTTGTGGGAGATCTGGGAATGGCCTTTCGATATCCGCTGGAGCCGTCTGTTCACGGCCATCCACTGACCTCCGCCGCGGTCGCCCCCGTTTCAGCCGATTCGTCGGCGCCGGGCGAGGTGCCATCCATCGCAGCAAACCCTGTCCAGCCACCAGGGGCCACCGACTTCCTCGGCCACGACTTCGCCCGCCCGGACCTGCTGCGCGAGGCGCTGACCCATCGCTCCGCCGTCATCGGGCGATCGCTGGCGCGCGGGCGCACCGCGCGGCGCAGCGGCGCCGGCTCGAACGAGCGGCTGGAATTCATCGGCGACCGCGTGCTCGGCCTGCTGATCGCTGAATGGCTGGCCGAACGGTTCCCCGACGATCAGGAAGGCCAGCTCGGCCCACGGCTCGCCCACCTGGTTTCGCAGCCCGTGCTGGCCGACATCGCCGACGGGATCGGCCTGCCGGCCGCGCTGTCGGTGGCCCCCGGCGAATCCCGGGCCGGCGTGCGCAAGCTCGCCACCGTGCTGGCCGACGCCATGGAGGCGCTGATCGGCGCGCTGTATCTCGACGGCGGCCTGGGGCCGGCTCGCCGCTTTGTCCGCCGCGCCTGGGAGGAGGCCATGTCCAGCCTTGCCGAGCCGCCCAAGGACCCGAAAACGGCGTTGCAGGAATGGCTGCTCGCCCGCGGCATGCAGTTGCCCAGCTATGAGGTGCTCTCGCGTGAGGGGCCGCCGCACGACCCGGTATTCGTTATCGGTGTTTCAGCAGCCGGCCATGCCGGCAGCGGTGCCGCCGGCAGCAAGCGCGTCGCCGAACGGCTGGCTGCCGCCGACCTGCTGGGGAAGCTGGGCCCATGAGTGAGTCTTCGCCTGTTACCCGCTGCGGCTTCGCCGCCATCGTCGGCGCGCCGAATGCCGGCAAGTCCACCCTGCTGAACCGGCTGACCGGCGCCAAGCTGTCGATCGTCAGCCCGAAGGCGCAGACGACCCGGTTTCGCGTGCTCGGCATCCTGATGCGCGGGGCGGCGCAGATTCTGCTGGTGGACACGCCGGGCATCTTCCGCCCGCGCCGGCGGCTCGACCGCGCCATGGTGCATGCCGCCTGGACGGGCGCGCAGGACGCCGATCTGGTGCTGTTGCTGGTCGATGCCCGCGCCGGCCTGACCGAGGGCGTGCGCGGCATCGCCGAACGGCTGCGCGAACGCGGCGGCCGCACCTGGCTGGTGCTCAACAAGGTGGATGTGATCGAGCCGCCGCTGTTGCTGCCGCTGACCGCCGGCCTCAGCCAGATCGCGACCTTCGAGCACACCTTCATGGTCAGCGCCGCCAACGGCGACGGGTTGGACACGCTGCTGGCCGCGCTCGCCGATGCCATGCCGCCCGGCCCGCATCTGTATCCGGACGACGACCTCACCGACCTGCCCGACCGGCTGCTGGCGGCGGAACTCGTGCGCGAGCAGATATTTCTGCAGACCCACGAGGAAGTGCCCTACGGCGCCACGGTGGAAACCGAGAACTGGCAGGAACGGCGCGACGGTTCGGTGCGCGTCGAGGCTACCGTGTATGTCGCCCGGGCCGGCCATAAGGCGATCCTGATCGGCGAGGGCGGCAAGCGCATCCGCGACATCGGCGCGCGCGCCCGCCGGGAGCTTTCCCGGCTGCTGGAACGCAAGGTGCACCTGTTCCTCAACGTGCGCGAGCGGGCCGGGTGGGATGAGGAGGGGGCGCGGCTGAGGGCGCTCGGCCTGGACGATCCAGGATAAACCTGTACGCCCCTGCGCGCGCTACAGAACACCGCTCGCAGCGTTCTGTGGCCAGCAGCGTACTTGCGTAGCGCTGCGCCGCCCCCCGTTTGCAGCGTTCGTAGGGTTTGAAGGCACAACAAAGTTCGCTCTTATCCCGAAGCCTGTTGATATGATCCCAATCCAGCGGCGCCCATGACCCAGGCGTCTGGATTTGATGCGGTTCCGAAGGCTTCGATGGTTCTGCGCCAACTGAGGTAGTTTGGCAGGTTGGCTGTGGCGACGCCGTGGAAGCGGCGCATCCATTCCTTGAAGCGGCCGTGGTAGGCGTTGTCGTTGTTGATGTGCAGGTCGGGTGCGCCAGGTTGCGGACTTCCTGGCGCCGGTCTCAAGACTCCCCTCATTCCTAGAGCGATTTCGGGCTGACCGTAAACGGTCAGCGTGCTCTAGCTCTTTGTGTTGGCGAGCAACTTTATCGGCCGGCTGTCGCCGGTCTGGCCGATGTTGCTCTAGATGAAACTGAACATCTCAGCGACGTCAGCTTGCGCCTTCAGCACTTGTACAGCACGGAGGAAAGTGGCAGTTGATCACGCTCGAGACCGGCACCCTGTCACGTTTCAAACCGGCACCTCGGGACGGGGTGAGTCGGCACCGGCTTCAGGGCCTGGGTCTCTCCTGGCAGGCGAGTAATCGCGAGTGGCTCATCCTGGGTTTCGGGGTGGTGGCTTGGCGATCAGGCGACCAGGGCACCAACGAGCGCGGCGAGCAGCTGTTTGCCTCTCTTGCGGGCATTGTGAACAAACTGGAAGAACCCGAGATAGATCGGAAGCTTTTCCTG
>CAIVPZ010000155.1 GCA_903907955.1 uncultured Acetobacteraceae bacterium | reverse complement strand
CGGCGAGCGGCTGCAAATCTGCCTGCCGCCGTCGGTTCCGGCCGGCACGGCGAGCCTGACGATCCGGCGGCCGGGCACGTCGGTGTCCGCGCTGGCCGATGTCGGCAAGCGCTACCACACGTCGCGCTGGAACAAGTGGGAAGGCCGCCGCGAGACGGCCAACCAGCAGAACGCCGAGGCGCTGGCCTTCTACGATGCCGGCGACATCGAGGGGTTCTTCAAGGCCTGCGTGCGGAGCCGGCTGACCATGCTGCTGTGCGGCGCCACCGGCAGCGGCAAGACGACGATGGGCAAGACGCTCATCTCGGCCATCCCGGCGCATGAACGGCTGATCACCATCGAGGACACGCTCGAACTGGTCATCCCGCACGAGAACCACGTGCGGCTGCTCTACTCGAAGAGCGGGATCGGCCTGGGGGGCGTCACCGCCGAGGCTCTGTTGCAGGCCAGCCTGCGCATGCGGCCGGACCGCATCCTGCTGGGCGAGATGCGTGATGACGCGGCCTGGACCTACCTCAACGAGGTGGTGTCCGGCCATCCGGGCTCGATCTCCACCATCCACGGGGCGAACCCTGTGCAGGGCTTCAAGAAGCTGTTCTCCCTGGTGAAGGGCTCCGAGCAGGGCGCGGCGCTGGAGGACAAGACGCTGATCGAGATGCTGTCGGCGGCGATCGACGTCATCGTGCCGTTCCACACCACGGGCGAGGTGTACGAGATCGGCGAGGTCTGGCTGGCGGCCGATGCGCGCCGGCGCGGCGAGACCGTCGCGCATCTGCTCTCCGAGGCCTGACCCGGCATGGCAACGCCATCGCGCGCGCCACTGATCGCGAAGATTGTCGTTGGCCTGGTGCTCCTCGTCGCCGCCTGGACGGTCATCGCGTCCCTGGTCTTCCTGTTCGGCACGCGCCTGATCGGCTCGTTCGCCCACCCGTTCTATCAGTGGTGGATGTACCTCCTCTATGCGCCGCCGAACGCCGTGGTGACGCTCTGGCTGAAGATCGGCGCCGGGGCGGCGTCCGTGGCCGTGCTGGTCTTCCTGGCCGCGCTGCTGTTCCGCCGGAGCGTCGTCGGACCATCGCTCCGGCCGAGGCTGTTCAGCGCCACCCCGCGGCCGATCCGCGGCACGACCGACAACCACGGCCATGCCGACTGGCTGTCGATCGCGAAGGCATGCGAGGTCTTCCCCGGCCCGTCGCCCGAGTTCGGCGGCATCGTGGTTGGCGAGGCGTATCGGGTGGATGAGGACCGGGTTGCGGCCGTGGCATTCGATCCGGCGAACAAGGCGAGCTGGGGGAAGGGGGGCAAGGCGCCGCTGCTCGTGGACCCCTGCAAGTCCGGCCCGACCCATAGCCTGGTCTTCGCCGGCGCCGGCTCGTTCAAATCCACCTCGGCCGCGTCAACGCTGCTGACCTGGACCGGCTCGGTCGTTGTCCTCGATCCGTCCGGCGAGCTTGGCCCGATGCTGGCCGGCGCTCGCAAGGAAATGGACCACACCGTCCACCAACTTGGGCTGCGCGGGGCGACCGGCTTCAACGTGCTCGACTGGATCGACATTGCATCGCCGCTGGCCACGACGAATGTCCTGTCCGTCGTCAACTGGATCTGCGGCGATGGGCAGGCCGGCGGAGGGAAGGACAAGGGCTCCGAGTTCTTCGAGGCGCGCGGTCGAGCGCTCGTGGCGTGCTTGCTGGCGCAGATGCTGTGGGACCCCGCCATGCCTCCGGCGCTGAAGACGCTGCGCACGCTGCGGATCGGCATCGCGACGCCGGAGAAAGAGATGCGGGAGGTGCTGAGAGGCATCCACAGCAACAGCCTCAGCCCACTCGCGCGCGACTACGCCGGCACCATCATGGGCCTCGTGCACGAAACATTCTCCGGCGTTTACGCCAATGCCGACGAGAGCACGTCCTGGCTGGCGAACCCGGCCTTCGCCTCGATCGTCTCCGGCAACACCTTCAAGTCGCAGGACCTGCTCGGTGGTAAGGTGTCCGTGTTTCTGCAGATTCCGCTGCTGGCCTTGCAATCGACGCCGGCGATCGGCCGGGTCGTCATCGGTGCGCTGCTCAACGCCGCGTATGAAGCAGACGGACGGGTGACCGGCCGCATCCTGTATCTTCTGGACGAAGCTGCGCGTCTCGGCCCGATGAGGATTCTCGAAACCGCCCGCGACGCCGGCCGCAAATACGGCATCACGCTGCAACTTCTCTACCAGTCGGTCGGCCAGCTCGAACGGCAGTGGGGGCGGGAGGGCAAGCGCGAATGGTACGACGGCGTGTCGCACCGTTCCTATGCGGCCGTGCAGGACCTCGAGACGGCGAAGGAGCTGGAGGAGACCTTCGGCAGCTACGCCGTCATGGCGACGTCGGAAGGCTCGAACACCGGCTCGTCGGGCAAATCCTTCGAGACCGGATCAAGGTCACGCGGCGCCAACACCAGCTACCACGAAATCAGCCGCCCGCTGATCCGCCGGGAGGAGCTGATGAATGACTGCCGGACGGATGAGGTGTTCGTCATCATCCGTGGCGCGAGGCCGCTTCG
>CAIVPZ010000154.1 GCA_903907955.1 uncultured Acetobacteraceae bacterium | reverse complement strand
CCCTGGCGCTGCCCCACCCCTACGGCCGCCTGCAGTTCGGCGCCGATCTGGCGCTGCATTTCCGCACCCTGATCGGCACCGGCGCCAATCCCAACGTCGCCGCGGTGGTGGTGATCGGCATCGAGCCGGGCTGGACGCAGCGCGTGGTCGACGGCATCGCGAAGACGGGAAAACCGGTGGCGGGCTTCGCCATCGAGGGCAACGGCGACATCGCCACCATCGCCGCCGCCTCGCGCGCCGCCAAGGACTTCCTGCAGCAGGCCAGCGAGGCCCGGCGCGAAGAGGTCGGCATCGAGGAACTGTGGGTCTCGGTGAAATGCGGCGAGTCCGACACCACCTCGGGGCTCGCGTCCAATCCGACGGTGGGGAATTTCCTCGACAAGGCCGATGCGCTGGGGGCGACCACCTGCTTTGGCGAGACCTCGGAGCTGACCGGCGCCGAGCGGGTGTGCGCGACCCGCGCCGCGAGCGCGGAGATCGCGGCGAAGTTCCTCGCCACCTGGAGCGCCTACAACGACTTCATCCTCGCCCACAAAACCGGCGATTTGTCGGAAAGCCAGCCGACCAAGGGCAACATCGAAGGCGGGCTGACGACGATCGAGGAAAAGGCGTTCGGCAACCTGCAGAAGATCGGCCAGAAGGCCCGCTTCATCGACGTGCTGGAGCCGGCCGAGGCGCCGTCCCGGGGACCCGGGCTCTATTTCATGGACACCTCATCGGCGGCGGCGGAATGCGTGACGCTGCAGGCAGCTTCCGGCTTCGTCGTGCATCTGTTCCCCACCGGCCAGGGCAACGTGATCGGCAACCCGATCGTGCCGGTGATCAAGCTGACCGCCAATCCCCGCACC
This sequence comes from uncultured Acetobacteraceae bacterium, assembly GCA_903907955.1. Classification (GTDB taxonomy): domain Bacteria; phylum Pseudomonadota; class Alphaproteobacteria; order Acetobacterales; family Acetobacteraceae; genus Rhodovastum. Next base: position 130,874 of record CAIVPZ010000154.1, on the reverse strand, counting down.
GTCCGCACCATGGCCGAGCATATCGACCTCGACGTCAGCGGCCTGTTGCGGCGTGAGCTGAGTCTCGATTCAGCCGGTGACCGCCTGCTTGACCTCACCTTGCGCACCGCCAGCGGTCGCCTCACCGCCGCCGAGGCATTGGGGCACCGTGAGTTCGTCCTTACCAAGCTGTACCGCAGCGCCTGACAGCAGACCCGGAGACACGGCATGACCCTGTTGACCCGCCGGCGCCTCGGTGCCGTTGCCTTCCTGTCCAGCCTGATCCCGATCGGCGCACGCGCCGCCGAGGTGAAGGAACTGCGGATCAGCCAGCAGTTCGGCATCGGCTATCTGCCGCTGCAGGTCGCCCACCACCAGGGCCTGTTCGAGCGGCAGGCCAAGGCCCATGGCCTTGACGGGCTGAAGGTCACCTTCGTGACCCTGGGCGGCGGCACGTCGGCCAATGATGCCCTGCTTTCCAACAGCGTTGACATCGCCTGTGGCGGAGTCGGACCGTTCCTCACCGTCTGGGACAAGACGCGCGGCGCATACGACGTCAAGGGCGTGGCGGCGGTCAGTGCAATGCCGATCGCGCTGGTCACCACCAACCCGGCGGTCAGAACGCTCGCCGATTTCACCGACCGCGACCGCATCGCCCTGCCCGCGGTGAAGAGCTCGATCCAGGCGGTGACGTTGCAGATCGCGGCGGAAAAGGTTTTCGGCCCCGGCCAACACGAAAAGCTCGACGCCATCACCGTCTCGATGAAGCACCCCGACGCCTATGCCGCCCTCGCGTCAGGCAAGTCGGAGATCACCGCCCATTTCGGCGGCCCGCCGTTCCAGCAACAGGAACTGGCTCTGCCCAATGCCCGCAGGATCACCGATTCCTACGAGACCCTGGGCGGTCCGGTCAGCTTCAACGTCGCCTGGGCGAAGAAATCGTTCCACGATGCCAACCCCAGGGTGATCGCCAGCTTCATCGCCGCGCTCGACGAGGCCAACGCGCTAATCGCCGCCGATCCGTCCGCGGCGGCCAAGATCCACCTGGCCGAGGAAAGCAGCAGCGCCGGCGAAGCGCTGGTGCGGACGATCATCGCCGACCCGGCCTCGAAGTTCACCACCGCGCCACTCAACATCACCCGGTACGCCGACTTCCTTGCCCGCACCGGTCAGATCAGGTCCCATCCCCAGAGTTGGAAGGACCTGTTCTTCCCCGACATCCACGCGCTGCCCGGCTCGTGACCCGCGCAGGAGACCGTCCAGAATGGCGCGGCCCTGACCGGGCTTTTCGGAGCGGCCGGGGGATCACGAAGAGGCAGCGAGAAATCGGCTTTTGGCTGGCGAGGCGCCGCAACGATCGCTGCTCCGCGTTCCATCCGTGATCCCTTGTTTTCTCTCGGAGTCCCGGTCTGCGGCTTCTGCTTCGGGCTCACCGGAGTGGAACCGATACGAGCTGGTCCCGCTCAGATAGCGAAGGTGATCGGCTCGGTGGTTGGGCGGCGGAGGCCGGCGGCCGCGGCGCGGCGCAGCAGGTCATCCAGCGTCAGCGCCGCCAGCCGGTCGCGCGCCGCCGCCTCCAGTTCCGACCACAGCGTGTCCACCACCTTTTCCTGCAGGCGGCCAGACGGACCCTCGGACGGCTCGACCTCACCCTCGCTCACCGCCACCGCCACCACCTCGGACAGTTTGATGTCGCGCCGCGGCCGGCCAAGCCGGTAGCCGCCGCGCGGCCCGCGAACGCTCTCCAACAGCCCCGCCCGCGACAGCCCCTGCAGCAGCGGCTCCATGCCGCGCCGCGCCAGCCCCAACCGGTCGGCAATTTCCGCCGCGCTCACCGTCGCCGTCCGACCGCCATGAAAGGCAACGTCGAGCATCACCGTCACCGCCAGCATTCCCCGGTCCCGTCGGATCAGCATACCCTTGGCTCTCCTCTGCCGCGCCGACATGAAATCACGTTCACCCCTCGTAATACAGGGGTCCTGTGGTAAAGACATCTCTTATGGCAAGAATCGCTTCCCGCGCCGCCGTCGCGCCGGCGCCCGCTTCCCCTCCGCCGGCTCCCGCCCCGGCCCCCACACCGGCACGCGGCCGGCTGCACCGCAGCATCCTGGAGACGATCGGCGCCACGCCGCTGGTCGGCATCCCGCGCATCGCCGCCGAGGACAAGCTCGTCGCGGAGGTCGCGCTGAAGCTGGAATTCTTCAACCCGCTCGGCTCGGTCAAGGACCGCATCGGCCTGGCCATGGTCGAGCGCGCCGAGGCCGACGGGCTGATCGCCCCAGACCGCTCCGTCCTGGTCGAGCCGACCTCGGGAAATACCGGCATCGCGCTGGCCTTCGTCGCCGCCGCCAAGGGCTACCGGCTGATCGTCACCATGCCCGAGGGCGCGTCGGCCGAGCGGCGCAAAATGCTGCGCCTGATGGGCGCCGACGTTCAGCTGACCCCGGCCCGCCAGGGCATGGCCGGCGCCATCGCCCGCGCGGAGGCGATCGTCGCCGCCACGCAAGGCGCCTGGATGCCGCGCCAGTTCGACAACCCCGCGAACCCCGACATTCACGCCGCCACCACCGCCGAGGAGATCTGGATCGACACCGCCGGCCTTGTGGACATCGTGGTCGGCGGCGCCGGCACCGGCGGCACGCTCACCGGCATCGCCCGCGCGCTCAAGCCGCGCCGCCCGGGACTGCGCATGGTGCTGGTCGAGCCCGCCGAGAGCGCCGTGCTGTCCGGCGACGAGGCCGGCCCGCATGGCGTGCAGGGCATCGGGCCGGGCTTCCAGCCGGCAGTGCTCGAACTCGGGCTGATGGACGAGGTGGTGCGGGTGTCCGAACGCGACGCCATCGCCGCCGCACGCCGCTGCGCGCGGTCGGAAGGGCTGCCGATCGGAATCTCCTCCGGGGCGTCGCTGCATGCCGCGCTCGCGCTCGCCCGTGAGCCGGAAAATGCCGGGAAGCTGATCGTGTCGATCGCGCCGAGCTTCGCCGAGAGATACCTCAGCACGCCGCTGTTCGCGGGGATGTAGCTGGCTGCGGAGAACCGCGCCTGCGCAGAGCAACCTCCGGATGTCGTTACGCGTCGGCACCCGGCGGGTTCTGCGTCGGGTCCAGATTACAGGCTACCGCGGTCACACCCGGGGAGATCGGGCGGCTCATCGCGAGCGCCTGGCAATCAGCGCGTGACCCTCAACGACTTCATGGATCACCCCGTCAATGGCATAGGGCGCGAGAGCGACCCGGATATCGTTGGCCACGTCCTCGATCCGCGGGGGGGCCATCCTCGACCACGTGGCGCCGAATGAGAGCACCCGATCGACGAAGCGTTCCAGCGGCGTGGCGCGGCGTTCCAGCACTGAGTGGCGCTCGATGTCATTGAAGGGCGAAGCCAGGAGGATCGCGTCGTTGCTGAGCGGCGACGACCGGGCTGCAGGTCCGACTTTGTCCTGTGCGGAATGCTTGTCGCGGACGGTTTGATAGGCTGCCGCCCAGGCATTGGCCGGCACGTCGGGCGCGCGATCGGAGAACAGCACCACGGCGCCCTCTGGTTCGACCAACTGATCGAGGCGGAGTAGCGTGTCCTCACGATCCATCCAATGGAAGGCACGCCCGATGGCGACCAGGTGGAATTGCCCGAAATGCGCCCCCAGATCGAAGGAACTTCTTTGCGCGAACGCGATATCGACGCCTGCCCGCGCGGCATTGACCCGGGCGACCTCCAGCATCTCGGCGGATGGATCAATGGCGGTGATATGGTTGGCATGAGCGGCAAACGCGATGGCCAGAAAGCCCGGGCCGGTTCCAAGATCGAGGACCCGGTGGCGACGCTCCAGGCTGGTCAAACCCGCCACACGCTCGATCAGGAGTTCCGGATAGGTGGGTCGCCCAGTGGTGTAATATTGTGACGCGTTGCGAAATCGATTGGCGGATTGATCAACAGTAGGGGCGCTCAGGGTCACCGATCCCTCCATCACTCGTCGCTGCGGAAAAGCCAACGCGTAAACGGATTTTATCGCCGAACAGCCCATTCAGTCTATATTCATAGTGGGGATATATGATGTTTTCATCGCCCGACGCTGGCAGGCAGGGCAGCGGCGAGAACGGCGCCCTGGTGAAACCGAAACGCTCTCTGCGCCGACTGGCCGGTCGCCCTGAGTGAGGTCGCGCGGCAGCGAGGGGATGAGGAGGAATTCGCTATTGTCATCCGAAGTCGCCGCTGGCAACACCCTTGATGGTCAGAGGGCCGGTCAGGTTATGGATGGCGACAAATCTGCCACGTCGGCAACGCAATCCGGTTACGCAATCCTGACGGCCGGTTGCTCGCGCGTGATATCCGACCGGGTTGGAATTTACGATCCACCCCAAACCGCGCGAAAGCGGCAATTCACCCGCAGCGAGGCCTGGCAACTGGCCCGACCATGGCCTCGTCTGCGGCAGTTTCTTGCGGAAATGGCCGGAACTTGCGTAGCAGCGAAGCACGGAGTCGAATAATGCTATCCAACAAGGCCAAATATGGCCTGAAGGCACTTATCTATATAGCAGAAAACCGTGAGCGTCCCGTGCAGAGCGCGGAGATCTCTGAAACGAACAATATTCCAAAGAAGTTTCTGGATGCCATACTGCTTGCAATAAAAAATGATGGAATTCTTGTCTCCAAGAAAGGCCGCGGGGGCGGGTACCGGCTGGCCTACCCGCCCGAACGGATTTCGGTCGGTCGCGTCATTCGCATTCTTGACGGCCCGATCACCGCGCTGCCGTGCGTCAGCCAGGTCGGTCTTCGCTCCTGCCACGATTGCGCCAACCAGCAGCCGTGCCGCGTTCGGGATTTCATGCGCGATGTGCGTGACGCAGTGGTAACGATGCTGGACAAGCGCATTCTCGCTGATCTTCTGGTGGAGTCAGCTCGCCACCCGCTGGTGGTCCATTACGATATCTGATTCCATCGAACCATCATGATTTGCCGCGCATGGACTTGAGCACTTTCAGGCTGACCGGAAACGGTCAGCGCGCTCTAGAGCGTTTCCATCCAGACCGGAATCGCAGCTATGCGAAAATGGCGGTTCCGACACCCCCGTGATGTACGATTCGTAGGTCTCCGGTTGGCCATGACCGGAGGTTGGCATGCTTTGGAAGCGAGGGCGGGCGTACGCCCAGGACCTGCGCGAACGCGTGTTCGCGGCGTCGGATGCGGGCCTGCGCGTAGGTCAGATCGCTGAGGCGCTGTTTGTCAGCATTTCGTATGTTTCCAAAGCCCTCAGCCGGCGCAGCCGCACGGGCGAGACGACGGCCAAGCCGCAGCGGTGTCACGTGCCGCGCAAACTGACCGGCCAGTTCACGGCAATCCAAGAGTACGTGCAGGCTCGCCCGGACGCGACGATCGAGGAAATCAAAGCCTGGTTGCTGCAGACGCACAAGGTCTCAGCCAGCAAAAGACCGATAGCGTCCACGGACGTGGTGGAGAATCGTCGCGCGCCGGGGGTGTAGATCGGCGGTGTAGCTGGAGTGGCCATCGGTTCCAGGCGGCTAAGGTGGAGTTGTTGCGACCTCACCCGAACGCCGACAGGAGATCCGATGACCGACGAGAGAATGCCACTGGCGGAGCTGCTGCAGAAGGCCGGAGACGGCGACTTCCTGCGCTCCGTGGCGGAGGCGGTGTTGCAGATGCTGATGGAAGCTGACGTGGATGGCCAGATCGGCGCCGGTCGCTATGAGCGCACCGGCGAGCGCGCGACCTGGCGCAACGGCTATCGCGACCGCGCTCTCGACACCCGGCTGGGCACGCTGCAGCTTCGGATCCCGAAGCTGCGGCAGGGCAGCTACTTCCCGCCGTTTCTGGAGGCGCGGAAGACCTCCGAACGGGCGCTGATGGCGGTTATCCAGGAAGCCTGGATCGGCGGCGTCTCCACCCGCAAGGTGGACGAGCTGGTGCAGGCGATGGGTCTGTCGGGCATCTCGAAGTCCACGGTATCGAAGCTGTGCCGCGACATCGACGAGCGCGTGAGCGGCTTCCTGGAGCGCCAGCTCGACGGCGAATGGCCGTATCTGTGGCTCGACGCGACCTACCTGAAGCAGCGCGAAGGCGGGCGCATCGTCTCGGTGGCGGCGATAATCGCTGTGGCGGTGAACACCGAGGGGAAGCGTGAGATCGTCGGCCTGCACATCGGTCCCTCCGAGGCCGAGACCTTCTGGTCGACTTTCCTCAAGAGCCTGTTGAAGCGCGGCCTGAAGGGCGTGAAGCTGGTGATCTCCGATGCCCACGAGGGGCTGAAGGCGGCGATCGCGCGGGTGCTGCGGGCCGGGTGGCAAAGGTGCCGCGTGCACTGGATGCGCAACGCGCTGTCCTACGTGCCGAAGGGGCAGACGACGATGGTCTCGGCGGCGCTGCGCCAGGCGTTCCTGCAACCCGACCAGGCCAGTGCGCGGGCCACCTGGCGGCATGTCGCCGATCAGTTCCGGCCCCGCTTTCCCAAGCTTGCCGCCTTCATGGATGACAGCGAGCTCGACGTGCTCGCCTACATGTGTTGAGTTCCACTGAGAACTGACCCGGCCACGCCGGGATTTTCCACTGAGAATTGACCCATGTTCGAACCTGCCCCGCTGGGACAAGCGGGGGATGAAGGGGTGATCGACATGGCGTTTCTGAGCGTCATCCGACGTTGGGCTTTACGAGAGGAAGTGCCGATTCGGGAGATTGCGCGGCGGACGGGGCTGTCGCGGAACACTGTCCGCAGATACCTGCGGTCGGGCGCTGCGGAGCCGAAGTTCAAGGTTCCGAAGCGGTCCAGCAAGTTGGACGCGTTCGCCGACAAGCTGGCGCTATGGCTGAAGGTGGAAGCGGGCAAGTGGCGTAAGCAGCGGCGCACGGTGAGGCAGTTGCACGCCGACCTGGCCGTGCTGGGCTACGGCGGATCCTACGGCCGGGTGGCGGCCTTCTGCCGTGCCTGGAAGGCCGAGCGGATACGGGAACAGCAAGGCGCCGGGCGCGGCACGTTCGTGCCGCTGGCCTTCCAGCCCGGCGAAGCCTTCCAGTTCGACTGGAGCGAGGACTGGGCGATCCTCGGCGGCGAACGGACCAAGCTGCAGGTCGCGCATTTCAAGCTGTCGTTCAGCCGCGCCTTCATTGTGCGTGCGTATCCGCTGCAGACGCACGAGATGCTGTTCGACGCCCACTACCACGCGTTCCGTGTGCTGGGCGGCGTGCCGGGGCGCGGCATCTACGACAACATGCGGACGGCGGTCGACAAGGTCGGTCGCGGCAAGGCGCGCACCGTGAACAGCCGCTTCCAGGCGATGGCCAGCCACTACGTGTTCGACGCCGAGTTCTGCAATCCCGCGTCGGGCTGGGGTTGGGCCGGACCGTGGCCGAAGGCCGCGTAAGCCGGCCCAACGGACAGGTCGAGAAGAACGTCCGGGACGCACGCCATCGCCTGTGGCAGCCGATGCCGTCCTTTCCCGACCGCGACGCGTTGAACGCCTGGCTGGAACGGCGTTGCGTTGAACTCTGGGAGCAGGTCCCGCACGGCACCTTGCCCGGCAGCATCGCCGACGCCTGGGCCGCTGAGAAGTCCAGCCTGATGACGCTGACGCCGCCTTTCGACGGCTTCGTCGAGCACACCAAGCGCGTGTCGCCCACCTGCCTGATCCACCTGGACCGCAACCGCTACAGCGTTCCCGCCTCGTTCGCCAACCGGCCGGTCAGCGTGCGGGTTTACCCGGACCGGATCGTGGTGGCGGCGGAAGGGCAGGTCGTCTGCGAGCATCCGCGCGTCATCGAGCGGTCGCATCATCTGCCGGGCCGAACAGTCTACGACTGGCGGCACTATCTGGCGGTGATCCAGCGCAAGCCGGGCGCCCTGCGCAACGGCGCGCCGTTCGCTGACCTGCCGGAGGCGTTCCGGCGCCTGCAAGGCCACCTGCTGAAGCGGCAAGGCGGCGACCGGGAGATGGTGGAGATCCTGGCGCTGGTTCTGCAGCACGACGAGGAAGCCGTGCTGTGCGCCGTCGAGTTGGCCCTGGAGGCCGCCCTGCCGACCAAGACTCACATCCTGAACCTGCTGCACCGGCTGGTCGACGCCAAGGCACCGGCGGCCGCCATCGACGCGCCGAACGCCCTGTCCCTGCGCCAGGAGCCGCAGGCCAACGTCGAACGCTACGATGCGTTGCGAACCGCGGCCGCCCGGCAGGAGGCGGATCATGCGGCATGATCCCGCCAGCGCCGCGGTCGTGGTCATGCTGCGCGGCCTGAAGATGTTCGGCATGGCGCAGGCGGTCGGCGAACTGATGGAGCAGGGATCACCGGCCTTCGAAGCCGCGGTGCCCATCCTGTCGCAGTTGCTGAAGGCCGAGATGGCCGAGCGCGAGGTCCGCTCCATCGCCTACCAGCTCAAGGCCGCCCGGTTCCCCACCTACAAGGACATCTCCGGGTTCGACTTCGGCGCCAGCGAGGTCAACGAGGCCCTGGTCCGGCAGCTCTACCGCTGCGAGTTCCTCGACGGCGCCTACAATGTGGTTCTCGTCGGCGGCCCAGGGACGGGAAAAACCCATGTCGCAACGGCGCTCGGCGTCCAGGCTGTTGAACATCATCGCAAGAAGGTGCGGTTCTTCTCCACCGTCGAACTCGTCAATGGGCTGGAGCAGGAGAAGGCCCAGGGAAAGGCGGGCCAGCTTGCCGAACGGCTGGTCCATACGGACCTCGTGATCCTCGACGAACTCGGCTACCTGCCGTTCAGCGCCTCCGGCGGCGCCTTGCTCTTCCACCTGCTGAGCAAGCTCTACGAGCGCACGAGCGTCGTCATCACAACCAACCTCAGCTTCAGCGAATGGGCGGGGGTGTTCGTGGACGCCAAGATGACCACCGCGCTGCTCGATCGCCTCACCCACCACTGCCACATCCTCGAAACCGGAAACGACAGCTTCCGCTTCAAGGCCAGTGCCGCGACCACCAAGCCCGGGAGGAAAAAGCCATGACTTGACCCAGCCGCAGGCCACGAAACACACTCGCAGGCGGGTCAGTTCTCAGCGAAAACCCCGGGTCAGTTCTCAGCGAAAATCAACACAGCCCAGCCTGAACCCGGGAAAGCTGGTCTTCATCGACGAAACCTGGACCAAGACCAACATGGTCCGCCTGTATGGTCGTTCGCCGCGTGGCACGCGGCTGATCGATACCAGCCCGCATGGTCACTGGAAGACCTCCACTTTCATCGCCGCCTTGCGCGAAGATGGACGGGTCGCGCCCGCAGTGTTCGATGGCGCGATCAACGGCGACCTGTTCACGGCCTATGTCGAACAGGTTCTGGTGCCGACCCTGACGCCGAGCGACATCGTCGTGATGGACAACCTGTCGTCACACAAAAAGCCCGACGTGCGCCGGGCTATCGAAGGGGTCGGCGCAAGCGTGCGGTTTCTGCCAGCCTACAGCCCCGATCTAAACCCGATCGAGCAGGTCTTCGCCAAGCTCAAGTCTCAGCTGCGCGCCATGGCCCTGCGCACCGTCGATGCCCTCTGGAAGGCGCTCGGCTCCATCACCGGCTCTGTCTCGCCGGAAGAATGCAGGAACTTCATCCGGCATGCCGGCTATGTCCAGTCAGGGTGAAAATGCTCTAGCGCGACGCCACCCTCGTCAGATGAGCCGCCAGCGCCTCCAATTGCGGCCTCAAGCTCGAAATCCGGGTCTCGTCGAACACGTGACCCAGCCGCGCCTGCCCGACGACGAAGATGTTGTCCCGCGGATGACCGGCGGCATCTATCAAGCGACCATCGGACGCAAGGTCGAATCCCTTGCCGATCCGATTCGGGCGGGCGAGCCCTGCGGCAAGCAGGCTCTCCGCAAACTCGTCCCGGGGCGCGGAAAACAGCGCAGCCGGCGCAGCGCAATTGACCACGCGGTCCACCGTCCAGCTTTCGGCCGACCGGGCGGCACGTGGCTGGACCATCACGTCCGCCCCAGCGGGATGCTGCGCCAGGCGCAGGACGCGGCCTGCGACAATCCGGATCTGACCATGGGCAGCCCAGCGCAGCAGAAGATCCGCCGACTCCGCCGGCATGCGATGCCGATGCACGTCCCAGAACGGCCGCAGATGGCGCTCCAACCGGTCCTGGTCGTCGGGTGGCAGGGCTGCCCACAGAAGGTGCAGAATGGGACGCAGCGAATCGATCGCGCTGCGCCAATCCGCGTGGCCCTCCGCGATCACGGCACGGAACAGGCCCACCACATGCCGGAGGCCCCGGCGCATGTCCGCCTCGGTCAGCACCGTCGGCAACTGCTCCGACACACCGCGGACACGAGGCAGCAAGCCATGTGGAGACACCGCGGTCACCGGACCACGATGGCGCGAACGGTCAAGAGCGGCGATCACCTCCACCATCATCAGCCCGGTCCCGACCACCAGCACCCGGTCATCGCGCCGCACGCCAGCCAACGCATCCTTCGTCCTGGGATCGGCGACGAAGCAGGCTCCCTCGCCCTCCACGGCGAACGGAATCGCGGGCGCCCGGACACTAGGCGCCAGCACGGCGGTATCGGCAACGATGCTGCTGCCGTGGTCGAATTCCAGGAGGACCCTGCCATCCGCCGTAGCCGCCAACTGGCAAATCCGCCCGGTGTGGCGTACCAGCGGCGCCGGCCTATCGGCCGCCGCCCAAGCCTCGGCTTTCGCCAGCGCTGCCTGGACATACTGGAAAAACAGGGCGCGGGGCAGGTAGGACGCAGCATTCGCCGATGCCGCCTGAGGCCAGCCCAGGCGCGCGCCATGCTGCCGGACCCAGCGAACGAAATCCTCGGGACCGTCGGTGTAAAGGCTCATCCGCCCGGCCGGCACGTTCAGGATGCGGGACAACCCGGCATCGCCATTGGCGTACCGCCATGCCGGGTCGGCAAGCGGTTCCACCAGGTGCACATCGATCTCCGCGGATCGCGTCGACAGCAAAAGACTGGCCAGCGCCGCGCCGGATAATCCGCCGCCGATGATCGCGACGACATGGTTGGAATGGGACATTCCATCCTCCTGCGTTCGCCCGAATTCAACGCTGTCGCCCGCAAGACAGTCGCGGGAAAGCGATCACACGCAGAAGGATTCGCCGCAGCCGCAGCGCGCCTTCTCGTTGGGGTTAAGGAAGACGAATTTCGTTTCGGTCGCCGTCTGCACCCAATCAATTTCGGTGCCGAAAATCGCCAGCGTGGCTTCCGGATCGACCAGCACGGTCACGCCCTGGTCCTCCACGACTTCGTCGAAGGGATACACCTCGTCAGCGAATTCCAGGATGTAGCCGAAACCGGAACACCCCTGCGAGCGCACGCCAACACGGATCCCGACGGCCGGCTTCTCGCGGTTGGCCAGCATGGTCCTGACCCGCTCGCCGGCGGACGGGGTCAGTGAGACAAGGGGACGAGGCGCCATGAATCCGCTCCTTTGACATTGGGTTCAGACCGGCAGAAGTTGCCGCGTTTCCTGCGCATGCAGATCGTACAGAGTCCGATACAGACCACCGCGGGACATCAACTCCCGATGACTGCCGATGTCGGCAATCTCGCCGCGATCAAGCACCACGATCCGATCGGCTTCCTGGATCGTTTGCAGCCGATGCGCGATAATGACGCACGTCCGGCCCGTCTTGACCCGGGCCAGAGCGGCCTGGATCAGCATTTCGGTCTCGGTGTCGATGCTGGCGGTTGCCTCATCCAGAACCAGGATCTTCGGCGACAGCGCCAGCACCCGGGCGAAGGCAAGCAACTGCCGTTGACCTTGCGACAGATTACGGCCGCGTTCGGTCAGCACCGTGTCGAACCCGTCGGGCAGCGACGCGATGAAGCCGTCGGCATTCACCATGCGGGCAGCCCGTTCGGCAAGCTCGCGGGTGACGGCGGGATTGCCCATCGCGATATTGTCGAAAACGGTGCCGGAGAAGATGTGGAAATCTTGCAGAACCACACCGATGCTCCGGCGGACACTGGCCGGGTTGACCCGCATGATGTCGATGTCATCAAGCAGGATTGAGCCTTCCGGAACGTCATAGAACCGGCACAGCAGGCGGATCAGGCTGGTCTTGCCCGATCCGGTGGGGCCGACGACGGCGACACACTCGCCGGGTTCAATGGTCAGGTTCACGTCCTTGAGAACCGGGGTGCCCATTCGGTATCCAAAGGTCAGGTGACGGAATTCGATCTTGCCGCGCACAGTGCCGGGCAACGGCACAGGGTTGGAGGGCCGCTTCAAACCCTCTTTCCAGTCCAGCGCCTGAAATATCCGCTCGCTGCTGGCCGCTGCGCGGAACACCACGTTCCACTGCTCGCCCATGGCAACAATGGGGCGGAACAGCATGTCGCTAAACTGCGCGAACAGGATCACAGATCCCAGCGTCACCGACCCGTTCAGGGCATGATGGCCGCCGATCCACAGGATCGCCGCCATTGCCAGATAGGCCAGGCTGTCCATGGCAGGATTGTAGATGGTATCCACCATGATGGCGCGCCGTTCGGCGTCACGGTTCTCCTGGTTGATGGCCGTATAGCGGGCGAAATTGATTTCCTCACGACCATGCAACTGCACCACCTCGATGCCCGACAGATTCTCGTGCAGGTTCTCGTTGAGCCGTGACAGGCTGGAGCGGATGTCGCGGTAGATTTTCCGCGACCGCTGGCGGAACAGGTAAGTGGCCACCAGAACGACCGGCAGAATGGTAGCCAGATCGAGAGTCAGGCTCGGGTCGAGCGAAAGCATGATGGTCGCCGCGACGAAGAACGGTACGAATTCGCCCACCAGTACGCCGAAGCCGGCCAGCATTTCGAACAGCGTTTCCACGTCATTGGTCAGACGGGTCATCACCCGGCCGACCGCCACCCTGTCGTAAAATGACGACGGCAGGTGCTCAAGATGCACGAACAGGTCATGGCGCAGATCGCGCAGCCCCTGCAGCGCGGTGCGCGCCAGCAGGATGCGGAAATAATGCCCGCTGACGGCCCACAGCGAGACCCAGAAGACATAGATCAGGCACGCCGCTGCCAGCGGCGGCAGCCCGCTCAGGGCTACAAGATGCGCGGTCAGTGCCTTCTGGCCGTAATCCGGGGCTTCCACTTTGCCTTCCGGCAGCAGAATGCCATCGACGACCACGCGGCTGACGATCACCGGCGCCAGCACCGCCGCACTCGCCGACAGCAAGGCCAGCGCAATAGCCCCGAATGCCTGCCTCCGGTACGGGACGATCCATCGAGCCAGCCGCCACATGGAGCCTAGCGACAGCTTGCGCGGGTCGATCTCCGCATCGAACACGGAATGGTCCCGCGCCGTCCCCGGGCGGCCTGGATGCATCGCCGCCGGCATCATGCCATTCCCTCCGGCGCCGCGGGGGCAGGTGAGACCTCGTGCGGGCGGCCTTGCAGCCGGGCCAGCGTCGCATAGGTGCCGCCAAGCGCCAGCAATTCCGAGTGAGTGCCGGATTCAGCGATCCGTCCATCGGCAAGAACGATGATGCGGTCCGCATAGCGCGTGGTGGAAACCCGGTGCGACACCAGGATGGTCGTGCGGCCTTGCCGCACCCGTTTCAGGCGGGACAGGATGACCTCCTCGGTCTCGGTATCGACCGCCGAGAAGCAATCGTCGAGCAAGAGAACCGGTGTCTGCCGGATCAGGCCGCGTGCCAGGCTGGTCCTTTGCTTTTGTCCTCCGGACAGGGTGACACCCCGCTCCCCGATGACGGTGCCCAACCCGTCCGGGAGACGCTGGATCATCGCATGCAGATGGGCGGCTTCGGCGGCCTGCCAGATCTGGTCCTCGGACCGCTGCGGATCATCAAAGGCAATGTTTTCCGTGAACGGTGCGGCGAAGAGAAAGGGGTCCTGGGCCACCAGGGCAATCTGGCTGCGTAACAGCGCCAGCGGTATGGTCCGAAGGTCGCGGCCGTCCAGAAAGATGCTGCCGGCCGGTGGATCGAGCAGCCGCACCAGCAGCCGCAACAGGGTGGACTTGCCGGTCCCGACCCGCCCGATCACGGCGATCATTTCCCCCGCCTCGATCGTGAACGTCACCGGGCCGAGCGCACGCGCCGAATGACCATTGCTGGCGGTATGATTGTAGCTGAGGCTGTGCAGGATGATCTGTCCGCGGACCGATTCAACTGGAACGGCGTCGGGCCCGTCGGTGATCTCCGGCGGATGTTTCAGCAATTCGAATATCCGCGTCGCGGCAGAGGTGGCCCGCTGATACAGGGTAATGAGGTTGCCGCTCTCCTTGACCAGTGTCAGCAGCATGCCGAGGTAGAAGATGAAGGCGGTGAACGTGCCCACCGTGATCGTGCCGTCCAGCACCTCGCTGCCGCCGAACCCCACGACGATCAGCATCACCACCCCGCCTCCCACGGCCATGAGGGCAGTCAGCACCGAGTTCGCTGCCATCAGGCCGTAGTACTGCTCGCCGTAACGGCTCGCCTGGCGGGTGAAGCGTTCGATTTCGGAATCCTCCTGGGCATGCGCCTGGATGGTTAGGATGCCGTTGAGGTTTTCCTGCACCTGCTCGGACAGGGTGGAAAACCCGGCCTGCACCCGCTCCGATCGCACCAGGATGACGCGGGCCAGTACCCAGGCGATGATCGCGAGCACTGGCATCACCGGCAGCAGCATGAGCGTCAGCGCGGAAGATTGCTGCCACATAAAAACGAAAGCGATCACCGACGAAAAGCACAGCATCACCGTCAGCCGGGTTCCCTGCCCGACGAACTGGCGCACCAGGGCGATATCATTGATCGCCCGCGCCATCAGGTCGCCGATGGGGTAACGGGCGAAGAATGACGGTCCCTGCAACCCCAGGTGCCAAAACAGCGTTTGGCGAAGTTCAAACCCAACCTGCACGGCGGTGGTACGGATCAGTCTTCGTCCGGTGTTGAGCAGCAGGTACCGCAACAGCATCAGGCCAAGGATCATGAGCACCGGATATGCCAGGTCGCGGTCGCCCACCGAAACCCGGTCGATGCCGAGCTTGAGGTAGATCGGAATGGTGGCTTCGACCAGCCGGCTGCTGTTGACGCTCAACATGGCCGGCCAGAACCGCCAGCGATGCCGGTTGATGTAGGGAAGCAGCCGGCCAAACAGCGATTGCCGGAACCGGGACGCGACGGTGCGGCTTCGCGATGGCGATGCCCACGCCATCGCCGGATCGAGCGGTATGTCGCTCACCGCTGGCCAACGTGAATGGCCCACAACCGGGCCAGGTCCGCGGTGTCTCCACTCTGCAGCGACCGGAAAGTCTGCAGGGATTTCTCCTTCTGGCCCGCTGCATCCAGGGCAATGCCCAGGTGCAGCCTGGCGTCGTCGGGGTACTTTGCGACGCCCCTGGCAATGCCATCGTTGATCAGACGTACCGCCTGTTGCGGCTGACCGTGCCCCAGGATGTCGAGCCCGGTGTTGACGAGATTGGCCCCATCCACAGCGGACGCGGCGTCCTTTTCGCTGTCTGCAATCGATTTCAGGTCGTCGGCCGCCTTCTGCGCCGCCAGGGCGAGCAGACGTTGTTGACGTGCGGCCTCTGGGCCACTTCCCAGCACCCCGGAGGCAAACCCCTGTTCGAGCAGGCTTTTGGCCTCTCCCGGCAGCCCGGCCTGCAAGGCCAGTTCGGCGGCCTCCGTGTATTGCGCCGCCGACGACAAGGCGCCGACCGCCCGGCTCAGACGATAGCCATCCAACGTCAGCCGGTGTGGAAAGCCGGGCCGCGAGGTGACGCGGCGGATCAGATCCGCCCAGTAATCCCGTTTTGGATAGGTGACCACCAGCTTTTCCAGCGCCGCCTCGTAGCCTTGCGTATTGTTCTGCGAAATTTCAACTTTGGCCAGCAACTGCAACTGGGGCTCGGTCGGTGCGCGGCCGGCCCGCTCGGTGGTGGCGACCAGATCTTTTAACGCCGTCGCGGCGTCGGCCCAATCCTCGGCAAAATAATAGGCCTGGATCAGCAATACACGGGTCTTCTCGTCCGCACCGCCGGCAGCCTGAGAGCGCTTCGCCCAGGTGATCGCCTTCGGGTAATCCTTGGCCTGGTAATACAGCCCGGCAACCGCCTGGGTCAGCCGCAGTTGATCGGCCAGCGCCAGCTTGCCCGAGGCAATCGCCGCCTCAAACGCTCTGGCGGCGGTCAGGTTGTCGCCGGCCCCCGCGGCGGCGATGCCGCGCAACTGCTCGGCCACGCTGGTCTCCCGAGCGGTCAACGGCGCGGCGGCTTCAGCCCGCCCGATCTGCGTCAGTGCCTCGCGGAACTTCTGCTGCTTGATCAGTTCCTCCGCGGCCAGCAGAGGCTTGCCCACCTCGGGCCGAAGCGCCTCATCCTGCTCGGCGGCGCGCGCCGGCGCACGGGCGAGCAGCAAGGCGGCCAGCACAAGGCAGATAAACCGGACAGGCATTAATTGGTCTCCTCAATCGACAAATTGTTCGTTGCCGACCAGGCCGATCTTGCTGAGGCCCAGCCGCTGGGCGGAGGCCAGCACCGCGGCGACGTAGGCGTAACTAACCAGCTTGTGCGGCCGCAGATGCAGTTCCGGCTGGACGGGCGCGTTGGCGGCGGCAAGAAGCTTCGCTTCCAGCGTGGCGCGGTCGGGCAGCGGCTGGCCGTTCCAGATGATGGTGCCGTCGAAATCCACATCGACGCTGACCACCTCCGGCACCACCGTCACCGGCGGCGGATCGCCGGTCGGCAGGTCCAGCTTCACCGCATGGGTCTGCACTGGGATGGTGATGATCAGCATCACCAGCAGCACCAGCATCACATCGATCAGTGGCGTGGTGTTGATGTCGACCACCGGGTCGTGTTCCGCCGAGCCGAGCTTGTTGAAATCGATCGCCATGGCGATTCAGCCCTTCGACGGCGGTTCGGTGACGAAGCTCACCTTGGCGATGCCGGCTCGCTGGCAGGTGGCCAACACCTTGCCGATGAACTCGTAGCGCGCCTGCTGATCGCCGCGGATATGCACTTCCGGCTGCGGCTCGAGCACCGCCACTGCCTTCATCAGTTCAAACAGGGCGGCGCCGTCGGCCACCGGCGTGGTGTTCCAGAAGATGGCGCCGTCCTTGTTCACCGCGACCGTGATGTTCTCCGGCCGGGTCTGCATCGGCTGATTGACCTCCTTGGGCAGCGCCACCGCGATGGTCTGCGTCACCACCGGGATGGTGATCAGGAAAATGATCAGCAGCACCAGCATGACATCGACCAGCGGCGTCGTGTTGATGGTGGAGAGGATCTCGTCCTCACCACTGCCGCCCTCGGGCGGGCCAAGTTGCATGGCCATCTCAGGCGGCCTGAGCAACCACGCGGGCAGAGGCCCTGGCAGCCCGCGCCTGCGCATTCAGCCGCACCCCGCCGAGCAGCACCGAATGCAGATCGGAGCCGAAGTTGCGGACCTGTTCGATCGCCACCTTGTTGCGCCGAAGCAGCCAGTTGTAGCCTAGCACCGCCGGCACCGCGACGGCGAGGCCGATGGCGGTCATGATCAGCGCCTCGCCGACCGGCCCGGCGACTTTGTCGATCGACGCCTGGCCGGCGATGCCGATGGCGGTCAGCGCGTGGTAAATGCCCCACACGGTGCCGAACAAGCCGATGAATGGCGCGGTGGACCCCACCGTTGCGAGCACCACCAGACCGCCCTGCAACCGGTTGACCACCTGCTCGACCGCCCGCTGGATGGCCTGCGAGACCCAGGTATTGAGGTCGATATTTTCCACCAGCGAGCCGCCGTGATGATCGACGGCGTCAAGCCCGGCCGCGGCCACCGAATGGAACGCGCTGCCGGCTGCCAGCGAGGCCACGCCGGCCTCGACCGAAGCGGCCTTCCAGAAGCTCCGGTTCGCCGCCCTGGCGTGGCGCAACAGCCACGACTGCTCCCAGAGCTTGGTGACCAGCACATACCAGGAGGCTGCCGACATGATGACCAGCGCCAGCAGCGTGCCGCGGGCGACGAAATCGCCCTGCGCCCACAGCGCGTCCAGCCCGTAGGGGTTCTCCACGACCTGCCTCGCCGCCGCCGCCGTCGCGACGGCCTGTGGCGCGGCGACGGCAGGCCGAGCAGCCTCGGCCTGTGAAGGGGGCACCGCCTGTGGTGCGACAACGGCCTCCGGCGCGGCCGGCGCCTGTGGGGCCGCCACCACCGGCGGGGCGACGAAACCTGGTGGCGCGGCCGGCGGGCGCGTAGTGGCGCCGCCGGCGGCCTGGACGGAAACGGGCAGGATGACAGCGCCGATTGCCAGCACCAGCCGGACAGAAATAAAGCTCATCGCAAGTAACCTCCAGAACATTTCGTTGCGGGGTCCCACGCTAGTTTAGCTTCCAGACATATCGCAGCTTGGCCCACGATCGTTCGGCCTTGCCGTCAACCGTTCCTGCCTTGAAACTACAGAGTGCGAGAGCGGCGCGGGCGGCCTCGTCCAACCGGGGGTATCCGCTGGAACTCTCCACCTTGCTTTCGACCACACTGCCATCGACGTCGATCAGGAACCGCAACACCACGATGCCGGCCTCCTCCATCCGCTTCGACCCGGGCGGATACTCCGGCAGACGGCATCTCCGGCCGTCGATGACGGGGGCCGTCCGAACCGCCACCGGCGCCAGTGTCGGCGCCACCTGTGCACCGATCGGGGGCGGCGGCTCCGCTGGCTTTTCGCGGGTCACCACGGCTATGGCGTTCGGCGGTGGCGGCTGGCGGACCTGGATCTCCGGCGGGGGAATATAGGGCGGCGGCAGGGCGGCGAACTGCGGCGGCATCAGCGGCGGCGGCGGCTCCGGGGGCGGCGGCCTGATCTCGTCGATCAGCTTGGTCTCGATCGGCGCGCGCAGGATTTCGACAACCTCGTGCCCCAGCCCGGTCACCAGCGCATAGACGATGGCCAGGTGAAGAAGCCCCACGAAGGCGATGCCGCCGAAGCGTCGCGCGGTCGGTGCGGGGTCGGCGAAGTTGGCCACCCGGTTGGTCATCGCCAGGGCTCGAGAGCCGCGGCGGCGGCTCCGGCAACCCGGCCGCTGATGACAACCTCACTGAGGTTGCCACCGAGGAGGTACAGATGCCCGAAAAACGACCCCAGTTCTCCGGCGGCATAAAGACGAGGGATCGGTATGCCATAGGGATCGACAACCCGTTGCTGCTCGTCGTGCTCGGGACCGCCCTGCGTATTGGTCAACAGCGGCCACACCGGCACGACATAATACGGCGGCGTCGCAATCGGCACGATGGTGCCGGCAGGCCGCCTGAAGTCGGGATCGCTCCCGGAAGCGGCGATTTCGTTCCATCGCGCCAACGTGGCGCTCACCACATCCGGGTCCCACCCCTGCGCCGCAGCCAGATCCTCGACGGTGGCGAAACGCCTGATCCAGCCCCGCTCAACCTCGGCGAGATTGTCCTCGCTCCACACGTAGCGGTGCTCTGGATGCACGGTCACCGGGCTGGCGATGCGCCCGAGCTTGCGTCCCTCCTCGTCGAAGATCAGATAGGCAGGAATGCGGGGAAAGCCCGGAATGTCAGGGTCGTAATAACCCAGTGGCCGCGCCGCGGTATCCTGCACCGCCGGGTGCAGTTCGTTCATGAACCGCTTGCCTTGCTTATCGACGATGATCCACGAGATCGGCCGGTCGGGATTGCGCGCGCCGCCGGGCGCGATGCGAAATGCCGTGTCATAATCGTCGAATTTGAACCCATAGGAGCCGTGGTAGTGCCACATATGCCACAGTGCGGCGCCGACTTTCTGCGCCATGAGGATGCCGTCGCCGGTATTGCCCGGGTTGCCCATGGCATAGACCGGCATGGCCTCGAAATACTCGCGCTTGAGCTTTTCATTGAACTCAAAGCCGCCGGAGGCCAGGATCACCGCCTTCCTGGCCTTGACGGCGCGGCGTTCCCCGGAAAGTTCGGCCCACACCCCGATGATCTCGCCGCGACCATCGGTTATCAGGGAACTGACCGGCGCCTGGGTATGGACCGGGATTTCGCGCCGCTCGACGTTGTCCAACAGTATCTTAAAGAACCGCTGGCCGTTGAGGTTCTTCCCGGTATAGGCCCAGTCGTACCCGCTGAAGCCGGGGATCGCACTGATCGAGATGGAATAAAAACCGTCCGCGCCGGGAAACGGATAGACGCCGGCATGCGATTCGTTACGAATGGAAATCTCGGCGCCATTGATGCGCGCCAGTTCGCGAACATAGTCCGGCAGCGCCACCAGCCCTTCGGCAAAGGTGGCAATCAGTTTGTCGCCGACCCGCCCACCCTGGCTCACGGTCAAGTACTGGATGGCCTTGCCGACGTCGGTCGCAGCCTTGATCCCGCCGCCGGCGAGAATCGTGATGCCGCCGAGCGTCGGCATCTTTTCCAGGATCAGCGCGGTCGCGCCGTGGTCATGTGCATTGATCGCGGCGACCAGGCCGGCGCCACCGCCGCCCACGACCACCACGTCCGCCTCCAGCGTCCAATCGAACTTCGTCTTCGCCATGCCACTCTCCATTCGACCCGACCGGCCGTTTGCGCGTCAGTGCGAGAATCGCGGATCGATGACGTAATCAAGATCCGGCACATATGACTTCCTGATATCGCCGATCTGCTGCACGATCTTGAGCGCGTTCAACAGGCCTTCGGTATCGACATCATCGTTCTCGTCCCATTTGGGAATTTCCTTCGCAAACACGGCGCGCAGCAGCCGCTCGTCCAGCTTCAGAGTTTTTTGCCCGAATGCCACCAGCTCATCCTGGTGTACCTTTGCATAACGCAACGCTTCCCGGCTGGCCTCGAAATAGGCGCGGATTGCCTCCGGATAACCGGCAATGAATTTCTGTGTAGCGAAAATATAACTGTGCTGGTAATGGGCAAAGTAAGCGTCCGCGTCGGCCAGAACGTGGCCGACCCCATCGAGTTCCGCGCGCGTCGCATAAGGTTCGGCCAGCACGGCACCGGTCAGCCGGCCGGACTTCAGCGCGATATAACCGTTTGGCCCCGCGCCGTAGGCGATTGTTTGTACCTGATCGGCGGTCACGTCATTGGCGCTGAGGATCACGTGCAACGCTTCCGCCGACCCGCCCCCCACGGAACTGAAGCCAACCACCTTGCCCCTGAGCTCGCTAACGGTCCTGACTTCCGGCCGTCCCACGAGGATGAACGGCTGACCTTTCCGCGGCGGCGATCCAACGATGCGGATCGGCATCCCCCGGCTGATGGCGATCAGGACCGGAGTGCCCACCGAGCCCATGTCGATCTGATTGGCGACCGCCGCCGCGACTGCCTCCGGGCCGCCCTGGAGGAAGGGGACCACCTCGAGGTCAATGCCGTGATGACGATAAATCCCCTTCTCCACAGCAAGTGACTGATACAGATTGCCCGTCGAAGCCCCCAGATCACCGAACCGGATGGTCACGATGGGGCTGTCTGCAGCCGAGGCGGCTGCGGAACACAGAAACGCTCCGGCCAGCAAACCGGCTCTTGCGACCTGCATCATCTCTCTCGCTCTCCGAATGCGAAACTGCAATGCCGCCCCCTAGTCGAGAAAACGCAAATCGAGCCAGGTATTCGGGTCGAATTTCACGGTTGGCTTGATCTCATGTAATTCCTGGAGAATCTTCACCGCGTTGGCGACCCCCTCCAGATCGACCGACAACGTCAGGTCCCACTGGGGAATTTGCTCGGCGTAGTAGGCGCGAATAATGTCCTTACGGACCTTTACCCGGCTGCCAGTGAAATCGATTAGCTCGTCCAGATGCGTCTTGGCATATTCAAATGCCTCCCGCTTGGCCTGCAGAAACTCCCGGACCGCCTCAGGATGGGTCCTGATGAAGTCGTCGGTCGCAAAGATGTACCCATGCTGGTAGTGGCCATAGTAATCGCGGGCGCGGGCGAGCAAGGTGGCCCGTCCGTCATCGATCATCTTGAGCCTGGTCAGCTCGGAGGTAACCGCCGCTGCCACCCGGCCGGAACGCAGGACCATCTCGGCATTGAGCCCGCCGGTCGCAACCACGGTCACGTCGTTTTCGCTCAGGCCGTTGTCGTGCAGTATCTTGAGGAGCGATTGATGGCTGCCGCCGCCCAATTCACCGCCGGCGACCACCTTTCCCCTCAGATCCATGATGCTCCCGATGCCTTTGGCGCCGATAACCTCGAAATTGTTACCCTTCACCGGCGGCGAGCCGACGATCTTGATATGCAGCCCGGATGCAATTCCCATCAGGATGGGGCTGCCAAATTCTCCCATATCCACCTGGCCGCTGGCCACCCCCGCCGTCGCCTCGGCACCGCCGCGGATGAAATTGATCACCTGAAGGTCGATGCCGTGCCGGGCGAAGGTGCCCCGTTCGATCGCTAACTCCTGCGGTCCCCAGCCGATCGCCAGATTGGCCATTCGAACCGGGACCAGCGGCGCCGCCGGTTCGGCGCCCTGGTTGGACTCCGCGCAGCAAACCGCCGACGCGAACGCCACGACTAGGAAGGACGCGAAGCCAAGCGCCCTTCTGGCCATCCGCGTCGGCAGTGTTGAGTTCATCGTCAGGACACCATCTCGATGAACGCGTTGACCCGGTTCTGCAACTGCTCGGTCTGGGTCCGGGTCATATCATCTTCGATAATGATCGTCGGCACACCTGCCTGGGCCTTGATTTCATCCACTAACAGGCGAGCGATCGCCGACTGGGTGTTGCAGCCCCACTTGTAGAGAAACAACACGCCGTCTGTCCGCGACTTCTTGATCTGCTCCACCGTCCACTTCGCCCGCTCGGGAAGCGGCTGCTCGTACGGATAGGACAGCACGCCCTTCGCGAGCTCGTAATACGGATCGCCCGATTCGTTGATGATGGTGGTAATGTCGCTCCAGTGGTTGTCATTGCCGACGATGATGCCACCGGCCTCCTCGCAGCGATAATCGTTCGGGAACACGCAGGAGCCGCAGACGAACAGCCGCGCGGCGTTGTCCTGAACCCCTTTCGTCTTGTGGCCGTCCCTGACCCGGCGTTCGATATAGCCCTTGGCCTCACGCAGAATGGACAGGCTGGCCACCGGATCGCCATGTACCTCCATACCGCCCAACTGGAACAGGTCGCGCCGGTCCTTGCCGTTGGTGGGCGGATCGATGGCGGACCACCACAGATCGGCAATCTCCACCGACAGGCGACGACCCTCGTTGTGCAGCTTTATTTCGCGGGCAAGATCGTCCTCGGTGGTGGTGCGGCCGGTCAGGCCGTCGATGTTCTTGATCAGCCGCCGTACGTTGTCGGCAAAATAGCGGATTGCCCAGTCCTTGTCCTTCTGGTGATCCAGCGGGTAGTCCACCAGCAGCAGCTTGACCTGGTCACTGCGCGGGCCGTGCCGGTGCGCCTCAGTGCCGTAGGAAACGTCCGAACAGCGCAGCGCCGTGTACGGCGCCACCATGTCGGCCGGCACATTGCCTTCCTGGATATGCTCGTATCCGGCCGAGTTGCACACCTCGAAGCTGATGGCGTTGTACGCCTTCTGCTTGTCCTGTTGCCCTTCCAACTCGTCCTGGTTGCGGGTCAGTCCTTCGCGCTGACGCCGCGCCCAGATGCCGGTGCTGGCAGGGCGGAGTGCGATTGCGCCAGCAGCGTAATATGGATCGACACTCTGCCCGCCCTGGACGAACACGATCGGATGGCCTTGGGCCTTCGCCTTGGTCATCCTCTCATGCATCGTCATCAGCAGGTAATTGTGCTTCAGCGTGAACGGCAGGGTGACGTCGCGCGACAGCCGGCCGGTGAACAGGTTGCTGGTGTCATACAGATTGGGAAACTTCACCGGACCGACCGTGGTCAGGTATTCCCAAACCTCGGCCGCCGTCACGCGCGAGCCATCACGGAACTCGATATCATCCGTCTGAATGAATTCCTCGCGAATATCTTCCGGATAGCGGAAATACTCCTGCTCGCTGCCGACGCTGCTGAGCTGAATGTGCCTCGGGATCTCGTTCATGCGGCCACTCCTGTTTCGGTTTTCAGCTTGATCATCTCGATAAACGCCTCCACCCGCGTGCGGATGGCCTCCACGTCCGAGCCGGCGTATTCGGTATGCAACTCCAGCAGAGGAATGCCGATATTCTCTAGGATGTCCTTGGTTTCCTTCGCCTTGAATGTATAGGGATCGCAATACCGCAGCGTGTGGTAGATCACGCCGTTGGCCTTGAACTTCCCGATCAACGACTTCAGCCGGGCAATCCGTCCGTCGGTCGCCAAATCCAGATAGGGCAACGCGCCGTGCGGAGTCCGGTGCAGATAGGCCCAGGCGACCGCCGCGATGGTTGGCTCCTTGATATCAACCTCGACATAGGGGATCAGGCCGGACCACAGATCGTCCCCGACGACCCGTCCCCCCAGTTGATCGATGATGGAAATCAGTTTCTTGTCACCGGGCGGAATAACGCTGCCCGAGATGAATATCCGCGCCTCGTCGTCAGCCCCGGCGATCACCGCCGCGCCCTGCCCCGCCGCCAGTTCGTCATGCAGCGCCTGCAGCAGGCCCAGGTAATCCCGGCGATCCAGCACATAGCCGGCCTGGATGACGTCAAACACCTCCTCCCAGCTGATCAGCGGACGCGCCGTGGCCTGGTATTCATAGATGGCGAGGATCTCATCGCGGATCTGATCGTACAGCGCGATCGAGTCGGCCAACTTCTCGAAACTCAGCTTCGCGCCCGCGAATTCCTCCAGCCGGCTGACGAAATGGCGCAGCTCGGCGGTAAAATAGGTCTCCGCCTCTTCGAGGTAAAAATTGCGCGGCACCCCGACAATAAGCACGTTTTTCTTGAAATAGTACTGGACCACCTCGGCGGTGCGGAAGGTCTGCAGGCAGGTCGCATCGAAAGCGAAGATGTCGCTGTTGTTAATATATGGATCGGTATCGTCCGCGAACAGACCGACGGTCTCCCGAACATAGACGCAGTTCTTGGTCGAGATGTAGCGGCCGCCAAGTTCCACCAACCGGTCGCTGCCGCCCAGGCCGATGCGCAGCGGAATCAGCCCCAGCGCATGGATCAATTCTTCCGGCAGGCTGTATCCCTGGAACCCGACCACCTTGGCGCCGGCAGCCCGGGCCGCGGCGAGCTCGGCCGGCCGTTCGGCCAACCGTTTCAGAATGACATCAACCGATTTCAGAGTCATGTTGCGATTCCAGGTTTGTGTTGACAAGTCGACGCGGCGCGATCTGTTGTCACGACGAGGTGATCTTCCAGGAATCCACGCGCGTGGCGAAGTACGCCAGGCTACGGTCGACGATGACACCGAAGCCAGCGATCACCACGACACCGACGAAGACGACATCGATCTGGAAGGTCGCGCCGGCATATTGGATGAGATAACCCAGCCCCTCGGCACCACCAAATATTTCCGCGGCAATTACTCCCAGCATGCCACGCCCCATCGACAGCCGCAGTCCCGTCAACAGAAATGGGACCGAAGACGGCAATGCAATTGTTCGGAATAATTGCCATTGGGTTGCACCATAGGCAATACCAACGCGCTTATATTCTTCGTCAATGTTCTGCATCGCGACTTGCATGTTGACGATCAGCGGGAATATGGCGCTCAGCAACACCAAGGCAACCTTGGCGCTGGTGCCCAGGCCAAACCAGATGATGAACACCGGCATGAGCGCGATGCGGGGCATGGTGTAAAAAGCCGAGATCAGCGGGCTGAAGGCACGATTGACCCATTTGAACCAGCCTGTTGCGACCCCGATGGGCACACCCAGCACAATCGCCGATCCGACCCCGAGTACATAAACCTTCCCGCTGGCCAGGACATGCTTGGCCAACGTGCCATCCGAGATCAACTCGATGCCAGTCAGGACAACTGCGGACGGCGAACTCGAAAACATTGGGTCCACCAGCCCGGTGCGGGAGGCGATTTCCCACAGGGCGAAGACAGTTACGAATACCGCAGTGCTAAGAGCGTGCCCCTTCAGGTGGTCAAGCAGCTTGCGTCTCTTGAAGCGCGAAATCTCCCGGCAGGTTGCGTTGTTCTGCCGGTCGGCGGACGCGCGCGACCTGGACGGGGCATCAAGAAAGCTCTTCTTGGTGAGGACGGCGGCGTCGGAGTTCACGGCACCACCTGACCCGTGCTCTGGTGGATGACGTCGAAGACTTCCTTCGTGCGTTGCTCGAACACCGGATCGAACCGTACCTCGCCGGTACGTGGCCGGGGCAAGTTGATCCTGATGTCGGCGGCGATCCGCGCCGGCCGGGGCGAAAACACAATGACCCGGTCCGACAACAGAACGGCTTCGTCGATCTGGTGGGTGACCATCAGCACCGTCTTGCGGGTCTGATTCCAGATCGCCAGCAACTCGTGCTGCATGGACTCGCGCGTAATCGCGTCCAGCGCGGCGAAAGGTTCATCCAGCAGCAGCAGGTACGGCTCGGTAACCAGCGCCCGCGCGAGATTTACCCGCTGTTGCATCCCCCCGGACAGGGCGGCAGGATGGAAATGCTCGAATCCGCGCAACTGAACGAGGTCCACATACCGGCCCGCCTTCTGACGCGCCTGCTGTTTGGGAATCCCACGAAGTTCGAGGCCATAGGTGATATTGTCCATCACGGTTCGCCATGGCAGCAGCGTCGCCTTCTGGAACACCACGGCGCGATCGGGACCAGGCCGGTCGACCCGCCTACCGGCAACAGTAATGCTGCCAGAAACCGCCTTCACCAACCCGGCAACGGCATTCAGAAACGACGTCTTGCCGCAGCCGCTGAGCCCGACGATCGTAACGAACTCACCTTCTTCGATGTCCAGACTGACGCAGTGAACAGCCTCGGTCTGTGCGCCGGTTTTCTGGTGTTCGTAGGTAATCACCAGGTCCTTCACGGCGAGAAGAGGGGGCTCATACTGCCTGGCCATCATGTCCGGCAGCTTCCTGCGGCCGGCGATCGGGGCCGCCGGTTCAGCCAATCCGGCCCCCGATTCGGATTCGGAGAACAGCAACGCCGGGCCGTACGCCGGCGCCTCCAGCTCCCGCGCCAATATTTCATTCATGCCGCATCATCCAAACCGGAGGAAGGGGAAGTCGGTCCGTTGGTCGACATCAGGAGTCCGTGGGAAACGTATTCCGCCGGCTCCACGGGGCGCCGCACAGCCGCCGACATCAGCGATCCGTTCACGGCCGATTCAGTCCGACTCGCCACACACGTGTCTCCGATGGGCGGGGGAGTTGCGAGGTCCCGGCACTCATCCCGCCGCTGGCGCCTGCACGCGCCTCCCAACCGACCTTGAACGATGCACAAGCCCCCTGTCAGGGACGATCCCATCCACGCCGACCACTGTCGGCGTGCCGCATCCGCAACCGCACCGCCGCTGTCACTGGGCCGAAACCGCTTCGAGCGCACGTTTCTGCGCCTTGGCGCCGATCCCCTCGGCAAGAACGGCCGCGCCGAGCGCACCGGTCAACTGCGGGTCGAACACCGGCTCGACGATGGTAACTTTCAGAACCTCTTCGAGCGCCTTGCGCATCCCCTTGTTCTTGGCGACCCCGCCGGAGAAGTAGACGTCGCTGCGGATGCCGACGCGGGAAAACAGGCCGGCGATGCGAAGCGCAATGGAATGGTGGATTCCCGCCTGGATGTTCTTCGGCTTCTCGCCGCGGGCGAGCAACGAGATCGTCTCCGACTCCACAAACACCGTGCAGGTGCTGCTCATCGGCACGATGGCCTCAGCTTCCAGCGCCAATTCGCCGAGTTGCGCCAGCGGCACCTTGAAGACACCCGCCATCACCTCGAGGAACCGACCGGTGCCGGCCGCGCACTTATCGTTCATCGCGAAATCCGCGACCGTTCCGTCGGGATCGACGCGGATCGCCTTGCAGTCCTGGCCGCCAATATCGATGATGGTGCGCACGTTGGGAAACAGGTAATTTGCCCCCTTGGCGTGGCAGGTGATCTCGGTCACCGTCTTGGTCGCATAGCTCGCGGTAATGCGCCCATAGCCGGTGGATACGATGTGGGTGACATCCGACCGCTCCAGCCCGGCGTTGTTCAATGCCTGGGCCAAGGCTGTGAGACCACTCTCTTCCGAGTTGTGGCCGGAAGGAATGATCGCATGTCCGGTAATCTCCCCGTCGCGGATGATGACCGACTTCGTGGCCAACGATCCGACATCGACGCCGGCATAGATTCCCTTCACGGTATTCTCACTGGCCATTTGCCGCTCCTGACTTGCAGTTTAGTGTTGTCGGCATCCGGCGGTGCGACTCGACCTGAACCGCCCGCTGGATCGGGTTGGTTAACCAAGACATCGTCTCTAGAACTTCAGCCGCGCGGTCATGCCAACCTGAAGTGGCGCGCCCGCCAGTGCGGTGAAGGTTTTCGTGGTGGAGTTATACGTGCTGGTGATGAGGTAATTTGCGTTGAAGAGATTGTTTCCGAACAGTGAAAGATCCAGCGTTTCATTCAGCATGCGCGCACCGACGCGAAGGTTCACGATCCCGTAAGGCTTGATGTCGCTGTAGGGATCGAGCGACAATGATACGTTCTGGGCGGAGCGCCAGTTCCAATCAGCAACAAAGTAGGCATTGATCCCCTCACCGATTTGATGCTCGTATTCGGCCCGCAAATCGGTGCTGTACCGCGGCGTGAACGGAACCTGCTTGCCGGTGAGGTCGCACACAGCGGCGACGCCGCTCTCCTGCGGGCACTGCGCGTCATGGAAGGAGCCGTAGGACGCGTTGTTATAGGCTGCCCAGCCGGTGATGTGCCAACCGGGGGCCGGCTTCACGGTGACCTGGACCTCGGCGCCGCGGCTGATGACGGAACCGACATTGGCGAGGAACGAGGTGCTGGCTGGCACGCCGTTGTTGTAAGCGAGTGCCGCCTGCGTGGTCTGGTAGTTCCAGACGTACTGGTCGAAAATGTCGGCATTCACCACCAGGCGGTGCTCGAACCATTCGGTCTTCGCACCAAGTTCGACGGCGTCGGCATCTTCGGGCGCGATGATCTGGTTGCCACCGGCCCGGAGCGCCGTTGCATTGGTGAGCGCCGGCGCATTGATTCCCTTGGCGACCGATCCGTGCGAATACAGAACATAGGCCAGCGCGTCGTCGGTCACCTGGTAGCTCGTGCCCAGTTCTCCGCCGGGGGAGCCGTCGGTCGCCTTGTTACTGACGTTGGTGACAAACTTGCCGCCGTTGATGGCGTTGACAGTCGCGACCGGGGTGCCGTTGATCGCAAACCCCGTCCAATCGACGGCTTTGTACTCGTACGTCCAGCGCAGGCCACCATTGATGGCCCAACGGTCGGTCACATGCCATATCGTATGGGCAAATGCGGCTTCCGAGTTATCGTTGACGGTATAGGAGGATGCCCATGATGTGCCAGTTGGATAACTCTTGCCGGAGTAGATTCGGTATTGCGATCCCAGTACCTGCATCTGATCCGCGGCGAGAACCTGGTCATAGAAGTACAAGCCCGCGACCGTCTCGAATGTGCTTCCTTTTGGCGACGCCCAGCGAAGTTCCTCAGTGTAGGTCTGCACCGAATTGGTGGTTCCGAATTGCCGTATGGCGTCCAACTGCGTCCCGTCGTTGTCGTTGTA
Source organism: uncultured Acetobacteraceae bacterium (assembly GCA_903907955.1). GTDB lineage: Bacteria > Pseudomonadota > Alphaproteobacteria > Acetobacterales > Acetobacteraceae > Rhodovastum. The sequence goes on along the minus strand of CAIVPZ010000154.1, from coordinate 101,386 downwards.
CGGGTGAAAGTGCCAGTCGCGGTAACCCGTGATGGACGTAATCGTGCCGTAGCCAACGTTCCAGTCGACCTGACCGGTCAACGACGTGGTGTCCGTCGCGGCGGACGCGCGTTGGTTGAGGTCTATTTCGTGATCGTACGGACTTGCCACCAGCAACGTGTACCCGGCGCACGCCATGCGGGTTTGCAGATTGCCGCCGGAAGGAACACCCTTCTTGCACTTGGCGGTTGCGCCACTGCCCGCCAGTACGCCCCACGTGGTGGGCGTCGGGAGGTTGAAGTCCTGGGAATCGTGCTCCGCAATGATCCGGATGGTGAGGTCCGGGTTGGGCGTAATCAGCGCCTGCGCACGCACCCCCTGGCCCTGCTGCTGGGCATAGGTGCTCCCGTTATAGATATTCGTGAGGTAGCCGTTTGGGCTGGTGTAGTAGGCGGCCAGCCGCATCGCGACGGTCCCGTCGACCACCGCCCCCGTGACGTTCCCCTTGAACTCGTTCAGGTCGTAGGTCCCGAGAGAGGTTTCGAACTCGGCGCCGCGGGTAAAGCTCGGCGCCTGGGAGTTGATCAACAGCGCTCCCCCGATCGTATTCTTGCCGAACAGGGTGCCCTGCGGGCCGCGCAGCAGAACGACGGATTCAAGATCGTTGAAGTTGCTGGTCACTTCGCCCAGGCGACCGGCATAGACACCGTCGACGAAGACGCCGACGCTTGGGTCGATGCCGTCGTTGTTGCCGCCATTATTGCCGATGCCGCGGACGCCGATATTGGTCTGCTTGGGGTTGGAGGCCGCCCAACTGAACGACGGCAGAACTTGTTCGAACTGACGGATGTTCTGGATATTGTCCTGCTGAAGTTGGTCGCCACTGACATAGGTGATCGGTGCCGGTATTTCCTGCAGGTTCTCGGTGCGCTTGCGCGCGTTGATGACCACGTCCTGGACACCCTCGGGGCTGGCGTCCGGTCCGGCATCGGCCGCGGCAGCGCCAGCGGAGGGCGCAGGGGCGGTGCTCGGCGAGGACGCAGGGGATGCGTCAACCGATCCGGGCGCGGTCGTCGCGCTGCTATCGGCCGCAGCGGCACCGGCGGAGGATGGGAGCGCGACCCCGACCGACTGCGCCGCGAGGTTCAGCGGATACAGCATGCTGACGCCAACGATGAGGGCCTTAACAGCGACCTTGCCGCTGATGGGGCCAAATTCGGTGTTCTGCACTTGCTTCTAAACTCCGGCAGCCGGACGTAGGATCGTTATCAATCTACCGCGAGGATAGTGGTTTGATCGGCGCCCTGTCCATCGCAAAACAGCCGGCGGCTGAAGAAATGTTCTTCATGCTTGGGGAGTGGCGACAGCGTTGGTGAGACCTCGCGGTCAGGCCACGATGCCGCGCAGGATGGCGCGCTTGTCGGGGCATATCGATCCTTTCTCCAGCTGTGGTTCACCGGCAACAGGCCGGGCGTCCCCTCCGCGTCCTTCGGCAATCCCGCCGGACGCGAGCAAACCCGAGGCGTTGCCCGCAGGCCAGCAACGAATGGGAGGGCGTCGGCTCCGACCGCGTGATGCGGCGGGCAAGCAGCGGATGCGGCCCCGCCTATCGGTCCATTACGGCTGGCGAGCGGTGTGACGCTACGATAACGTAATGCATCGCGCTGCGCCATTGTGCGCCGATGCACACAATGGGCTTGCGCAGAGGCACACGCTCACGGTCGAGCCTAAACATCGATCATTGGGATGCAGGACAGCGTTTGAACGGCGCGCTCGGACAATCGTCTGCATCATCCGGCGGCCGGTTCGTCGGCCAGGCGCGCAACACCGTTGTCCATCCAGATTTTTTGCAACGCGCACACTGCGAGGCAGCCGCCGCAACCAGCACAGAACTCGGAAATGATGCTGACCGACCCATCGGCGTTGGTCTGAATGGCGCCGCTGCAGCAGGAGTCTGCACACACCGCCGGGCAGGCGCTGCAGCTCTGCGCCACTACGCCGTTCACGCTGTCCGCATCCTGTCGACCTGAGACGGCTCCGAAACTCATTTCAACCTTGCCCAAGCGGTCTGTGTGAGATCGTAACGCGTTGCAGCCGCAACAACACGGAGACCGCTGTTCGGCAAACCTGAGTGCGCCGGATGCATGGAAAGCACGGCCACTCAAGGTTGAGAAATGCAATACACTGGACGGCCACGTTAGTCAACGACCGCGCCATGGCTATTTCACGCCAAGCAACCGAGGGGCCACGCCCGGCAGGTGCCCAACTCCCCCGACCGCCCGCCCGCATCGCCGCAATCGCCCGCGCCGCAGCAGTCAGCGTCGGCGCAGCGCGTGCGCATGCGCCGCAAGCACCACGTTGCCAATCAGGATCGCGACATAGCCGAGGAACAACGCCGTTCCCAGAACTGCGAAGGACGTGACCGGCCAAAGCCGGACAGCGAGCCCGATGAGAGCGGTCCAGGCCAGCAAACCAACGGCAAGCGCGCCGTCATCGACGAACAGGCCGAAGATCGCGCGGATCGCGTGCATCATCGGACGGCCGGGCGCGTGGCGCCACGGGAACCCACGCTTTCGGCCACCCGCACGCCCAGCAAGGCGGCGGCGAGAAGGCCACTTGCCAAGGCCAGCAGGGCGAGATCACGCCCGGGCCAGGCGATGCCGAGCCCCTCTCCGGTCCAGTTGACGCCGAACGCGGTGATCAGCACACCGACAACGAATTTCACCGTGTTCTCCGGCACCCGCGCCAGCGGCCGGTGGACCGCCGCGGCGATGGCGAGAACCAGCAGCGCCGCGGCAGCCGCCCCGACAGCAGCCGGCAGCAACAGTCCGGCTCCGCTGGCGCCAATGCCAATGACGATGAACGCAACCTCGGTCCCCTCCAGCAGCACCGCCTTGAAAGCTGTGGCGGCAGCGACGAGGTCAAGACCCCGGCCCGCCATAGCGCCGGCGCGGCGAAGAGAGTCGGTCTCGCTGCGGAAAATCGCGTCCTCGTCATGCAGCGCGATTATGCCGGCGCCGCGCAGGATCGCCTTGCGCAGCCAGCGCATGCCGAACAGCAGCAGCAGCAACCCGACAACGAGCTGCATCGCCTGCTGCGGCACGTGCGTGAGTGCGGGCCCGAGCACCAGCACCATCGCAAACAGCACCAGCACGGCGATGGCGGTCCCGCCCAGGGCGGATCGCCATCCCCGCACCGTGCCGACCGCCAGCACGATGGTGGCCGCCTCCACAAATTCGACGAACGAGGCCAGGAACGCGGCGGTGATCGTCGGAGCGGCTTGCAGCCAGGTCATGCGGCGATCCCAACAGACCGAAAGTTATTACAAATAGTTGCTGTCGCGCACCTCGTAGAGCTGGCGGCGGACCCGGTCGCCAGGGTCGGGCGCCCGCTCGCCGCGCAGTTCGCGCAGGCGCAGCGAATGGGCCTTGTCGCCCGGTGGCGCCTTGCCTTTCCTCCAGCCCAACCACTCGGCATAGGCGGATATCCGGCCGGACGCGACGATGGCGTCCCGGTCGAGATCGGGGGTCGGCTCACGCAGCAGCGAAACATGGATTGCCGATACCGGGCAATGCAGGTTGCATTGGCGGCAGCTGTGGCAGTCTTCCTGGCGAGCGATGACCGGAGGCCCGCTGGCCTGTGTATCGAACACGTCCTGCGGGCATATGTCGGCGCAGATGTCGCAGCCGACGCAGGTCTCTTCGAGAAGAAATTCGATCATGCTGCGGCCGCCTCCTTGATGAGCGCGTTCGGATCGACGGCCCGACGCTTCACCCAGATCTGATCGACGCCACCGGAGATCAGATGGTGGGTCTGGTTGGGATCGAGGTTCGGAAAATCGCTCCTCCGATGCAGCCCCCGGGTTTCCGGTCGTTCGAGTGCGCTGGAATTCATCCAGCGGGCCGCCGCCAGGAGCGCAGCCGCTTCACGGGCTCGCAGAACCGAGCGGGCTTCAGCCCGCGGGTCCGCATCGTCGGCACCCGCCAACCCGTCGCGCAGTTCGGTCCACAGGTGGCCATATCTGACCAGCGAGGCTTTCAGGCTGGCTCCGTCGCGCCAATAGTTCTTGTCCAGCGCCAGCATGTGCTCCTGGACCGCGCCCACCACGTCCTTCACCACGATGTCGTCGCGTCGCGTCCGCAGCGGGCGCAGCCCGGCCGCGCCAGCGCCTTCGACCTTGCGGTCGGACGCTGAACTGCCCAGGCGCCGTGCGAAGGCCGCGGCTGATTGTCCGGCAAGGTAGCCGGCGCCCTGCGCCCATGCTGCCGCGGGACCACCGCCAGGCGGTCCGGCGCCATTGAGCTTCTCCCGGCTGGTGACGTCGCCCGAGGCGTACAGGCCGGGAACCCGGGTCGACAGCCGCTCGTCGATGTCCAGGCCGCCGGTGGCGCGAATGCTGCCCTCGCAGATGAAATCGACCTGATACTTTTCCTTGAACGGATCGATGCCGGCGTCATCGAAGAACTGCGTGCTGACGTAGTTACTGCTGAAGATCAGCTTTTGCAGCTCCGGGTCGCTCTCCCGGTCGAACGTGTCCCAGGCTGCACCGGTTTCGAGGATGGCTTTGACGGTCTGGCGGCCCAGGGTGATCGTCTTGCCGTTGTTGTCGGTCAACGTGCTCCAACTGCCGCGATAGGCTCCCTTGCTCAGGGCGCCGCGCGACGGGACGATGTGGAACTGGCTGGTGAATTCCATACCGGAAAATTCGGCCCCGGCTTCGGCTCCCAGCAGATAGCCGTCGCCGGTCAAGCCTCCGGTTCCCGCCGCTCCGGACAGGAACGCCGTCCCCCCCGTGGCAACGATCACTGCGCCAGCCCGCACGGACCATCCGTCTCCGTTCTTGCGGTTGACGCCAACGGCGCCCGCCGCGTACCCGTCGCTCAGCAGCAGCTCGAGGACCGGGCAGTGGTCCAGGAAGCGCACGCCCAGCGCCTCGGCCTTGCGGCGCAGGAAGATCAGCACGTTCGGGGTGATACCGCCCGGCCGCTGCCTGCCGTCGGCAGTGGTCGGCCATTTGTATCCCCACTGGGCCATGGCCAGCATGTTCTTGTAGGCCTGATCCAGAATGATCTCACCCCAACGGGAGTCGGCCAGACCGAAGGCGAGCGGCATCCTCGCATTGACCATGACGTCACGATGCGACGGGTCGTCGGGCCGGATGAAATAGCTGCCCACACTGCCAGCCGCGATCGGACCGGCGGTACCGGCATAGCCTTTTTCCGCGACGATCACCCGCGCTCCAGCCTGGACAGCGGAAATCGCCGCCCAAAGACCTGACAGGCTGCCTCCTATCACCAGAACGTCAGTGCTCAACTGCAAATCGACCTCGCCATCGGCGATTCGATCTTTCAGCCCCCGCTTTGTTGTCATTTTTCACCTGATTGACAAAGAAGTTACACAACGCGCACGACAGGTCTCTCGCGCGCATCGCACCACCCATCACGGTCCCCGCCGGTGGCGGTTATCCGTTAGCTTAACGTAGTTTGGATATCAATCTACTCGGATAATAGTGTTTTGGTCGAAACCCTGTCCACCGCAAAATCGCGGGGCCCATAAATCGGGTGATGTCCCGCAGGGGGCCACAGCGACATCGCTGAAATCCGCCCCCCGGCCATCCCCGTCAGCGGGAGGGCGCGCAGGAACAACGCGCCGGGAGCGTGGAACTGCGGCCGGATTCGATATGGGTGATGTTCGGCGCCTTCTCCGCCATCAAGGGGCGGACGCTGTCGTGGCTCGTACGCGATCAGCGGCCGGTTTTCGCAGGAGGCAGCAGACGGCGAGCGCCGGCATTGTCACCGGCACCATACCAGCCGCGACTGACGTGGCGCGCCTCGGCGAAGAACAGCCAGCGTTCCAGCAGAACGCCGGCGCCGGCCGCAAGCACGGCGGCCGCGGCGGCGAGGGTTGCGCCCGTGCGGCCGAGCATGGGCTGCGGCACGGTGAGGACAAGGGGCAGCGCGAACAGCAACGCGCCGGCAACGCGGCGCAGCGTCCGGGCCTGCGCCCAGGCCAGGCCGCCGCCGATCTCGGCAAGCGCCCGATCGCCAGCCGCCAGCGGTCGATCCAGCAGCCGCACGCGCCCGATCCGGTTCAGCCCGGCGGCCACGGGAGTGCAGACCGGTGCCGGAATGGCGTCGAGGTGCCGCCAATACGCGCATTTCGCCGCCCAGGCTGCCAGAATCGCTGTCACGGGGAGCCCGTTGATGCCGGACCGCACCTCACCGAAGCAATGCTCCAGCAGCACCAGCACCAGCGCCCCGGTCATGCCGGCCAGCAACAAGAACACCGCCGGCACAAGCCAGGTGCGCCACTGTGGGATCGGCCGCAGGCTGGCGTAGATCATCGCGGTGCAGGCCACGGAGGCAGTCGCCAGGGCCGCCATCGTCGCGCCGGCCGCGATCCGCAGCGACTCCCCCTGCGGCCACGCGCAGGCAGAGGCGAAGCCGAGCGCCGCCACGAGGCTGGCCGCGATCGCCACCCCCTCACGCGACAACCAGGACGTTCGCCACTGCGTGAACGCCAGCAGCATGCGCGCCGGCCGGCCAAGATGGCACCTCGCAGCAGCCAGCGCCCCGCCGACCAATCCCAGCCCTGCCAGCACCGCCGCCGGGACGAACCCGGACGCCATCGGCAGCGCGTCCGCAACGGCGAGCACGCCAAGCAGCCCCAGCAGACCGAATCCGGCGCCGGAAGCAGCCGTGAACACGATCAGGGACGCGGCGGGCAGTGCGATAGCCCGGTCCATGGCGGATTGCCCCGTCAGCACGAGAGAGTGCGGTTCAGCCAGCGCTCGACACCGCCGACTGAGGCCATGTCAGCCGCTGCCGGGACCGGCGCGGCCGGGGCGCGTGGCCGGGGCGGCAGATAGCGGACTGCCGGGCCGTATCCCGCCTCCGCCAGCAGGGCGAACCCGCCGCGCCGGCGCACAAGCTCCGAAACCACCGAGGCGGGGTCGCCGAGATCGCCGAAGTGCCGTGCTCCGCTGGGACAGGTCGAGACACAAACCGGCAGAGTTTGCGCACCAACCGCGTCGCGCCGCTCGGTACAGAGCGTGCACTTGCGCATGACCCCTGCCGCCTCGTCGTACTCGCGGGCCCCTTAGGGGCAGGCCCAGGCGCACAGCCGGCAGCCAATGCAGCTTGCCGCGTCGATCAGCACGATGCCGTCCGCCGCCCGCTGAAACGACGCCCCGGTAGGGCAGACCGTCACGCAGTCCGGATGTTCGCAGTGCTGGCACATGCGGGGCACGTAGACGGTGCGCCCACCCTCGCCCGCTCCGCCGTCGTCCGCATCGAACTCGTAGCTGAACACCTGGTTCGGCCACACGCCATCGGCCAGCTGCACCCCGGTGCTGGCGCCCTTGCAGGCGACGCTTCAGGCATGGCAGCCGACGCAGATGTCGAGATCGATGACCAGCGCCGGCCGCGCCGCGCCGCGGTGGCGCGAGAGCGCGGTCATGGCCTTGTCCTCGCCGGCGCAACCGGCCCGGTGGTCACGTGTCGCAACCCATCGAGGGACAGGAATTGCGGCTCGGTCGGGCCGGACTCGCCCGGCGAGCAACGCTCCAGGCGCACACGCTGGTCAAACCAGGCCGCCTGCCCGGTGACCGGATCGGCATTGGCGCAACGCCTGCCGCCGCCCGAAGCGGGCAGGTGCTCGCCGATCAGATGGTTCAGCAGAAAGCCTTGCCGCACCTCGGGCGCATCCGCCGCCAGTCCCCAGGCGCCGGCGCGCTTGCCGACGGCGTTCCAGGTCCACACGGTGTCGGCCTGCACGCCCTCCATCGTGCGGATGCGCAGCTTGATACGGCGCTGCGCGCCGACCAGCCACGCCCAGTCTCCGTCGGCCAGGCCATGCGCCCGCGCGGTCGCACCTGCCATATACAGGTCGTTGCGGCCCAGGATCTGCCGCAGCCAAGCGTTCTGCGCGCCCCAGGAATGGTACATGATCATCGGACGCTGGGTGAGCGCGTGCAGCGGAAACGAAGCTGCGCCGGGCGAGGCGTCGCCCAGCGGCGGACGCCAGACCGGCAGTGGATCGAACGCGGCCAGGAGGCGCGCGCGCAGTTCATCGGGCGGCTTCACCGGGCCGTGGCCTTCGGCGGCCAGGCGGAACCGCTGCAACGGCTCGGAATATATTTGCAGCACGATGGGCGCTGCGTCCGGCACAAACCCCATGCGCACGGCAAACTTGAGGTAGCCGGCATTGGCGAACCGGTAGAAGCGCTCTCCGGGTGTCAGTTCGTGCCGCCAGAAGCAGCCATTGGCCACATAGGCCGCAAGCTGGCGCGGATTGGCGGTGCCGCGGCCAATCGCCGTGCCATCGGCGCCACGAAAGCCTGCCAGCGGTCCGATCCCCGGCGCGCGCTCGTGGTTCGCCAGGTAGTCGGCGTAGCCGCCGGGAAAGCGTGCCGCGCCCTCCGGCGTCACCATGCTGGGCAGGCCGAGCCGCACGCCTAGATCGAGCAGCACATCCTGGAATGGCCGCACATCGCGGTCGGGCAGCACGATCGGCTGGCGGATGGCATCGGCCACGCCGTCGGCATCCGAAATCGGCCGATCGAGCACCGAGATGCAGTCCCAGCGCTCCAGATAGGTGGTGTCGGGCAACACCAGGTCGGCATAGGCGACCATTTCGGAGGCGAAGGCGTCGACATAGATGATGTGCGGAATGCGGTACTCGCCGCTGGCCGGATCGCGCGCGGTCAGCATGTCCATCGTCCCGGCGGTGTTCATCGCCGAGTTCCACGCCATGTTGGCCATGAACAGGAACAACGTGTCGATCGGGTACGGGTCGCCGGCCACGGCGTTGGCGATGACCATCTGCATCATGCCGTGGATGGCGAGCGGCGCCTCCCACGAAAAGGCTTTGTCCAGACGGACCGGCGCACCATCGGGCTCCAGCAGCAAATCCTCGGGACCGCAGGCCAAGCCAAGCGGCATGCCGCCCAGGGGCTTGCCGGGACCGTACTGCATGCCGGCCGGCTTCGGGCCGGGCGGGATGGGTTTGGGGAACGGCGGCTTGAAGCGGAAACCGCCCGGACAATCGATCGTGCCCAGCAGCATCTGCAACAGGTGGATGGCGCGGGTGGTGTCGAACCCGTTGCTGTGCGCGGCAATGCCGCGCATGGCGTGCATCGCCACCGGCCGGCCGCGCGTGGTCGCGTGGCGGCGTCCGGCGGTGTCGGTCCAGGGGAGATCGAGTTCGATCGCCTGGTCGAACGCGACCGAGGCAAGCTCGGCGGCGAGCCGCCGGATGGTGGCCGCGGCACGCCGCACACCGTCTCGGCCGCTTCCGGCGCGCAGGCCGCGTCCAGATAGCGTTCGGCGAGCAGCGCGAACACCGGCGTCGCGCTCTGCCCGTCCGGCAGGGTGTAGCGCCCAACCACGGCGGGAGAGATGCCGGTGGCGCCGGCCTCGACCGCGGCGCTACGACATCGCGCCCAGCATAACGCGCGTCCTGCCGCGTCGCGGGCGAAGCGGCCATGGTCCGCGCTGCCAGGGGCCTGCACCACAAGCCAGTGCGCATTGGTGAAGCGGACCAAGAACTCCAGATCGATACGGTCGGTGCGCAGCAGTTCGTGCACCAGCGCCAGCACCAGCGCACCGTCGGTTCCGGGTCGGATGCCGATCCATTCGTCGGCAATGGCCGAGTAGCCGGTGCGGACCGGGTTGACCGATACCACCCTGGCGCCGCGCTGCTTCAGTTTGCCCAGGCCGATCTTGACCGGGTTGGAATCATGGTCCTCGGCAACCCCGAACAGCAGCAAGCATTTTGTTCTCTCCCAGTCCGGCTCGCCGAACTCCCAGAACGAGCCGCCGATCGTGTACAATCCGGCCGCGGCGACGTTGACCGAGCACAGCCCGCCATGGGCAGCGAAGTTCGGTGTGCCGAACTGGGCGGCCCACCAGCCGGTGAGCGCCTGGCTCTGGTCGCGACCGGTGAAGAAGGCAGGGCGGCGCGGGTCGGTGCGGCGGATCGCTGCCAACCAGCCGGTAGCGATGGCCAGCGCCTCATCCCATTCGATCTCTACGAACGCCGCCTCGCCGCGCGGCCCGACCCGCTTGAGCGGCTTGCGCAGCCGTGCCGGGGAGAAATGGTGCTGCAGGCCCGCGGCACCCTTGCCGCACAACACACCGTGGTTCTTCGAATGCGCGGCGTTCCCTTCGATGCGGACCGGCACACCGCCATGAAGATGCACGTCGATGCCGCAGCGACAGGTGCACATGTAGCAGGTTGTCTGCCGCACAGACTCCGCGCCCAGGTCAGGCGTCATATCGTGCTCTTACCGCGTATGCCGGTCAGCCCAGGCGCCCAGGACAATACGGCCCATCCGCGCAAAAACGGAAGGTCGCAGACGGAGGCGTCGGGCAGCGCATTCAATCGCCAGGGACTCGCCGTCCGCCACAGCGCGCAGTCAATAATCCGCTTTTATGGCGTTGATTTTCCTGTTCCTCCACCAATTGCTGTGTATAGTGCTTGCCCTGACGTTGATACCCTGGCTGCGGCTGTGCCTCGAGTACCATCAGGAGGAGCACGCTCCGGCTGAGTAACTGCCTTCGAGAGCGAGGAGACGGCGCCATGCTCCCTTCAACGCTGGGCCAGCATTCGTATGCCCCCGACGACCAGGCGGCCGCGTTCGCCGACCAGTTGTGGGTCCGCGCGCGCGGCGAGGCGGAGGACGCGTTCGGCCGCGCGCCGATGCTGGCGCCGCTGTTTCTGGACTCGATCCTCAGCCAGGCGTCTCTCGAGTCCGCGGTGTTTCACCGTGTCGCCGCGCGGCTCAAGAATGATGTGATCTCGCTGTGGTTGATCGTGCAGGCTTTCCACCGGGCGCAGTCCGCCGAGCCCGCGATTGGTGCCGCACTAAAGGCCGACATCAACGCCGTATTGGAGCACGACCCGGCCTGCGCGCGCGTTGTCGAGCCGTTTTTGTATTTCAAGGGCTTCCACGCCATCCAGGCGCACCGGCTGACCCATTGGCTGTGGCAGCATGGCGAGCGGGATTTTGCCTTTTATTTGCAGAGCCGGTCGTCAGAGGTTTTCCAGACCGACATCCACCCGGCGGCGCGCCTCGGTCGCGGAATTTTTCTCGACCACGCGACCGGCCTCGTGGTCGGTGCCACGGCGGTGATCGAGGATGGCGTCTCGCTGCTGCAGAACATCACGCTCGGCAGCACCGGCAATGGGCCGGGCGAGCGTCACCCTAAACTGCGTCGCGGAGCGATGATCGGCGCGGGAGCGAAGATCATCGGCAACATCGAGGTGGGCGAGCATGCCCGCGTCGCTGCCAGTTCGGTGGTGCTGGAATCTGTGCCGCCCTGGTCCACGGTCGCCGGCGTGCCGGCCCGTGTGGTGCGCACCGGCAGCCCGCACGAGCCGGCCCGCTCGGTGAGCGATATCCTGAGCGATCTCTCCAACGACTCGTTCGTCTGGACGATCTGAGTCCTCTGCCGGCGCGTGGTGCACGGACCGACCGAAACGAATCATCCGCAGGTGGCCCAATCCCACCCGACACGTGCGAACCCGATCAGATGGTGTAGCTGAACGCCTCGTAGGACAGATCGCGCAGGATCTGGTCCATCGTCTGGGAGGGATGGTCCGGCGTTTCAGTCCGCACCACGCGGGCGGGCACGCCGGCAACCGTCGTATGTGGCGGTATTGACCGCAGCACCACCGACCCCGCGGCGATGCGGGCGTTCTCACCGATTTCGATGTTACCGAGAATTTTCGCGCCCGCGCCGATCATCACGCCGGATCGGATCTTGGGATGGCGATCGCCGGCCTCCTTGCCCGTGCCGCCGAGCGTCACATCCTGCAGCATCGACACTTCATCCTCCACCACGGCGGTTTCGCCCACGACCAGGCCGGTGGCGTGGTCAAGGAAGATGCCCTGGCCGAACCGGGCGGCCGGATGGATGTCGGTCTGGAACACCTCCGAGGACCGGCTCTGCAGATAAAGCGCAAAATCGCGTTCGCCGTTGCCCCACAGCCAATGGGTCAGGCGGTGCGCCTGGATGGCGTGGAAGCCCTTGAAGTAAAGGAACGGCTCGATGAACCGCTCGCAGGCCGGGTCCCGTTCGTAGACCGCGGTGATGTCGGCCCGCACGGCCGTCGCAATGTCCGGCTCGGCTGCGACCGCGCGGAGAAACGCCTGCACGATCAGTGGCAGGGAAATCACGTCGTTCTTCAGGCGCGATGCCACCCGGTGGATCACCGCCCCTTCGAAGCTCGGCTGGTTGATGATCGAATCGAGGAACAGAGGCGCCAGCATCGGCGCCTTGTCGTAGGCATCCTCTGCCTCCCGCCGCAGCCGCGCCCACAGCGAATCGGTGAATTGCTGCAGGTCCCGGGGATCGCGGGAGACCAGCGTCAGGTGGCCGAGGTTTGCCCGCGGCATGCGATGGCCTCCCTTTCCCCCCGGGGCTTGTCAGAAACGTCCCGGCGCGCTGGAGCGAATCCGGCGCACCGCCGTCGCCAGGGCATCGATATCGGCATGGGTATTATACAACGCCAGCGAGGCGCGCACCGACGATTCAACCCCGAACCGCCGCAGGATCGGCTGGGCGCAGTGGTGCCCCGCCCGCACGGCGATGCCGTCCTGGTTCAGGGCGCGGCCGATCTCCTCGCTGCTGAAGCCGTCGATCACGAACGAGATGACCCCCGCCTTCTCCGGCGCCGTGCCGAGCAGGCGCAGCCCAGGGATCTGGCCGAGCAGCCGGGTGGCATAAAGCAGCAGATCGTGCTCGTGGGCGGCGATCGCCTCCAGCCCGACCTGCTCCACATACTCCAGGGCAGCGCCCAGGCCGACGGCATCGCCGATGTTGCCAGTGCCCGCCTCGAAGCGCGTCGGTGGCCGGTGGTACTCTGTGTGCTCGAAGGTCACGTCGGCGATCATGTTGCCGCCGCCCTGCCAGGGCGGAGATTCCTCCAGCACGTCGGCCCGGCCGTAGACGGCACCGATGCCAGTCGGGCCGAACACCTTGTGGCCGGAGAAGACGAACCAGTCGCAGCCGATCGACTGCACATCCGTGCGCATGTGCGAGACGGATTGCGCACCGTCGAGCAGCACGCGCGCCCCCACCGCATGCGCCATCCGGGTCATGAGGTGCGATGGTGTGATCGTGCCCAGCGCGTTGGAGACCTGGGTGAAGGCGACCAGCTTGGTGCGCGGGCCGAGCAGCTTGCCGTACTCGTCGAGCAGCACCTGTCCGTCGTCATCCACCGGAGCCACTCTGAGCTTCGCGCCGGTCTGCTCACACAGCATCTGCCATGGCACGATGTTGGCGTGGTGCTCGAGCCAAGTGATGACGATTTCGTCGCCCGCCCCGATGTACCGCCGTCCCCAGCTTTTTGCCACCAGGTTGATGCCTTCGGTGGTGCCGCGGACGAACACGATCTCGTCCACCGAGCCGGCATGCAGAAAGCGCCGCACGATCTCGCGTGCGCCCTCATAGGCATCCGTCGCGCGCGCCGCCAGCGTGTGCGCCGCACGGTGGATGTTGGAGTTCTCGTGCTCGTAAAAGTACACGAGCCGGTCGATGACCGCGCGCGGCTTCTGCGTGGTGGCACCGTTGTCGAGCCACACGAGCGGCCGGCCGTTCACGCGCTCGGCCAGGATCGGGAAGTCGGCCCGCCGTGCGTTGGCGTCGAAATTCGGGCCGGGCGCGACATCCGGGCGCGCCGCAAACGCTGGTACCCCGTGCCCCGCCTCCTCCAGAAAGTAGAAAGATGGAGTCGACGTTCCTGGCGAGGCCGGCGCTGCAGGAGGGGCCTGCTGATCCAGAGCCGGCCCGAGGAGGGCACGCAGTTCCGCTTCCCCTGGAACCGATGTCCCGAGCGCCGGCACATCCGGCAAGGGCGTCGAGGGTGCGGCCAGGCCGAACCCGCCGAATGCGCCTGCCGGTTTCGCAGCGGGCACCACCGGAACCGGCGCGGCAGGGGACCCGCCGAGCAGGGCACGGAGATCCGCCTCGCCCGGAACCGACGTGCCGAGCGATGGCACGTCCGGCAACGGCGTCGACAGCGGAGCCAGGCCGAACCCGCCAAATGCCCCTGGCGATGTCGCTGCCGGCAACGCCGGGACCGGGGTGGCGGGGGCCCCGCCGAGCAAGGCGCGCAATTCCCCCTCGCCCGGAACCGACGTGCCGAGTGGCGGCACCTCTGGCAACGGCGCGGACGGCGGAGCCAGGCCGAACCCGCCGACCGGCAACGGCGCGGACGGCGGAGCCAGGCCGAACCCGCCGACCGGCATCGGCACGGACGGCATCAGGCTGTCCGGTGGCGCGCGGAACATCTCGTTCGCCAGCGCGGTCAGCCAGGCGATATCCGGCAGGCCGGCCGCGCCGGGCGGCGCCAGGTCGGGCATGCCCGGCTCAGGCATAGGTGTCGGGGTAAGCATGGTACTTGCCCACTTCGACATTCTCGAGCACGCCCAGGGCGTCGTCGGTCAGCACCGCGAGCGAGCAGTACAGCGAGACCAGATACGATGCGATCGCCTTGCGGTTGATGCCCATGAAGCGGACCGACAGCCCCATGCTCTGCTCGCCCGGCAAATTGGGCTGATACAGGCCCACGACGCCCTGGCGGGCTTCGCCAGTGCGGATCAGCAGGATGTTGGTGCGCCCGTCAACCACCGCCACCTTGTCGGACGGCACCAGAGGAATGCCGCGCCATGTCACGAACGGCGAGCCGTAGAAATTGACCGTGGGCGGCGGCACGCCGCGGCGGGTGCATTCGCGGCCGAACGCGGCGATGGCGGCCGGATGCGCCAGAAAGAAGCCAGGCTCCTTCCAGACTTTGCTGATCAGCTCGTCAAGGTCGTCCGGCGTCGGCGCGCCGGTGCGGGTGCTGATCTTCTGGCCGGGCGCCACGTTGCTGAGCAGCCCATAGCCAGCGTTGTTGATCAGCTCGCTTTCCTGCTGCTCCTTGATCGCCTCGATGGTCAGGCGAAGCTGCTGGGCGATCTGGTTGTGCGGCACACTATAGAGGTCGGAGATGCGCGTGTGGATATCCACCACCGTGTTAACCGCGCACAGCATGTACTCGCGCGGCTTCTCCTCATAGTCGACATACGTCTCCGGCAGGTCACGCTCGTCCTGGGCCGAGCAGTCCACGGTGACGCGCGAGGCATCGCGGACTTTGTTGACCCGGAAGACACCCGCTTCAACAGGCAGCCATTGCAGGCATCGTGCGAGCCACCGTGGCGTGATGGTCGACATCATCGGCACGGTCTTGGTCGCGTTCGCAAGCTGGCGGGCTGCGATGTCGCCAAGTGCCATCGGATTGGAGGTTTCGTCAGTCATCGTTTGCGCCTCGCTTGTCTCTGGGCTTCTCTGGCCGATCAGGCCTGGAGGTGAAAGAAACGTCGAGGCCTGTTCAGGGGGCGCTGCATAAGCCTGACAATGTGGCGTGACAACCATAGTTCGCGGAGCAGTCGCATTTTTGTCTAATATAGCAGACGACATGCTATCACTTTGGTGTGACGCAGGGCGTTATCTGAAATTACTCATGGTGCCGTGTATTATTTTTTATTTCCTCCGCAGATGCGTTCCGTAAACAAAGATTGCTTATATTTTACGTCGGCCGATGTTGAGTTTTCTGATGCACGAATGGTTTTTGCTCTGCTGCATGCTAAATTTCACGCATCACCTTCGGTGCCTGCGTCGTGAGCCCTGATGGAGCTGCGGCGGCTCCAGCATTTGGAGCCGAGCATGCCCGCGGCCATCGCGCCGACAAAGATCCAGGCCCGTCCGTCGAGCACAAGCGCCTCGATCGCCGGCCCCGGGCAAAAGCCGACCGCGCCCCATCCCACGCCGAACAGCAGGGCGCCCGCCACCAGGCGGCGGTCGATCGGGCGCGCCGGTGACGGCGGCAGTGGCCGGCCGGTCAGCGCGGCCGGGCGGCGGGCAGCCAGACGGTAGAACACCGCGGTCACCGGTATCGCGGTGGCCATCACCCCGGCCAGGCTGGGGTCCCAGTGCCCGAAAATGTCGAGAAAGCCGAGCACCTTGGCCGGGTTCACCATGCCCGATACCGCCAGACCGAGGCCGAACAGCAGGCCGGCGGCCAGGGCTGCCGCCAGCCTTGCAATGTCCTGTCGGGCGGTGCTCACAGCAGCTTCCCCGCGGCGACGGTGGCCATGGCGGCGACCATAAACAGAAGCGTGGCCACCAGCGAGCGCGGCGACAGGCGGGCCAGGCCGCAAACCGCATGGCCGCTGGTACAACCGCCGCCCAGCCGGGTGCCGAAGCCGACCAGCAGCCCGCCGCCCAGCAACAGCAGAGGGGAAGATGTCAAGGTGAGGTGCATCTCGCCGCCCAGGAGAAAGCGGAATGCCAGCGCCCCCAGCGGCAGACCGGCCAGGAACAGCAGGTCTTCCTTCCAGGTGGCCGACCGCCCGCCGAGCAGTCCGGCGAACAGGCCGCTGAGGCCGGCCAGACGGCCGTTGGCGAGCATCAGCAGGCCGGCCGCCACTCCGATCAGAACGCCGCCCAGTGCGCCGCGGCTCAGTCCGTGCAGAACGGGCGAGACCGCCGGGGTTGTCAGCAACTCCATGTGTGATTCTCTTCTGATCGGGCCGCGGGGAATCAGAAGCGATACCGCACCCCGATGGTGGCTTCGTCCTGAACCATGTTCAACTTGATGGTCTGGCTCGGATCGAACTGGTTATAGCCGCTGAGCGAACTGGCGAACGCGTGGACGTACGCCGCGCCGACAGTCCAGGCCGGAGTGATGTCGTAGCCAACGCCCAAAGCCACATGGTCCTTCACCGTCGCCGGCGCCAGGACATTGAACAGGGCGTTCCGGGCGTTGGTGAAGTCGCTGGCATGGCTGTAGCCGGCGCGCAGGACGAGTTGCTGGGTGGCCTTCCACTGCACGCCGACCCGGAAGACATTCATATCCTTCCAGCCGAAGCCGCTGCCTTCACTGGCGCCAAGCGGATAGCCGAG
The DNA here is from genome assembly GCA_903907955.1 of uncultured Acetobacteraceae bacterium. Taxonomy (GTDB): domain Bacteria; phylum Pseudomonadota; class Alphaproteobacteria; order Acetobacterales; family Acetobacteraceae; genus Rhodovastum. The sequence continues at coordinate 84,455 of CAIVPZ010000154.1, read as the reverse complement.
GAAAATCTGGGTGCCCTGATTGGCGATCGATTTCACCTCGCCATAGAAGATGTGCTGATACTCCAGCGAGACATCCAGCGTCGGCAGCGGGCGGAAGGTGACGCCCGCGGTCACTTCGGGCGGGATGTCGAAACCGCCCTGCTCGGCGAACAGCCCCTCGTAGCGATTGAAACCCGTCGTCCAAATACGACTCTGGTAGGCGGCTCCGAAGGTCACCCAGTCGGCGGCGTCCCAGGTGGCGCCGAGTTTCGCGCCGATGCCGTAGGAGTAGTTGTAGCTGTTGTTAGTCACCGCCCCAGGGGCGCTCGACTGGCTCTCGAACGCCTGCAGCCCCTGGGCTGCGAAGCGCTGCACCGCGAACACCGGACCGGCCCCCAGGCTGATGCCGTAACCGACCTTTCTGGCGTAGTTCGGCGTGATGAACACCTGATCGAGATCGACGCCGGCGGGGGTTGAAGGGTTGCGGATGCCGCCGAACCCGGCGAAGGGGCTGACCTCATAGTGGGTGTTCAAGCCGCCATTGGCATACAGCAGCAGGCTCAGCGCCGACTGGTCGTCGAGTTGGTAGTTGACGCCGAGATAGGGAATCAGGAACAGATCCTCGCTGCTGGTGAACTTGCCAGGAGCGATGTCATAGCCTGGCGCGTTCCCGGCCGAGTTGATGACGTCACGGTTCGGCATGAAGAAGCTCAGGCCGCCACCGACCGAGTTGCCGGCCTTGACGCCCAGCGCCGGGTTGGCCGCGGCGGCCTCCGCGCCATCCGCTGACGAGACGCCGACGCCCGCCTCACCCTTGGTCTGGTCATCGTAGCCGAGCGAGAAATAGCCGTCGGTGGCGTAGGCGCCTGCCGGCCAGGCGGCGGCCAGCGCGAGGCTGCCCAGGGCGGCAAGACGATGGCGGCGCATGGTCATACTCCTTAGTAAGTTCGGGCTTTGGGATTCTTACTTCATGTTATATAGCCGTTTGCAGGCGTTGTTAATCCGAATTATCCACGACTCTGCGCGCCTTTGGAGGCGGCTAACCACGCCCATCTGGCGTCTTTTGCGTGGTTCGCGGGCACAGAAGTCCGGAGCGAGGCAGGTCGGCGTCGCCGCTCTCGTCCGCCTTGCTCTGCCCGGTCCGGGCGAGCTGCGTTGGCAGCTTGATCCAGTTTCCGGTCAGGGATATCCTGAACACCGTCGTTGAATTTGAAGCCCACGCAGCATGGCTCAACTGCCGCTGGAGAGGGGGACAGCGCCGTCCACCTGCGCGGCCTGAACAACCGCACCTGCCTGCCCGGACATGCAAAATCGACAAGGGTCAACGATGCGCCGATTTCTCTTTGGACCCGTAAATTCGCGACGCCTTGGGCGCTCGCTTGGGATCGATCTCCTGCCCTTTAAGACGTGTTCGCTCGACTGCATCTATTGCGAGTGCGGTTGGACCACCGACAAGACACTGCAACGTGGTGAACTGGTGCCGACCTCCGCAGTGCTGGCAGAATTGGATGACCACCTTTCTGCCGGGCAGGAAATCGATTATGTGACCTTTTCCGGTGCGGGCGAGCCAACCTTGCATACGGGGATCGGCGTCATTATCGGGCATATGAAGCAACACTATCCGCAATTCAAGGTCGCTGTCCTGACGAACGGCACGCTGCTCGGCGACCCAATGGTCCAGGCGCAGCTTACCCGTGCCGATCTTGTGGTTCCGTCGCTTGACGGCGCGACGGAAGCCGCGTTCCGGGACATTTGCCGACCGGCCGCCGGACTGGCGGTTCAGTCGGTGATCGACGGCATCGCATCGTTTCGGCGGGGCTTTCCCGGTTTGCTCCTGCTGGAGATATTCGTCGTGCCGGGAAAGAACGACAGCCCCGCGGAACTGGCGGCGCTGAAACGGGCCGCACTGCGCATCAGGCCCGACGCGATCCAACTCAACAGCCTGGATCGGCCGGCGCCGTTCCCAGGCGTTACGCCGCCGGGCGCCGATCATTTGCAGTCCATTCGCGATACCTTCCACCCGTTGCCGGTCCAGGCAGTGCGGCGGCGGGAGAAGGGCGAACCAGCGCCGTGGAGCAACGCCGTGGTGTTCGCGGAGATACTGAAGGCGCTTGAGAGAGGTTCGACAACCCTGGGCCGGCTCTCGGTGGTGAGCGGTATCCGCGAAGGCGACCTGGCCAAGACACTTGCCCAAATGGCAAGTCAGGCGCTCGTGCACTATGACAGCGACAGCAGCCAGGTCAGGCTCCGGCACTAATTGAGGAAACGAAGATCCAGCCATGTATCCGGGTCGAATGTCACGTTCTGCTTTATTTCCTTGAGTTGCTTCAGGATTTTGACCGCATTGGCTGTTCCCTCCAGATCGACGGCGAAACTCAGATCCCACTGGGCGATTTGTTCCTGGTAGGTGGCGCGAATAATGTCCTTCGGCAACTTCACCCGGCTGGCGGTAAAGGCCACCAGTTCATCAAGATGCGTCCGGGCGTATTCAAACGCCTCCCGCGTCGCCAGGAAGTAGTTTCGGATCGCCTCAGGATGCGCCTTTATGAAATCGTCGGTCGCGAACACGTAACTGTGCTGGTAGCGGCCGTAGTAGTCCCGTGCCCGGGCGATCAGCTTCGCGCCCGATTCAGCGATCAGCTTGTTGCGGACCTGTCCGCCGGTGACGACGGCATCGACCCGCCCGGAACGCAGCAGCGCCTCGGCATTGATGCCGCTGCTCGCCAACACTTTGACGTCGTCTTCGGTCAGGCCATTGTCGTGCAGGATTTTCAGCACCGATTGATGGCTGCCGCCGCCCAACTCGCCGCTGGCAACGACCTTCCCCTCCAGATCCCTGACCGATTCGATGCCCTTGCGGGCCACCAGTTCGAAGGGGTTTTCCTTTATCGGTGGTGATCCGACGATCCTGATATGCAACCCGGAGGCAACGCCCATCAGGATCGGGCTGCCATATTCCCCCATGTCCACCCAGCCGCTGGCCACGCCGGCCGTCGCCTCGGCTCCGCCCCTGGGAAAATTGACCACCTGAAGGTCGATGCCGTGCCTGGCAAAAGTGCCGTTCTCGATGGCAAGTTGCTGAGGACCGGTGCCGGCCACCCCGAGATTGGCCACCCGAATGGTGACAAGGGGCGCCGGCGAACCGGCGCCCGGGCCCGGTTGTGCGTGGCAGGCAGCCGATGCGAAGGCGACAAGTACAGAGGCGGCCAGGACGGCCGCCCTGGCGATCCGCGTTAATCGACTGGGATGCATGTTACGATACCATCTCGACAAAGGCATTGACCCGGTTCTGCAGCTGCTCGGTCTGTAGCGCCGTGTCGTCCTCAATGATGATGGTGGGAACCCCCGACCGGGCCTTGATTTCATCCACCAGCAGCCGGGCGACCGCGGACTGGGTATTGCAGCCCCATTTGTAGAGGAACAGTACCCCGTCGGTGCGCGACTTCCGGATCTGCTCGACCGTCCAGCGGGCGCGTTCGGGCAGTGGCTGCTCGTACGGATAGGACAGCACCGTCTTGGCAAGTTCATAGTATGGCTCGCCGGATTCATCGACCAGCGTGGTGATGTCGCTCCAGTGGTTGTCGTTGCCGACGATGATGCCGCCGGCTTCCTCGGTGCGGTAATCATTGGGGAAGACGCAGGAGCCGCAGACGAACAGCCGCGCGGTGTTTTCCTGCACGCCCTGCGGCCGGTGGCCTTCGGCGACCCGCTTTTCGATGGTGCGCCTGGCCTCGCGCAGCAGCGACAGGCTCGCCACCGGATCGCCATGCACCTCCATGCCGCCCAGTTGGAACAGGTCGCGGCGGTCCTTGCCGTTGGTGGGCGGATGCGCCGCGGACCACCAAAGATCGGCAATCTCCACCGCCAGACGCCGCCCCTCATTGTGCAGTTTGATCTCGCGGGCGAGATCGTCCTCGGTGGTGGTGCGCCCGGTCAGCGCATCAATGTTGCTAGTCAGCCGGCGCAGGTTGTCGGCGAAATACCGGATCGCCCATTCCTTATCCTTCTGGTGATCCAGCGGATAATCCACCAGCAACAGCTTGACCTCATCCTTGCGCTTGCCGTGGCGGTGCGCCTCGGTGCCGTACGAAACGTCCGAGCAGCGTAGCGCGGTATACGGCGCCACCATGTCGACCGCGAGGTCGCTCTCCTGGATGTGCTCGTAGCCAGCGGAATTGCAGATCTCGAAGCTGATGGCGTTGTAGGCCTTCTGCCGCCGGCTGCGGCCTTCCAGTTGCGCCTCATTTCGGGTGAAGCCTTCCCGCTGGCCGCGCGCATAGGCGCCGGTGCTGGCGGGGCGGAGGGCGATCGCCCCGGCGGCATAATAGGGATCGACACTCTGGCCGCCCTGGACGAACACCACCGGATGCCCCTGGGCGCGGGCCTTGGTCACCCGGTCATTCATGGTCAGGAGCAGGTAGTTGTGCTTCAGCGTCAGCGGAAACGTCACATCGCGGGAAAACCGCCCGGAGGTGACGTTCTGGTTGTCAAACACATTGGGGTATTTCACCGGACCAACCCTGGTCAGGTAGTCCCACACCTCGGCGGCGGTGACGCGCGAGCCGTCGCGGAATTCGATGTCATCGGTCTGGATGAATTCCTCGCGGATTCCTTCCGGATATTGGTAGTATTCCGGCTTGTCGCCGACGCTGGTTCGGATGTGCCTGGGGATGTCGTTCATGTCGCCGGTCCTGTCCAAGTTTGTAATGCCAACGATTGCGGCCGGGGAAACCTCACCGATGCTGCCGCGGTTCTTCCGGGCGCGGTGTTCCTATTCAAGGAAGCGCAGATCAAACCAGGCCTTTGGATCGAAGGTCACGTCCGGCTTGATGTCCTTGAATTCCTGCAATATCTTGACCGCATTGGCGGCTCCCTCCAGATCGACGTTGAAGCTTAGATCCCACTGGATAATCTGTGACTCGTAATAGGCGCGAATCAGCGGCTTTTTTAACTTCACCTGACTTGCGGCGAAATCCACCAGCTCATCCAGGTTCGCCCTGGCATATTCCAGTGATTCCCGCGTTGCCAGGAAGTAGTTTCGTACCGTTTCGGGATGCGCGGCGATGAACTGATCGGTCGCGTAGACATAGTTGTGCTGGTAGTGCCCGAAGTAATCCTGCGCCCGCGCCAGCAGGCTGCCCCGCCCCTCATCGACCCTACGGCGTTCACACATTTCACTTGCGGTTCTTCCAACCCTTTGAGTCTATGCGGCATTTCTCGATTCGGGGATGTCATGGGGCGGCAGATTGGCGAGCTTGGCTATTTTGGGGATGCTCGCCGTGCGGCGGTGGGCAGCACTCTGGTCGAGCGGGTGATGGAGACCGGGTCGCTGGTCATCCGCAAGCTTGGCGGTGATCGCGCGGGCGAGATCGCGATCCATCGCTTCTTGTCGGCACCGTCGGTCACAACCGTCGAGATCGTGCAGACGCTGGCCGGCCGCACCGTTGGCGCCTGCGATGGGCGCCGGATCGTCGTGGCGCAGGACACGACCGAGATCAATTTCACCGGCCGCGAGGAGCGGCGCCGAGGATTGGGGCCGGCCGGAGACGGCGTTTCCGCCGGGTTCTTCATCCATCCGCAGATCGCCATCGACAGCGAGACGGGTGCCGTTCTCGGTCTGCTGGGTGCCAGGATATGGACACGTACCGACGAGATCGCTGCCACGCACGCCCGCGCGTTGGAAGACAAGGAGAGCATCCGTTGGTTGGAAGGGGCAGAGTGTGCGGCAGCGCATTTGTCCGAGGCAGCCTCGGTGGTGGTGGTCGCCGATCGCGAGGGCGATATCTATGCAGGCTTCGCGCGGCGTCCGGCAGGGGTCGATCTGATTGTCCGCGCAGCGCAGGACCGCACGCTGCATGACGGGAAGCGCCTGTTCACGGCACCCGCCGCATGGTCGGAGTTGGCACGCAGCCAGGTTCTTGTGGCTCCTTCCCGCGCCGGTGGGCGCGGCCGGATCGCCACGGTTGTGCTGCGCGCCGGGCCGGTGGTGATCTCGCGTCCACGCCATGCCAGTGATCGCTCAGACCCACCGCGGTTGACGCTGCACATGGTCGAAGCGCGGGAAATCAATGGCCCCACTGCAGGACAGCCACTGCTGTGGCGGCTGTTGACCACTCTGAATGTCACCAGCGCTGCCGACGCGCAGGAAATCGTGCGCCTGTATCGGTTGCGCTGGCGGATCGAGGAAATCTTTCGCGCCTTGAAAAGTGACGGCATGCGTCTGGAGGAAACCCAGATGGAGGAGGCCGGGCGACTGTTCAAGCTGGCCCTGGTCGGCCTCGCCGCGGCCACCCGCACACTGCAACTGGTCGATGCCCGTGATGGCGGCCCGCGTCCCGCGACCGATGTCCTTGATGCCGAACTGCTGCCCGCCGCCGAAGCCATTGCTGCGACTCTCGAAGGCAAAACCGCGCGTCAGCAAAATCCCCATCCGCGCTACTCGCTTGCCTGGCTCGCCTGGATCATCGCCCGCCTCGGCGGATGGAACTGCTACTACAAGCCACCAGGGCCCAAGACCATGCGCGCCGGATGGGCCCCATTCGCCGCCATGGCCGCAGGCATCGTCATCGCTACAGCACAGTTAAATGTGTGAATCCCGTAGCTCATCGACCACCTTGCGCCGGGTCAGTTCGTTGGTAATGACGGCATCGACCCGGCCGGACCGCAGCACCAGTTCCGCATCGGCACCGCCGCTGCCAACCAGCTGGACATCGCCGGTGCCCAGGCCGTTGTCGCGCAGGATCTTGAGGATCGCCTGATGGCCGCCGCCGCCGAGCACGCCGGAGGTGGCGGTCTTGCCTTTCAGATCCCTGACCGAACCGATCCCGCTGCGGCCAACCAACTCGAACGGATTGGCCTTCACCGCCGGCGAGCCGACCACCTTGATATGCAGCCCCGAGGCGATGCCGATCAGGATCGGGGTTCCGTATTCCCCCATATCCACCTGGCCGCTGGCCGCGGCCACCGTTGCCCCGGGCCCGCCGCCAATGAAATGCAGCACCTGGAGGTCGATCCCGTGCCGGGCATAGACCCCGTGGTCGACGCCAAGTTGCTGCGGTCCGGCGTTGATCCCCAGAACGGCGAGCCGCAGCGGCACCAGCGGCGCCGCACCGGGGCCGGAGTCCGCGCGGCAGGCCAGCGATGCGAGCGCCACAACAACGAAGGCCGCCAGGCCCGCCGCCCGTCCCAGCCGCGCCGGCCGGCCGCCGGTCATTGTTCGGACACCATCTCGACGAACGCGTTGACGCGGTTCTGCAGCTGCTCGGTCTGAGTCCGCCACATGTCGTCTTCGATGATCATGGTGGGAACGCCGGACTGGGCCTTGATTTCATCGACCAGGGCACGGGCGATCGCCGACTGCGTGTTGCAGCCCCATTTGTAGAGGAACAGCACCCCGCCGGCGCGCGATTTCCGGATCTGTTCGACCGTCCACCGCGCCCGCTCGGCAATCGGCTGCTCGTACGGATAGGACAGCACCGCCTTGGCGAGTTCGCAGTACGGCTCGCCGGATTCATTGACGATGGTGGAGATGTCGCTCCAGTGGTTGTCGTTGCCGACGATGATGCCGCCGGCCTCCTCGGTGCGGGCACTGTTGGGCGAGACGCAGGAGCCGCAGACGAACAGCCGCGCCGCGTTGTCGCGAATCCCTTTGGTCTTGTGGCCTTCCCTGACCCGCTTTTCGATGCTGCGTCTGGCCTCGCGCAGAATGGAAAGGCTGGCCACCGGATCGCCGTGCCCTTCCATGCCACCCACCCCCAACAGGGCGCGCCGGTCCTGGCCGTTGGTGGGCGGATCGATGGCGGACCACCACATCTCGGCGATTTCGATCGCCAGCCGCCGCCCCTGGTTGTGCAGTTTGATCTCGCGTGCGAGATCGTCCTCGGTGGTGGTGCGGCCGGTCAACGCATCGATGTTGCGGGTCAGGCGGCGGAGGTTCTCGGCGAAATACGTGATCGCCCATTCCTTGTCCCGCTGATGGTCCAGCGGATAATCCACCAGCAGCAGTTTGACGTCGTCCTTGCGCGGCCCGTGGCGGTGCGCCTCGGTGCCATACGACACGTCCGAGCAGCGCAGCGCGGTATAGGGCGCCACCAGGTCGGCCGGCACGCTGCCCTCCTGGATGTGCTCGTAGCCGGCGGAGTTGCAGATTTCGAAGCTGATGGCGTTGTAGGCCTTCTGTTTTTCCGCCTCGCTCTCCAGTTCGTCCTGATTGCGGGTCAGTCCTTCGCGCTGGCGGCGGGCCCAGCTGCCGGTGGTGGCGGGGCGCAGCGCAATGGCGCCGGCGGCGTAATAGGGATCGACGCTCTGGCCGCCCTGGACGAAGACGATGGGATGCCCCTTGGCCTTGGTCATCCGGTCGTGCAGGGTCATCGCCAGGTAATTGTTCTTCAGCGCGAACGGCAGCGTCACGTCGCGGGACAGGCGCCGGGAGTACAGGTTGCTGTCGTCATACAGATTGGGGAATTTGACCGGACCGACGCGGGTCAGGTAGTCCCAGACCTCGGTGGCGATAACGCGTGAGCCGTCGCGGAATTCGATGTCATCGGTCTGGATGAATTCCTCGCGGATTTCGTCCGGGTATCGATAGTACTGCGGCTTGTCGCCGACGCTGATTCTCTGAACGCGCTTGGAAATCTCGTTCATTCCGCCTCTCCTGGAACTGTTTGTGCTCCGCCTGACCGAAACCGCCATCGAATGCTGCCATGTTTGTCGGCAATAGCGACGGCGGGAAGTCTGCGGCGAAGACGCGAGCAACGACCTCGTGTTTCTCTGGCGCAGATTCCGATACCCATCTGGCCCTCACCTTGACGTGGATTCTGCTACGACAGCCACAGGCAACCGCGGGTCAGGTGCGACCGGCGATCGCACCCGGACGTTACGGAGCCCCCGGAGTCAGGCGCCGGCATTTAACGGCATATCGGCGTTATTCCATATGTAAGCACTGGTTGCAAGAGTGCTTTGGAATAAAGTGCTGGCTCATGCCGTGCCTGGGCGACCCTGTGGCGGGCACGTCCGGATACCTGGTCCCGACAAGGCCGGCGGCGACTATCGCATTGCGCATCGCCATCTCGTGGATTATCCTTGATATGTTCTACATACGATACCGGTGTTAATGGCCGTGCTGGTTCAGTCGCCCTCCGGGGCATGCGGCTGCCGCGCGGCGGCGATTCGGTTGGAGCGAGCGATGCTGTCTTCTCCCTGCGTGTTGGCGCCGTTGCGGATGGACGCGCGCTGTCGACGCTGAGCCGCCGGCCGCTCGCCAGCCCGTTGCCCCGCCGGTTGCAAACGACCGGTCCGAAAACCAGGAGCTTCCCAACCATGATCCGCCGCCGCTCCCTGACCCTCGCCGCGCTTGCCGGCGTGGCCATTTTCACCCAGTCCTTCCGGGCTGCCGCCGCCGCCGACCGGTCGCTCAAGGTGGGCGTCTCCGCTGGCCCCTATGGCGACATCTTGCGCGAGGCCGCCAAACTGGCAGCGAAAGAAGGGCTGGCCGTCGAGGTGGTCGAGTTCACCGACTGGACCCAGCCGAACGCGGCGCTGCAGGCCGGCGACATCGATCTGAACAATTTCCAGCACCGGCCGTATCTGGCGGCGCAGGTGAAGGCGCGCGGCTATCAGATCGTGCCGCTCGATCCGTCGATCGTGGTGCCCGCCGGCATCTGGTCGGCCAAATATGCCAAGGCCGTCGACATCCCCGCCGGTTCCAAGCTCGCCATTCCCAACGATCCCTCGAACGCGGCGCGCGCGCTGTTCCTGTTCCAGCAGCTTGGGCTGATCAAGCTGAAGCCGGGCGCAGACGCCTCGGCGACGGTGCTGGACATCGCGGCGAATCCAAAGGGGTTCAAATTCGTCGAGCTGGACGCAGCCCAGCTTGCCCGCGCACTCGACGACGTGGCGGCGGCGTTCGTCAGCAACAACTACGCATTCCTCGCCGGACTCGATCGGAACAAGGCGCTGATCCTGGAGCAAGCGGATTCGCAGTGGACGCTGGTGTTCGCCGCACGTGAAGACCACCGCGACGATCCGCGCATCCGCCGCTACATCGCGCTGTATCGGTCGCCGGAGGTGAAGGCCTTCGTGCAGGAGCGGTTCAAGGGCAGCATTCTGCCCACATGGTGAGGTCAGCCGCATGAATGTCCTGGCCCGCGCCGACGCCGAGCCGGCTCTGCCCGCCGTGTCGGTGGAGCCACCGGCGATCCGCTTCGACGCCGTATCAAAATGCTATCCGGCGCGCGGCCGCGACGCCCAGGTCACCGCGCTCGACCATGTGTCGCTGGCGGTGGCGCCGGGGGAGATTTACGGCGTGATCGGGCGGTCGGGGGCGGGGAAATCCACCCTTCTGCGCGTCATCAACGGGCTGGAGAAGCCGGGCACGGGGCGGGTGCTGGTGGATGGCACCGAGGTCGGCGCGCTGGACGGCGCCGGCCTGCGGGCGCTGCGGCGGCGCATCGGCATGATCTTCCAGCACTTCAATCTGCTGTCCTCGCGGACGGTGTTTGACAATATCGCCTTTCCCCTGGAACTGGCCGGCGCGCGGCGGCCGGCTATCGAAGCGCGGGTGGGGCAGTTGCTCGACCTGGTGGGACTGGAGGACAAGCGCGGCCGCTATCCGGCCGAGTTGTCGGGCGGGCAGAAACAGCGCGTCGGCATCGCCCGCGCGCTCGCCACCGAGCCCCGCGTGCTGCTCTCCGACGAGGCGACCTCGGCGCTCGACCCGGAGACGACGCGCTCCATCCTCGAACTGCTGCGCCGGGTCAATGCGCTCACCGGCGTCACTATCGTGCTGATCACCCACGAGATGCAGGTGATCAAGGAAATCGCCGGCCGGGTTGCGGTGATCGAGGGCGGGCGGATCATCGAGGAAGGCGCAGTCTACGATGTGTTCGCCCGCCCCCAGACCGCGACGGCACGCAGTTTCGTCTCCGCGGTAACCGGCGGCGGCGTACCTGATGATCTGGCCGAGGCGCTGTCGTCGCAGCCTATCGAGGGCGGACGGGCGGTGCTGCGGGTCGTGCTGACCGGCGCGCAGGCGACCGCGCCGATCATTAGCCGGCTGTCGCGCAGCGCAGGTATCGACGTGCAGATTCTATCCGGCCAGGTGGACCGCATCGGCGGCGCTGCATTCGGCAATTTTCTACTCGCCGTGCCGGCGCACGCCAGCGCGGTCGGCGCGACGCTGGCGGTGGCGCGCGCGCATGGCCTGTCCGGGGAGGTGCTCGGCTATGTCACCTGAGCTGTTGGGCCTGATCGCCGATGCGACCGGCGAGACGCTGTACATGGTTGCGGTGGCGGCGCTGCTGGGCACGGCCCTGGGGCTGCCGCTCGGCGTTTTCCTGGCCGCCAGCGGGCGCGGCGAGTTGTTCGAGGCGGTGGCGCTGAACCGCGCGCTCGGCGTGCTGGTGAACGCCACCCGATCGACGCCGTTCATCATCCTGGTGGTCGCCATCATTCCGTTCACCCGCCTGATTGCGGGCACCTCGATCGGCACCAATGCGGCGATGGTGCCGCTGACGGTGGCGGCGATACCGTTCATCGCCCGCATCATCGAAACCGCAATCCGCGAGGTGGATCATGGGCTGATCGAGGCGTCGCGCGCCATGGGGGCGACCCCGCTGCAGATCGTGGCGAAAGTGCTGCTGCCGGAGGCGCGGCCGGCGATCGTGCTCGGGCTGACGCTGACGGTGGTCAGCCTGATCGGCTATTCGGCCATGGTCGGCGCGGTCGGCGGCGGCGGGCTTGGCGATCTCGGCATCCGCTATGGCTACCAGCGTTTCATGCCGGAAGTGATGGCGGCCGTCGTCGTGGTGCTGATCGTGCTGGTGCAGGCGTTGCAATCCGCCGGCGAAGCGTTCGCCCGGCACGTCAACAAGCGCATCCGCCGCGCCTGAACAGGAGATTTTCCATGTCCCGCATCCTGCCGCGCCGGCGCACCGTGCTGCTGGGCGCGTTGTCCGGGCTTGCCGCCGGTGGCCGGCGCACCCGGGCCGAGACCACGGGGCTTCGCATCGGCGTCACTGCCGGGCCGCATGCGCAGATCCTGGAGGCGGTGCGCCCGGTCGCGGCGCGCCGCGGGCTTGATCTGCGGATCATCGAGTTCACCGACTACATCACCCCCGATGTGGCGCTCGATGCCGGCGATCTGGAGGCGAATTCCTACCAGCACAAGCCGTTCCTCGATCAGCAGATCAAGGACCGCGGGTATCGGATCGAGTCGGTCGGCGCCACTGTGACTTTTCCGCTGGGCATTTATTCGCGGCGCTGGAAGCGGTGGGAGGACGTGCCGCAGGGCGCGCAGATCGCCATCCAGAACGACCCGACCAATGGCGGACGGTCGCTGCTGCTGTTGGCCGAGGCCGGGGTGATCGGGTTGCGCGTGGGTGTCGGTCTGCTGCCGACGCTGCGTGACGTGGTGCACAACCCGCACAAGCTGCGCTTCGTCGAGATTGACGCGGCGCAGACCCCGCGTGCCCTGGACGATGTGGATGCTGCCGCGGTGAACACCAACTTCGCCATTCCGGCGAAGCTGAACCCGACCCGGGATGCGCTGCTGCGCGAGGCGCCAACCGGTCCCTACGTGAACCTGATTGCCGTGCGCAGCGTGGACCGCGACAAGCCGTGGGTGGCGGTGTTGCTGGAGAGCTACCGGTCGGACGAGGTGAAGGCTCTTGTTCTCGCGACCTTCGACGGCGCCGTGTTGCCGAGCTGGTAGTGTCCATCCGGCCGTGGCCGGGTATCAGCCGATACGGGTCGAGTAGGTCATGACGAGGTAAATGACCGCTTCGGTACTGCCGATGTTGCGGTATGTGTGCGGCAGGTCTGCCTCAAACAGGATGGCGTCGCCGGTCGCAAGCACGCAGGGTGCATCCCCACCGACGGTGATTTCCACCACGCCGTGCGCTACCAGCAGGTTCTCGCGGGTGCCGGGTTGGTGGGCCGCTGCGTCCTCGCGGTGTTGCGCTGCGAGGCGCAGTTCGTAGAACTCGACGTGGCGCTCGTCCTCGAACGGAAACAGCGCCCGTGAGGTGAACTGGCCGCGGCTGGAGGACAGCACTTTCGCGGCATTGGCACGCAATACCGCCATATGCTGCGCCTTCCCGGCGGCGAGCAGGTGCGCGAACGGCACGCCAAGGGCGGTGGCGATCCTCCACAGCGTGCTGATGGTGGGAACACTCTTGCCGGTTTCGATCTGCCCCAGCATCGCCCGGCTGACGCCGGACAGCTTCGCCAGGCGTTCGAGCGAGTGGCCCTGGCGGGTGCGCTGGCGCCGCAGGTTGTGACCAAGGATGGCCGGAAGTTCAGCCACCGCCTCGACCGCGTCGTCGCCGCTGTTATCCAGCGTACGCCGCACGGGCCTGGGCGGCCGGCCGGTCATCGTCTCTCAGGCTTGCGATTCCGAATGGTCGGCGAACTTGGGCCAGACCGGTACCCAAACGAAGCTCCACACCACGGGGGGCACCGGGACTGGCGTCGCACAGGGCCGCGCGGCTGATTCCGCTGCGCGCCGCGCCCGGTACGCGACAAGGTCAATCACGTTGCTCGCCACCTGTGCCAAGAGTGTCTCCTTTGCGTCCCGCACAGATCCACTATAGCTGGGCGGCCATCGCGATAAAAGACGCAAAACTTGCGTGAGGGTCTGCCGTGGACGGTGTGGTCCCGCAAAGGCGTGGTCACGCGCAAACGGTGGCCAGAGGCAACGCCCCTGGCCACTCTTGTTGTTCTCAGTAGTCGAAATCGCCCCCCCCCGGCGGCGGCGCCGACGGGGGGCCCTTCTTCTCCGGCTTCTCCGCAATCAGCGCCTCGGTGGTCACCAGCAGGCCGGCGACTGAGGCCGCGTCCTGCAGCGCCGTGCGCACGACCTTGGTCGGGTCGATGATGCCGGCCTTCACCAGGTCCTTGAACTCGGCGGTCTGGGCGTCGAACCCCCAGTTGTAATCGTCGTTGTCGAGCACCTTGCCGGAGATCACCGCACCATCTTCGCCGGCGTTCTCGGCGATCTGGCGCAGCGGCGAGAGGGCAGCCTTGCGGACGATCTCGATGCCGAAGCGCTGGTCGTCGTTCTCGGCCTTGAGCTTGGACAGGATCAGGCTGGCGCGCGCCAGTGCCACGCCGCCGCCCGGCACGATGCCTTCCTCAACCGCGGCGCGGGTCGCATGCAGCGCGTCGTCGACGCGGTCCTTGCGCTCCTTCACCTCGACCTCGGTCGCCCCGCCGACGCGGATCACGGCGACGCCGCCGGCCAACTTGGCCAGCCGCTCCTGCAGCTTCTCGCGGTCGTAGTCCGAGGTGGTCTCCTCGATCTGCGCGCGAATCTGGTTCACCCGTCCGGTGATGTCGGATTTCTTGCCAACACCCTCAACGATCGTGGTGTTTTCCTTCTCGATCAGCACGCGTTTGGCGCGGCCGAGCTGGGCGACGGTGACGTTCTCCAGCTTGATGCCGAGGTCCTCGGAAATCACCGTTCCGCCGGTCAGGATGGCGATGTCTTCCAGGATGGCCTTGCGACGGTCGCCGAAGCCCGGCGCCTTCACGGCCGCGACCTTCAGACCGCCGCGCAGCTTGTTGACCACCAGGGTCGCCAGCGCCTCGCCTTCGACGTCCTCGGCGATGATGAGCAGCGGCCGGCCGGTCTTCACCACCTCCTCCAGCAGCGGCAGGATCGGCTGCAGGCCGGAGAGCTTCTTCTCGTGAATGAGGATGTAGGGCTGGTCGAGTTCGGCGTTCAGTTTCTCGGCGTTGGTAACGAAATACGGCGAGACGTAGCCGCGGTCGAACTGCATGCCCTCGACGACGTCGAGCTCGGTCTGGATGCCCTTGGCCTCCTCGACCGTGATGACGCCCTCGTTGCCGACCTTCTGCATCGCTTCGGAGATCATGCGGCCGATATCGGCCTCGCCGTTGGCCGAGATGGTGCCGACCTGGGCGGTCTCGGCCGGGCTGGTGATCTTGCGCGACTTCTTCTTCAGCTCCTCGACCAGCGTGATGGTGGCCTTGTCGATGCCGCGGCGGAGGTCCTGCGGGTTAAGGCCGGCGGCGACCGCCTTGGCGCCCTCGCGCACGATCGACTGCGCCAGCACGGTGGCGGTGGTGGTGCCGTCGCCGGCCAGGTCGTTGGTCTTGCTGGCGACCTCGCGGATCAGCTGGGCACCGAGATTCTCGAACTTGTCGGCCAGTTCGATCTCCTTGGCGACGGTGACGCCGTCCTTGGTGATCCGCGGGGCGCCGAAGCTCTTGTCGATGACCACGTTGCGGCCCTTCGGGCCGAGCGTCACCTTTACCGCGTCAGCGAGGATGTCGACGCCACGCAGCAGGCGGGCGCGGGCATCACTGCCGAACTTCACTTCCTTGGCAGCCATGTGGTCTGGTCCTTTCGTTTCGGAAGGCAGTGCGTCACGCGGCCTTGCGCGGCGACTTGGCGTGGCCGCCTTCGATGATGCCGAACAGGTCGGATTCCTTGACGATCAACAGCTCCTCGCCATCGATCTTGACCTCGGTGCCGGACCACTTGCCGAACAGCACGTGGTCACCTTCCTTCACCGAGAGCTCCACGAGCTTGCCCTGGTCGTCGCGCGCGCCGGGGCCGACGGCAACCACCTCGCCCTCGCTCGGCTTTTCCTTCGCAGTGTCGGGGATGATGATTCCGCCGGCGGTCTTCTCCTCGGCGGTGAGGCGGCGCAGCACGACGCGGTCGTGCAAGGGCCTGAACTTTGCCATGTGTGTCTCCGTCGTCCTGTGGGGCGCCGTCCTGCCAGCACTCGGGCAGGTCGGCTGCCAGGACGATATGGGTCATACCACCCTGGAACGTCAATACCCGTGACCCACCCCGCTACTCGGTATATCGACCTCGCTGGGCGCCGCACAGCCGCAATTGCCACCAGCCTGATCGCACACCGCGGCACCCGGACCGGCGCACCACGCGCACAACACGCGTGTCCGTCGTAATACCCTTGTCGCACTATGTCAGCGCGTATTAGGGTCGGTCTGCGCCGGCCGTGACAGTCCGGAAGGAGTTCCCACAATGCCCACCCTGCCGCCGGTCAACGTCACACCCCGCCCGGCCTGAGCACGCCATGCCCCACCAGCCGACCCCGTCCCGGCCCGACGACGCTCCCTTCTGGGACGAAAACCTGGAGCGCCAGAGCCGCGCCGAGTGGGACGCGCTGAAGCTCGCTTCGTTGCAGCGTCATCTTCAGCACGCCTACCACAACGCGCCGTTCTACCGCGCCTCGTTCGACGCCGCCGGCGTGCACCCGGACCAGTTACGCAGCCTCGACGACCTGCGGCGTTTCCCGTTCATCGACAAGCGCACGCTGCGCGATCGCCAGACCGCCGCGCCGCCCTGGGGCGACCTGGTCGCCGTCCCGGAACGCGACATCGTCTACATCTCAGCTTCCAGCGGATCGACCGGCGCGCCGACGGCCTCGCCGTTCACCGCGCGGGATTTCGACGAGTGGATCGACTACGAGGCGCGACAGTTCTGGTCGTCAGGACTCCGCCCGACTGACCGCTACGCGCATTCGCTCAACTTCTCCCTGTTCGTCGGCGGCCCCTGCGTGCTCGGGGCGCAGAAGCTGGGAGCGCTGAGCATCCACGCCGGGACGCTGCCATCCGAGCGACTGCTGTTCATCCTGCGGGAATTCCAGGCGACCGCGATCTGGACCACGCCCTCCTATGCCTGGTACCTCGGTGAAACAGCGATCCGCGATGGCATCGATCCACGGCGGGATCTCGCGGTGCGCCGCATCTTCGTCGCCGGTGAGCCGGGCGGCTCGATCCCCGAAACACGCGAACGCATCGAGGCGCTGTGGGGTGCCTCGGTCTACGATTATTACGGCCTGTCCGACATCTTCGGCTCCTGCGCCGGCATGTGCGAGGCGCGCGACGGGCTGCACTGGGCCGAGGACCACATCCATGTGGAAGTGCTTGATCCCGACACGCAAACGCCGGTTCGCGAAGGCGAGCGCGGCGAAATGGTGCTGACCACCCTGCGCAAGGCGGCACGGCCGATGATCCGTTTCCGCACCGGCGACATCGTCTCGTTTACCTCCGAGCCGTGCCGCTGCGGGCGAACATCGCTGCGCATGCATGGCGTGCACGGCCGGCTGGACGACATGCTGATCATCAAAGGGGTCAACATCTTTCCCAGCGACGTCGAGGCGCTGGCCCGCGGCGACCGTGACCTGACCGGCGAGTATCGGCTGGTCGTCGATCGCGTCGAGCATCTGGACCGCCTCACCGTGGAAATCGAGCGGCGGCATGGCTACAACGGCACCGACGCGGCATTGTCCGACCGTTTCGCCGCGCGGCTGAAGGCGGTGACCGGGGTAAGCGCGCAGGTCGCCGTGCTGGCGGCGGACACGCTGCCGCGGGCAACGCACAAGGCAAAGCGGGTCCAGGATCGGCGCACGCACGTCTGGGCGTGATGAAGGACGCGAGGGACAGCGAGCCTCGCGTCCTTCGCCCCGGTTCAGCGCAACTGAAAGCCCAGGTTGCGCAGCGCCTGTCCTAACCGATGCCGCCCGCTCAGCGACGCCGGCGAGCGGACACGCTCGGTCACCTTGCCGGTCCAGCCCTCAACGGCGAGATTGTGCTCGCGTTGGAACGAACTTAGCGCGGCGTTGTAGCGTGCCAGCGCATCAAGCTTGCTGTCCGCCGCGTAGGTCTCGCGGTGCAGCATCACCTCCTGCGGCAGGCGCGGCTTGATGTCGGTGGCGACCGCCGGATCGGGATGGCCAACGCACAGGCCGAACACCGGCATGACCAGCGGCGGCAGCGCCAGCTCGGCCGCGACCGCCTCCAGATTGTTGCGGATAGCACCGATATAGACCGCGCCCAGGCCGAGCGATTCCAGCGCCACCACCGCGTTCTGCGCTGCCAGCGCGGCATCGATGATGCCGACCAGCAGAAGCTCCAGGTAATGGATGCCCTCGATCTCCACCCCCTCGCTGGTGGCGATGTCCGCCAGGCGCGCGAGGTCGGCGAGCCAGACCAGGAACAGCGGCGCCTCCGCCACATGCTTCTGCGATCCGGCAAGCTTCGACAGCCGGCTGCGGCGCGTCGGGTCCTCGACCGCGACCACACTCCATGCCTGAAGATTGGACGACGTGGCGGCGGACTGCGCGGCGGCGACCAGCAGGTCGAGCGTGCCGGGCCGCAGCGGCGTCGGCAGGAAGGAACGGATCGAGCGATGGCCGAGCAACGTCGCGATGATGTCGTTCCAAACCAGCGGCGCCGGCGCCGCTGCGTCGCGATAGCGCGACCAGAGCAGCGAGGCGGCTGTATCTCGCGATACCATGTCCTGATCGGCGGCATGGGGCGCGGGTGTCAGGCTGTCTGGCGGCATCCTTGCTCTCCATCTGGCTGCGCAGCCATTGCGGCGACGGTGCGTTGCGGAGTACATACTCGTATTCATAGTTGAAAGGAAGTTTCCACGGCCACAATTGATATTTTGTCGCCCTGCGGCGGGCCATGGCGTCGCTGCTACCCATATGGCGGCCGGAGGCAAAGAGGCGGCCGGCAAAGCTGCCGCGCCGCCGACGGCCAGAAGTGACGGCAGATGGCGTGGATGGGAGATTCGGCGCATAGATTCCCGTGGTGGCTTCCGAAACGCCAGCCGAAACAGCAAAAATGCCCCATGGCAGCACGATCCCCTTCTTCAGCGAACCGAAACCGCTCAGCGAGCACGACGTTGCATTGCCGTTCTATAGTCCGGCCGGCCAAGGATGCCCGATGCCAGTGACCTTTCCCGCCAGCATCGGGACAGGCGTCGGACAGGTCCCGTCGCGCCTGACCGTGGCGCAGATCGTTGCGCCGCGGTCCGTGGCCGTGGTCGGCGCATCGGAGGACACCGGCAAGTTCGGCGGGCGGGTGCTGCACCACCTGCTGCGGCACGGCTATGAAGGCGGCATCGTCCCGGTGAACCCGAACCGCCCGACACTGTTTGGCCTGCCCACCGTGGCATCGATCACGGCGGCGGGACCGGTCGATGTGGCGGTGATCGCGCTGCCAGCCGGGCACCTGGTCGCATGCGTGGAGGAATGCGCGGCAGCCGGGGTGGGCGCGGCGGTGATCATCACGGCACAGATGAAGGAGATCGGCGGTGACGGTGCGACGCGTCAGCACCGGATCCAGGAGATCGCGCGCGCAAGCGGGATGCGTCTGGTCGGACCCAACTGCCTCGGTCTGGTCAACGTGCGGGCGGGACTGGCGCTCACCCCCTCGTTCGCCATGAGCGTGGCGCGCCTGCCGGCCGGCGGGATCGGCGTGGTCAGCCAGAGCGGCGCCCTGATGGCGACGATGTTCAACCGTGGCCACGATCTCGGCTGCGGTTTCAGCACCCTGGTCTCGGTGGGCAACCAGGCCGACGTGACCGAGAACGACGTCCTCGAGTACCTGATCGGCGACCCGGCCACCGCAGCCATTGTGCTCTACGCCGAAGGGCTGAGCGATGCACGGCGCTTCCTGGCGCTGGCCGATGCAGCGCAGGCGGCAGGCAAGCCTGTGGTGGCGGTGAAGGCCGGCCGCAGTGCCGCGGGGCAGCGCGCCGTGCTGTCGCACACCGCCAGCCTCGCCGGCCCGTACCGGCTGTTTGCCGCCGCGGCGGAGGCGCGCGGCGTGGTGCTGGCCGACGACCCCGAAACCGCGGTGGTGATCGCCGACGCGCTGGTGCGCTGGCCTGCCGGCTTGCCGCAGGGATGTGGCATCGCGCCAGCCTCGGCATCCGGAGGGGCTGCGGCCGTGCTTGCCGACCGGCTGGCCGACGCCGGGCTGCAGTTGGCGATACCGGGTACAGCGACACGCGCGCGCCTGGCCGCGGCGATGCCAGCCGGACAGCCGCCGCTGCCGTTCGATGCCGGGGCGCTGCGCAACAGCTTCGCCGCGTCGGAGGTCGCGGAACTGCTCCAGGCCATCATCGACGACCCGGCCGTGGGCGCGCTTGTGTATCTGATGACCACCCAGCCGCAGAGCGAGCAACTGGCCGACGAAATCGTCTCGCTGGGCCGGCTGGCAGGCAAGCCGGTGCTGTTGGTGCTCTCGGCCGGCAGCGTTGCCGACCCGTTGCGCGAGCGGCTGCGGCACGCCGGCTTCGCCTGGCACGAACGGCTGGACGATGCGATGCGGGTGCTGCGGGTGCTGACCGAGCGTGGCCTGCCGCCGGCTGCACAAACGGCTGCGGTGCCGGTCGCGGGTGCCATTGCGGACCTGCTCGCGGCGTTGCCGGCGGGTGAGCTGACGGCCCCGCAGGCGCGGATGCTGGCCGTGGCAGCGGGCATCGTGGTTGCCGAGGAAGCCGTTGTCCACAACGCCGAAGCTGCGGCCGATGCGGCTGAACGGTTCGGCTGGCCGGTGGTGCTGAAAGCGCTGGTCCGCGACCTGTCGCACAAGAGCGACCGGGGCGGCGTGCGGCTGGATCTGCGCGACAGCGATGTCGTGCGCGCCACCGTGGCCGAGTTCGGGGGGCGTTTTGGTGCCGATCTCGAAGCCGTGCTGGTGCAGCCGCAGATCGCCGGCGTGGCGGAGCTGATCGTCGGGGCCGTGTGGGACGACGCGCTCGGGCCGTTCGTGCTGGTGGGTGCGGGCGGCATCTTCGCCGAACTGTTCGACGACACAAGCGTGGCTCCGGCGCCGGTCGCGCCTGCGGAGGCGGCGGCGTTGCTGGCCAAACTCCGGCTGTGGCCGGTGCTGCAGGGCGCCCGGGGACGTCCGCCCGCCGATTGGGCGGCGGCGGTCAACGCCATCGAGGCGGTCGGGCGCCTGGCCGCCGCACTCGGCCCGCGCCTGGCCGAGCTCGACATCAACCCATTGATCCTGCGCAACGAGGGGGCTGTAGCGGTGGACGTCCGTGCACGCCTCGGCCGTGCCCCGCAAGGAGAAGCCGCATGACCGGACCCGTTCTATACGAATCCCACGACCGCATCGCCGTCATT
Source organism: uncultured Acetobacteraceae bacterium (assembly GCA_903907955.1). Taxonomy (GTDB): domain Bacteria; phylum Pseudomonadota; class Alphaproteobacteria; order Acetobacterales; family Acetobacteraceae; genus Rhodovastum. The sequence continues at coordinate 63,552 of CAIVPZ010000154.1, read as the reverse complement.
ACCATCAACCGCCCTGACAAACGCAACGCCATCAACGCGGCGGTCGTCGAGGAACTGGTCGCTGCCTGGCAGCGCCTCAACAGCGGCAACGACCGGGTCGCCGTGCTCACGGCCACGGGGGACGATTGCTTCACGGTGGGCGCCGATCTGCGCGACATTCCGCACGATTTGTGGCGCGCGGTGCCGGGAATCGGGGTTGAAGTGGAGAAGCCGGTCGTTGGCGCGGTGGCCGGCTGGGTGGTCGGCGGTGGCCTGGTGTTCGCCAACCAGTGTGATCTGTTGGTCGCAGCGGAGAACACCAGCTTTCTCTATCCCGAAGCCAAAGTGGGTTTCTCCGGCGGCCTGATCGCCTCGCTCGCCGCCCGCATTCCCCACAAGATCGCCATGGAGACCCTGCTGCTGGGCGAGGCGCTGACCGCGCAGCGAGCCTACGAGGTCGGCTTCGTCAACAAGGTGGTGCCGGTGGGCGAGCAGCGCGCGGCGGCGCTCGACTATGCGCTCCGGCTGGCGGAGAACGCGCCGCTGGTGCTGCAACTGCTCAAGCGCTTCGTCGGCAAGGTGCTCCCCAAGGGTCCTTCCGAGTTGGCCGGGATCGCGCGGCGCGACGTCGACTCCGTCACCGGCAGCGCGGACTTGCAGGAAGGCCTTGCCGCCTTTGGCGAAAAGCGGGCTCCCTCCTTCAGCGGTCGCTGACGATGTGTTCGCGCCGGTTGCGGGAAAGTCGCCGGCTGGACCACAGTCCGCCGGCAGGCAATGCCGGCCGGATGATCGGCTGCCCTGGCTCATAGCGGATAGCCCCATGCCCGACAGCAAGCTGATGACACTTCCCGAGGCCGTCGCTCGCTTCACCTGGGATGGCATGCAGTACGCCAGCGGTGCCGCGCTTCCGGTCGGCTCCGATGCCATCGCTTTCGGACGCGAATTGCTGCGCCAGCAGCGCGGTGATCTCCATGCCATCTTTCACTGCAATACCCAGCAGCTCAACCTGCTGGCGGCAACGGGCGCGGTGACGCGGGCGGAATGTGGCTTTTCGGGGCTTGAGGTGTTCGGTTTCGCCAACGGCTTGCGGCGGGCGGTGGAAAGCGGCCGGTTGGCGTTGGAGGACTATTCCAACTTGGCGATGCCCTTGCGGCTGCTGGGCGGCGCGCTCGGCTGGCCATTTGTCCCGGCCACCGTCAACATCGGCTCCGACATCCAGAACCGCAGCGCCTTCGACCCCGCACACACGCCAAGCCGGGACAAGATTCCGAGCGTGGTCGATCCCTTCACCGGTCGCACGATCGGTGCGTTCCGGCCGCTCACGCCGGACCTTGCGGCCATCCACGTGACACTCGCCGACGCGCTCGGCAATGCCATCATGCTCGGCACCGAATGGAGCCGGTTCGAGTTGTCGCGGGCGGCGAAAAAAGTCGTGCTGATCGCCGATGCCATCGTCGATACCGGCTGCATGCGGCAGTTTCCCAACCTGGTGCGCATTCCCGACATCATCGTCGAGGCGGTGGTGCATTGGCCTTTCGCCGCCTGGCCGCAGGGATCGCCGGGGATGTACGATATCGACGAGGCACACATGACGCTGATGAACCAGGCGCTGGCCACCGAGGCGGGAACCGACGCCTATGTGCGCGACTTCGTGCACGGCTACCGCGACGTCGCCTCGTATCTCGACATGATCGGCCGCGAGACCTGCACGCGGCTGTCGGGCACCGCGACCGGGTTTCTGCTCGACCCGTTCCGCCAATGGCTGCTGCCGGCCGAGGGAACGGCCGCATGAGCGCCCAAGACTACACAAGGCAGGAGATGATGGCGATCGCCACCGGCCGGGAGATACGCGACGGCGAACTCGCGATCTTCGGGGTCGGGCTGGCAATGCTGGCCGGCTATTTCGCCCAGGCGCACCATGCACCGCGCGTGCGCGCCATGACCGAGGGCGGGGTCTATGGCGCCACGCCGGTGGGTGGCCTGCCCTGGGGCATCGAGTGCAACCGCATCTCCACCAATGCCACCAGCTTCACCAGCGCGATCGACGCACTGGGCTGCCTGGTCGCCTCCGGACGTTGCGATGTCGGCATCATCGGGGCGGCGCAGGTCGACCGGTTCGGCAACGTCAACACCACCGCCATCTGGGACGGCCCGATCGGCGATACCTACCGCCCGCCGAAGACGCGCCTTACCGGGGCGGGCGGCGCCAATGATATCGCCTGCGGGGCGAAGCGCACGCTGATCATGGTTGCCCACGAGCCGAAACGATTCGTCGACAAGGTCACTTACGTCAGTTCGCCGGGCTATCTGGAGGGCGGGGATGCGCGGGCGCGGTATGGCTTCCCCGGCGGCGGGCCGACGGCGATCATCACCACGCTTGGCATCCTGCGGCCGCATCCACGAACCCGCGAATTCGTGCTTGACGCCTGGTTTGCATTCTCCGGCGTTGCGGAGATCAAAGCGAATACGGGCTGGGCTCTCGAGGTATCGCAGGATGCCCGCGTTGTTCCCGAACCTACCGACGCGGAACTGGCGGCGCTCCGCCGCGTCGACGAAACCGGTGCGCTGCGCAAGAAGAGTTGAGGAGACATCAGAGCCATAACCGAGCCTCCATTCCTGTTGCGCGCCGACAACTCGGGCGTCGCCACGATCACGCTGAACCGGCCCCAACTACGCAATGCCCTGTCGCAGGGCATGTTGCAGGCGCTGCTGGCTGAACTCGGGGCGCTGGCCACCGATGCAAGCGTTCGGGTCGTGGCGATCGCCGGGACCGGCCCAGCTTTCTGCGCCGGCCATGATCTGAAGGAACTGCGTGCCGCCCAGTACGCCCCTGCCTAGACAGAAGAGCTGTTCGCAACCTGCGCCGAGGTGATGCAGGGCATCGTGCGTCTGCCGAAACCGGTGATCGCGTCGGTGCATGGCATCGCCATCGCCGCCGGCTGTCAATTGGTCGCGAGCTGCGACCTCGCGGTGGGAGCCGATGATCCGCGCTTTGCCGCGCCAGGAGTCAATATCGGCCTGTTCTGCTCGACGCCGATGGTGGCGTTGTCGCGCAACGTTGGCCACAAAGCCGCCATGCAGATGCTGCTGACGGGTGAGTTGATCGATGCCCCGACGGCGCTCCGCTTTGGTCTGGTGAACGAGATCGTCGCGGCCACCGAGTTGACCGCGCGCACTGCAACGCTGGCCCAGCAGATCGCCACGAAATCACCGCTCACGCTCGCCATCGGCAAGGAGGCGTTCTACCGCCAGGCTGAGCTGGCGTTGGCCGGCGCGTATGCCTATGCCGCCCGTGCCATGACGGCGAACCTGCAAACGCAGGACGCGCAGGAAGGGATCGGCGCGTTCCTGGACAAGCACCAGCCGGTCTGGTGCGGGCACTGGTCACGTCGACGCGGCGTGTCAGTGTGCGACGGAGGTTTGCCGCGAATGGCTGGACGTCGGTGCCGGCGGGCGGCGTCGAGGGCGCCCGGCGCGCTGAACCGCGAGATTATCACGCCGGACAGGAAAGCGGCGATCAACGCGATCCATCACATGCGCAGCAACCCGGCGCCATGACCAGCGCGCGTTTGGGATTTGCTCACGAGACCCTGCCAGGCCTTGCGTGCGATGTGCGGAGCGGCGCGCGACTTTCATCGGCCGTCGCCGGTTAGGCACGGCCGCCGGCTCTACCACGAATACCAACAGTGTAATTTGCCCAGACAGCAGGCTTGGTGGGTATTTTTAGCAATTGACTCACGCGCCACCTTAGTGGATTGATTGGTGTGCCTGGGTATCTCCCCGGCCCGGAGGCAGTTGCCCCATGCCTGGACGTGCGCCCCACCGATATCCCCGGAACAGCGGGCCCGCGCCGCCCGTGGTGCGACGCTGACCGGACCTACCGCTCGCCCCCTCCGAACGACTGGAAAACCGCATGCCCCCCGTCCTTCCCGGCCGTCGCACCCTGCTGCGTGCCGCCGCCATCTCCGGTGCCACCCTGCCCGTCCTGGCCATCGGCAACCGGGGGTTCGCCAGCAGCCGCCCGGCAGACCTGTCCGCCCCGCTGCTCGCGCCCGAGATCTGCCGCGCCAGCTTCAAGGCCCCGGTGGTGCTGGCGGAGAAGCGCGCGCTCAAGCTGAGCTTCAACGCCAATGCGGTGTGCACCGTCGGTGTGCCGGTGGCGAAGGAAAAGGGGTTCTTCGCCAAACACAACCTCGACGTTGAACTGGTCAATTTCGCCGGCTCCACCGACCAGTTGCTGGAGGCGATTGCCACCGGCAAGTCCGATGCTGGTGTGGGCATGGCGCTGCGCTGGCTGAAGCCGCTGGAAGGCGGCTTCGACGTCAAGATCGCCAGCGGTATCCATGGCGGCTGCCTGCGCCTGTTCGCCAGGCCGGGCACCGGCATTACCTCGCCCGCCGACCTGCGCGGCAAGCGCATCGGTGTGTCCGACCTGACCGCGCCGGACCACAACTTCTTCGCCATTCTGCTGAAGGGCATCGGCATCGACCCCAACCGCGACGTGGAATGGACGGTGTTCGCCGCCGATATCCTGCCGGTGGCGCTGCAGAAGGGCGAAATTGACGCCTTCAGCCTGTCCGACCCGCTCGGCTGGATCGCCCGTGACCGCGACGGGCTGGTGGAACTGGCCAGCAACCTCTCCGGCGAATACGCCCACCGCACCTGCTGCGTGCTCGGCCTGCGTGGCAGCCTGTTGCGCCAGGATCGCGATGCGGCAACAGCCCTGGTGCAGGCGCTGCTTGAAGCGCAGGAATGGATCACGCTGAACCCCGACGGCGCAGCGGCGGTGTACGCCCCGTACGCCAAGGCCAAGCCCGAGCAGCTTGCCGCGATGCTGCGCAGCCACACCCACGCGCACCACCCGCTCGGCGCAGAGTTGCGCGCCGAGATCGCCGCCTATGCCGCCGAACTGAAGACGGTGGGCGTCATCAAACCGTCCACCGATCCGGTTCGCTATGCCGAGCGGGTCACCGTCGATCTGCTCGCATGAAGGGAACCCCTGCATGAGCGCGATCGCCTCCGTCAGTCCCGCCGCCACCGAGGGTCTTGCCGCCTTTGACGACGACGTGCCGCGACCCGCAAGGCTGCTGGGCGCCGCCGGGCTGGCCTGGCTGGGCGTGGCCGCCGTGGTGCTGGTCTGGCCGGACGCGCAGGAGGTCGCACGCACCGATCTGCTCGGCACGTTGGCCGCCGTCCTGGGCGGCGTGCTGTTGCTGAGTTGGGCGCTGGGTTGGATCGTCCCCGCCGTCGCCCGCCTCGGCCACCGGGCACCCTGGCTGTGTGTGCTGGCGGTGGCGCTGGCAGCCTGGGAGACAGTGACGGCGAAGCTCGACCTGCTGCCGTTGCCCTTCTTCGCCTCGCCGCAGGCCTTCCTGGAAGTCTACACCGACGACTATCCGCGGCTGCTCGACTGCCTGTACCACTCCGTCGTGCTGCTGGCGAAGGGCTATCTGCTCGGCGCGGCGGTGGGCTTCGCCTCAGGCGTGGCGCTGGGCTGGTCCACCCGGATCGGCTACTGGGTGCATCCGGTGCTGCGCCTGATCGGGCCGCTGCCGGCGACCGCCTGGATTCCGCTGGCCTTCTTCGTGTTCCCCAGCAGCGCCAGCGCCAGCGTGTTCCTGATCGCGCTGGCCACCTGGTTCCCCACCACGGTCTTGACCTGGTCGGGCGTCGCGTCGGTGCAGACCGCCTATTACGATGTTGCCCGCACGCTCGGCGCCGGCCCACGCTTCCTGGTGCTCAAGGTGGCAATCCCGGCCGCGCTTCCGCATGTTTTCGTCGGCCTGTTCATGGGGCTGGGTTCCTCCTTCGCCGTGCTGGTGGTGGCCGAGATGCTGGGCGTGAAGTCCGGCCTCGGCTGGTATCTGCAATGGTCGCAGGGCTGGGCGGCCTATGCCAACATGTATGCCGATCTGTTCATCATGGCGCTGATGTGCTCGACCCTGATCACCCTGTTGTTCCGACTGCGCGACCGTATGCTCGCTTGGCAGAAGGGCCTGGTGCAGTGGTGAGCGCCGCGCTCGACCTGGCCCCCGAGGCTGGAACAGGCAGTGTTGCGGCCGGTGCGACGCTGCAGATCCAGGGCATCAGCCACGGCTTCGTGCTGCAAAACGAAATCCTCCCGGTGCTGCACGACATCACGTTGCGCGCCGACCCCGGCGAGTTCGTGGCACTGCTCGGCGCCTCGGGCTGTGGCAAGTCCACCCTGCTGCGGCTGTGCGCCGGCCTCGACCGGCCCCGCCGCGGGCGGCTCCAGATGGACGGCGTGGAAATCACCCGCCCGCACCCTTCGCGCGTCATCATGTTCCAGGACCCCACCCTGTTCCCATGGCGGACGGTCTGGGACAACGCAGCGCTCGGCCTGGAAGCGCGCGGCGAACTCAGGCATGGGCGCAGCCGAGTCGATGAGGTTCTGTCGCTGGTCGGGCTCGGCAATTTCGGCCGCGCCTATCCGCACCAGCTCTCCGGCGGTATGGCGCAGCGCGCCTCGCTCGCCCGGGCGCTGGTGAACGACCCGCGCCTGCTCCTGCTCGATGAGCCGCTGGGCAAGCTCGACAGTCTGACGCGGCTGACCATGCAGGGCGAACTCACGCGGCTGTGGCAGCAACGCGGCTTCACAGTACTGATGGTGACGCACGACGTCGAGGAAGCGCTGCTGATGGCACAGCGTGTCATCGTGTTCAGCGAGCGGCCGGCCTGCATCCGCGCTGACCTGCAGGTCGGGCTGCCCTTTCCCCGCCGCCGCGACGACCCCGAACTGCTGCGCCTGCGCCATGAAGCGCTGGGTCTGCTCGGTCTCGAGGCCATCTGGTAGTCAGATCCCGTGACGCGCAATCCCGCGTGCGATTCCGGCGCTGGTGTCAGGTGCATACGTTTATTTTGAACAGGACATGAAATCGCTGTGACAGGAATTCGCTGGACCAATGTGGCAGCGGTCGCGTCCATCATCGCGGCGGCCGCGCTGATCACGGTGAAGAACCTCGATGCCGGGGTGGTGACCCCGCTGCTGAACGTGTCCTATGATCCGACCCGCGAACTTTACCAGAGCCTGAATGACCAGTTCGTGGTGAAATATCAAAAGGCGACCGGTGGGTCTCTGCGCATCACGCAGTCGCACGGCGGCTCTTCCCGGCAAGCGCGATCGGTGATCAACGGCGAACAGGCGGCCGACGTCGTGACGCTCGGCCTCTATTCCGACATCGACGCCCTGCGCAAACGCGGCCTGATCGCGGAGGGGTGGTCGAGGCGACTGCTGCACAATTCGCAACCATATGTATCGACCATCGTTTTCGTGGTCCGCAAGGGTAATCCAAAACAGATCCACGACTGGCCCGATCTGGTCGGACCCGATGTCAGCATCATCACCCCCGATCCGAAGACCTCCGGCAACGGCAAGTTAAGCGCGCTCGCCGCCTGGGGCGCGGCGCTGCGCCGGGGCGCCAGCGAAGCCGAGGCGCGCGCCTATCTGAAGCAGTTCTACGCCCATATCCCGCTGCTTGACGCCGGCGCGCGTGGCGCGGCCACGACTTTCGCGGTGCAGAATATCGGCGATGTGCATCTGACCTGGGAGAACGAGGCGCTGCGCGAAGTGGCCGCGGCCAAGGGCGAACTCGCCATCGTCTATCCGCCGGTCAGCATTCTCGCCGAGCCGTTCGTCGCCTGGGTCGATGCCAATGTCGCCCGCGACGGAAACCTGTCGGCGGCGAAGGCCTATCTCGCCTTCCTGTTCACCGACGAGGCGCAGGAGACCATGGCGAAGCTTGGATATCGACCCGTCAACGCCGATATTCTGAATAGATATGCCGACCGTTTGCCGACGCTCGATCTGTTCCCGGTCACCCTGTTGGCTCGCGACTGGGAGGATGCTCAGCAAAAATTTTTCGCGGAGAACGGCATCATCGATTCGGTCTATACGCCTGCGCCGGCGCACCAGGCCCCGACTGAGTAAATGCGCAGCGACGCCACAAGGACGCAGCCCATGCTGGTTTCGAATGCGGCAGGAGAACGCCGGATATGGAGTCTGGCGTATCGTTGGGAGGAGGGCCGCAGGGATCTCGTCGCGGGGTTGACTGTCGCCGCAATCTCCCTGCCGCAGGGCATGGCCTACGCGCTGCTTGCCGGCGTGGACCCGCAGTTCGGCCTGTACTCGGCCATCGTGGTCACCGCCATCGCCTCAATTTTCGGCTCCTCATCGCATCTGATCAACGGGCCGACCAGCGCGATTTCGCTGGTCGTCTTCAGCGCGCTGGCGACTTTCGATCCGGACGCCCGCATCGAGGCGGCAGAAGCCATGTTCCTGCTTGGCGTCATGGTCGGCAGCATCCAGATCCTGATTGCGGTCTTCAAGCTCGGCGACCTGACGCGCTATATTTCCGAATCCGTCATTCTCGGCTTCATGGTCAGCGCCGCGCTGCTGCTGGCGATTGGCCAGAGCGGCAATCTGCTCGGCGTGCGCGATCGCGGCACCGGCGATCAGAACATCCTGCTGCGCGTTTGGATGACGCTGACCCAAGGCGATCCCTACAACATCCGCGCGATCGCCATCAGTGCGGCAACCGTCGTGCTGGCCCTGATCCTGCGCCGCGCCGTGCGCGCCTGGGGATTGCCGCAGATGGATATGCTGCTGGGTCTCGTGCTTGTATCCGTGGTCGCCTTTCTGCTCGGCTGGTCGCAACCGGGCGTGGGCGGCAAGTTCGCGATCACCGTGATCGGTTCGGTGCCGCCGAGTCTGCCGTCGCTGCATATTCCGCAGATCAAGTTTGCCTGGATCTCCACCCTCTCGACGAACGCCCTCGCCATCGCCTTCCTGGGGCTGATCGAGGCGCTGGCAATCGCGAAGACCATTGCCAGCCAGACACGCCAGCCACTCGACTACAATCGCCAGTGCATGGCGGAGGGGATCGCCAATCTGGTCGGCGGATTCTTCCGCTGCCTTCCGGGATCGGGTTCGCTGTCGCGGTCGGCAATCAATTTCCAGGCCGGCGCGGCAACGCGGATGTCAGGAATCTTCGCCGCCCTGACTGTGACCGTGGCATTGCTGCTGCTGGCACCCTTGACCCGCTACATCCCGAAGGCTGCTCTGGCAGGGTTGCTGGTTATAACCGCCGCGCGACTGATCGATCTGCCGCGCCTACGCTATGCCTTTCGGGCGTCAACCTATGACGCGGGGTTGGTCGTCGTCACGGCGCTGACCGGAATTTTCGTCGGGCTCGATGCTTCGATTCTCATCGGGTTCGGTCTGTCGGTTCTGTTGTTCGTGCCGCGCGCGGCGAAGCTAAGAGGCGCCGAACTGATCGTCAGCCCGGAACGCGTCGTGCGCGAGCGGCTACCGACGGATACGCAGTGCACCGCGACCCTGCTGTTCGATCTCGAAGGTGAGTTCTTTTTTGGCGCTGCTCCCGAACTCGACCGCTACCTCGATGCTTTGCGGCGGCAGGCGGTCGCGGAACAGGTGCGCGTGATCGTGCTTCGCCTCAAGCGCGTCCGCAACCCCGATGCGGTCTGCCTCGAACGGCTCGAGCATTTTCTGCATGACGCAGACCGGCTCGGCATTTCTGTGCTGCTGGCGGGCGTCCGGCCCGACCTGTTGACGGCGATCACAAACCTGGGCTTCCTGTACTGGTATCCGGCCGATCACATCTTCCCGCAGGCGGGTGACGACGCCGATTCCGCCACTCTGCGGGCCGTGCGCCGCGCCTACGACATCGTCAGCGAGGGCAATAGCTGTACACACTGCGCGGATAACACGTTGACGAAGGAAGAAAAGCGCGAAGCAAGCCTATATTATCTGGTGTAGCCGCCAGCGTGCAGGGCGATGGCCGAATTTACCCACGCGCGAATCTGGTTTGTCGCGTTCGACAGGCGTTATGCTGACGCGATATGCACGGAACGAGCGACAACTCTATGCTTATTGTCTGTAACTTCCTCCCTGCCTGGTCGCCTGTACGACTCAGGATAGAAAGTGCTGGAAGGCGAGTTTAGTCTGGCTCATTTGACAGCCGTGCGATTGCGCTTCGCTCGCAGAGCTGTTGCGGACTTGGGTGGCTTCAGAGGGCCGTAAAGGTGGGCGTAGTACATGTCTGCGAGTTGTAATGCCGCGACTGGATTGTGGCCGAGAACGCGGTCCTTGGTAATAAGCACCGTTGTCGGCGCCTTGGCATGCTTGAAAAACAGACTATCGTGCCCGATGCACAGACCCATCACCACATTGAATTCGCTGCCATGCGCATTCAGCAATTCCGCCTGCGCGACCGGATTGCAAGCGGGCTCGAAGCCGCCGGGCTTGAGCTTTTGAGCATCAGTCAGCCCGATCTCCTCCTTGGGAATGCTGCCATTCTTACAGGCGACCGAAATCACTTCGAAGCCATGGCTTTCCAGAATGCCGGTAAAGACGTTAGCAAGGTCGAGCAGCCCGATACAATTGGCGATACCAATCTTTTTCCAGCCCATGCGCTTGGCGAACTCGACGACCTCCTGCACCCGTGTCCACTTGCAGTAACCTTCTGATTCTACCAAGGCCGAATTATAGGCGAGCCTGTGCGTTTCAGGGTCGTTGTACAGAGCTCGGGCCTTGGCTTGAACGTCAGGGTCAACTTTGCTGGGGCAGAAGCCGGGGCCGCGCGTTCCCGCTTCGCCGCTACGGCAAGCCCGCACGGTGGAGGGGCAATAGGCGCAGGCGAAATCTTCGTCGTCCATCGGGGCGGCTCCAACCGGTCGGATTGAAGAGAGAAAAATTGCCAAAAGCCAGCGCGCTTTGTCTTTGATCTACGTCAATCAAAAGTCCCTACGAGTAGCTAGCATTATTTCGGATGATCGCACATTGAACGCGATAGCATCAGCTCTGACATCTCACGCATCATGACCGCGTACGGGTGTGTGGCACACCGGAAGCCGCGACACCATGGTTCCAAAGGTGCCAGGGATGTGTCACCGGGGGATCACCAGTCCGCTCTGCTCGCGGTCCCAGATATTCGACAGGTCGGCGGTTGCCTGTTCCCGCAGCTTGTACTTCTGTACCTTTTCCGTCGGCGTGCGCGGAAATTCAGTTATGAAGTCGATATACCGGGGCACCATGAAATATGGCATACGCCCGCTGCAGAAGTGAATGATCTCCTCTGCCGTGACCTTGCACCCTGGGCGCAGTTGAACATAGATCATGACCTCGTCTTCCGCCATCTCGGCGGGCACGGCGATGGCCGACACATCCTCAATGGCAGGATGCTGCTTGACGATCGCCTCCAACTCATAGGTCGAGATGTTCTCGCCGCGCCGGCGGATCGAATCCTTGATCCGGTCGACATACCAGAACCAGCCATCCGCGTCCTGGTAAGCACGATCGCCGGTGTGAAACCAGAAATTGCGATTGTTCGCGATGGTGGCTTCCGGCATGCGGTCATAGCCCAGCATCACGCGCCACGGATCAACCGGCCGGAACACAAGCTCGCCGATCTCGCCCGGGAGCACCTCGATATCGTTCTCATCCACCACCCGGACCTCGGCGTCCCCTCGCGGCCGGCCGATGGAGGCCATCTTGTCCGGCGGATCGCCAGGCACCCACATGGTAATCGGAAAGTTCTCGCTCATCGAAAACCAGGTGACGATATCAACCGCAAAGCGCTTGCCGAATTGCGCAATGAATTCGGCCGGGGTCGGCACCGAGAAGCACAAGCGCACCGGATTGTCGGCGTCGTCGTCACGCGGCGGCTGACCCCAGATGATGTTGACCATCGAGCCCAGGGCAGCGAACTGCGTCGCCCCGACCGCGCCGATTTCATGCCAGAAGCGGCTGGCGGAGAACCGCCGCGACAGCGCCACCTTGGCATCGACCAGGATCGCCGTGTAGCTGGTGTTCCACATTGCATTGACGTGAAATAGCGGCAGGCAGGTGTAGAACACGTCATCGCGGTTCAGCTTCACGTGGCGCGAGAACACCTCGGCCGTGCCCCACCCCTGGGCCTGGCAGGCCAGCACGCCTTTCGATGGCCCGGTCGTGCCCGAAGTGAACAGCACGTAGTGTGGGTCGGAGAAACGCACCGCTTCAACCGGGGTCGAATCGCTGCCGGCGGCAAGCGCCTCCAGCGCGACCACCGCGTGATGGCGAAAGCTTATGGGTGCGCCATGACCGCGCGCGATCACCAGGCGCACGCGCGAAAGCGCCTCCTCATGCGCCCAGAGCCGGTCCGCCAGTGATCCCTCGACGACGACGGCCACGCACTCCGATTGGGCGACGAAATAGCGCAGCAGGTCGCCGCGCGCCGCCGCATTGATCGGCACCGCAATTGCACCGATCTTGCCGAGGGCGAGTTCCAAAAGAAGCAGATCCGGCGTGTTGTCGAGCAGCAGCCCAACCCGATCGCCCCTGCCGATACCGAGGCCCCGGAGGCCGTTGGCCAGGCGGTTGGTTCGGATGTGCAGCGCCTCGTAGGAAATCTCCTCTCCCTCGAAGCTCAGGAAGGTCCGCGATCCGTTGCGACGGGCCTTGTCTGCCAGAATATGGCCCACCGTTCGTTGCGTGAGCGGATAGCAATCGAAGCTCACCACCGCTCCTCCCTGATAGCCGCCCGATACGCAGCGATGCCGGCCAGAAATCCCTGGCGGTTGCGCTCCCCAGTGTCGCGGGGCGCGAGGTCGATGATGACCTCCTCCAGCGCCGCCTGCTCCAGCTTCAGCCGTCCGGACGCGAATGCGGCGCCCAGCAGCACCATGTTGGTACCGGCCCGGCTGCCCACAACCTCGAAGGCCAGCCTTGTGGCCCCCAACGGCACCACCCGCGTAATCCCGCGCCCGGCCAGGGCCGCCACGATATCGCCGATCGTCTCGACGGCGATCGGTTCCGTCAGCAGATGGTTGGGCTCGCCATCGGTACGGATGAAGCTGTCGTTGCTGACCACCACGGTGTCGGGATTGGCGAACAGCAGGCTGGCCCGCAGACACTCGAACGCTTCCAACCCCACCACAATGCTGGCCTCGCGCGGACGGATACGGGGCGAAAACACGCCGCGGCCGCTGCGGACATGAGCATAGGTGATGGCGTAGCGGTGCGTGATGGCCGGGTATTCGGTCGCGACGACGGCGAGCCCGCTGCGGTGATAAGCCGTCGCCAGCACCTTGGACACCAGGATCGCGCCCTGGCCGGACTGCCCGACCACAACCGCGTTGACATTGCCAGTCATCAGGCCCCCGCTCCGACAATGCCGTGCTGCTGCTTCAGATCCTTGCGGTGTCGGTCAACGATCAGGGCACAGATGCCGGTGGCGATGACAACCGAAACGCCCTTGACCGCCATGGCTTCATGGTAGGTCCGGCGCAGCCCGTCCGGGTCGTAGGCATCGACCACCTTCAAATAGTCCACCTGCAGCGGCCGGATCACCTGCTCCAGCGACAGTTCCTTCGTCACCTTGCGGGTTGCCGTCTGGCCGAATGCGCCCGGATGCGGCTGATGCCCGGTCTCGGCGGACGACTTGTTGTCGAGAATCAGCAGCAGGACATTGGCCCGATTGTAGACGGCATTGATGAGTTCGATGATGCCGGAGTGAAAGAAGGTGCTGTCACCCATCACTGCCGCCACCTTGCCGAGCCCGGCATGGCTGATGCCCATGGCCACCCCCAGCCCCGCCCCCATGCAGACGAAGGTGTTGGCCAGGCCGATCGGCGCGTACTGGGCGACGAAGCCGCAGCCTGAATCGCCGCAGGCAATGCCCAGCCCTGGCAACGCGTCCAGCACCTCGCGCAGCACGCGGGTGGGCGCGGTCTCCGGGCAACCGGCGCAGAACTGCCCGCCCACCCGAAACGGCAGACGATGGCGCACGAAGTCCAGTGTCTCGGCATGCGCCGCCGCATCCGCCGCCAAAGGCGAAGGACGGCCGAGCAGGTCGGCGATCGCCGGGATCAGAATGTCCGAGCCGATCTCGCCGGAATAGGGCAGTTGTCCGGTCTTCTTGCCCAGGATGCGGGCCGCACCAGGCACTTCGCTGGCCAGCGCCCGAACTTGTTCCTCGATGACCGGCTCGGTCTCTTCCACCACCAGCACCTCACGATGGCGGGCCAAGGTGTCGGCGACCAGACGGGGCGGCACCGGCAGGGTGATGCCGAGCTTCACCACCGCCACCTCCCCCGCGGCTTCCAGCAGGGCCAGCGATTCCGCGACCTCAAGAGCGACGAATCCTGCGGTGATGATGCACAGTGCTGCGTCCGTGGGACCGCTGGTGGCATTGAACGGATTGTCGTCGGCGGCTGCCAGCACGGTCCTTTCGGTCGGCTCGGGGCGCAGCAGGGCCAGGTAGGCGTCCGGCGCCTCGCCGTGGAAGCGCTTGTGCAGCAGCGAGGTGCCGGTCTCCGGCCAGCCGATCGCCGGATAGCCGGTCCAGCCGTTGATGACGCTCTTGCCAAACCACGCGGCGCGGCCCCGGCGCGCGTGGTCGATGTCCCCGAGGCTGACCGCCGCCCGGCTGTAGCCCTGGCGCACGGTGACCCGGACGAACACCGGCATGGCCACGCGCTCCGACAACTCGAAGGCAAAGCGCACCGCGTCCTTGACCTCCTGCAGGGTCGAGGGTTCGATGACCGGCACCTCGGCAAAGCGAGCCAGGTTGCGGAAATCCTCCTCCGCCTGCGTCGTCTCCGCCCCCGGATCGTCGCCGGCGACGATGACCAACCCGGCCACCCCGATCATGCTGCTGGAGGCCAGGGGGTCGAGAATCCACGGCACGCCGACGTTCTTCATCAGGCACAGCGAGCGCAACCCGCTCATCGCGCCGCCCAGGGCGGTTTCGTAGGCGCATTTCTCGTTGGCCGACCATTCGACATGCATGTCGGTGTATGTCTGGGCGGCGGTCGCCAGGGCGTCGATGACGTAGCTAACCGGCGCTCCCGGATAGCAGGCGGCGATGCGCACGCCCGCCTCGATCGCGCCACGTGCAATGCTGTCGTTGCAGGTGAACAGGCAAACCTCGCCTGCGCCGCCCAGATGCACGTCCTGATCCGTGAATTTGCGGCTCGGCTCGGCCAACTCCGTTGCAGCATCGGCCGCCTTCTTTGCCATCAGCCTTCCCCTGTATGCGCCTTCAACCTGACGCCTCGCCAGCTTGGCGGCTTAAACCACGAAAAGAGAGCTACACATTCTCGAATCCACGGTCAATCTGACGTTCGCCTTGACGAACCACACTCAACAAGGGGATGTTGCACCCCGCCGATCGCCGCCGCGGCGTTCGCGCCGCGCCAGGGCAGGCGAATAACCGGAGAGGGATCTTCATGACGGCCCAATTGTCTGGCTTATGGCGTCGCGCCGCTGTCGTCGGCCTCGCGCTCAGCATCGTTTTGCTGGCCGGCCTGCTTCCGGCAGCGGCCGCCGGCGATGTGCGGATCGGCATCTGCCAGAGCACGGCGCAAGGACCGGCGACGTTCTCCACGGCGCTGTGGAAAGGCGCCGAACTGGCCCTGGCCGACGTCAACTCCCATGGCGGCATTGGCGGGCAACCGCTCCGTCCGGTGCCGGTCGATGTCGGCAACAACGATCCCGCTCAGGCGCGGCTTTCGCTCAACAAGGCCATCGACCTCGACAAGATCACGTCACTGGTCTGCTGGGGCACCAACGTGATGGTGCAGAACGGCCCGCTGATCGACGACGCCGACATCCTGGCCTTCACCACCTCATCCGGCACCAAGGTCGTCAAGGCGTCCAAACTGACCCAGCAGCTGGAGGCGGTCACGTCGCTGTACTGCAAGGTCGCCGCCGCTGAAATCAAACGCCAGTACCCCGCGGTCAAGACCTTCGCCGTGCTCTACGTCAATTACGAGTTCGGCATCGAGTTGCGCGACAAGTGCGAGGAGGAGTTCGGCAAGAAGGGCATCAGGCTGGTGGCGTCCGAGGGCCACCCCAACGCGCCGCCCGATCTGCGCAGCCAGTTGACCAAGCTGATCGACGCCAAGCCGGATGCCATCTATCTGGCGCCGATCGGGGGTGGAACTGTCGCCCTCGGTATACGGACCGCCCGGGAACTTGGCTACAAAGGCCTGCTGACCACTTATGGTGCCGGCGACACCCCGGACATCTACACGCTCAAGCTGGCCGAGGACAATTTCTTCTATGTCAGCCATGCAACCCCGCCCGGAGCGCCGGAAGCGGTGAAGCGGGCGACCGAGAAATACGGCGGCTACACGCTGATGGGCTACGAATACGTCTGGCTTGTCGCCAGGCTGGGCAACGAGGTTTTGAAGAACGGGCAGAAACTGACTGGCAATGCCCTGGTGGCGCAGTTGCGCAAGGACCGTGACATCCAGACGCCGGTCAACCGCTACGTCTTCCAGGACGACGGCTACACCATCCGGCCACTGGCGATCTTCACCATCGAACGTGGCGCCCGCAAGCTGCAACATGTGCTCTCCGCCAGCGACCTCGAATAGCAACTCTGCATCGTTCGACCACCGGCCGGCCGCGCGCCCGCACGTGGTCGGACGAGCCGCGCCATGAGCATTTTCCAGTCCGCCCTGCCGTTTCTCGCCAACGGCCTGTCGCTCGGCCTCAGCATCGCCCTGGCCGCACTGGCCATGGCGCTGATCTGGCGTGTGGTCGGCATGATCGATTTCGGACTGGGCGCGGTCTATCTGGTCTCCGCCTACGCTTTGCTCGGCCTGCACACCGCGCTGGGGTTTTCCCTGCCGCTGGCCATTCTCGGGGCACTGGCCTGCGGCATCGCCGCCGCGATCCTGATCTACGGTCTGGTCTACCGCCACTTCATCCGCCGCAACGCCCCGCTGTTCGTCATGGTGCTCGTTGGCCTGTCCCTGTTCCTGGCCATCGAGAACCTGCTGGGCGCCGCTTTGAGTTCCCAGAAGTTCTACGTCATCGACGCCCTGCTCCCCGGAGTGGATGTGCTGGGCACCCGCCTGAATGTCGCTCAATTCGGCAAGATGGCAGTGAGCCTCGCAGCCCTGGCGGGCATCGCCTTCTTCTGCCTCCGAACCGCGCCCGGCACCATGATCCTCGCAGTAGCCGACAACAAGCGGCTGGCACTGGGCGTCGGCATCGACGTCGACCATGCCTATGTCTGGACCTACGGACTGGCCGGGCTGATGGTCAGCGCCGCCGCCATCCCCGATGTGGCCGAATCCGGCGTTGACCCCTATGTCGCCCTCAATCCGGTGCTGCTGGCGCTGGCGGCGATCATCATCGGCGGGCTCGGCAGTTTTCGCGCCCCCGTGCTCGGGGCGGTGCTCCTCGGCCTGGCCTTCCATCTGGCCGTCTGGCTGTTTCCGGCAAGCTGGCAGGAGGTGATTGCCTACGGTCTGGTGGTCGCCGTGCTCATCGTGCGTCCGCAGGGCCTGTTCGGCGCGTTCCATGCGGCGCGGGAACGGGCCTAGCCATGGCTTATCTGATCGATGTGCTGACCCTGACCGCGATCCTCGCCATCGCGGTGCACGGCTACATGCTGATCAAGGGCCTGGGCGGCATGCTGCATCTCGGCCACGCGGTGTTCTACGGCATCGGCGCGTATGCCTCGGCGATCATATCGACCACTCTGCTGCCGCCTGGGTATTTCCCGGCCTCGGTGATGGCCGGCGCGCTGGCGGCCGGTGTCGGTGCCTTGCTGATCGGCTGGCCGGCGCTGCAGGACCGCGCCCGGTATTTCATGATCGTCACGTTTTCGCTGCAGCTGATTTTTGTCACTCTGGTCATCAATCTCGGCTTCACCGGCGGCCCGGATGGCCTGTCATCGATTCCCCGGATGTCCTTCGGGCCGTGGCAGCCGAACCGGCACTGGGCGCTTGATCTCGGCGTTGCCACGGTCGGTTACCCCGACATCAAGTTGCTGGTGGTTGTTGGCTTCGCGGCCTTTTCCTATTGGTTCTGCAGCCGCATTGTGCACTCCCCCTATGGCCGGCTCATCCGCGCCGTGCGCGACGACGAGCGGGTGGCCGAAGCCTTTGGCCGCGATGCCGTCCGGGCCAGGCTGTCGATCCTGCTGATCGGCGCCGCCGTCACCGGGATGGCCGGCGGCCTGTTCGCGCATCATTTCAACTATGTCGGCCCATCGCAATTCGGGCTCGACCTGACGATGCTGATGCTGGCCATGCTGATCCTCGGCGGCCAGTGCAGCCTGGCCGGTGCCACGTTCGGCGCGGTGCTGATGGTGGGGCTGCTGGAAGCGCTGCGCTTCGTGCTGGATGACGGTCTTGGCGTGCCATTCCATATGATCGCCCACCTGCGCCAGGCGATCTTCTCCATCATTCTGATCCTGGTCCTGGCGCTGCGGCCGCGTGGCCTGTTTCCCGAGACCCTGGCACATCATCGCCGCCCGGCCGCCACGCCCCGGCCGGCGCGCCTGACCGGATGCGCCCGCGCGTTGGAACCGCCCGCGAGCGGCGAGATCTTGAAAGCCAGCGGCCTGATCAAGCATTTCGGCGGGCTGGCTGCCGTCGACGGGGCCGGTGTCAGCCTCCGCCCCGGCCGGATCGTCGCCATCATCGGCTCCAACGGCGCCGGCAAGACCACGGTTTTCAACCTCCTGAGCGGCTTCGAGCGGGCCGATGCCGGCGCGGCCCATGTCGGCGCGGTCTCCCTGCTGGGCCGGCGACCGGCCGAGATCGCGCGCCTCGGTGTGGCGCGCACCTTCCAGGATGTGCGCATCTGGCCGCGCCTGACGGTGATCGAGAACATCCTGGTCAGCCGGCGGCACCAGCCCGGCGAGACTCCGGCCCGGCTTTTCGTCTCGCCCCGGCTTGTAGCCTCGGCGGAGCGGATCAACCTCGACGCCGCCTGGGCGGTGCTGGAACGCTTTGGCCTGGCCGAAAAGGCCAACCAACTGGGAAGCGACGTTTCCTATGCGCAGCGCAAGATGCTGGCGCTGGCGCGGGTCTGTGCGTTTGACCCCACAGTACTGCTGCTGGATGAGCCGACATCGGGCGTCGATCCCAGGCGCCTCGATGTCTTTCTCGATCATATCCGCGCCTTCGCCCGGGCCGACCAGCGCGCGGTGTGCCTGATCGAGCACAACATGTCCGTAGTGAGGGAACTCGCAGACTGGGTGCTGTACATGGATGGCGGCAGGGTGCTGGCTGCTGGAACGCCCGCCGACGTCCTGGGCGATGATGTTCTCATGCGCCGCTACCTCGGACATCGGGAACCGGTGATGGCCTGATGCTCAGGGTTACCGACCTCGTCACCGGCTATCACAGCGATCCCATCCTGCATGGTGTGTCGTTCGGGCTCCAGGCCGGCTCAATTCTGGCCGTGCTCGGACATAATGGGGCCGGAAAGTCTTCGCTGGTGCGTGCCCTGGTCGGGTTACTCCCGGTCTGGAGCGGCCACATCGCAATCAACGGCCGCGACCTGACGACCGCGTCCTCGGCCGGCCGGATACGTGCCGGTCTGGCTGTCTCGTTCCAGGACGACCCGGTGTTTCCCACCCTGTCGGTGCAGACCAACCTGTTGCTCGGCGGCTTCGTCCGTTGGCACAACCGCGATCTTGTCGGCGAGCGGTGCGAGCGCGTGCTCGAGCTGTTTCCCAGGCTGCGGCAGCGATACCGCCAGCCGGCCTATGTCATGAGCGGCGGCGAGCGGCGCATGCTGTCGATCGGCATGGCTCTGATGAGCGACCCCCGCATCATCATTCTCGACGAACCCTCGACTGGCCTGTCGCCCGGCATGACCGAGCATGTGTTCGACACGATCGCCGCCATCCGCGACGAGTTCGGCAAATCGGTCATTCTGGTTGAGCAGAACGTCAGGCAGGCGCTGGAGCGCGCCGACCGGGCCATCGTACTGAAGACGGGCGGCATCGTCTTTGACGGCGAGCCGGGGGACCTGGCGCAGGATTCGACCGAACTGGTCCTGATGTTCTGATCCCGGCGACCTTGCGCGGGTCACGCCCCGCTCATCAGGCGTTCTCGCAGCCTCCCACGGTCTGACTTCCCGGTGCGGCCAACCGGTAGTTCGGCAACCGGATGGATGACATCGGGCAGCTTGAACCGGTCGAGCCGCCGGGCCGCCCAATCGCGCAACGCGCCGGGATCGGCCTGTTGCCCGGCGATCATGACCACGGCGGCGTGGATACGTTCGCCCATCAACTCGTCGGGGATGCCGGTCACGAGAGCATGTGCCACCGCGGGGTGCGACAGCAGCGCCTGCTCGACTTCCTGCGGATAGACCTTGTTGCCGCCGCGCGAGATCACCTCTTTCAACCGTCCCACCACTTCGAGCAACCCGTCGGCATGGCGATGAACCAGATCGCCGGTGCGAAAGAAACCGTCGGAAAAGCTACTTCCGGTCAACTCCGGCTGATGGAGGTATCCGTTCATTATCGTGGGCGTCGCGATCTGCAATTCCCCGATCCCTGCGTCCTCGATCACCTGACCGCCGTCGTCAACGAGGCGGTAGCTGACATCGGGGGCGGCTCGGCCAACGCAGCCGGGATGGCGTTGCGCGTCGGCCGGCCCCAGCATGAAGTCACAGGTGCAGGTCTCGGAGAGGCCGAAAATGTTGGTGACGAACGTTCCGGGAAGCAATCGTCGAACCGCGTCGGCCAGCGGCGCCGGATAGCTCTCGCCGCCGGTGAAGATATGGCGCAGCCGGCCGCACGCCACGACACGCCCCAGCGCTGCTGCCACCGGCCCGGGCCTCCCGGTCTCCGCCACCAGGGCGCGCAATGTGGTCGGCACCATGCCGGTGCGGGTGATCGCCTCGGCCGCCAGCGTGTCCAGGACATCGGCAAGCAGCACCCGCTGCTTCACCACCAGCACCGCCTCACGGGTCAGTGTCAGCAGCGAAACCCACAACCCGAAGCTGAACGTGATCTGCAGAACCAGCAGGGTGCGGTCCCGCCCGTCGAAGCCGAACACCGACTGGTTGTTCTCAAGCTTGCGGGCCATTGCTGCATGCGACAGCACGACCCCCTTGGGACGCCCGGTCGAGCCGGACGTAAACACAACGAGCGCCGCCCCTTCCAGGATCGGATCGCTTGCCGCGAAGGCAGGGTTCAACCGCCGGACCCCGGGCCGTTCGTCGCAGGGCTGCCGGCCGGCCGCCCCGGTCCAGGCGGTCAGGTCGCCATCGGCCTGAAAGCGGCTTCCGGTGTCCTCCTGCAATCCGGCCACCGCCCCGGCGGGCGAGGTGCGGTGCACCGGCACGGCCACCCCGCCGGCCTGCCAAACACCGAGCAGCGCGGCGAAGTCGGGCGCCGTGTTGGAGACAAACACCAGCACCGGCTCGTTCGGCACGATGCCGAGATCGCTCAGGCCGCGCCGGATGACGCCGGCACGCTCCAGCAGGCGGCGACCGCTCCAGTCCGCGCCGCCGTCGCGGATGGAGACCCGCTCGCCCATCCGTGACCAGGCCCCATGCAACAGGTCGGCAAGCACCCCACCGGAACTGGTTTCTTCCTCGGGCACCGCTGCCGGAACTCCTCTCGATGTGGTGTTGACAATCCATATAGCTGTGCAGGACGGTGGAATACCAGCCCGCCGAGGTGAAGCTTGCCGCGTCCCATTGAATTCCCGTCCGCATTGGAGACCCTGTGCTTCGAGACGCACGGCAAGGTCGGTCTCCTCACGTTGAACCGGCCGGACCGGCTGAATGCCATGAACCGGCGCATGCTGGCCGAGATGCATCTCGTGCTCGACCGGGTGGAAGCCGACGATGACATTGCCGCCCTGGTGCTGACCGGCGCGGGCAACGCCTTCTGTTCTGGCTTCGATCTCAAGGAACAGATGCAGGCGCGGCCACAGGGCGTGGCCGCCTGGCAGAAGATTTTGCAGGACGATTTCGACGCGATCATTCGCTTCTGGCGCCTGTCCAAGCCGACCATCGCCGCGGTCAACGGTCATGCCGTCGCCAGCGGCTTCGAACTGGCGCTGTGCTGCGACCTCACCCTGGCCGCCGAGACCGCGTCGTTTGGACTGCCGGAACTCAAGTTCGGCGCTGGGATCGTGGTCATGATTCTCCCCTGGCTGATCGGCGCCAAGAAGGCCAAGGAGATCGTGCTGACCGGCGCCGAGAACATCGGTGCCGCCGAGGCCGAGCGGCTCGGCCTGATCAACCGCGTGGTGCCGGCTGATGCGCTGCGGGCCGACGCGCTCGAGACAGCGCGGCGCCTGACGATGATCGATCCACGGCTGGTCACCCGGACCAAGGCCGCGATCAACCGCGGCTATGATCGCATGGGCATGGCTGATGCGCTGCAGATCGCGCTCGATCAGGACATGCTGATCGAGGCCGAGGGCAGTCCCGACAAGGCGGCGTTCATGGACATCGTTCGCCACCGGGGCATGCGCGCCGCGCTTGAGTGGCGCGACCGGCGCTTTGCCTGCGCCAGCACAACGGCTCCCTGATCGCCGGCGTCGGGGCGCAGCGAATGATACCGAATATAACAATAATAGTTCGTGGTTCACGATAACGACTGTTGACGGCCGTGATAAGGTCCGCCACCTTGCGCCGCTATCCTGTGCTTTTCCGCCCGGAGCCATGCGAGGCAGCCCATGCGCGTTTGCGACATCGAAGCCCACCAACCGGACGACCGGGTTGAACCAACGGCACGGTGCAGGTCCGGTATCGGCCGGCGGTCGCTGGTGACGGCACTTGGTGCCAGCGCGTTCGCCGCCACCTTGCCTGCCCCTCATATCGCCAGGGCCGCCAGCGCGGTCGATGAAATCCGGATCGACTACGCCTACTACAATCCGGTCAGCCTGGTGCTCAAGGAGAGGGGCTGGCTTGAGCAGGACCTCGCCAGGGACGGCATCAAGCTCCGCTGGGTTCTGTCGCTTGGATCGAACAAGGCGCTTGAATACCTGAACGCCCGGAGCCTGGATTTCGGCTCGTCCGCCGGCGGCGCCGCGCTGCTGGCCCGCATCAATGGCAATCCGGTCAAGTCGGTCTATGTCTATTCCAAACCGGAATGGACGGCCCTGGTCACCCAGGGCGGCTCGGTCATCCAGAAGGTCACCGACCTCAAGGGCCGGCGCATCGCCGCCACGCGCGGCACCGATC
This sequence comes from uncultured Acetobacteraceae bacterium, assembly GCA_903907955.1. Classification (GTDB taxonomy): domain Bacteria; phylum Pseudomonadota; class Alphaproteobacteria; order Acetobacterales; family Acetobacteraceae; genus Rhodovastum. Next base: position 40,595 of record CAIVPZ010000154.1, on the reverse strand, counting down.
CGCATATCTTCCTGATCCGCACCCTGGCGGCAAACGGCCTGACCGAAAAGGACGTCAGGGTGGTGCTGCTCCAGCATCAGGACGGCCGTCTGGCGCTCGCCAAGGGCGATGTCGATGCCTGGGCCGGTCTAGATCCGCTGATGGCACAGGCCGAACTCGATGACGGCGCACGACTGTTCTACCGCAATGCCGCGATCAACACGTGGGGGGTGCTCAACACCAGCGAGGCTTTCGCCGCTGACCACCCCGATCTGGTGCTGCGAGTCCTCGCAGCCTACGAGCGCGCCCGTGCTTACTCGATCGCCAATCCCGGCGAACTGAAAAAGACCATCGTCGCCCAGGCCAGGCTGACCGAGGCGGTGGCCGCCCGCCAGCTTGAGCGGACCGACCTTTCCACCGCCGCCATCGGCGAACGCCAGCGCAAGACCATCGAGTCCGCCGGCGTCGCGCTGCAGCAGGCCGGCGTTGTCCCGGCCGATGTCGACGTGCCCGCGACCGCCGCGGCGTTAATTGATGCGTCGTTCGTCACCAGGCTCGGCATCACGTGAGCGCGCACGCGGAGACTGCCTCCGCGTGCGGAGCCGCACTCGCCGCCGCCTCCGTGAAAGAGACGGAGGCTTCGCCCGGCCACGCGTGGCCCCACACTGCGTGGCCGGGCGGCAACCGGCTGATCGGTTTCATTCTCCCTCTCGGTCTGGCCCTGGCCTGGGAAGCGGCGGTGGCGGTGCACTGGGCCGATGGCCGCCTGCTGCCGACTCCCTCAAGAATACTGGCGGCGCTGGCAACCCTGGCCCAGAGCGGCGAGCTTGCCGGCCATGTGCTGGCCACGCTGCAGCGCGTCGCGCTCGGCTTCGCCTTCGGCGTGGCCGCGGGCACCGTGCTGGGTGCCGTCAGCGGCTATTGGACCCTGGCCCGGCAACTGATCGACCCGACGCTGCAGGCCCTGCGCAACATCCCGTCGATTGCGTGGGTGCCGATGTTCATCCTGTGGTTCGGCATCTTCGAGACCTCGAAGGTGATCCTTATCGCGGTGGGCGTGTTCTTTCCGATCTATCTCAGCCTGTCGGCTTCGATTCGCGGGGTGGATCGCAAGCTGGTCGAGGTCGGGCGGATCTTCCGCTTCAGCCATCGCGAAATGATCACCCGCATCCTGCTGCCGGCGACGCTGCCAAGCTATGTCGTCGCCCTGCGATCCGGTCTTGGCCTGGGCTGGATGTTCGTGGTGGCGGCCGAGTTCATGGGCGCCGAGGACGGGCTCGGATTTCTGCTGATCGATGGCCAGCAGACCGGCCGGCCGGCGGTCATCCTGGCGTCCATCACGTCGTTCGCCGTGCTCGGCAAGCTCACCGACTGGCTGCTGGCCTCGGTCTCGGCGCGCTTCCTGACCTGGCAGGATTCCTTCAAGCCGGCGGAGTAGTGCCATGCTGAGCGTGGCCCAGGTGGACAAGCGCTATCCCAATGGCGTGCTGGCGCTCGCCGGGCTGAATCTGACGGTTGCGGCCGGTGAGATCCTCGCGGTCGTCGGCGGCTCGGGCTGTGGCAAGAGCACACTGCTCCGCCTGATCGCCGGCCTCGACAGCCCCACCGCCGGCCGCATCGCCCTCGACGGCACCCCGGTCACCGCGCCGCGTGCCGAGATCGGCCTGGTGTTCCAGGAGCCTCGCCTGATGCCGTGGCTGACCATCGATCAGAACGTGGCCTTCGGCATCCGCCACCTGCCCGCCGACGAACGGACGCGACGCGTGTCGGAATGCCTTGCCCGCGTGGGTCTGGCCTCCCGGTCCGGCCACTGGCCACGCGAATTGTCAGGCGGCCAGGCCCAACGCGCGGCCCTGGCGCGTGCGCTGGTGGGGCGCCCGAAGGTACTGCTGCTGGACGAGCCGTTCTCCTCGCTCGATGCCCTGACCCGAGGTGACCTCCAGGAGCATCTGCTGGACCTGTGGGGGGATGATCAGCCGACCATGATCCTGGTCACGCACGACATCGAAGAGGCGCTGTTTCTGGCTGACCGCGTGGTGGTGATGCAGCCCGATCCAGGCCGCATCCGAACCGAGTTCGTTCCCCCTCTGGCGCGGCCGCGCGACCGGACCGACCCGGACTTCCTGCGCTGCAAGCGCCGGCTGCTGGCCGACCTGGGGCATGCGAGCGGATTCTCCCGCCAAAGGGTCGCCGCAACCGTTTGACCCTTGGAAGGCACCGCCACCGCTCACGCGATGCGGGTTCCGCCGGAACCATGTCGCCGCAGGTGCACCTCGGCGCGGAAGCGTGGGTCCTCGGGGTCCTTGTCCAGGGCCGCGCGCTCCTCGAGGTAGCGCTTCACGCCCGGCCTGCCGTACTGCCTGCGGTCGGCGCCGACCGCGCAGACCTTGGCGCAGATGCCGCACGGCCAGCGCCCCTCGTTGCGCAGGGCGATGTGGTGGCGCGTGCAGGCCTCCTTGTCGAGTTCACCCACCACGCCGTCCGCCCGCGCGCGGATCGCCCCGGTCGGGCAGGCCCGCTCGCAGACCCGGCACGCCGAGCACAATTCCTCAGTGCATTCGGGATCGCCCTCGAGCAGCGCGGCGGTGAACACCGAATTGAGCCGCACGCGCGGCCCGTATTGCGGGACCAGCAGGTTGCGCGACATCCCCACCGTGCCCAGCCCGGCATATTTCGCGGCATAGGTATGGCTGAACGACGCGAACGGATGAGCCAGCAGCACTTCCAGGTTGGCGTAGCCGTCGCGAGGCAGCGACATCGCCGGATGGCCGGCCTCGTTCAGCCAGATCGCCAGCCGGAAGCTGATCTCATCCAGCAGCCGGTTCGAGGTGTCGTAGTGCTCCTGGTAGTTGATCGAGGGGGTGGACTCGATGACCGGCAACAGCATCGGCACCCCGAAGGCGATGACCGTTCGTGCCAGCGGCCAGATCGCCTCCGGACGATAGGCCGGCGGCACTTCGCCGTGCGCCGCCCAGCGCGCCACCGGCGCGAAGCCCGCGATGGTGGCGCCGAGCCGCCGGAGTTCGGCGATAACGTCGTCTCGCGTGATGGTGCGCGCTTGTGTTTCGGCCGTGATCCGGCGCGCCCGCCGGCGCGGCGCTACAGCGTCCACGTTCGTAACCGTCCAGGCATATCAATGATGACTCCCGACGCTTTCAGCCTGATCCCTTCCAGCGCGCTGAACCCTGCCACGCCCCGGGCGCACAGCCACTCGCAGCAGGAGACGTCCGCCGGAGAGCGGGTTGCGCTCTCCCCGAGTTGGGGGACAACAGGAGCGCTGGTTGTCGGTGTCGGCTTGGTGAAATACACGGCAAGCTGATATGATCCGCGCTGTCAGATCGTGCAACACCTACTTCTACATTCCTCTGACGATCCACCGATCCAGACGCGCAGGAGCGGCGACCTCCTTGGTCCGTGCATGGTCTCGCATGACCGGCCATACAGGTACCGATCGCTGGCGGTCAGCACAGCGGTCGGCTACCGTCCGTCACTCCGTTCGGGCGGTGCCGGGAGCGGCCTCCCGGTTTTGTCCAACAGCGGAGTCCGACGGTCGCGTCTCATCCCGCCGGCCACCGCTTCGATCGTTCATCCAACAGCGAGGTTCACGACATGAATGCCGACCACCTGCGTGCCTTGCAGGCTCCGCTCAAGCAGCGTTATCGCGAGACGCCGCAGGACGCCCTTACCCCGGCACGGGCGGAAGCACGTCTGGACCCCGACGGGATCTCCTGCGTCGTGCCCTCGTGGCGCGGCGAAACGGTCGCAGGGCTGCACCCGGCGACCGGCGGCACCGGCGAACTGGCATGCTCGGCCGATATGCTGCTGCAAGCGGTGGTGGCCTGCGCCGGAGTGACCTTGCGCGCAGTTTCGACCGCGATGGGGATCACCATACGCCATGGTCGTGTTGTCGCCGAAGGCACATGGGATGCCCGCGGCACACTCGGCATCGATCGCCAGGCGCCGATCGGGCTGACTGACATTACCGTCCGCTTCGAACTCGATGCGGATGCCGATCCGGCGAAGCTCGCGCGCCTGATCGAGACCACGGAGCGCTATTGTGTGATACTGCAGACCCTGCGGAACCCGCCTCGGATCACGATCGCTCGTCCCGGGGACGAAGGCGCATAGCGGATCCCCGAAAGCAGAATATTCCGTTTGCTCGACCTGACCTGAATGGCAGGTTCGGTCGGTCGTCGAACATCAGGGGCCGCCGCTTGGTCATGCCCGGGCTCCGTGCAACGCCTGATCGAGGTCGGCTACGGCGGCCCCTGCCCGCCTGTCGGCGACCGGCCGCGCAGTTACGTCTTCACGATCCATGCCATGAAGGTCGCGTTGCTACCTTTCGATGCCTCGTCCTCCGGCTGGAAAATCGGCCCCGCCATCGATGACAACCCCCTTGCCAAGGCTTCCTTCACCACCTTCTACGGCCGCTGAACCGGGCGCAACGTATTGCGGTCCTGGACGGCTATCGCGTCGGTCAGGCTGATCGCACGGTCAAATATGGCGAGCGCCACCGTTGCCGCTTGCGGGTCGGGACGGCAATCACCAAAGGGACCGCCAATTTCCTGCTGAATCGTCGGACGAACAAGTCGCAGCGATTGTGCTGGACCTGGCGCGGTGCCGACCTCCTGCTGCAGTTCCACTGCGCCCTTTACAACGGCGCGTTCGGTTCCGGGTTCGGACAGAGATTTTCGCCAGCAAATGACACGTACGCGTCTATGGCCGCCGCCTGACCTCCAATCGTGAGGCAGTCCCCATCGCGCCCATCCATAGGCCAACGGGATTGATTTTCGGCGTTCCGGGCAAGTAATCCGGAGCCTCCGTCATGGGAAGCACCGGGCGTCCGATTACATTAGCCGACATGCAAGCGCTCGAAGCACGGGCGCGATCGGTCCCGGCGGATGCCGCGGACCAATTGAAAAATGGCGATGACCATGAGAACAACTGCACACGCGGCTTTGCCGCAAGACTGCGCGCTTCCCGCTGTGTTAGCGGCGGCGAGAATCCGCGCAAAAACGGCGCGTCTTCGTTGACGGATCGCGCCGAGTTTCGGGTGCAGCGGAGGAGATGCTGACTGCGATGCCGGAGAGGCTCGCCAGCCGTCGTTGGCGATCATCAAGGGTGGCTGCTTGTCAACCCCCTGTAAACGCTGGCCTTCGGCCACCGCCTTCGGCGGCTAGCGGCGTTGACAGGGGGCTGGCAAGCAGCCGTTGACTTCTGATCGAACGATGGCAAGGACCGGCTGGAGGCCTTAGGCAAGTTTCATGCCAACTTTTCGACCGCCGCCAGATTTACGCGGATTCTGACCGCCTTCCACACGCTGCAACACGCGCGACCACCGCGGTCGAGGCAAGTCCGCTGCGGCGATGCGAACGCGCGCTTGATATGATGCTAACGCAGCGTGGCGACGCCTTTGTCGAGGTCGAGCGAGTGCTCGCCGACAACGTCGGATGCGTGTTCGGCCATTGTCTGCGCGCCGCACTCATCGTGCGCGCAGACAACTCCGCGCTGCGATCCACGCTGGCCAAGAGCATTGCCGCGATCGAGGCAGCATGCCCGGACACCGATGACCCCGCCCGCCGTCACGGCTTTGCCGCGCGCGTTTGGCTCCAGGGCGATTCGGCTCGTGCTGCCGACCTTTACGGCGCCATCCTCACTGACTGGCCGCACGACATTCTCGCGCTGGCAGTTGTGCACGCGCTGGACTTCCACCTCGGCCGGCGGCGCATGATGCGTGATCGGATCGCAAAGGTGCTGCCGCACTGGACGGCCGAGGTGTCAGGATATGCGAGCCTGCTCGCGATGTACGCTTTCGCCCTCGAGGAGAATGGCCAGTACCGTCTCGCCGAAAAAATGGCGCGCCGCGCCCTGGCGCTCGATCCCGGGCATCCCGGCGCCATTCACGTCGTCGCCCACGTGATGGAAATGCAAGGCCGCGTGCATGATGGCCTCGCCTTCCTGGCCGCGACCGAACAGGCATGGGGGGAACGCACCGGACTTGCCGTCCATCTCGCTTGGCATCGCGCGCTGTTCCATTTGGATGCAAACGATCCCGGGTCCGCAATCGAGATCTACGATGCGCAGATCGCGACTGCGGGCAACACTGACATATCGGCGCTCGCCGATGGCTCGGCGTTGCTCTGGCGCCTCCAGCTGCAGAACATCGTGATCGGCGAACGCTGGCGGCTGTTAGCCGGTCGATGGGCCACGCACAATCTCGCCGATGCCCGGCCGTTTCACGTGGTGCATGCCATGATGGCGTTCGCCGCTGCGGGACGCACCGCCGCCGCGGTACGCCTCGCCGAAGCACTGCCGCACGCCGACATCAACGAAACCTCGTCGCTGATCCCGGAACGCGTGCTCGCCCCTCCGCTCTGCGAAGCATTCATCGCCTTCGCCAGCGGCGACTATGCGGAATGCGTCGAATGGCTTAAGCGCGTGCGACACATCTCGCATCGCTGTGGCGGCAGCCTCGCGCAGTGTGACTTGATCCACCTGACGCTGACCGAAGCGGCCTTGCGTGCGCGGCAGGCGCGCCTTGCCCGCGCTTTGGTGGCGGAGCGTACCGCACGGAAGCCAACGAGCCGGCTCAATCGAATGCTGCAGCAGCGCCTGGCAATGCAACCGCGATACCAAGCCAGTGTTCCGCCCTCGGTATCTGCGACACGGGATCGAACCCTATCAGCCCGTTGACGAAGTCGCCGTTCAGCGGAACGGATCGATTTGACGGCTGACGGCATGGAAGGCGGTCAGACCGTCGAGCCAGATGACGTGAACCGGGCGGCGCGACTATTCGCCGGCCTCATCGACGACAACCGAGGCAACGCGCCCGCCTGTTTCTCAGGCCGCCGCTCGGCACAGCTCACGCGCGGTGAGCTCCTCGAGCGCATCCGTGAGCGCATCCGGTATCTCGCTGGCTACGATGGCCTGCCCGAGCACTGCGGCGGCTCTTGCGAATCCCCTATCGTCCAGCAGCATTGCGACCGCCGCACGTAGCTGGTCGGCATCGGCGTCTGCCGGCAGCCGCAGTCCGGCGCCGCGCGCGACGATGCGCGCCGCATTGTCGTTCTGGTCGCGCCCCATCGGCAGGCAGAGCATCGGACGATGATGCGACAGGGCGCGCATGACCGTGCCGTGTCCGCAATGCGTCACCACCAGCGCTGCCTCCCGCATCAGGGGGTCGTGTGCGGCACCGTCGATCACCACGGCGTTGGCGGGCACGTCTAGGGCCGTCCCTGCCAGGGCGGGGCCAAGCGTCGCCACCGCGCGCACCGGCAGCGCCGCCGCCGCGTTCAGGACGGTCTGGATGACCGCTGCATGGTCCTGGAAGGTTGAACTCATCGCCACCAAGATAAGCGGGCGTGGGTCGCCCGCCGGCCATGGCGAGATCCAGCCTTGTGCCCAGCCCGGCGGGTCGAGAAGCGGCCCGACATAGCGCATGCCCGGCGGCAGTGCGGCGACAGGGAAGTCGAATGCACGGCTGGTCGCCTGCAGCGTCAGTGCCGCCGCGCGCGGCTGGTCCAGAGCGTCGGCCAACGGCGGCAGACCAACGGCTGCGCGCGCCGCGTTCAGCACGGGCAGGCGCTCCGCCAGGGCGGCTGCGAACCAAGCCGCCGCCTGCCCGGCCATCGCGCGCTCTGCCGCGCTGCCGGGCGGCGCGAGGCCCGGTCCGATCGGCGGCATGCCCGCGATCGGGAAGACGCTGATGTTTCGAGCCAGCAGCGCCAAGGGCGTGCCGGTTGCCTCTGCCGCCACCATCGGGCCGAACAACAGGTCCGAGCTGACAAGTGCATCGGCCGGCTCGGATCGCAACTCGGCCAGCGTGTCGGCGGCATAGGCGTGCGCCGGCCCGATCGTAATCCGGTCCAGCAGCCGCAGCAGGCCGCCGCCGGGCTCCTTCGGCTCCCAGTCCCGCAGGAGATCGCTCTCCGGCCGACGATCGGTACGATTGCCGGCGGTTCGCCAGGGTCGGAAGAGGGCGCCCGCCGCTTCCATCTCCTCGCGCATCGTGTCGTCGCCGAGGACCCGAACGCGGTGGCCGCGGGCGCGCAACTGGCGCACCGCGCCGACAAACGGCGGGACATTCCCGCCGCCCTCCCATGCCGCGAGCAAGAAATTGCGCTTCTTGTCTTTTCCCCCTTGTTGAGCAGTTGGCCGATCATGTCAGCGACCAGCGTCTCGACGTCCTCGGCCGAGTGGTGCTGGTCACGCCGCAGCAGCTTCCAGGTGTAGACATCGGTGGCGACGACGAGTTGGGTCAGCAGCTTCTCGCCTGCGCTTGCCGTGCGTGTCGCAAGCACGGACTTGAAGGCGTCCTTCACCCATCGGCGATGTTCGCGCCGGCCGATGTCCAGCAGTCCGCCCAGTACCGGGTGACGGTCCTCCTGCGCCAGCAGGCGAGCGATGAAGTCGCCGCTCACCTCGTAATCCTGCAGCACAGCATGGGCTACCGCGCGTGGAGTCATGCCGTCGGGCAGGGCACGCCGGAGAGCGACCTCCTCGCTCATCTTCTCCGCAACAGCGGTCAGCAGCCCGTCCTTGCCGCCGAAAAAGCGGATGATGGTCTGGCGGGTTGTGCCGGCGACGACGGCGATGTCGTCCAATGTGATCTCGTCCATCCAGCACTGCTGCAGGGCATTGGCAAAGGCGTCGACGATGCGGCGCTGGGTTGCCTGCGTGGCGGCAACACGGGCGACCTGGAGATAGGGACGCGGCTGGCCGGACATTCATGTCACCGTCCGTTATTCGTATAACGCGAGGTATTATGAATTGCCGCGGGGGCAAGGGGCATCTCGGGGATGCCTGGATCACGTATCCGCTATTCCGACCGGGCCCACCTCGCCGTGTATGGCCCGGTGCTTATCGGCAGGCTCATGCCAGATTCGCTCTGCCGGTTCGTTCATACTCAGGCTTGTGGGTTGACCGAGAGACGCACCTTCGTCCACCGGCACGACCGCACCACGCTAACTACCGCCGCACTCCAGGTTCCGGCGCTTGCGAAACCACGCGTGGCCCGCTTCACCTTGCCGCTGCTATCCACCACCATCGTCAACCTGGGAATCGACATTAGCAGGCATCGAGTCGCACAACACGTCCCCAGGAGTGCCCCCGCAGCGAGTCAAGCCTTCGGCCGTTCGTATTATTGGTTCCCGACAAATTGAGATCAGCTGCATATCGGTTGAGATAGACTTCTGGCTGCGGCAATGCAAACGTGCCCTTACACGTCTCTGCAAGCATAGAGAATCGGGGGAGGACAACGGTGGACTCGCAGCTCCAAGCTTTTTCTGGCGCTCCTGTGCCAATTAGCGATGCCGAAATCGGCGCATTGCGCGGCGTGCTGCGGGGTAGCGTATTGCTGGGCGGTGAACCTGGCTACGACGAGGCACGAGCGATCTGGAACCGTATGATCGATCGGCGCCCCGGCCTGATCGTCCGGGCATTGGGCGCCGCCGACGTGATGCAGACGGTCAACTTCGCCCGCGAACACGGCGTGGCCTTGGCAGTGCGCGGCGGAGGCCACAACATCGCCGGCAATGCGGTCTGCGAGGGCGGCATCATGCTGGATCTCTCCCGCATGCGGTCGGTGCATGTCGACCCGACCTTGCGACGCGCGCGGGTGGAGGGCGGCGCCTTGCTCTCCGACGTGGATAAGGAGACGCAAGCATTTGGCCTCGCGGTTCCGGTGGGCATCAACTCGACCACTGGTATCGCCGGGCTTACCCTTGGTGGTGGCTTCGGATGGACCAGTCGCAAGTTCGGCCTGACCATTGACAACCTGCTCTCGGTGGACATCGTTACCGTGGATGGCGCGCTCCGCCGTGCCGACGCAACGCAGCACCCGGATCTGTTCTGGGCCGTGCGAGGCGGCGGCGGCAATTTCGGGGTGGTTACGTCTTTCGAATTTCAGCTTAGCGAGCTCGGTCCCCAGGTAACCGCGGGCCTCTTGCTTTATCCCCTGGCCGAAGCCTCTGCGGTGGTGAACGAGTACCGCCGGCTGGTTGCCGCGGCACCCGACGAATTGAGCGTCTGGCTCGTGTTGCGCAGAGCGCCGCCGGCGCCGTTCGTCCCTGCGGCATGGCACGATAGGGAAGTGCTGATCCTCGCGCTCTGCTATGCCGGACCGGTGGCAGACGGGGAAGCTGCCGCTGCACCGTTCCGTGCACTCGGCACGCCCATTGTCGATCTCGTCGGTCCGCACCCCTTCACCGCCTGGCAGACGGCGTTCGATCCGATGCTGACACCCGGCGCGCGCAACTACTGGAAGAGCCACGACTTCAAGGAAATCTCTGATGCCGCGCTCGAGGTGCTCCTGGAGGCGGCCCGGCAATTGCCTACAAGTGAGTGCGAGATTTTCGTTGGACAGCTTGGTGGCCAGATCAATCGCGTGCCGCCCGACGCAACTGCGTATCCCCGCCGCGATGTCGAGTTCACGTTGAATGCGCACACCCGCTGGCGCGATCCGGAACAGGACACGACGTGCATTGACTGGGCACGCAAGCTGTTTGCAGACCTCGCACCGCACGCAATGGGCTCGGTGTATGTAAACTTCATGCCTGCGGATGAGACGGACCGCATCCGCGGTGCCTTCGGCTCGAACTACGACCGGCTCGCTGAGGTGAAGCGCCGCTACGATCCCCAGAACCTGTTCCGGTTGAACCAGAACATCCCGCTCGTTACCTAGAAGGCTATCCGGGCGCGTCGGGTGGAAGGCGAAGTGTCGGGATGCCGAGCGTTCGCATCCCGGTACGACTTGCATCAGGTCGCCGTCACACCGGTCGCGAGACTGCCTCATGCGGGGGGTATGATACGGTCTCCTGCTGAACGACTTGGAGACGCGAACGCAGCATCATCCTGGTGCTCGACAATGTAGCCGAACAGTTCGCGTATGGCGCCGGCAAAGGTGCGGATCAACCGCTCCTTTTCCGCGAACGACATGCGCGGGTCGCCGAAGATCATCAACTTGCCGCCGCCATGCGGCAGGCCCGCGGCGGCGTTCTTCAGCGTCATCGCGCGGTCCAGGCGGACGCAATTCACCACGCCGACATCCGACGCCATGCGCGCACCACCGATCGACGGACCACAAGCAAGATTATCGATCACCATGATGGCCTGCAGCTCGACACCGCGCAAATCGATATGCACGATCTCCTCCGGGCCAAGCGATTCAGCAAAGCGAAACAGGCCTTCGACGGTGTGACCTCCTTTGCGACCGCCGGTGTTAAGATGCGCCTTCGACGGCGGCCTTGACGACTGCGAGGAAGCGTGCTGCCTCGCCACCCGAGACGACGCGGTGATCGAAGGTCAACGACAGTGGCAGCATCCGCCTGGCACCGAAGCCGCCATCGACGGGGATGACAACTGGCCGGATACGGCCCGCCCCCAGAATCGCCACCTGCGGCGGCACCACGACAAGCGTCGCGAACGCGCCGCCCAGCGAGCCGAAATTCGACAGCGTGATCGTCGCATCGCGCAATGCATCCGGCGCCAGACTCCGGGCACGCGCCGCCGCCACAAGCGCGGTCAGCGCTGCATCGACATCGGCGAGGCTGAACCGTGCGGCATCGCGCAGCACGGGGACGATGAGACCGTCCTCGGTATCGACTGCGATGCCGACGTGTACCGCGGCATTCAACCGGCGTGCCATGGCTGCGCCGTCATAGGTGGCGTTCAATGCCGGCTTCGCCTGGCATCCGACGACCAGGGCCGCGACCAGCCGCGCCGTCACCGGTGTCGCCGCGGGCCATGCATCGACATCGGCCTCGTCGGTCACGGTGGCCGGGACGACCGCTCGCCCCGCCTCCGCCATTCGCAGCGCCATTGCCCGACGCATGCCGCGCAGCGGCTCCGTGTCCGCCGGCGCGCTGCCGGCGCGTTCCACGTCGGCGCGGGTGATTTCCCCGTCCGGCCCGCTTCCCGTCAGAGAAGCGAGATCGACACCACGCGCCGCGGCCAGCGCCCGTACCGCCGGCGCCACACGGGGTCGCCATGTCGCGCTCCTGGCGGTCGGCGTCGGCACCGCTTCCGCCAGCGCGCCGACCACGGTGCCGGCGTCGTGGCCGCCGTCATCGGAAAAGGCAACCAGCGGCGCGCCAATCGGCAGCCTGGCGTGCGGGGTTGCCAGCAGCCGGGTGATCCGCCCGGCCCATGGCGAAGGAATTTCCACAACCGCCTTGTCCGTCTCGACCGAGACAAGCGGCTGGTCCGCCACGACGTGATCACCCTCGGCGACGTGCCAGGCAACGAGTTCGGCTTCCTGCAAACCTTCGCCAAGATCGGGCAGATTGAAAATTCGTTCGGGTCCACCTGCCATGCCCGCCTCCGGTCAACCGTGCCGCAGGCTGCGCCGCGCCGCCGCCAGGATGCGCTCCACGCCCGGCAGGTAATGCCGCTCCAGGCGCGATAGCGGCACGATCGTGTCCCAGCCTGTCACCCGCTCGACCGGGGCCAACAGCGAAAACAGGCCGGGGCCGGCAAGCCGCGCCGCGATCTCCGCACCGAACCCGCCGGTCAGCGGAGCCTCATGGCAGATCACGCATCGCCCGGTCCCGGCGACCGACGCCAGGATGGTTTCCGCGTCGAGCGGCACCAGAGTGGCGACATCTATCACGTCGGCCTGCGTGCCCTCGGCAGCAAGCCGCTCGGCTGCCGCCAGCATCTCGGGGACCACGCCTCCCCAGCCAACCAGGGTGACATCGCCGCCTTCGCGCAACGTGATGCAGCGGTCAAGCGGCAGCGATGTGCCATCGTCCGCGACCGGTTCACGCACCGCGCGGTAGAGTCGCGTGGGCTCGAGGAACACGACCGGATCGGAATCACGAATGGCCGCAAGCAACAGACCATACCCGCGCCGCGGCGAAGAGGGGACGACCACGCGCAGTCCGGGGATGTTGGTGAAACAGGCCTCGCCGCTTTCGGAGTGATGTTCGGGCGCGTGGACCCCGGCGCCGCATGGCGTGCGCAGCACCATCGGGCAACTCAGCCGTCCGCGCGTTCGCGTGCGCAGCCGCGCCGCATGGTTCAGCAACTGGTCGATCGCGGCATAAGCAAAGCCCATGAACTGGATTTCCGCCACCGGGCAGAACCCCTGTGCCGCAAGCCCCACGGACATCCCGGCGATCGCCGCCTCGGCAACCGGCGTGTCGAACACGCGCGCCGGCCCGAAACGGGCCAGCAGCCCGTCGGTGGCGCGAAACACGCCGCCGTCCTTGCCGACGTCCTCGCCGAGGACGAGCACCCGCTCATCCTCCTGCATGGCACGGGCGAGCGCGGCGTTGATCGCTTCGACCAGGGTCGCATCACGCATGGCCGGCCTCGCCGCCCATCGCTTCGTCCCGCTCGCTGCGCAACGATACCGGTAGTGTGGCAAACAGATGATCGAACATGGCCGAAACCGGCTGCGGCGCCATGGCGAGGTATGCCTCGGTCGCCCGCTCCATCTCGTCCGCCGCATCGGCCAGCGCATGTTCCTCGTCGTCGCGGCTCCATGCGCCCTGGCCGACAAGGTATTGGCGCAAGCGTGCGACCGGCTCGCCATGCCAGTGCAAGCTCACCTCGGCATCGCCGCGATACCGTCGCGCGTCATCGGCTGTGGTGTGATCGCTGAGCCGGTAGGTGAGTGCTTCGATCAGGCTGGTCCCCTCGCCCGCGCGGGCGCGTGCGATGGCATTTGCCACAGTGTCGTGCACCGTGATCACGTCGTTGCCATCGACCTGCTCCCCCGGCACGCCGGCAGCGATTGCCTTCTGTGCCAGCGTCTGCGCCGCGCTCTGGGCCTCGCGGCGGACCGAGATCGCCCACTGGTTGTTGTTCACCAGCACGACCAGCGGCAGCTGCCAGGCGCCGGCGATGTTGAGCGCTTCATAGAAATCGCCCTTCGAGGTGGCGCCATCGCCGATGATGCACAGCACGGCCCTCGCCTCGTTGCGCAGTTTCAGCGCCAGCGCCACACCGGCAGCGTGTGGCACGTGGCTGGCGACGGGCACTGAGATGGGGAAATCCCCGCGCGGCCCAGCGAAATCGCTACCGCGCTCATCGCCGCCCCAGTAAAGGAGCAATTCGACCGGCGTGACGCCGCGCCACAACTGCGCCGCCTGGTCGCGGAACGACGGCACCAGGACGTCATCAGCTGCCATCGCGCTGGCAGCGCCGACTCCGACCGCCTCCTGACCGAGTGACGAGGCGAAGGTGCCGAGGCGCCCGGTGCGCTGCAAGGCGACCGCCTTGGCATCGAAGGTGCGCGTGCGGATCAGGGCACGATACAGCGGCACGAGATCCGCGGCATCAGCCGCGAATGCCGGCAAGGGCCCAAGCGGCGCGCCGTCAATGTCCAGGTAGCGGGTGAGCACGACATCGAACTCGGCTACACGACTTGTTGACATGTGCCCGATCCCCGTCCGCCAGAACAGACTAGGCAGTACCATGAAAGTTGGGTTTTCAAATAGATCAATCCAGTACTGATGTACGGCTTCACGGGTTCTTGTGATCGCCCAATGCGAGTGGAGTTCATCGAGGCGGGAGAAATTTGGATCTCGCAGGGATGTGGCAGGGGGCCATGGGATCCGGCCGCTGCCGTGGAAATGCGTCGCTATCGAGACCTCGTCCGATAGCCGCATGGTCCTCTGAAAATCATGAGCGGGTTCGCCTGTCGCCGTTCGCCTTCAACGGCCCCCGTCGCTGAGAGGCGACGCGCGACAGAACCGGCTCCTGTGCGCCTTTGACCAGGCTCAGCTGCATTCCCTCACGGCAAACAGCCAGGGACGGCGAGTGCCCTGACGATGTACTGCTTCGGCCAAGCTGACCCGCGATGGTCCGCGACCTATCGGAGATTCGCCATGGTGCAGGCTGCAGGTCGGCAGGACCAGATCGTCGATGAAGCCGCTGCGAGGGCACGGGAGGTTGCGCCTGCCCTGGATTCGATCCTCGTGACCCACTACCCGGACGCCGATACGCTGGACACCTTCCGGCCGGGAGAAACTGACCTCGACACCGTCGCCGCGGTCAACATGGCCGTTGCCACCGAGCTGGCCGCCTCCGGGGTGCGGGTGTTCGTCCAGCTTGCGGATCGCGCTTCCTTCCGGCGGTGGATGGCCGGGCGGGCCGACACGCAGGAAAACCGCTGGGCCTGGCGCGACCGCAGCCTGCTTCGCGGCGCCGCCGCGCTCAAGGTGCTTGGTGTCGACCCGACCTTGGCAAGCCCTCCTGAAATGCTCGGCAATGCGCCCGGCCCCCTCGCGGATCGCCTCGTCGCTGCCTTCACGGATGAGGATGAGGAAGACTCGGAATTCGAGGAACTCGCGCACGCGCTCATGGCAACCGGACGGAACGACGTCCTCGACCTCGCGGTGCGGAAGGCAAGAGACCGCATCGGCGAGGAGGCGGCCGACGATCTCACCTGGGAGCTCCTGCTGGTGGCTGAGGGGGGCGAGATTGGTCCTTCCGGATGGGCGGGGTTGGTGTCCCTTCCCGTCGCCCTGCCGCCGCATGACGTGCCGGACGCAACTGACCTTCGCGAGAGCCTTCTCGCGGCGGGTGTTCTGCCCCCAACCGCCGACACACGCTTTCTCCCGGGCTGGCGCTCACCGGATGCGCTCGCCGGGCTTGACCCTGTCGCGGTCCGCCGCGTCCTGGTTGATATGGCCGCTGGTGCCGAGCCGCGTGACATGCGCCCCGCCGACACGGACGAGCTGGCAGCGAAGGGCTTCGGCGTCCTGCTCGGGGTACGGTTCGACTGGTCGGTGCCGCTTTGGGATGACGTCGCCGCCAATGGCCCGCCGCAGGAACCCCAGGAAGGCGAGGAGGCGCCCGAGGACGCGACCCGGGCTGCCGCGTTCGACCGCTGGAGGGCGGCGGCCTTCCATGCGACGGGCTGCGTGCCGCTGGCGCTGGTGCCGCTGTCGGAAATCCAGGACGAGATCGCCGACTTCCTGGCCGAGGCGGGGCAGCAGGTCGGCGGCATCGAGGAAATCCGCGCGTTTGTGGCCGAAGCGCGGCATGAGGCTGCGGGCGAGGAGCTTGTCTGCCGCCCGGAGGTCATCGGGGGCGGGCTGGAGCTTTCGCTCTACACGCCGGGCGGCCGTTGCGTCGACAGCCTGAGCCTGTCCGCCGACAGCATGCCCGCTGGAGCGGAGGAGATGCTCCGACTGGTCGAAGCGATCGTGCCGGTGGTGAAGCACCCGCCGGGCCGTTGAGGGGACGACGGAAGACGGCTCATCACTGCACTCGCCTCGTCACGGGGTGCTCCGGCCCTGTTGCAACATCTGTCGGGCGTGCGCCTGCCACTGGTCCGCCAGCCCGGGCATGTCGGCCATCTGCGCCAGTTCTTGAATCAAGGCGTCGCCGTGGTTAATCACCGCAAGCAGGCGCACGAACGGAAAATCCGGATTGGGCCGCGCGTGCAACATGACCGTGTCCCCGGCCGCAACCGTCCCGGTCTGCAGCACGCGATAATACCAGCCGCTGCGCCCACTGCGCACCATCGCCTTGGGCAGTCTGTTGTTCTCGAACCGCAACGCGAATTTGAAGCAGGGCTGCCGTGGCTGGCATGCCTGCAGCAGCGCGCTGCCAACCGCATGCACATCGCCAACGCAGATGTCCGCCTCGACCATGCCAGCGATCGCCAGGTTCTCCCCCACCCCGCCCGGCACGAACAGTGCCGCGTGCTGTGGAAATTCCGCCGCCCAGGTCGCATAATGCGAACAGGCGTAGGCGTACACGGCCTTGTCCGGCCCGCCATGCACGCGCAGATCGGCCTGCTCGTCATCCGCCAGCCCCAGTCGGCCCACCGCCACCGGTCCCGCCACGGCGTGCTTGACGAACCCGCTCGGCTCCGCCTCCGGTCCCAGCGGTGCCACGCGGCCAACATGCACCGAAACAACCCGACCTATGATCGGAGCATCGCTCACGACGTATCCCCCGACAGATTACGCGGCAGGCTGGCCAGCCGCCGCCGGAATGGCGCGATCCTGTTCAACCCGGCTGCCAGGATCAGCGCCTGCTCGATAGGGCCCACCGCATCCTCCATAGGCTCCCTCGCGAAATCTCAGAAAACGGCGCGCCGCCACAGCCAGGATCGCGGAAAGCTGACGAACAAGCTATCGCTCGCGTGCTCGTTGCGGATGAGCGGCCCTTCGTCGTCAGGAGGCGAAGCCTCTCGCCGATTGGGATGCAGCCCACACCCGCAGCATCCTTGCTTCATGGATGGTGTCGGTGCGCTCCGCCAGCAGCCTGGCCCCGTCGAGCGCAGTGCCGGCGGCCGCCTGCAGGTGGACCCGCACCGGACCATCCAACAGCCCGGCCTGCAACTGCGCACGCAGCCCCCGCTCCGCGTCCAGCAATCCGCCGGTCAGAGCCACCGGAACCGGTTCGGGGAGGCCGGAGCGCGCGACCGCGGCCCGGGTCGTGGTCACGAGGGCACGCACCGCCTGAGCAGGCTCCAACTAACGAACTGCCCCTCCGGTACGAGTTTTGCGACGAAACAAGAACATCGGGCCGCTGTGGGGACTGGGCACCGGAATTTACAATCATGGAAGTGCTCGTCAAACCACCGTTTGCAGGCGCGCCCAAGCCGGAGGCCTCTCCGTTCACGACCGCCAAAGCCAGCGAAAGACTGGCCTCTGCGGCTCGTTGTCCGAAACGATTATGACGGACAGACCGAGTGGCGGCGATGCCAGGCACGATTACCGCGCCTGTCGAGTGGCTGCCACAATTCGTCGATCGATAACGAATTCAGATTGTTATCCGCGATGGTTGCGCCGGGCCGCCGCTAGGCGCCAAGGCGGCGCTGCAGCTGCCTTCGAAAACCGATGTTCCCGTTTCGTCGCAAAACTCGTACCGGAGGGGCAGTTCGTTCGTTGGAGCCGAGCAAGCAGGTCGCGGGCGACGGCATCGCCCGAAGCGGCCGCGCACACAACGTCGCCGGCAAAGCACGCGGCCTGCCGGGCCGGGTTCGCGTCGCCGCCGATCGCAGCCGGCAGGTCAGCGACGGCACCGAAGCGTGCCAAAGCCGCTTCGCGCAGGGAGGTCGGCGGGCCGCGCCCGTCTTCGCCCCGCAGCACAGACCGCAAGCCCGCGAAGCCGAGCCAGGCGCCACTGCCGTCGTCGCCCAGCAACGGTCCGCACCCGTCAACCCGCGTGAAGCCGCCGTCGCCCCCGACGCCGACGGCGACGGCGCCGGTGCCGACGGCGAGCACCACGCCGGGCTGTCCGGCGAGGGCGCCGACATGGGCTGTCACCGCGTCGCTCGTGATGGCCAGCCGCATCGCCGGCAGCGCGACCAGCAGACGCTCCGCCAACTCCTGCGCGGCTGCCGGCGCGCTCAACGCCCCCGCGGCACCGACCGCAACGGTGGCAACGCAGGTGAGCCCGGCCCGTTGCAGCACTTTCCGGGCGACCGCCAGGATGGCGCGTTCCGCCGTCACGGCGCCGTTCAGTGCGGCAAGCCCGGCCGTCCCCGGGCCCTCCGCGTCGAAACGGCCCGCTCCGGTCCAGAGCGCGGCACGACATCCGGTCTTGCCGAGATCAACCGCCAGCACGCCGGTCATGGCGCGGAACCTCCCGCCCGCTTGTCGGGCGTTGATCGCACCCGGATGATGGCCCAGGACTCCGTCTGGTCGAGCGTGACCGTTCCCCCGCGCGCCAGTTCCAGCCCGGCGACCAGCGTGCTGGCGACGGCGGCACGGCACTGGAAATCGCGGGCAGGCACTCCGGCGGCGATCGCGGGCAGGAAGCGCGCGAGTTCGTCCCCCTCCGCGCCGCCGTTCAACAACTGCCGGATGCGCACCATCGCGTCGGTGACCTGCCATAACGCGGGCCACAGGGGCCGATAGAACTCGACCCACGAAGGCAGGCGCAACGCCACCAGGCAGCCACGCAACAGCTCGGAGAGGTCGCCTTCCCGCCCGGCCGCCGCGCTCTTCGCGGCCCCACGCGGGAACACATCACGGCCAAGCTGGAGCCGCCGCTCGAGCCAGTCGGCGGCGGCCAGCATGCGGGCGCGTTCAAGAAGCAGCTGCCGCAGCGTCTCGGCTTCGTGGTGCGCGGCACGGGCCTCGGGTGCGCTCGCCGGCAGCAGCAGCCGCGAACGCAGCCAGGCCAGCGTCGCCGCCATCACCAGCCACTCGGCCCAGCAGCCGAGTGACATCGCCGATGCCGCAGGCGACGGCGCCTTCCCGCGGGCGAGTGCGGCCTCCAGCGCCGTGGCGAATGCCCCGATCAGATCCGCGATCGGCAGGCAGGCGAGGTCGATCCGCTCGTTTCGCGCCATTTCCAGCAGCCAGTCGAGCGGCCACTCAAAACCTTTGGCCCGCAGCACCGGCGCCTCGGTTGCGGACTCGCGCCGCGGCTTGTCCTCCCAGCCCGGCTCCTCAAGGCAAGGCGCAGGCTCACCCTCTGCGGGGGCTGCGAGGTCCATCACCTGTCTTCGGCGCCGGCGGCGTCGTAGCTCGGGCGGATGTCGAAGCGCAGCGCCGGCCAAGCTTCCCGCAGATGCAGCAAGGCCCGCCACGGCGTCCAGTCCGCCGACCAGAAATCCACCCGGAAGACCGCCGCCGCCGCCGCGTGGCGCGGATCGCCGGCGGCGCCGGGATCCTCGGCGACATGTCGCAGCGCCTCGGTGGTGCCCCAGTGCTGCCACAGCCAGGAAAGCGCCTCCGGGTGATCGGGGCCGAGACGCAGGATGGCATCGGGTACCGGCAGCAGCGCGTGCAGGTCGAACGGACAGGCGCGGCTGCGCCCGACGCGCGCGCAGGCCGCCGCCTGGCGGGCGGCGACCGCCTCGCGCAACTGACCGGCCAGCACCCGCGCGCCGGCGAGGCTCAGGGTGCGCAGCTGCGGCGCCGGCGGGGCCGCCAGCAGCAGGAAGCAATCCTCCGCCAGCGCATCGAGATCGAGCTGCCAGGGGATAATCCCGGCGCCAGCCGCCGCCGCGCGGAAGGAAGCGAGCTTTTCTTCGGGTCCGCTGATCGTCAGGCGATGCTGCAGCCAGTCTGGGTGAGGCAGACGCAACGGCGCGGCACTGGCACCGCGGCCACGCCGGTGCTTCGACGGCGCCGGGCGCGGCGCCGCCCCCTCCCGGTCGGTGAGCGCCGCCGCGCCGGCAGCAGCGGCATCCGGCACCGCCGCATCAGGCGGCGCACTGACCTCTGCTTCCCATGCCGGCGCAGGCGGCACCGCGTCGGACGCCTCGGCACCTTGACGCTGTGCCAGCCAAGCTGACAGCGCCTCCGCTGCGTCGCTCGCTTGGTCCGCGGCCGAGCGCGCCATCTGCTCAGGCAGCCTTCGCCGCGGCACGGCGCGCCCGGCCGGACCGCTTGTCGCGGCGCCGCAGGATGCGGCGGATGGCGTCGGCGCCGAGCCTTCGGTGCTCGACATTGCCCCAGCGGTCGACCTTGCGGAACACCGGTCCGAAGCCGCATTCCGAGGCCCGCATCCAGTCCTGCAGCGCCCGCACCGGGCAATTGGCCGGGGCCCGGGCGATGGTGACCATCGCCGGCGCGGCGTCCGGCGCGCGCCGGATCAGCAGCTCACACCCATCCGCAGTGAAACGCAGATGCTCGGCGTCGATGCCAACCAGGGCGGCCCGGCCGAGACCGGTCGCGGCGGCGAGCAGCAGCAGGGCCCGGTCGCGCAGGCCGGCGAGGTTGCCGGGGCAGGCGCCGGCCATCCGGGCGAGACGCGGGCCAGACGGCGGCGGCGGACGGCGAGGACCAGGCACCGCCTGGCGCTTGACGGCGCGCAGCGAGCCGCGCGCCGCCGGATCGCGATCGGGCGGCAGCAGGAAACGGGCGCGATGGGCATGGGCGATGGCCGCAACCCTGCGGTCGAGCGCGCTGCGGCTGAGCGTCGGGGCAAGCGCCGCCAGATAGGCGACCAGAGTGGCGGAAGTGGCCGGCAGGCTCGCCTGCCCTTGGCTGCGGCACCACTCGGAGAAGTGCTTCCAGTCGGCGGCGTAGGCCCGGCTGGTCGCCGGCGCGAGCTTCCGGTCCGAGCGCCCCGCCGCCAGGGACATGCTGGGCGCCACCGTCGCGGCACTTCCCGCGTCGCCGTCGAGCCCCCTGCCCGTCTCGCCGTCCATCCGTTCGCGCCTCCGCTTGCCCTTGGTCCAGCGCTTTCGGTCTGCGCCGCTCCGCCGCAGGAGTCGCCCCTGATCCAAGGCATCCTGCGGGGTTTGGACAAATATGGCAAGCCTTACTAAGGCGCAATAAGGCTTTTCTCCCGTTCGTATGCCTGATAAGGGAGATTGTCGGGCGGACGGAAATGAGCTTAGAATTCGCGCCGAAATCTCGCCAATCAGGGCAACAAGCCAGCATGGACACCCCAATGACGAGCACGGACGCCACTGCGGACGGGGCTGAAGCCGCCTCCCCTGCCCTTCCGGCGCTCGTCGCCGCGGCCCCGCTCGGCCAACCGCCCGTGATCGTGCGCATCTGGTTCGATGAAGCGGCGGAAGCGGCGATCCCCGACTACGACGGCAGCCTCGGCACCGCCCGCATCGCCGCCGACGCCTTTGCCCGCCGGGCCAAGGCCGACAACACCCGCCGTGCCTACCGCGCCGGCGTGCGGGCCTGGTGCGCCTGGTGCGACCAACACGCCCTGCCTTGTCTGCCCGCCCAAGCCGCCGACGTGGTCGCCTTCCTCGCCACCGAGCGCGGCCGCGGCCTGTCCGTCACCACGGTCGAACTCCGCCGCGCCGCCATCCGCTACCTGCACTTCATCGCCGGCTGCCCGGTGCCGACCGCCGAGGCGCGGGTCTCCGAGACCGTCGCCGGCATCCGCCGTCACGCAGCCGACCAGGGCGAGACCCCGAAGAAGAAACTCGCCGCCACCGTCGAGCTGCTGCGCGACATCATCGCCCTGATCCCCGACGATCTGCGCGGCCTGCGTGACCGCGCCCTGCTGCTGGTCGGCTTTGCCGGCGCCCTGCGCCGCAGCGAACTCGCCGCCATCCGGGTCGAGCACCTCGAGGCGCGCGACCGCGGCCTGCAGCTCACCCTGCCCCGCTCCAAGGGCGAGCGCGACGGCAAGGCCGTGACCGTCGCCATCCCGTTCGGCAGCACGGCACTCTGCCCGGTGCGCGCCCTGCGGCGCTGGCAGGAAGCGGCCGGGATCACCGAGGGGGCGGTGTTCCGGCGCATCTGGGTACCGCCACGGCGGAATGCCGAGGAGAGCCCCCTCCCCACCCTGGTCGTCGGCACCCAGGCCATCGATTCCGGTACCGTCGCCCGCATCATCCAGGCGCGCGCCGCCGCCGCCGGCTTCGAGCGCGACGCCATGGGCGGCCACAGCCTCAAACGCGGCGCTCTGACCACCGGCATGGACCACGGTGTGCACCCGACGCACCTCAAACGCCTCGGCCGGCACCGCACCTACGCCGTGCTCGACGAGTACCTGCAGGTCGGCGATCCGTTCGAGGCGCACCCGCTCAACGGGGTGCTGTAACTGCAGCGGATAGCATTGGATGGCCGGTCGGACCCTTCAGGTCCGTTGCAAGGATCGTGTGCACGAGACGCCGATGATGGCGGTCCGTTGCACCAATGGGTCGGCGAGGAACCCTCACACCGCTTTGTGCGCCGGCGCCGGCTGCAGCCGCTGTCCGGCGACCTGGGCCTTCTGGATCTTTCCTTGCGCAAGCGCGCCGAAAGCGAACTCGTGCGTCTCCAGCCTGACCGTCGGCCGCGCGGCGATCCGGGCGGTTCACCGCCTCGCCGGCGCAAAGCTCGAACCCACTGGGGCGCGCCCGGCGTCGGCAAATCCCAGGTCGTGGCGCAGGTGGCAGCGGCGCTGGACGTCCGCCTGATCGACATCCGCGCCATCCTGCTCGACCTGGTCGATCTGCGCGGTCTGCCCACCGTCGAGCATGGCAAGGCCGCCTGGGCCACCCCGGCCTTCCTGCCCGACGAGGCCGCCTGCTACCAGCTGGTGCTCGACCGGGCGCTCGGCGAATACCGCCTGCCCGACGGGTGGACCGTGTTCGCCGCCGGCAACCGCGAAGGCGATCGCGCCGTCACGCCGCGCATGTCGAGCGCGCTGGCCAACCGTTTCGTCCACCTCAGCTTCGAGCCCGATCTCGACGACTGGTCGCGCTGGGCAATGGGCCAGGCCGATCTGCGGCCGGAGGTCGTCGCCTTCCTGCGCTGACGCCCCGACCTGCTGCATCGCTTCGAGCCGGCGGACAAAGCCTTCCCCTCCCCCCGCGCCTGGGCCTCGGTCTCGCACATCCTCGCCGCCACCCCGCCACCCGAGATCGAGTTCGCCCTCTACGAGGGCACCGTCGGCCGTGGTGCCGCCATCGAGTTCACCGGCTTCCTGCGCGTGTTCCGCTCCCTGCCCTCGCTCGACGGCATCCTGCTGAACCCCGCCACCGCGCCGGTCCCCGGCGACCCCTCGGCCTTCGGGGTCATCGTTTTCCCCGGCTCCGCCATCAGTCAGCAAGAACCTCGACGACAAAGCCAGAGTGCTCGGCATCCCGGTGTGGCGGTTCAACGGGCGCGCGTGGGGGTGGTGGGCAGAAAGGGCGCCCGATTATCGCCCTTCCCGCATGTGCCATTTCGCTGCCCCCTATGCCTCTTGAGCGCCCTGCTTAAGAGTCTGTCCGATCTCTTTCAGTTCTCTGGAAATATTCTCCAGCCTTTCTTTGAGACGGTTCTGCTCGGCTTCTAGCGCAGCTTTACGGGCAAAAAGCCGCTCTCGCGCGGCCCTGTCCGACTGGACCAAGTGGCGTTCGTTCAACGACCTCCTAAACCGAAGGACCTCTGAGCGAGGAACGTCAGGGCGCATCAGGTTCAGCCGGCGCGCTTCGGCCAACTCGTCATCCTCGAGCAAAGTTAGGTGATATGCAGTTGAGTAGGCCGATGGACACAGAGCCTCGGGAATTCTCCCGTCCCGGACGGCTCTGGCAACCTGACGGAGCTGGGAAGCGATCGCCTCAGAGAACGGAAACACCCTCTCGCTTCCACGCCGCAACCGATCCTTTTCGGCTTTGCTAAGAAGAACATCTTCGTCTAGAGCCAGCAGCGCACGGCCTATGGACAGGAATGAGTTGCGGGCCTTCGTCCAATTGTCGAGAACCTCCGCGCGAACCCCAAGAATTAGGTTGATTTTCGCTTCGTCCAGCAGAAGATCGGTCCCGGCAAACACTTCCGCCAGCGCAACTCGCCCCGCCTCTGAGCTGGCGGATATCTGCCGAGCGTCTTCGGCCCTTGGGTCAAGCTGAGTGAGCCGATAGCCTTCCTGGTTGTTCGATGGCGCAGGCGGGGCAACCATCCCGGAGACTTCCGAACCGGAAGGCTCGCGGGAGCTAAGCGTTCCGCCGCTTCGCAGCCTTAGCTTTGCACTCACAGACCGGCCTCCCGTCGAACGAATTGCCAAACACTTTCTATGGGCTCGCCGCCACGAGCGTTTTCGAAGTCCATCGCAGCAAGGCCCTCAGCCGCAGAACCGTGAATGTCCTCCAATAAGGGAATTTCAACAGGACAGAGCGGGCCATATCGATGGAGGGTGCTCCTCGCCGTCGCAAAAGATTTCGTTCGGCGATTCGCCTTATTTAGCACGAAGGCAGCCTTAACCTTGTTCTGGAGGAGCGTGGTCATCCATGGAACGACGGACTCAATGTCGTCGTGGCTTACCCCGCATGGAACCACGACAAACGTTGCGGCCTGGCAAAGCGAGAGCATGCTGGCCATGTTCTCTTCAATCCCAGGCGCAGTATCGATTATCGCCATATCGAACTCCGCGGCTGTCGAGACGATTGATCTCCAGTCTGAGACATGCGCGAGCCGAACATCCGTGGCCGGGCAGGCGGGAGCTTCCTCGCGAGTCTTCACCCGTCTGAGGTGCCATTTTTGGAAAGTGGCCTGTCGGTCCAGGTCAAACCCAACAGCGCTTATCCCAGCCAAACCTCCTGCGACCAAAAAGTTGCGGGAAAGCGTGGATCGGCCCACCCCTCCCTTTCCTCCGCTCAGGACGATAATCTTGCAGCCCATGGTGAATCTCCCTTTCGCGTCGGCAGACTGTTCGGTTCGACGATCGCGTTCAAGCCCTTTGCGTTTAACCGCGGTTAAAACGTCCGAATCGGACCTATTGGGGCTTCTAGATGCGCGTGGGAGAGTTCGGGGCATGCCGCTGGCGGCGCTGAAGAAGCTGCGCCGTGTAGGCGTCCCTACGTAATTCCCGGTCTCGGGGGGCGTCTCTCTGGCGTCCGGCTCGAAAGAGGGACGGGCCAAACAGAAGCCGTCTGCCCGACGGCTTGGTGGCAGCGCGGTAACCGCCAATTCTGTACTCCCGCACCGCACCATTTTGAATTGGGTGGCGGCGGCCGGCCTGTCAGCTGTGCGTGGTTCAACTCGATCTGGTCGGTTACATCAGGCACGGTCATGGCCAACACTAGACTGGCGCCGCCCTCGGGTTGCGAACCGGGCACCTAAATCGACATCGTCAGCAAGGAAGGAGGCAGCGGCTTCCCAACTACAAGGTGGACGCGCTCCGCCATGCCCACGCCGCGTCGGATCGCCGCTGCATATAGACGCACCAGACGGCGAGATTGAGGAACCCGCGCCGCCACCATCGCCGGCGGCCTGCGTCCAGAAGGTGAGGGCGCGCCGTTCTTCACCACCAAGCACACCAGCCGATCTCAGCGCCGCCCTGCAAGCGACACACAAGCTGCTCTTTCCAAGCAGATGTCCGATCCATGCCGTGCTGTCGTAATGTCCTCGACGCTGGCCCGCCGCACCGTCCACGCTAAGCTGGCCGATTCGCTGATGTATCAGCCAGCGACCCACCGACCTGCCTCATGAAACTGGCGCGCGCGCCCACCAGTCATCTGAAACGGGGATGTGTCTCGTTGCCGGGGGGCTGCCGTCACCAGGAATTTCATGTGCACTTCTCAGACAACCACACGTCGGCGGTACCCCTCCAGGGTGAGCCTCGGAGGGTTTCGAAAGAAACATCTCGAAATAGTTTTCTGCTTGCTGGCAGGCTTTCGTGCGGCAGCGCCATCCCTGTCAAACGTAATGTCGAAATGCCCGCGACCGTCGATCCTCAGGGCGCACGGTCGCCGAACTGCAAGGCGACATGGCATGTTGCCTGTAGCGGCCTGCTGCATCAGTCGGCGCAGCCTCGGCCCATTCGACCTGAGCGTCCTGTCGTTCGTGCAGACAGTGGCGTGGGCGGCGCCATCTGAAGGCCCTATTGTCAGCGCCGCGCTGAATTGCGTTTTTGAGATCGAGCTGGCCGATTTTGTCGCCAACTCAACTGGTAGCCGAGGCGAAGTCCAGTTCGGCCGATCCGGCAGCGACAGCAACTGCCCAAGCAGAGCCAGCGCCGCGGCTGGCAGCGGAATTACCCGCAAACCCTCTATGTACCGGACATGAACCATGTCTCCGCCGTCGTCCCATTCATGACGTCGACTAACCGTAAGCGCCCGGTCTCCCGCGTGTGGCGGTTTGCGGTTTGGTACCCCAAGCTGGCTGCCTCGGGAGCTCCTTCTGTAGCTCCAGAAGGAGGGTCGGTTGGGTGAGGTGGAGATCTTGCCGCGGGTCGAGCGGCGGCGGAAGTGGACCGAGGAGGAGAAGGCGGCGCTACTGGGCGAGGTTGAGGCGGCAGGCGGCAAGGTGTCGGTGGTCGCCCGGCGGCATCGGGTTGCCGAGAGCCTGCTCTACAACTGGCGGGCGGCATACAAGGCTGCAGCGCACCGCGCGTCGGAGCCGCTTGCGTTCGTCCCGCTTGGCGTTGTTGGCCACGCCGATGACGGCGGTCCGGCCCTGCTGGCGGCACCACACGCCGCTCGGCCCGAGTCGCCGGAGAAGCGTGGTTCGGACAATCGGGTTGGGATGATCGAACTCGCCCTGCCGAGTGGCGCCCGACTGCGGGTGGATGCCTTCGTGAACGAGACGGCGCTGGCGCGGGTGCTGCGCGCGATGAAGCGTGCGACATGATCAGCCTGGCGCCGGGCACCAAGGTTTTCCTTGCCTGCCGTCCAGTTGACCTTCGTAATGGCTTCGACGGCCTGGCGGCGAAAGCGCAGCAGGTGATCGGAGCCGACCCCTTCAGCGGCCACCTGTTCATCTTCCGCGGCAAGCGGGGCGACTACTTCAAAGGTCTGTACTGGGACGGCAGCGGCCTGTGGCTGATTGCCAAGCGGCTGGAGAAGGGGCGCTTTGTCTGGCCGCCGCTGGTCGATGGCGCAATGACGCTGACGCCCGCGCAGTTTTCCCTGCTGGCCGAAGCGATGGATTGGCGCCGAACGATAGCCCCGCCGTTACCGCCGCAACCAGTGCTGGTCTGACACGGCTCCGATTCCATGGCCTCTCTTCTCTGCCAGTGTTGGCCTTGATAGTTTCGCGCATGTCGCTCGCCACCGCCGAACTGCCCGCCGATCCTGACGCGCTGCGCGCTTTCGCGCTGGCGTGTCAGGGCGAGCTGAAGGCGGCAGAGATGGCTGTGCAGATCAAGGCGCTGGAGATCGAGAAGCTCAAGTTCCAGATCGCCAAGCTGCGCCGGATGCAGTTCGGCCGCTCATCGGAGCGGATCAGCCGCCAGATCGAGCAGCTCGAACTGCGGCTGGAGGAACTGGAGAGCGGTGAGGCGGCAGATGCCGCCGCCACCGAGGCCACTGATCCGACGCCGTCTCCGCCGGAGCGTGCCAGGCCGAAGCGCAAGCCGCTGCCCGAGCATCTGCCGCGCCAGGACGTCGTGCATCAACCTGCCGACAACGGCGCCTGTGCCTGCCCGGCCTGCGGCGGCAAGATGGGCAAACTCGGCGAGGACGTCACCGAAGTGCTGGACTACGTGCCCGGCCACTTCGAAGTTATCCGCCACGTCCGGCCGAAATATGCCTGCCACGCCTGCGATGCCATTACCCAGGCCCCGCCACCACCGATGCCGACGCCGCGCGGGCGCGCCACACCAGCCACGCTCGCGCACCTGCTGGTGGCGAAGTACTGCGACCATCTGCCGCTCTATCGTCAGGCCGAGATCTATGCGCGCGACGGGGTCGAGCTCGACCGCTCGACGCTGTGCGACTGGGTCGGCCAGGCGGCCTGGCTGCTCGATCCGGTGGCGGCGGCGATCCGGCGGCACGTCTTCGCCGCCGAGAAAGTCCATGGTGACGACACCACAGTCCCGGTGCTGGCGCCGGGGCTCGGACGCACCAAGACCGGGCGCCTGTGGGTGTACGTGCGCGACGACCGCCCCTTCGCGGGCGAGGCGGCCCCCGCGGCTGCCTACTTCTACAGCCCCGACCGTGGCGGCGAGCACCCGGCCGCCCACCTGGCCAGTTTCACCGGCCTGCTCCAGGCCGACGGCTATTCCGGGTTCGAGGCGCTCTACAATCCCGCCCGCACCAAGCCCGGCCCGATCATCGAAGTCGCGTGTTGGGCACATTGCCGCCGCAAGATCTTCGATGTCTGGGACAGCACGAAGTCGCCGGTCGCCAAGGAGGCGCTCGACCGCATCGCCGTGGTTTACGCCATCGAGACCAAGGCTAGGTTCGCGCCGCCGGCCGAGCGGGTGATCCACCGCGCCAAGACGGCGCCGCTGCTCGATGCTTTCTTCGCCTGGGCCGAGGCCGTGCTCGCCAGGATGTCGGCGAAGTCGGAGCCGGCCGAGGCGTTCCGCTACATCATCAGGCGCCGTGTCGCTCTCTCGCGCTTCGTCACCGACGGGCGGCTCGAAGCCGACAACAACATTGCCGAAAACGCAATGAGGGCCATAGCGGTCGGGCGCAAGAACTACTTGTTCGCGGGATCGGATGCCGGGGGCGAGCGGGCGGCCGCGATTTACACCATCGTGCAGACATGCCAGCT
The DNA here is from genome assembly GCA_903907955.1 of uncultured Acetobacteraceae bacterium. Taxonomy (GTDB): domain Bacteria; phylum Pseudomonadota; class Alphaproteobacteria; order Acetobacterales; family Acetobacteraceae; genus Rhodovastum. The sequence goes on along the minus strand of CAIVPZ010000154.1, from coordinate 11,820 downwards.
GAACGGCTTGAACCCCGAAGCCTACCTCAAGGACATCCTCACCCGCATCGCCGACCGCCATCCCATCAACAGGATCGCCGAACTGATGCCATGGCGGATGACCGCTCCTTCGTCAGCGCCATCGCCGTAGCCAGGCGCCCGGGGGCCCGCTCTCCAGGTCGCTGTGCCGGCAGGTACCCACGGCAACCAAATCAGCCCGCGCCCACGCTCACCCCACATCGCCCCCGTCTGCGCTACACGCGGCTGACCGGGCGCTTACGACTAACCATGACCTATCACCACAGATGGAACCTATCCGACTCACAACTACCGAATGTGGGGTGATCAATGGGATCCGCTTGGTGTGGACTTTGGAAGAGGAAGCGCGTCCAGACAGGAAGCGTTGGCTTCCAGAGTCCACGCGGTGGGAATGGCAGGCGTGGACTTTGGAAACCTCCGGGCTTCGGAAACCCTTTGAACCCTATTGGGTGTGGACTCTGGAAGTACCTAGGCGGCCGGGGGACTGTGGACTATGGAAGTACGCCCCATCCCAACCGAGTGTGGACTTTGGAAGCGATCCACGATTCCTGGGGTTCCAGTCGGCCGTGTGGACTCTGGAAACCGCTTCCCGAGTCGGGTAACTCCACGGAAGAGGACACCGTGGACTTTGGCAGCCCCCGCGCACGGTTGCCCACCGGGAAACTATGGACTTTGGCAGCACCGCCTATGGACTCTGGAAACCCGACCGCGGCGGGCCTTCCAATGATTTCAAGAGGATGCAACGTTATCCCGTGGACTCTGGAAGCTCACACTAGTACCTAGAATCTCAATACCTAACCCTAGTACCTTGCAGCTTCCAAAGTCCACAGCGACAATCGGGGTTGCTCCAGTTCATACAGGCCACATGGGACAGGTTCATGACTTGCTTGGTGTTCGTGGAAAGCTCGAAGCCCTGAAGGCAGCCGAGTTCGATCGTCGCGAGATCGAAGCGGCCGCAGCCTACATGTCCGATGAAGACTCCGGGATAGGGTTTCTCTACAGCGGGTGGTGTCAGGCCGCTCTTCCGCACAAGCGACTGCCAGACAACAAGGGCTGGCAGATCAAGACCGACCGGGTAACCCTGATCGTTGAACCAGGCATGCGACCCGGACTAGGAGAAGAACCTGAACACATCGGGGTGCCGTTTGGCTCGCGCGCCCGTTTGATCATGCTCTACCTGCAATCCGAAGCTCTCCGAACTAGGTCGCGCGAGGTCGAGCTTGGGAAAAGTCTCCGGGGATGGCTCCTCCGCATGGGAATCTCCGTCGGGGGCAAGTCAGTCGATGCCGTGAGAGAACAGGCCGAGCGAATCAGCCGATGCCGACTCTCATTCCATCTCCTCTCGGGCAAGAGCGCCGGGATGATCCAGCAGAACATTTTAGACAAGGCCTTCTTCCTGCAAGACGCAGACGACCGCCAAGGAACTTTGTTTTTGGAAACAGCAAAGCTTTCGGAAGCTTTTTTCGAGCAGCTTCAGCGCCACCCCGTACCAGTCGAAGAAGCCGCGATCCGAGCCGTGAACAACAATTCCATGGCCCTCGATCTTTATGCGTGGCTCGCCTACAGGCTACATAGCTTGCCAAGCGCGAGACCGATTTCGTGGAAAGCATTAAACGGGCAGTTTGGCCAAGGCTTTGGAAAAATCGGGAACTTCAAGGTGAAGTTCCTGATGAACCTAAAGCTAGCCTTGGCCGTCTACCCTGACGCCAAAGTAGATGTCGACGAAAGGGGTCTGATCCTCCACCCTTCTCGGCCTCCAGTCGCGCCAAAAGTGAAGGTAATAGGCTGAGGGTTTCCAAAGTCCACACCTTAGGTGAGTGCCCAAAGAGACTGACCGCCGATTTTCCGGGGGACGGAAAGCGGAAGCCGCGCGATGGGCGCCAGTGTCTCCAGCAAGTCAAATCACTTCGAATGGCACCAAACGGACGATCCGTCGTGAACGGCTCATTGAGGACAGAGCGTCGGCTGTCAGCTAAACAACGCTAAGACGGCATGAGAGGTGAACCGCGCCCGGAGCTGGGGTGTCCGTTTTCCCGTCCGGCCATCATGGTGTCCGTCTACTCGTCCATGTGCCATGTTTCCGGACATTCTGGACGTGGCCATCAGAGGATCGTTTGGCGGACGGAAGGCTTCCGGCGGTTCTGCCGAGCGGCAGCAGCTTCGCAGGCAAGGTGCGCGTGCTTGTTGTAACCAGCAGGGTACGCAAACGTTCGCACTTAGCGTTGTTTAGCTGACAGCCGACGCTCTGCCCTCTCATTGGGCCGCCACGGACGCAAACCTGACCCCGACACCGACCCCAGCTTCGTCCAGGAACTGCACTCCACCTGCTTCCAGGGCGCGGCGGATGGCAGCGACCGTGCTTTCGCGCGGCCGGACGGTCTCGTTCTCGATCATGTTCAGGGTGACGGTGGAAATGGCGGCCCGATGCGCGAGGGCGGCCTGGGTCCATTTCAGCAGGCCGCGCGCCGCGCGGATCTGAGCGGTATTGATCATCGCGCCACAGGCTAGCACAAACTTTAGCAAATCTAAAGTTTGTCATTGACGGCCGGGAAGCGACGGGAGCATACCGCCGCCCCGACGGGCCGGATCGGGCTGGGTTCTCTTTGACACGAGCAACCCCCAGCCTGGGGCTTGGATGCCCGTCACTGCCAGGATTCGGCGCGGGCCGAAAGCCGAGGGTTATCCTCAACCAGGGGTTCGCCCCGACAGCCGGTGGGCTTGGGGGCCCACAGTTCCAGTTAGGGAACGGCGCCCCTCGGCGACACATGTCCGCGCTCTGCATGCGTTGGCCCGGGTGGGCCGGAGTTCGACGGTTATCATAACCTGTGTGTCGCGGGTTCGAAGCCCGCCGGCGCCGCGAGGCGCGGTAGCTCAGTCTGGTAGAGCAACAGTCTATCGTCGGCGATCACATGTCCACCTGGCACATGACCGCCCGCCAGGACGGAAAGGCGAGAGGAGGCAGGCGTGAAACGACACGATCAACCACAAACCGCGCATGACGCGCTCGTCCGCTGTTTTCGTCAGCCCGGATCGTGGCTGCCCACAGCGCTGATCCGGGCATGAGCATGCATCCAGACATTCCTCCGGCGGGCCGGAGGTCGAGGGTTACCAGGGAGAGCCGGTCCCCCAATCCGGCGGCATCCAACAGGATGTCATAGACCCTCGCCACACCACGCCCGCCGGTCCCTCGACAGGAGGCGGGCTATGAAGAACTACCTGAACATTTTCGCGCGGCGTGCGGCGGCGGTCACGCCGCAGGCGCAGCCGATCCCCGGCACCGTGCCGAACTCCGCCGGCGGCTATGCCTTCGCGGTCGATGACTGGGCGCGGCTCGACCGCTTCCTGATCCTGGGCTCCGAGGGCGGCAGCTACTATGCCGGCGAGCGGGCGCTGACGCGCGACAACGCGCAGGCGGTGCTGCGCGCCATCGCGTCGGACGGCGTGAGGGCGGTGGCGCGGATCGTCGAGGTCAGCGAGGGCGGCCGGGCGCCGAAGAACGAGCCGGCGCTGTTCGCGCTTGCCCTGGCTGCCTCGGCGGCGGATCTGGCGACGCGCCAGGCGGCGCTGGCCGCTCTGCCGCGCGTTGCCCGAACCGGCACACAGCTGTTCCAGCTCGCCGGGTTCGTGCAGGGCTCGCGCGGCTGGGGCCGGGCGCTGCGCCGCGCTGTCGGTGCCTGGTATCTGGCCCAGCCGGTCGAGCGGCTCGCCTATCAACTGGTGAAGTATCGCCAGCGGGGCGGCTGGTCGCACCGCGACCTGCTGCGGCTGGCCCACCCGGAGACGGCGGAGCCGGCACGGGTGGCGCTGTTCGATTGGGTGTGCCGCGGCACGGAGAGCGAGGCGTTGCCGTCGCTCGTCCAGGCCGCGGCGGCGCTCGGTCGGGCGGCGAGCGGTGCGGCGGCAGCGGCGCTCATCCGCGCGCACGACCTGCCGCGCGAGGCGGTGCCGACCGAGTTGCTGAACGACCCGGCGGTGTGGGAGGCGCTGCTGGAGCGCATGCCGCTGACCGCGCTGGTGCGCTCGCTTGCCAAGCTGACCGCGGTTGGCGTGGTCAAGCCGCTCGGCGAGCAGTTGCCGCTGGTGCTGTCGGCCTTGGGCGATGCCGAACGCATCGCCCGGGCGCAGCTGCACCCGCTGGCGATCCTGCTGGCCTTGCGCACCTATGCGCAGGGCAGGGGGGATCGCGGCGCGCTGCAGTGGGAGCCGGTGCAGCCGGTGATCGATGCGTTGAACGCGGCCTTCTACACCGCGTTCAGGGCGGTCGAGCCGACCGGCAGGCGCCTGCTGCTGGCGCTCGACGTGTCGGGGTCGATGGCGTCCGGCCGGGTGGCCGGCACGGCGCTGACTCCGCGCGAGGCATCGGCGGCGATGGCGTTGATGACGGCGGCCACCGAGGCGAACACCCACATCCTGGGGTTCACCGCGGTGGGGCAGGGGATGGCGTGGAGCCGGCAGGCCGAACTGACCAGGCTGCCGCTGTCGCCGTCGATGCGGCTGGACGACGCGGTGCATGCCGTGTCTTCGCTGCCGTTCGGCGGCACCGACTGCGCGCTGCCGATGCTCTATGCGCTGGAGCGGCGCATCCCGGTCGATGCTTTCGTTGTCTATACCGACAGCGAAACCTGGGCCGGGATGATCCACCCGGCGCAGGCGCTGCGGCAGTACCGCGAGCGCACCGGAATCGCGGCGAAGCTGGTGGTGGTCGGCCTGGTGTCGAACGGCTTCAGCATCGCCGACCCGAACGATGCCGGGATGCTGGATGTGGTCGGGTTCGATACGGCGTCCCCCGCCGTGATCGCCGACTTCATCCGGCAGGACTGAACGATCTCCGGCGGCTCCGCGAGGGGCCGCCGGAGTTTCTTTCCGTACTTCGATGACACAGGAGGCTGACCATGCGTCGCCCCGATGCCTACGAAACCCGTGCCCGTGAACTGGCCCTGGCGGCCGGCCTCGATCCCGACAGCCGCCTCGCCCGTCCGGGCGAGGCAGCGGGCGGCCGCGGCATGCCGGCTTGGTGCCAGTTCCGCCAGGCGGCGCGTGACGAACACCTCGCCGCGCAGGCGGCGGCACTCGAACTCCCGGAGCAGGAAGCGGCCTACCGCGACGCGCCGCTCACCGTCTTCGGCCAGCACAACGAGGCGACTCTGGCGCAGATGCGCACCTGCATGGGCGTGGGCAACGCGGTCGCCGGTGTGATCTGCGCCGACGGCCACCTGGGGTACGCCCAGCCGGTCGGCGGGGTGATCGCCTACGAGCGCCAGATCAGCATTTCCGGTGTCGGCTTTGACATCGCCTGCGGCAACATGGCGGTGCGGCTCGACACGCCGTTCGCCGCGATCGTGGCGCGTGCCGGCGACATCCTTGCCGATGTGCGGCGGACGATTTCCTTCGGCGTTGGGCGGGCCAATGCCGAGCGGGCGGAACACGAAGTGTTCGACGACGCCGATTCCTGGCGCGCGGCGGATATGGAGGCCTATCGCCAGAAGGCGGCAGCCCAGCTCGGCACCGTCGGCGGCGGCAACCACTACGTTGACCTGTTGCGCGACGAGGACGGGTTCGTCTGGATCGGCGTGCATTTCGGCAGCCGTGGCCTCGGCCACACCGCGGCGACCCGCACCCTGAATGCGGCCGGCGGCAAGGACGGCATGAACGTGCCGCCGGCGGTGGTGGACGAGGACAGCGAACTCGGCCGCCGCTATATCGCCGCCATGGAACTCGCCGGCCGCTACGCCTACGCGGGCCGGGAATGGGTGGTGGAACGCGTCCGCCGGATCATCGGCGGCGCGGTGACCGAAACGGTCCACAACCACCACAACTACGCCTGGCGCGAGACGCATGACGGGCGCGATCTGTGGGTCGTGCGCAAGGGAGCGACGCCGGCCTGGCCGGGGCAGCGCGGTTTCGTCGGAGGTTCGATGGGCGACGACGCGGTCATCGTCGAGGGCATCGACAGCCCGTCGGCGCGGGCTTCGCTGTATTCCACCGTGCATGGTGCCGGCCGGTTGGTCGGCCGCCAGGAGGCCAAGCGTATGTTCACCCAGGCAGAGATGGATGCGTGGCTGAAGGAGCGCGGCGTGCTGCTGGCCGGCGGCGATCTCGACGAGAGCCCGATGGCCTACCGGCGGCTGCCGGAGGTGCTGGCGCAGCACGCCGGCACCATCCGGGTGCTCCACACGCTGCGGCCCTTCGCCGTCGCCATGGCGGGGGCCGGTGAGTTCGATCCGTTCAAGGACTGAGCGATGCTGCTGCGGGGCTTCCGCATCGATCCGGCACGGGGCGGCGACCGCATTGAGCGGTTGCCGTTCCTGTCGCACGGACCTGTCGAGGTTCAGCTTCGCAGCAGGCTGACCTTCCTGATCGGCGAGAACGGCTCGGGCAAGACGACGCTGCTGGAGGCGATCGCTGCCCGCTGCGCTATCCGGCCGGGCGGCGGCCGCAGCTACGCCGAGACCGACGACGAGCGCGAGCCGACCGCCATCTCCGCCGCTGTCGATGTGATGTTTGCGGTGCCGCGTCGGCCGAAGGGTCTGTTCCTGCGGGCCGACCGGTTCGCCGAGACGATGGCCCGGGCAGGGCGGCTGCCCATGCCGGGCACAGGCGAATGGCGGCTGGCCGACGAACAGAGCCGCGGTGAAGGCGTGCTGTCGCTGCTGACCGCCCGGGTGGATGCCAGCGAGGGTCTGCTCTACCTGCTGGACGAGCCGGAAACCGGATTGTCGCCGCAGCGGCAGATGGCGCTGCTGTGTCTGCTCGACGAACTCCACCGCGATGGTCGATCCCAGGCGCTGGTGGCGACCCATTCGCCGATCCTGATGAGCCACCCTGCAAGCGATCGCCTGTGGATCGACGAGGGAGGCATCACCCGGCGGCCGCTGGAGGACGTTCCGCACTGGCGCGACATGCGGCGGTTCATGCGCGACCCGGAGGTAGCGCTGCGCCGCCTGCTGGAGTGAGCCCCAGCGGGGCCCGGTCGCCGACCTTGCGGCGTCGGCGGACCTGAGGGGCGCCAACCCGAAGCGGGGAGAGGGGTCTGAACGCTGACGCCAGACAACGTCATCATCCGCCCGAGATCAAAAATTCAGCTCTGCCAGAACCTTGGGCAGATCGCGCGCGGTGTGGACGATGCGCGCGATCCGCGGCGGCCTCGCCGACGCCTCATAGACCAGCAGGTAGGGAAAGCCGGTCAGCGACCAGAACCGGTATCGCGCCGATGTAAGCTCCGGGCGAAACCGGCCGATGTCGGGCCGTGCCCCAATCAGGCGGGCGGCCGCATCAACGGTGTCGCGCAATCCACGCGCGGCCACGGGGTTGTCAGAAGCGATCCAGCGGAGCGCCGCCCGCAGATCCTTTTGTGCCTGCGGGGCAAGGATCGCCGGGCCGCTCACTTGCGGGAGTTAGCCATTTCCTCGAGAAGAGCATCGGCGTCGCGCATCACTTCGTCGAGTGTCAGGAATCCGTCCCGTTCGCCTTCCGCGATGGCGTTGTCGAGCGAAGCCTCGAAGGCGGCCCGCTCGGCCTCGGCGCGCTGCAGCAGGCTGACGCCCGCCCGCACGACTTCGTCCACGTCACGAAACCGCCCCTTCGCGATGACTTCGTCAGCGAAGCGCTCCAGATCAGGTGGCAGGGTCACGGCGTTCATGGATTCCAACATAGGGTAGGGCGGGCCTCCGGCCAAGAAAATGCGCGTAAGGCTACCACAGACTGTGCTGGGCCGGTCAGCACCTGTCCGACCGGCCGGTGCGTCGATTCGGGGTTTGGTGGCCAGCGGCACCGCGGATATTGGTGGAGGGCATTGCAACGTCCAGCGTGGGGGGAAGGAGAGGGGCATGAGAGGCCGGACCGGCCCAGCGGACCGGCAACAAGATGTCGGGACACCAGCGTCGTCTTAACCCTCTGCGGTGGCCTGTGCACCATATGGTCGGAGAAGGTGCACTGAGCGGCGCCATGCCTGCGGTGACGCGCGATCAGGAGTTCGTGTCCCAGTCGCGCTCGTCGCCTGGCGGTGGCGGCACATCGGGGGCTGCCACCGGACAGGCCAGGACGTCCTTGCGTCTTGCACCGCCGACGTGCTGCCGCAGGAGCGCACCATCGGCCGGCCACAGCCGACCTACTACGCGACGACAGACGCGATCGACTGGCTGAAAGACACACCGTCCTCGCGTGTTGATCGAGGCGGCGCGTTCGGGGCCTGGGAGCCCTTGCTCGCGGCGTTGGTCGTCTCGGTTGGCTTACCGGTTGGATCATGTCCGCGCCAAAGGGGGGCACGACGAATCGGAACATGCCCTGCCGCACCCGCGCGGGTTGCACGTTACCACCGGCGCTTCCGCGCACCTGTGCTCAGTCGGGAATGTCGAGCCGAAGAATCTTTTCCGGAATGGTTCGCTCCGGATTGCGCGCCTGATGCACTGCCACAATCCCACAGGGCGACACGGAACGTGTCAATGACTTTGAGACACCCGGCGGCCTAATTTAAGCTTGCGGATTCAGCCTTTGGCTGAGGTGGATTGATCCAGACGGAGGTGGGCTTGTTGAGTGGTGCGGGCGGCTTGTTGACGAAGCGCTCGGGGGTGGCCTCAAACGCGCTGTTGAGGGTTCGGCTTCGGGCGGCATGGACGACGTCGACCTGGCCATAGTGGACTTGGTCCGGGGTCATCAGTCCGAGGCCGACGTGATGGTGCTCCTGGTTGTACCACGCGAAGAACTCCCGGCAGAACTGCCGGGCATCCTCGATGCAGCCGAAGCGCTTGGGAAAGCGTGGCTGGTACTTCAGAGTTTTGAAGTGGCTCTCGGAGAACGGGTTATCGTTGGAGGTCTTCGGCCGGCTGTGCGATTTGGTGACGCCAAGGTCAGCGAGGAGTTGGGCGGTGGCCTTGGCCTTCATGGGGCCGCCACGGTCGGCGTGCAAGGTCAGCTGGCCGGGCGGCACCTCGTGCTTGGCGACGGTGTCCTCGAAAAGGGCCTTGAACAGGACAGCGCTTTCCGCATCAGCGACGCACCAGCCGACGACCCTGCGACTGAAGATGTCGATGATGACGTAGAGATAGAAGTAGGTCCACTTCGCAGGCCCCATCATCTTGGTGATGTCCCACGACCAGACCGTGTTCGGCGCTTCGGCCAGCAGTTCCGGTTTGGCATAGACAGGATGCCGTAGCTGGTTGCGCCGTTCGCGAACTTCGCTGTTGGCATGCAGGATCCGGTACATGGTCCGGATCGAGCAGTGGTAGACGCCTTCGTCGAGCAGGGTGGCATAGACTTCGGCTGGCGCGAGATCGGCGAACCGGGGCTGGCGGAGAAGATCAATCACGCGCTGCTGCTCCACAGCCGTCAGCGCCCGGTGCGAGGCGGGCCGTGGCCGTGGTGTCGCCGCTGGCTGCGCCAGGGAGGCGCGCTGTCGATAGACGCCGGCACGCGAAATGCCCAGGGCTGCACACGCATCGGCGGTGGTGACCGGGGCAGGCGGGCGATGGATGACAGCTTCCATCATGACCCGGCGTCGCTCTCGGTCGGTGGCAGCTTCATCCCCAGCAGGTCCGAGACTTTTTTTTGGAGATCGATGATCGCCTCGGCGCGCTCCAGGCGCAGCCGCAGTTTGGCATTCTCCTGCTGTGCCTTCGCCAACTCCGCCGCCAGCGGATTCGCCTCGCTCGCCTTCGGCCCGCGCCGGGCCGGCGCCAAGCCATTGAGGATGCCGGCGTCACGCTGGCGGCGCCAGTCGGTCAAATGCGACGAATAGAGACCCTCGCGGCGCAGCAGAGCACCGATGTCGCCGGCGCCGGTTGCCTGGTCGGCCTCCTGCAGAATGCGCAGCTTCGCCTGGGCCGTGAACGTGCGGCGCCGTGGCCGCTCAGAAAGCTCGGGATTGGCCGCAGCCGGGGCTGGCACGACCGCCGGACAGCGGCTTTCCGTCGCACCGCCGCCAGCGCCAGCCGTCGTTTGCGCGTTCGGGTTGGGCATGACCACGAGACGTTCTCCTGCGCCCTCAAGGGTAAACTTCCGGGGAAGTTTGTCTCATCGTCATTGGCACAGAGGGACACGCGATGAGGCATAAATGCAACTCGTTGCGTACGAAAGCCATGCATCCGTAGGCGCATTTCGCCGCGGACCACGGCGGTCTCGGTATCCCCTTCCGCTCATGTCTCTATTTAGAGCGAAGCCGTCATTAATAGCGCACGACAACGGAGAGTAATATCGAATCGGAATGAACACAAACTGGAGCCGAGGTTCCGGAGATCCGAGTGCAGGCGGAAAACAATTCACAATTCACGGTTGCGTTACCGTGATCGTTCGTGCTTCTACGCCGCCGACGCCGTGACGAATGGGCTGGCCAACCGGGGAACTACAATCCCCCACCATGGGTGAACTGTGTGTTTTCTGGTATGTCATTGCGCAATCGGCGATTCCAGGCCCATCATGGGCCCGGCGTGCCAGGCGGCGAGCCTCCCGGACCAAATAGGACACCGGCCGCTGTCACGGCTGCGTTTGCTGCCGCGATTGCGATGTCTGGCCCGGCACGGGCCGATCCGCTCAGCGTCGGCGAGTTCGGTCAGCTCGCGCTGCGCTGCGGCGCGTCTGTTGCGCCGTCCACTCTGGCCTCAATCGCGCGGACAGAGAGCGCTTTTCAGCCGCTGTCGATCAACGACAACACCACGGGAACCAGCGGTGTTCCCGCTACCCGCGACATTGCGATCCAGATAGCGTCAAAGCTGCTCGAAGCCGGCCATTCGGTTGACGTCGGCATCATGCAGATCAACTCTGCCAACTTCGGGAGGCTCGGGCTGACGCTGGAGGCGGCCTTCGATCCGTGCAGGTCGATCGCGGCCGCCGCCGTCATTCTTGCCGGCGACTATGTCGGCGGCGACACGCATGAAGGGGAGCAGGCGGCGCTTCGGGTCGCGATCTCCAAATACAACACCGGCGATGCGCAGCGCGGCTTTGCCAACGGCTATGTGCACAAGGTGGAGCTGGCCGCCCGGCATGTCGTTCCCGCCATCGACGTGGGCGCGGCGCCGGCCGCGATCGACAGCCAGCCGGCACATGCGGCTGCATCCGCCGCTGCCGTGGACCCGAATGCGCCGCCATCCTGGGATGTGTGGCCGTCCTACGAGTACGCCGCTGCTCGCCACCATGAGGTTCAGCCTCCGGCCGCGCCGACGCCGGCGGCGGGTCCGGCGCTGTCTGCCGCTGCGGGAGGAGGACCGGCCGCAGCGGTCACTGTCTCTGGTCCAGCCGTTGAAAGGTGACGAATGACGAAGCGTATTGTCCTGGCTGCCGAGGGCTTCATGACCAACGCCTACGGGAAAGGTCTGCTCATCCTCGACCGGCACAACCCTGCGCACATCGCAGGCGCGCTCGCCCTGGGGGCTGTTGTGGCCTTTCCAGTGCTGGCGCATGCCCAGACCGTGACGGGCGGCGCGTCGCCGGCGACGATGATCAACAACATCTGCACCTTCATCCTCGGCCCGTTCGGCCAGTCGCTCGCGGTGCTCGGCATCATCGCGATCGGCTTGTCGTGGATGTTCGGCCGCGTTTCGCTCGGTCTGATTGCCGGCGTGATCGGCGGCATCGTCATCATGTTCGGCGCCTCCTACCTCGGTTCGACCCTCACGGGCGGGTCCGGCGGCTGATGGCCGAGCGGCTGGAGGAGGACACGCTGTATCTGGCGGCAACGCGGCCCGCGCTGTTCGCCGGCGTGCCTCTTCCGGTCGCGGGGGCGTTCCTGATGCTGGCCGGGTTCGTCATCGTGATCCTGCAGAACCCGCTGTACGAGTTGGTCATGCTGCCTCTGTGGTTCGGCGCGCGGTT
>CAIVPZ010000153.1 GCA_903907955.1 uncultured Acetobacteraceae bacterium | reverse complement strand
TACGAGAAAGGCATCAAGATCCCCGACGCCGAGATGGCAGCCCTCAACCTCAAACCCGCTTCCTTCCACGGCGAATGGAACTACACCATCGCCCCAAGGAAACCGGATGGATGAAGCGGTTATCCTGGCTCAGGCCCTAACCGCCCCCGTTCGCCGCGTGTTGTGGGGAAAGATGGCGGGACGCGCCGGGCGGGCCGTTTAGAAGCCCGCTCTTTTCAATGACTTGGGCATAAGACTTGGCGGAGGGGATGGGACCTTCTGACCGACCCCATCTAAAGTATTGAAACTCAACGATTGCAACGCCTTGGAAATAGGACTAGTGGGGGCGTTCATGTGGGGGCAGTGGTGGGGTCATGGCGGATCATCGGTGGTTAGAGCAGCGCGCACGGTGCTGGTATTGCGTCAAGGACGTGCCTCGGCCGCTCCGGGCCGTCCTCGGCAAGCGGAGGTTCGTTGCCTCGCTACAGACCCGCGATATCCACGTCGCCATCGCCCGCCGCCATACCGCCCTTGCCAACTTCGAGGCGGAGATAGCCAAGGCCAGTCACACCGCCAGCGGTGCGCCCCTGATAGACGCCGGCATGGAGTGGCGCGGCGTGTTCGCGCGGATTGACCAAGGCAACCCCGCGCAGGTCGCCGCGTTCGGCAGCGGTTACCCTGAGCGGCATTACGACCCAGAGCGCGGCAACGTCACTCTGACACCGCAGCAGCGCGCACGGGAGGGCGCCGAAACCGTCATGTTTGAGGAGGCAGACCGGATACGGGAGGAGCAAGGCGAGGAGGCGGCGGACGGGTTCCTTGCGCTTGCCCAGGGGCACGCTACGCCGCTGCTGCATTACGTTGATGCCTGGCTGGCGGAGGGCGGTGCCCGTGGTCCGGTGTCGGAGCGGACCCAGCGGCAATACCGCTCAGACCTCGCAGAGTTGGCGGCGTGGGTGGTGGCGGCGGGGGTGTCTCCCACTATTGAGGCGTTCACGGCCAAGGTGGTTGGGCGCTTCATCACCGAAGCCATGGTGTCCACCGGCGCCAACCGAAAGACAGCCAACCGGAAGATTAGCGCGGCGTCATCATACTGGCGATGGCTGGCAAAGCGGGCGGTAGTGGACGGCAACCCGTGGCAGGGGCAGTCACTATCCAAGGCCAGACCCCGCGACGCGCCGGCAACCGAACCGCGCGAATTCACGGATGCCGAGTTGTTAACGCTACTATCTGGCGACCCCGGCATAGAACTAGCCGACGCTATCCGCATCGGGGCATTATCGGGGATGCGTATAGAGGAAACATACCGCCTCACCGTCGCAGATTGCGCGGATGGATGGTTCAATATCCGGCGGTCTAAGACTGATGCAGGCGTGCGCCGCGTCCCGATACACCCCGACCTTGCTGCGATCATCGCACGGCGGACCCAAGGCCGCGCCCCGACTGCCTATGTGTTCCCCGAGGCGGGACCGCTGCGGCCCGGTCGTGAGCGCTCCATGGCGGTGTCCAAGCGGTTCGGACGCTACCGCATCAGGCTGAAAGTGGACGAACGCCCGGAGGGAAACCGGCACTCCCTGATTAACTATCACTCGCTCCGCCGTTGGTTCATCACCAAGTAACCGGGGCAAAACCCCGGGTAAGCAGGTGCAGCATGCGTCCGCCTGCGGAACGGCCGCCGCAGAAATCCGCCATTTTTTGGCCGTCGAACCCGGATTGACCCGCTTCCGTTCTGTGTTCGCCCGGGGTTTTGCCC
>CAIVPZ010000152.1 GCA_903907955.1 uncultured Acetobacteraceae bacterium | reverse complement strand
TCGGCGCGCAGGGCGGCGGCCTCCTGGGCGAGCCGGTCGGCGACCAGCCGGTCGAGCAGCGCCGGGTCCTGCAGCCAGCCGCCGCCATCCTGCTCGAACAGGTCGCGCAGCACCGCGCCGCCGGCGGCCTCGTAGGCGGCGACGCCGACGAAGACGGCGCGCTTGTTGGCGGCATGCACCGCGCCCTCGGTCAGCTTCCGCTTGATCTGGGCCGGCGAGGCCGGAGTCCAGCTGCGGGAGACCGACTCCCACACCTGTTCCTGCCTGGCATGGTCGTCGGAGATGGCGAAGCCCATCAGCTGGTCGAGCGTCATGGCGCCCTCGGCGTAGATTTCGAGCAGGCGAGGAGAGATTGCGGCCAGCTTCAGGCGCTGGCGGACCACGGCGGCGGTGACGCCGAAGGCCGCGGCGATTTCCTCCTCGCCGCGGCCCTTCTCGCGCAGGGTCTGGAAGGCGCGGAACTGGTCGAGGGGATGCAGCGCCTCGCGGTCGGTGTTCTCGGCGAGGCTGTGCTCCTCGGCGATGCCGTCGGTGCGGAGGATGCAGGGCACCGGGGCGGTCTTGTTCATGCGCTTCTGCGCGACCAGCAACTCCAGCGCGCGGAAGCGCCGGCCGCCGACCGGCACCTCGAACATGCCGGTCTCCTGGCCGTCGGCGTCGAGCACCGGGCGGACGGTCAGGCTTTGCAGCAGCGAGTGGCGCGCGATACTCTCGGCCAGCGCCTCGACCGACATGCCGGCCTTGACCCGGCGGACATTGGTCTGGCTCAGCACCAGCTTGTTGAAGGGGATGTCATGTGACCGACTCAGGACGATCTTGGGGGAAGCAGCCATGTTGGGTTCTCCGCAACGGGCCGGTTGGGAGACGCTCTCTCAACACCTGACACGTCACGAAAGCTCGCTTGGCCCTTTCACTCTTGGGGCGGCGAGGCTGGACCAGCCGGTTCTGTTCGGCGGGTGAAAGCGTGCCGGTCAGTCGCCAGTCCGGTCCGATGTTCGTTGTCCGTTCCAGCCAAGCCGTGACAAATTGTTAGACGGGATGTTAGATATGCTACCATCAGAGATGATGGAGTGGCCGGTGGGTTGGGAGGATCAGGGACGGCAGGAGCACGGATGGTTTGGTCACGGCACGGCCCCGGTGAAGCCTACTGACCAAGCCGGTCACGACGGAACGGAGCCGTTTGGCCCGGACGAAGCGAGCCAGCGCTTTGCTGCCGTTGCGCATGGCGCGATCGCTGCGTTGCCTGCTGATTTGCGGGCGCGTGCGGCAGTGCGGAACGATCCGGCAACGATCGAGCGCGCGACAGACCTGATGAGATCATGGGTTCGCGGGGCAGCGCTCGGGCAGGCGCAATTTGCCGAACGGTTCCTTGGGCGCGCCGCAGACGATCTGGTTGCGAAAGAGCTCCGTGCTGCCGCGATGGGCGCCGCCGTGGCGAAAAGCCACGCCGCTCTGGCGGAGGCGGCAAACCATTTGGCGAACGCCATGCAGGGCATTGGCATCGACCGATGGCAGCGGTTTCTGGCCGATGCGCAGGAACGTGCATCTGACCCGGCCACGGTTGCGGCGGTTGAGAAGAGCAGGCAACGCCGGAATGACGAGACGACCCAGACGTCATCTGATACAGGCGGCAAGGGCGGCGGCAATGGCCCGGGGCCGGTCGCTTCAGCTTTCCGCTCGGTATTCGGCCATGTGGACCCCGATCAGTGGGCAACACAGGGTGCGGCGGCCGGCGGCGTGGCGGGCGCCCTGCTTGGCGGGGCGGC
>CAIVPZ010000151.1 GCA_903907955.1 uncultured Acetobacteraceae bacterium | reverse complement strand
GGTCGCCCTCAAAAGACCTGTCGGAAAACCATGACGGATTGCGGCCGCTGCGCGCCGCTCCCGAGGCGCTCAGGAAGGCGGCATGATGTTCACGTTCCGTCCCCTTATGCGTACCAGAAGGCCTGTTGGTTAGTTCCGGCCGACCCTCGGGTGGGAGGAGCCGGTCGAACGACACTCCGGCTTCGGTCGCCAGACCGGCGAGACGGGCAGCGTGGCGCCGGCCGGCGGTGTCGGCATCGGTGGCGGCGATCAGGATGCCGGCCGGGTCGGCCGCCAAGCCTTGCATGAGCTGCTGCAACGCGGCGATAGTCGCCGGCCCCATGCCACCGGCGGTGGCGGCATACAGGGTGTCGCGGCGTTGGCGCTCAATCGCCGCCAGGCTGAGGGCGTCGATCGCCGCCTCGCATACCGCGACGCGGGTCGGGCGGCCCTGGCCGCCAGGCAGGCGGAACAGCGTCTTGCCGCCGGCGGCCGAGAAGCTGCGCCAAGCGGGGCCACGCATCTCGATCCCGGTCAGCATTCCCGCGTCGTCCCGGTGCGCGAACCAGGCGCTGCCGTGCGGACCTTCCCGGAGGGCATCGGCCGCGCACGCGGCGACAAGAATGCGCTCTGGCAATCCGCGCTGTCCGGTCAGGTAGAGCCAGGCTGGCGAGCCGCGCGACAGGGGCGGGCGCATCTTCCACCGCATGGCGATGGGGATGAGCACCGCTCGTGTCCGCCGCGTGCGGATGGCCTCGGGAAACACGGGGGCAATTCCCACGAAGCCGCGCAGCACAAGGCACACGGCGCCGAAGGAAAGCCCAGGATCAAGGTGCCGGACGAGGGAGAAGATGTCGCCCTTGCGTTCGCTGAACGGGTCCCACCAGCCGCGGCCGTCATGGTTGACGATCAGGATTTCACCGGAGCCGCGGCGGTATTTCAGGCTACGGCGGGTACTTTCCGCATGGTCGAGCCGCCACACCGGCGGCAGCCCCTCCAGCAGCGCGGCGCAGTTCACGCCGGCCTTCAGCCATTCAATCTCGGTGTTCTGCACGGTTCGGCTGTCCTCTCGGGATCGGCCGGGCAGGCGGGTGCGGCGCCATGCCGTACTCTGTACTCTGTCGATCTACTCGGCCTGTCCTCCCGCCGACCGCGAAGCAGGCGCGGGACAAGGGCGTGCGCAGCACGGGAGCGCGCAGCGCGACGCACCCTTGTCGTGCGCAGGGCGCAAGCGGTAGCGCTGTCGTCTGTCGGCAGATTTCGCATTCCTGCGCGAGGAATCGTCGCCCATAGGCGGCGGACGGAGAGCCTGGATCGGGGATGTCCAGGAAAACGCCGGCAGGCAATGGCAGGAGTGCAACCGGCGCATTCAGAGCCAGAATGCGCCGTCGTCCTGCCTCGCAGGAGGCCAGCCCAAGGCATCTCGCTGTCGAAGATCGGCAAAGCCGATCCAATAGGCGACAAAATCCAACGAGGAATCAGTCACTTGGCACACAGAAACAGATCGGGCCAAAGATCGGCAATCTAGTCGCCAGAATCTCAGTAACTCTATATAATACCAGGGAGTTTCAAATTTCATGGATCGGCATGCCTCATCGCAACGAAGCCCCTTCACGGATTGAACCGTGCCTCCTCGACGAAACAGGCACCGAAATCCTCGATCTGGTCGCCTCGCTGTCGGGGGCGGCACAGGCGCTCGGCGGGCGTCTGCACCCACGCTCGGCCACCGGTCTCGCCGACCTCGTTCGGGTGATGAACTGCTACTATTCGAACCTGATCGAAGGCCACAACACGACGCCGCGCGAGATCGAGCGCGCGCTCACCGGCGACCTGGCGCCGGCGGAGGAGCGCCGCAATCTCCAGATCGAAGCCCGGGCGCATATCCGCCTGCAGCGCGCGATCGACCGGCAGCATGCTGCCGGCGAGTTGCCGGAACCAGCCTCGATCGACTTCATCAGGTCGCTGCACCACTCTTTCTATGAGGATGCCCCGGAGGCAATGCTCCTGGTCGAAGGGGCTGGGCGCCGGCTGCGCATGATCCCTGGGGAATTCCGCACCGGGGAAGATCAGGAGGTTTCGGTCGGCCGTCACCTGCCGCCCTCGGCCGCGGTGGTGGAAGCCTTCATGGCGCATTTCGAGGCGCGCTACCGATTCGCCCGGCTCGGCCCCGGCAGCCGGATCATGGCGATCGCGGCGGCCCATCATCGGCTTAACTACATCCACCCGTTCCTGGACGGGAACGGCCGCGTCAGCCGCCTGATGAGCCACGCGATGGCGCTCGAAGCCGGGATTGGTGCGCATGGGCTGTGGTCGGTGTCGCGCGGCCTCGCGCGGGGACTCGAAAGCCGCGGCGAGTACAAGCGCATGATGGATCACGCGGACAGCCCGCGGCAGGGCGACCTCGACGGCCGCGGCAATTTGTCGCGCCGGGCGCTGGCCGAACTCACGGCCTGGTTTCTCAAGGTCTGCGTCGACCAGGTCGGCTTCATGAGCGGGCTGTTCGCCCTCGACACGCTGGTCGAGCGGCTCAAGGTGTACGTGGCGCGCCGGGAGTTCAAACCGGAAGCGTTCAGCCTGCTCGAACAGACCCTCCAGCGTGGCGAGTTGCCCCGCGGGGAGGCCGCGCGCGTCACCGGCCTGAAGGAGCGCAGCGCGCGCGACCTGCTGGCGGCCCTCGTTGCCGATGGCATTCTCGGCTCCGAAACCCCGAAAGGCGCGGTCACGCTGCGCTTTCCGCTCGATGCGGTGGAAATCCTCTTCCCGAGCCTGTTCCCGGAGACCTGAATGGTGCTGACGCGAAGCCTCAAGAATCTGATGCAGCGTCGCGCGGTGAATGATCCAGCCTTCGCCGCTGCGTTCGGGCGTGAGGAGAGCGACACCATGCCGACCAGTGACTCCACTATAGAGAAACGAACAGGGCGTCCACGGCGGTTCCCCAAAAAGGGGGGAATACGCATTGAGAGAAGGGAGCGGGTCATCCGTCCCTGATATCGGCAGCGCGGTCTTGGCCGCGTGGCTTTCGTTAGAAAGTTGGCTACATTGTCTGCAGCAGCACAAGTTCATAACGGATGGCAGGCACCAGATCATAGGGAAAGCCGGCACAGATGGCCGTCGCGTATGAGGGCATCGAAATGCGCTGTGACCAAATTGCCATAGGCTCCCTGCTCGATCAGAACCCCGAACTCGATATTCCGCTCCAGCGCCGCCACCGTCAGGTTAGCCGACGTTACGAAAGCATCCCTTCGATCGGCTACAACACACTTTGCGTGCAGCGAAGCCCTCTCATCGCCACCGCCGAGAAGGGCGCGAGGGTCATAGTAGATTATGGGGTGGCGGCGGCCAGGCCATTCATCTCTCCTGAATCTCGTCGCCCACCGGGCAAGCACGTCGCCGCAGATGCTGGTGTCACCGAGCTGCCGGGCGATGTCCAGGCAAAGGATCACCTCCAGCCCAGGGTTTGCGTCCATCCGTTCGGCAAGCGTTCGCAGGACGCGCTCGCCCTGGTGAAGCGCGTACCCGACGACGAGCAGGTGCCGTTCCGCTCGGGTGAACAGCATTTCCATCACCGCGGCCGTCTCGCGTATGCCTGCAATGGGTCGCGGCCCTGACGCGACGAATGAAATGCCAGATCCGACGGCGGTCACACCCAACTCGTCCGCAAGCTCGCGAAGAACCCGGGCCGCGCCAAACCTGTCTGCGCCGGCCCGAATAAGAACTGTTATGATGGAGTCGAAGCGCTCAGGTCGCTCAAAGCCCATGGATTCCATGGCTGCGGCGTCGGGAGGGAATTTGACGGCCAGCGACTCCATGAGCGCTGCCAGTGTCCTCAGTGCTGTGGGGTCCAGCCATGATCCGCTCATGGGACTTGGAAAAAGCCAGTGCCTTTAGAGGCAAGAGTATCGACGACCAGCGCCCTATCGAGCAGATCGTTTCTTTGCTCGCAACTCGTCTCCGCGATCAGAAGGCACCCGTGGCAAGCTGCCCCATGCAGCGGGCGTCCGCCCAATCCGTCATCAGGAGAATGATGGGCACACACAGGGTCGTTTGAGCACAGCTTGGCGGCTTCGATCGCACGTCGCAGAACGGTGCCGATACGTCCGCCGCAGGCAGCGAGTCCGCCCAACGTCCCATCCGAGCCCGACGTCGCAGTCATTATCAAGACGCCATACATTCCGTCCAGGCCATAGACCCGCTCTCGCAATGAATTTGCGGGATACCCGCATTCCAGAGCGACCTCGGACAGGAGCAGGTGTGCAACCGAGTGCATCAGCACGTATGCAGTTCCGGGAAAGTTACGCTTCGATCTGGGGCGGTCCCTTCGCCACAGGTCGAAGCCAGCGCGAAGTTGCGCCTCGCGCCGCCTGACCGGATCTGACGTCTCCCAGGTAGAAACGGCGTCAGTCTTGAACTGGATGAAAAGCCCCTCGCCGCGGTTTTCGACGGCCGGAAGCCAGCTAAACGAGACGTCGAGGGCCGCGCGTTCGGCCTGGAGGTCGAGGTCGCCCCCCACGTCCGCGGACGCTGGCTCGAACCGTGTGAATCCAAGCTGGGCGATTACCTCCTTCAACCGGTGCACTGCCACCACCCGTTCCACGCCAGCCAAGAGGGGCAACGTATCGGGATCCCATACCCCGCGATCCAATGTCTCCGCAAAGAAGGTACTGTTGGCTTCGGGAAGCCCGAAGCTCGTCTTGCCGCAGGACAGCACGCGAAACTCGGCGTCCTTCACCCCACCTTCTTCGGTCGGCGTCCCTCCGGATCTGACCCTTTCGATTTCCGCGAGGATCTCATCGTCGCTGAAGGCCTCGATCTCAACGCGTACTGCGGCGTTGAACTTCTTCAGGGCGACAAGTTCCTGTGCTCCGGTCACATTCTGAAGGTCAGTCCAGCAGCGCTCTACCGCCGCCCGAACGCGGTCATCACCTTCAGGTAGTGAAACGACACTCAGCGTCTCGGGGAAATAGGCATTGCTTGCCGCGCGGTTCAGGAGACGGTTTGGCTCTGTGCACGCCTCCCGTGCAAAGTCGCCAAGCCATGGACGTTTGCCGCCACAGGACCCGAGGGCACCGATCGGTTGCGCCTCGTAGAGGCGGCGCTCGGCACCGCAGTCGCAGCCGACCACGATGTCCGCCACGTCACCCGATGTCCCGCGCTCCTCGATCCAAAGCGTCCGCTGGCACGTCCGTTGTCCATGGTGAACGAAGGCACGCCAATCGATGTCATCGACGTGACCGCGCCGGCACCCACACACGAAGCGCACGGGCACCACTTTCTTCCTCTTCTGGCGCGGGGTTGGCTCCTCGGGATCTTCGTAAACGCCCCTCCGCAGCAGGCTATAGCCAACGAGCCGCCGGCGCTGGTGTCGTCCGCCGCCGCCCGCAACCGGCTTCTGGGTCACGAACCAAGTTGGGAAAATCCGGCCCGCGACCGACCCCGGAGAATTGTCGTCCTCGAAGAAAGCGGGAGGCATGAACAGGTCGATGGAAGGAATGCCCAGGGCGCGGGCCAACTCGGCCTGCAGCCGCCTTTCCGTCACCGGGAACCGCTGATATCCCCGCCACTGTCCCAGGCCGGCGATGATCACGGCGTAATTCGGCAAGTCAACGAGTGCGCCGGGACCAAACCCGGTCACGACTTGGCTGCGGCGAAGAAAATTGTCGTCGCTCATTCCGCATTCTCGCCAGTTGGCGTCACGACCCGCACGAGGACTGGGGGCTCGACATCGCGCAGTGACCGGGCGGCCCGGAACCGCCGTTCCTCCGCCGGCAATTTCGGAATCTCCGGATCCAGCATTTCCCTGAGCAGCGGCCTGCCCGATCGTGCGTCATAGGTCAGCGAACCACCTGCATTTGCGACCCGCGACGCAATGCGTTGCCAGTCGTCCAACAGTGCCGTCGCGCTGTTGCGGACCCACGACTCCAGGACGGAGTCGTGGCCAGCACGGTGCCGACCTGCCCGCCGGCCTGCCACTTGCGCGAAACCGTCCGCCAGCGAGCGTAGCTGGGCGATGCGCGCCGCCCCACCGGACGGAGTGAGCAAAGGCACCCCGAGCCTTGCCATCGCCACCGTCACGGCAGCCAGCGCCCGGTCGAGCGCACGCGGCGAGAACGGTGTGACGCTGGTCGCCTCGACCCCCCGGTAGAACGCCTCGTGCCACGCCCGGAAGCGCTCGTAGTGCGATCGGTCGCGCGGCTTGTTCATGTTCAGCAGCGTGACAACGAGCCCCGGGCGCGCGTCCACGCGCCCCACCCTGCTGGTGGCCTGGATATATTCCGACACCGTTTTCGGCTGTCCAGACACCAGCATCAGGCCGAGCCGGGAGATGTCGAGACCTACCGAGATCATGTTTGTCGCGAGCGCCACATCGATGTGGTTCGGATTGCCAGCGGACAGGCCAAGCCGTTCCTTCGTCTCAGCCACCTCAGCCGTAGGCACGCGCGAGGTCATTCACGTCGAATGCGATCCGGCGCAACGCCAGTCCTGCGGCCGCGTCGCTTTCTCCTGCCCGGCGGTGCTGGCCGTATTTCTCCACGCGGGGGCCAACTTCACCCTCGACGATGCGCCGTGCTCCGCCAAGTTCGCGCAGCGCATTGAAATAACAGAGCAGCGTCATGTAAGGGTCGGCCGCATTCGGATCGGTAACGTAAGCATGCTGCGCCGCGGAGAGCAGGGTAACCGCCGCCCGCAGAAACATGACCTTCGGGCTGCCGCCCGGTGCCGCAATGCCCAGGTACAGGCGCCCTGACGGGTCCTCAGGCGTGCGGCTCTGGGCGAAGAAGCTGTCCGTGCGTTTCGGCCCCGGCGGCGGAAACAGCTGCACCACCTGGCGGTCGAACAGTGCGCGGACTTGCGGTGTCGCCGCCCTCACGGTGGCGGTCGAGGCGATGATTTTTGGGCGGACCTGGCTCTCCCCGATGCCCCGCGCCGCGAGCGCGTCGATCGCCGTCTCGTATAGCCCCACCATGCTGCCCAGCGGACCAGAGATAAGGTGGAGCTCGTCCTGAATGATCAGGTCGGGTGGCGGCAGCGGTGCAGGCAGAGGCTCGCCCCGTCCCGGCTCTGCCGGGCCGTAGAAGCCGGTGGCGTCGTGCCTATCTACCCCGCCGAAAAAAGCGGCCACCTCCCCCGTCCAGGGCATGGCGGCGAACTTGTCGACAGTCGCGATCATGAAGGCGGGCAACCGCCGATAGATGGGTTCGTCCACCGCGTGCACGGGCAGAGGCCGACTCTTTGAGGTATGGAAATCGCAGCTCCGCGTCGGATCGGTGCAGAGCAGGTCGAGGCGAAGGGGCGCATCCCAGTTCGGCTTGAGGTCGATGCTTTGCGCCGTGAACGGGCTGCCGCACCATGGGCAGGCGCCCAGTGGCACCGGATTGCGTTCGGCTTTCCCGCCGCGGAAATCCATTGCCCTCGTGCGGGCGGCTCGTCGCTTCGGGTCGATTTGTCCCTTGGCGCCCATGCGGTTCGGCGTCGCCGCGGCGCCGACCCAGAGCGCGATCTCGATCGGCCATGTGCCCCAGCGTGCCGGATCGGCCTGCCGTTCCAGCTCCAGCGCGCAGAC
Source organism: uncultured Acetobacteraceae bacterium (assembly GCA_903907955.1). Lineage (GTDB taxonomy): Bacteria > Pseudomonadota > Alphaproteobacteria > Acetobacterales > Acetobacteraceae > Rhodovastum. The sequence goes on along the minus strand of CAIVPZ010000151.1, from coordinate 550 downwards.
CACGGCCGCCGCACGGGCAAGCTGGTCGAGCGTGAGCAACCGGAGCGTATAGCGCATCAGCACCGCGAGCCCCGCTCCGCCCAGGCCGGGATGCCGCAATCGCCGCAGCCCAATTGTATATGCGGCCAGACCTAAATACGCCTCGGTCTTGCCGCCGCCGGTCGGAAAGAAGAGCAGCTCCACCCACTCCCGCTCGGCGTGGGTGGGCTCCGCGAGGCCGCGAAGGTTCAGCAGCAGGAAGGCAAGCTGGAACGGGTACCACTTGGGCGGGTCCATTTTTGCCGGGTCGAAGCCTTTGCCCTTGCGGCGGGCCTCCTGCGCCACCCGGCGACGTGCTGCGGCGGCAACGGCACGGTTTGCCAGCCGAAATGCCTCGAACACTTGCGGATCGGCGAGTGCCGCAATCCCATCTGCCGCGCGACAGCAAAGTTGGCCGGTCAGCGACACGTAGGATGGCCGGTTTGGTCGGCCGAAGGGCGGGCGTAGCCCGACCGTAGGCCGACCAAACCGGCGGCGCGGGTTTTCACCCGCCTCTCTGGTCGCGGCGTGT
>CAIVPZ010000150.1 GCA_903907955.1 uncultured Acetobacteraceae bacterium | reverse complement strand
ACCTGATCCGCCATCCCGACGTGCCGGAACTGCCGCAGGCCGCGTTCCGGTCCGGCTTCGCGGCCGGGCTCGACCGGACCTATCGGGATCGGGTGCTGAACGGCAGGCTGTTCCACAACGACTACTTCTTCTCGCTGATCGTCACCCCGCGCAATCTCCTCGGCAAGGCCGGCAGCAAGATCGCGCGGTTCCGCAAAGGTCCGGCGTCGGACGGCGACGCCGGCGTTCTGCGGATCCTTGAGGACCTCTGGCACGTTCTGGCGAACGGGCTGGAAGCCTATGGCATCCGCCGCCTCGGCCTCCGCGAGAAGGGCGAGGTGGTTTTCACCGAAATCGGCGAGGCGCTGCGCCTGATCATCACATGCCGGTGGATGCCTGTCCCGGTCGTGAGCGGGTCGCTGGGCGCGTCGATCTACACCGACCGGGTCATCTGCGGCAAACGCGGTTTCGAGATCCGCGCCCCCGGCGAGAGCTACGTGGGCACGATCTTCTCGTTCCGCGAATACCCAGCCAAGACGCGGCCGGGTATGCTCAATACCCTGCTGAGTGCCGAGTTCCCTCTGGTGCTCAGCCAGTCCTACTCTTTCCTGACCCGCGCCCAGGCGCATGGCCGGCTGGCGATGAAGTCGAGCCAGATGGCGAGCGCCGGCGACAAGGCGCTGAGCCAGATCGAGGGGCTGGCGGAAGCGGAAGACGCGCTGGCGTCCAACGAGTTCGTCATGGGATCGCACCATTTGAGCCTGGCCGTCTACGCGGACGATCTCAAGCAGCTCGGCGACCGCGGCGCGCGGGCGCGCGCCCGGCTGACCGACACCGGGTCGGTCGTGGTGCAGGAAGGCATCGGCATGGAGGCGGCCTTCTGGTCGCAGCTTCCCGGCAACATCGAGTGGCGTACCCGGCCGGGGGCGATCAACTCCCGCAACTTCGCCGGGTTTTCCAGCCTGGACAACTTCCCGATGGGCAAGGCGCAGGGCCATTGGGGGCCGGCGCTCGCCCGGTTCCGCACCGATGGCGGCACGCCGTATGACTACGTGCCGCATGTCGATGACGTCGGCATGACGGCCATCTTCGGCCCAATCGGCTCGGGCAAGACCACGTTCCTGATGTTCCTGCTGGCGATGCTCGAACAGTCCATGGTCGAGCGGGGCGGGGCGGTGATTTTCTTCGACAAGGACCGCGGTGGCGAACTGCTGGTCCGCGCCACCGGCGGCACCTACCTCGTGCTGCGCCGTGGCGAGCCCAGCGGCCTGGCGCCGTTGCGCGGGCTGGAAGACACGCCGGCCGCCCGCGACTTCCTGCGCGAATGGGTCACCGGCCTGATCGAGGGAGACGGGAAGGGGAGCGTTTCCTCCGAGGAAGCGCGGCGCCTGGAGCGTGGCATCGCCCGCCAGCTCTCCTACGAGCCCGACATGCGGTCGCTGGCCGGGCTGCGCGAGTTCCTGCTGCACGGCCCGGCCGAAGGCGCCGGCGCCCGTCTGGAACGCTGGTGCCGTGGCAACGCGCTTGGCTGGGCGTTCGACGGTGACGTCGACGAGGTGCGGCTTGAGGCGTCGATCATCGGCTTCGACATGACCCACCTGCTTGACTACGAGGAGGTCTGCGCCCCTGCCGCCGCCTATCTGCTGCATCGCGTCGGGTCGGTGGTGGACGGACGCCGTTTCGTCATGTCGTGCGACGAGTTCCGCGCCTACCTGCTCAACCCGATGTTCGCCGCGGTGGTCGACAAGTTCCTGCTGACGGTGCGCAAGAACAACGGCATGCTGATCCTGGCGACGCAGCAGCCGGAGCACGTGCTGGAGTCCAAGCTCGGCTCGTCCCTGGTTGCGCAGTGCATGACCAAGATCCTCTACCCGTCGCCCACGGCGGATCGTGAAGCCTACATCGACGGCCTGAAATGCACCGAGGGCGAGTTCAAAGCCGTCCGCGAGGACATGGCGCTGGGCAAGCGCCGCTTTCTGCTCAAGCGGGAGTCCGGCAGCGTCATCTGCGAGTTCGACCTGGGCGACATGCGCGAATATGTCGCCGTGCTGTCAGGCCGCGCGAACACGGTGCGGTTTGCCGAGCGGCTGCGCCGCGAGCTGGGCGAGGAGCCCGCCGCCTGGCTGGGTCAGTTCATGGCCCGCTACCACGAAGCCCGAGACTGAACCAAAAGGACGAAGACATTGAACACGACTCTCCTGGCATCGGCGGCGGTGGCCGCCTGCCTGACGCTGAGCCATGGCGCGCAGGCGCAGCTGGCGGTCTTTGACTCGAGCAATTTTGCCAACACGTTGAAGGAGGTCGTGACGGCGGGGAAGGAGCTCGCGCAGTTGCAACAGCAGCTGCAGCAGCTCGAGCAGACCTATCGGATGTTCACCAACCCAACGAACATCACCGGGATGCTCCCCGCCCTGAACCAGCCATCCCTGCAGAACTCAATGCCGGCGGCGAGTTCGATACCAGGCCAGGTTGCCGGCTCCGCCAACACGCTGTCGAGCCAGGGGCAGGCATTCTTCAATCTGAACCACGTCTTCACGGCAACGGGCAGTGATCCGCAGGCCAACCTGCTCAACCGCTCGGCCATCTCCATGGCGAATATCCTGGGGATCGCGGCGGCCAATCTGGCGTCCATCGAGCAGCGCCAGGGAAATCTGAACGCGATGCAGGCCGAGTTGGAGGGTGCGACCGACATCAAGCAGGTGACCGCTATCAACGGCCGCATCGCGATCGAGAGCAACGCGATCCAGGGGCAGCAGGCCCAGGCGCAGAATCTTCAGGCCATGGTGACGGCGCAGGCGCAAGCCGATCAGCAGGCGGCGCAGCAAAGCATCCGGCAGAGCCATGAACAGGCTGCGGCCATGTTCACCGGAACGCTCAATTGAGGTGCTTCCGCGCTATCGGGGCGGCTGCGCTCCTGGCTGTGGTCGCGACCCCTGCGGTCGCGCTCGAGCGCGCGCGGCATACCGTCGACTGGTACCAGACCCATCAGGTGGAACGTGAAAGCGTCCTGAAGATATGCCAAAACGATCATAGCTACGACAACTCGGCCGACTGTCGGAACGCCACCAGCGCGATGCATGGCGCAACGGCCGACAGCTTTGTGAAGACCGACAAGACCGATCCGGAGGCGGATCCAGCCTATTACGGTCATGATGGTCCTTTGATCGCCATGACTCTTTCGATGTGTTCCCGCAATATGGCGCCTGCGTCTTGGTGCCAGGCTGCCCGAACGGCATCGGCCAATCTGTCCCGGTAGCAAATGGACCAGACCCCCTTTACGAACATGGCGACGAATTTCGGAGAGGCGTTCGGCACCGGAATCCAGTCGTCCATCACATCCCTGCTCGCGGCGGTGGCGACGCCGCTGCTGGCATGCGTCACGCTCTGGATCATTATCCAGGGCATTCTGGTGATGCGCGGCGATATGGACGCGAGAGGGGGCATCACCCGGATCATCAAGGTTGCCCTGGTCGTAGGCATCCTCACGTCCTCCGGTCTGTTCACGGCCTACGTGCAAACCATGTTCATGACGACGATTCCGAACTGGGTTGCCACGGCGGCGGGTGGGTCTCAGACGGTTGCCAATACCATTCCTGCCATCTTCGACAATATGTGGCAGGTGACGGAGCACACCGTTGAAACCGTCGGCAAGCAGATCGCGATCTACGATGTCATCGATGCGGTGAGCCTCGTGCTGATCGAGTTGGTTATGATGGTGCTGCTCATCGTGACGTTCGCAATCTACGAATTCGCGATCATTGTCACTGGGGTTATCGTTGCAATTGGCCCCGTTGTGATCGTCGGCTATCTGTTCGAGGCGACGAAGGCGGTGACGCACCGGTGGATCGGGATGCTGATTACGTACAGCCTCCTGACTCTGCTGATCAACGTTACACTCAACGCGGTGCTGCAGGGCGAGAGGACGTACATGCGGGCCATTTTGACGCAACAGGCGTCGGGGCTGGAGGCGGTGTCGGTCGAACTCAAGATTCTGATCGAGCTGGCGATGTTCTTCGCAATGGGCGCATTCATCATCATCTCGCTGCCGGCAATCGCAGCGACGATCGGCGGCGGCCTGGGCACCAGCCCTGGTGCCGCGATCATGAACGCGTTCACCAGCCTTGCTTCGAGCGGCGCTTCGAAGGCGGTCAGCATGGCCACGCGAAAGCCGACGTAGAGCTGCGTCACCCTGCGCTCCCCCCAACTGAAAACACGAGAAGGAGAACGTGGGTGAGAACCCTTGTGATTCTGGCTGCGCTGGTCGGCCTCGCCGCGTGCAGCCACACCGAGGTGCTGGCAACCCCGACGGGGCCTGTCTTCGCACTGAACACCGGCCACTGGCAGGCAAGCCCGGCGGACCTTCAGCTCCCGCGTTCCGGCGGGGCGGAATGAACGCCGAGAGCCTTGCGCTGCCAGTCGGCCGGACGGGCCTGAGCGACCACTACAAGCAGGTCGAATCTTTCCAGCGTGACCGCACCAACGCGGTGAAGCGCACCTCGAAGGCGCTTGCCGTCGTTGCGGCCATCGCCATCCTCGCTGATCTCGGGCAGGCCTGGACGATAGCCTCCCTGCTGCCTTTGACGAAGGTCGTGCCGGTCTATCTGTGGGTGCGCCCGGACGGGACAGTCGACAGTTCGGTCGCCCTCTCCCGTCTGCCGGCGACGCAGAGCCAGGCGGTCGTGACGGCGGCGCTGTGGGAGTACGTGCGGCTGCGCGAGGGCTACAGCTACGACACCGCGCAGTACGGATACGACGCGGTGTCCGGGATGAGCGCGGATGCGCCCCGCACCCAGTACCAGGGCTGGTTCAACTATCCCAACGCGGCGTCGCCGCAGATGACGGTCGGGAAGAAGGGCGTGGTCGAGATCCAGCACATCTCGTCGGCGAACATCGCCGCGGATGTGCAGCAGATTCGCTACCGCCGCGTGCTCACCATCACCGGACAGCAGCCCGTCGTGACGACGTGGACGGCCACCCTGCAATTCGGGACCGTGGCTACGCTGCCGATTGCGCTGCGTCTCAGGAACCCGGGCGGGGTGATCGTCATGTCCTACCAGGCCGCGGAGGACAGCGCCCAATGAGACGGATCGCGTTGGCGCTGCTCTGCGCATCTCTCTTGCCATCGCCTGCCTGGGCGGAGGAGCACCCGGTCCCCGGCCGGCAGGATGCGCGCATGCGTTATCTCGCCTACAACCCTGGGCAGGTGGTCCATCTTTCGACCGCGGTGGGCGCGACTCTCGTGGTCGCCTTCGGTCCCAGGGAGACGGTCACGGCCGTTGCCGTGACCGACAGCAAGAACCTCAAGGCGATGCCGAAGGGCAACTTCCTGTTCTTCAAGTCACAGGAGGCCTTGCCGTTGCAGCCGGCCATTGTCCTGACCTCGACCGAAGGCGGCGAGATGCGCCGCTACGTGTTTGAGATCACGACTGTTCCGGCCGAGAGCCTCAGCGTGACCGCGCCCGGGATCTACTACAGCGTCCAGTTCACCTATCCGGCCGACGAAGCCGCGCGGCAGAGTGCGGCGGCGGCGGCGCAAGCCGCCAAGGATCTGGCCGAGGCGCAGGCGCGTGCCGCGCAATACCAGTTGCAACTCGCGCACCAGCAGATGGAGCAGAAGGCGAGGGACCCCTTCTCGGGCGACCGGAACTGGCACTACATCGCCCAGGGGAACCGGACCCTGTTGCCGTTGGAGGTCTTCGACAACGGCTACAGCACCGTGTTTCGCTTTCCGGGCAACGTCCGCATTCCGTCCGTCTTCGTCATCAACCCGGATGGCAAGGAAGCCACGCCGAACTACGCGGTGAAAGGCGATCTCGTGCAGGTCGATTCCGTCGCGCGCGGCTGGCGGCTGCGAGACGGTCAGACGGTGCTTGCCATCTGGAACCGCGCATTCGATCCGGTGGGTAAGAACCCCGAAACTGAAACCACCAGCCCGAACGTACAGCGGGTCGTCAAGGATGCCCCACAATGAGCGGCAGCGGGAACAATGGCGTGCCCGGCGGCGTCAACGCGCCGGGGTCGATCGTCTCGGGTGCGCCGGGCCGCCAGCTGACCGCGGTGCAGAAAATCGGCGTCGCTGGCCTGGTGCTGGTGGTGTTCCTCTCCTTCATCTGGATCAGTCACCTCACCAAGGCCACCCAGGAGGTGAAGCCGCAACCTGACCTGGCCGCCTGGACCGGCGGGGCATTGCGTCAGCCGCCGCCGCAGCAATCGCCTCCCACCGCCGCGCCGGGTGCGTTGCCCATGCCGGCGGCGTCGCCGGCGGCCTCGATGTTCGCGCCGCCGCGGCAGCACGAGATGACCCCGGCGGAAAGCCCGATTTTCGCGTTCTCGGGCGGCGGGGGTGTTGTGGAGCCCGCGGCGGCGCTGCCGTCTTCTGCCGGCCTGGTGACCGGCGCCCAGGCAAGCCTGGCCGCCGCGCAACCGTCGGCGCTGGCGAACATGCTCAAGCCGACGGTGCTGAGCGGCTCCAAGGCCCGGCTCCTGCCGCATCCCGACATGATGGTGACCATGGGGACGATGATCCCCTGCACCCTGCAAACGGCGATCGACAGCCAGCTCGCGGGCTACGTCAAATGCGTGCTGCCGCAGGACGTGCGCAGCACGACGGGGAACGTCGTGCTGCTCGATCGCGGCACGATTGTCGTCGGTGAAATCGGCCATGGCCTTGCCCAAGGGCAGGATCGGGTCTTCGTGCTGTGGGACCGCGCGGAGACGCCGGACCACGCGGTGATCGAGCTGTCCTCGCCGGGCACGGACGAGCTGGGCCGTTCGGGTCTGCCCGGTGGCGTCAACAATCACTGGTGGGAGCGTTTCGGCTCGGCGATCCTGCTGTCGGTAATCCAGGGCGGCCTGCAGACCGGCACCGCGCTGGCCGCCAACGCCGGATCGGGCGGCGGCACGTTCTTCAACTCGTTCCAGTCCAACGGGACGAACGTGTCCGACACCGCCTTGCAGGCCACGATCAACATTCCGCCCACGCTGGAGAAGAACCAGGGCGACAACGTCGCCATTTTCGTCGCCAGGGACCTGGACTTCTCGGACATCTACAATCTGCGCGTGACCGGCGCCGCCAATGGCCAGTGAGGCCGCGCCGCAGCTGCGGCATCTGCTCAAGCCGATCTTGCACTGGCTGGACGACCCGACGACGGAGGAGATCGCCATCAACAAGCCGGGCGAGGTCTTTGTCCGGCAGAAGGGCATCTTCGCCCGCCACGATCTGCCGTTCGACTATGACGATCTGGAAGACATCGCCATCCTCGCCGGCGCGCTGCGCCGGCAGGATGTCGGGCCGAGAAGCCCGCTCTGCGCGACGGAACTGCCCGGCGGCGAGCGGCTGCAAATCTGCCTGCCGCCGTCGGTTCCGGCCGGCACGGCGAGCCTGACGATCCGGCGGCCGGGCACGTCGGTGT